>SUZI01000015.1 GCA_015060005.1 Rikenellaceae bacterium
GCTTCAAAATAGCTCTTGTTATACAGCTTCTACGTAAAAGGCGTGTCTTGCAAGGCTCTTTCGGCATCTGCCTTGCCAGAGAAATCCTCATTTACGCCAAGTAAACTGCGGTTTCTCAGGCTTCTTAAACCTTGAAATTCAATAAGTAGAGGCTGTCGCAACGCATTGTTGGACAGCCTCTTAATGATTTAGATTATAGTGTTATTTCACCATTCCGGTATAGTTGTGTGGGGTGATAGTACGAAGCTCAGCCTTGATGCTCTCGCTGACATCCAATCCCTCGACAAACTCCTTGATAGTCTGCTCGTTAATATGACCACCTGTGCGGGTGAGAGCCTTCAGTGCTTCGTATGGGTTAGGGTATGCCTCACGACGCAGAATAGTCTGCATAGCCTCGGCTACAACCGCCCAATTATCCTCCAAATCGTTCGCTAAAGCCTGCTCATTGAGGATTATTTTGCCCAATCCCTTCTGTAAAGAGCTCAAACCGATAAGTGTATGTGCCACCGGAACGCCTACATTACGCAAGACGGTTGAGTCGGTCAAATCTCGCTGCATACGAGAGATTGGAAGCTTGGCTGAAAGGAACTCATAAACCGCGTTTGCCATACCTAAATTACCCTCGGCATTTTCAAAGTCGATAGGGTTGACCTTATGCGGCATAGCTGATGAGCCGACCTCGCCCTTCTTGACCTGCTGGCGGAAATACTCCATCGAGATATAGGTCCACATATCGCGAGCCAAATCAATAAGGATGTTGTTGATACGCTTCATCGCGTCGAATGTAGATGCGAGATTGTCATAGTGCTCAATCTGTGTTGTGTAGTGTGCACGACGCAAGCCGAGAGAGTAGACAAACTCATCGCCAAAAGCTACCCAATCAATGTCGGGATATGCTACGTGGTGAGCATTGAAACCACCCGTAGCACCGCCGAATTTAGCCATTGGCTCGATACTCTCCAGCTGCTCAATCTGACGCTCTAAACGCTCCACGAAGACCTTCAACTCCTTACCCAAGCGGGTTGGTGATGCAGGCTGTCCGTGGGTGTGAGCCAACATAGCAACATCCTCCCACTGCTCAGCCAGAGCGTAAATCTTGTCGACCAGCTCCTGCAATGCAGGGAAATAGACCTCTACCAAAGCCTCCTCCAAAAGGAGTGGGGTGGCTGTGTTGTTGATGTCCTGTGAGGTGAGTCCGAAGTGTACAAACTCGCGATATTTATCCAAGCCGAGAGCCTCTAACTTCTCCTTCAGGAGATACTCCACAGCCTTCACGTCGTGGTTTGTTACGCTCTCTATCTCTTTCACGTGTTGAGCATCTTCCTCAGAGAAATCTTCGTATAGCTTTCGTAGTTGCTCAAACGCAGACTCGGGGATATCTTTCAGCTGTGGCAACGGAAGTTGGCACAAAGCAATGAAATATTCTACCTCAACGAGCACTCTATAACGAATAAGTGCGTACTCTGAAAAATAATCCGATAACTGTTTCGTTACCTTATTGTAACGACCATCAATAGGCGAGATTGAGAGAAGTTGATTTGACATTTTCGTAGTGATTAAAATTATTTTGCGTCAAAAATAATACTTTTTATCAACAATGGAAACACTTTTGACATATATTATTATGCGAAGAGTGAATCGAAAATTATGGCGATAGAATATTTTTTTGTAATTTTGCATCGGTGTAATAGTGCCAAAACAGAACGAGATGAATAATTTTTCAAATAATACACAGGGTTTGTTGGCCCTCATTCAGCGTAACTTGCTGACAATAATCATACTCCTTTTGCTGATAGTGTTTGCTCCGGGAGTATTCCGTATCTTGGCAATCATACTCCTCGCAGGAGTGCTCTTCATAATGGCGATACCTCTAATCCTGACGTGGCGTATGCGTTGCTTCGCACGACGGATGGAGGAGCAGATGCGACAAGGAGGCTTTCAGGGCGGATTTGATACGCGTGGCGGAGGCTTCGGCGGCGGAGGAAATGGCTCTGGTCGCGAGGGCGACGTGAAGGTGCGTGTGGGCGGTAAACGCGACAAGCGAGTGAGTGATAACGTAGGCGACTACGTTGATTTCGAGGAGATTAAAGAGGATAAAAATAAATAGAGATGTTTTCACTTTTTGAGTCGATAGGCAGATACACTCTGCTGATGAAGAAGGTATTTTCGCGTCCCGAGAAGATGCGGATATATCGCGAACGAATACTCTACGAGGTGGAGGCTTTGGGATTGAACTCCATAGGTTTGACAGCTATCATATCGGTATTTATCGGTGCTGCCATAACACTGCAGATGTCAATCAGTCTGGAGTCGCCATTCATTCCGCAATATCTTATCGGTTATGCAACACGTGAGACTATGACGCTGGAGTTCTCTTCAACGGTGGTAGCTCTTATTCTGGCTGGTAAGGTGGGCTCGAATATCGCATCGGAGATAGGTACGATGCGTATCACGGAGCAGATTGATGCGTTGGAGATTATGGGCGTGAACTCAGCTTCGTATCTTATTCTGCCAAAGATTGTTGCTACGGTATTCTTCTTCCCATTCCTCACCATATTCAGTATGCTGATAGGTATCACCGGAGGTTATATAATTGCTGTGTTTACGGGTATTATGATACCAGCCGACTACATAGAAGGTCTGCAATACTGTTTTGTGATGTGGGAGGTGATATATTCGCTCATCAAGATTGCGGTATTTGCCTTCATCATCACAAGTATATCGGCATATTGCGGATATTATGCCAAAGGTAACTCATTGGAGGTGGGTAAGGCATCGACACGTGCCGTGGTACTCAGCTCTATTGTAATTATGATATTTAACCTGATTCTAACCCAATTGCTGCTTACATAATGATTAAGGCTCAAAATGTTATCAAATCATTCGGCGACCGTACGGTGCTGAAGGATATATCGGTGGAGTTTGCCACCGGTCAGACCAACCTCATCATTGGTCGTAGTGGCTCGGGTAAGACCGTATTGCTCAAGAGCTTGGTCGGCTTGCACGACGTGGACTCGGGAGCGATATATTACGACGATGTGTGTTTTACGGAGCTGGACTTCAAAGCCCGTAAAGCTATACGCAAGGATGTCGGTATGATTTTCCAGGGTGGAGCACTGCTCGATGCCTCGACAGTTGCACAGAATGTGAAGCTGCCACTCGATTTGTTCACCACACAGAGCGAGGAGGAGAAGATGGAGCGAGTGAACTTCTGCCTCAAGCGAGTTAATCTGGATAATGCTCACCACCTCTACCCATCGGAGCTCAGTGGCGGTATGATTAAGCGTGCAGCCATAGCACGTGCCATAGTGATGAATCCCCGTTATCTCTTCTGCGATGAGCCCAACTCGGGTCTGGACCCACAGACCTCTATCGTGATTGATAACCTCATCCACGACATTACCAAAGAGTATAACATCACGACCATAATTAACACGCACGATATGAACTCTGTGATGGAGATTGGCGAGAAGATTGTATTTATCTATGAGGGCAATAAGTGGTGGGAAGGCTCGAAGGATGATATCCTGCACGCCGATAACCGTGAGTTAGAGGATTTTGTCTTCGCTTCGGCTATGGCAAAAAGAGCCAAGGCTGCGGCTAAGTAGGTCGTAGCGGAGTGGTGTGCTACCGACGAAGAGTGGGCAGAGAGAGTGAATTAATAAATAATTTTCAAATTTTAGCGGTATAAATTTGCTAATTATATATAAAGTATATAATTTTGCACCGTCAAAAATTGCGACAGAAGTTTTAACTAAATTATAATTTAAGATTTATGGCACAGATTAAGATTGGTATCAACGGTTTCGGACGTATCGGCCGTATGGTATTCCGTGCAGCTTGCACTCAGACTGACAAGTACGATGTAGTAGGTATTAACGACCTTTGCCCAGTAGATTACTTGGCTTATATGCTTAAGTATGACACTATGCACGGTCAGTTCCAGGGTACTATCGATTTCGACGTAGAGAAGAGCTTGCTTATCGTTAACGGTAAGGCTATCCGCGTTACTGCAGAGCGTAACCCAGAGGATTTGAAGTGGAACGAGGTTGAGGCAGAGTACGTAGTTGAGTCAACAGGTTTGTTCCTCACAGAGGAGAAGGCTCAGGCTCACATCAAGGCTGGTGCTAAGTACGTAGTTATGTCAGCTCCTGCAAAGGATAAGACTCCTATGTTCGTATGCGGTGTTAACACTAACACTTATGCTGGTCAGCAGATCGTTTCTAACGCATCTTGTACTACTAACTGCTTGGCTCCTATTGCTAAGGTTTTGAACGACAACTGGGGTATCGCTGACGGTTTGATGACAACTGTTCACGCTACAACTGCTACTCAGAAGACTGTTGACGGTCCATCTTTGAAGGACTGGCGTGGTGGTCGTGCAGCTGCAGGTAACATCATCCCATCTTCTACAGGTGCTGCTAAGGCAGTAGGTGTTGTTCTTCCTGAGTTGAACGGTAAGCTCACAGGTATGGCTATGCGTGTTCCTACTTTGGACGTATCAGTTGTTGACTTGACAGTTAACTTGGCTAAGCCAGCTAAGTATGACGAGATTTGTGCTGCTATGAAGGCTGCATCTGAGGGTGAGTTGGCAGGTGTTCTCGGTTACACTGAGGAGGCTGTTGTATCATCTGACTTCTTGGGTGATGCTCGTACTTCAATCTTCGACGCTAAGGCAGGTATCGCTCTTACTGATACTTTCGTTAAGGTTGTTTCTTGGTACGACAACGAGTGGGGTTACTCAAACAAGGTTCTCGACCTTATTTCAGTAATGAAGGCTTACAACAAGTAATCCTTCCACACGAAATAGAAAATCGGGGCATCGAAAGATGTCCCGATTTGTTTTTTACAAAGCAAAATGTTGTCAGTGTCGTGAGGTGTTTTATTCCTCCTTTTTTGGTAGTTTAAGCTCGATAGAGGCACCCGACCATTGGTTAATCTTGTGGGTAGCCTTGTAGATAGACTCCTTGTCGCGAAGCACTTCGACCTTCAAATCAAAGGGTTGTGTAGCCTCAATGTCGCGATTAAGAGGTAGCGTGTGAGGGATGAGGTAGACGTAGGCGGCAATGCTCTCCGAGTCGTTGAGTGTGATGGATAGGCGGCGACTCTTATCGACACCCTCGGGTGCCTCGCTGAGGTTGGAGCCTACGGGAGCTATCTCGCTCCGTACGGATGCGAAGTCGACACGTTCACCCTTGGCATCGAAACCTCCGCCCATAACCACCATATTGTATCGCCATAGCTCGGCATACGAACTGCTGACCTTGACTTGAAACTTTGATTTCATAGGTTATTTTGTTGTTTAACATTATCGCCATAGGCCAACTTCGACGTCGGCAGATGGAGTTTATACCTTAATATTTACTACAAAAATAGTAATTATTTGCACAATTCCCCTTTTTTTTATAAATTTGCCTGCTATTTATATGGAGATGGATGTTGAAAAGAGATATTCGATAGAGTATAAAGGCTTGAAAAACAGCACATTCGACTTTGATTTCGAGGTTGATGACGCTCTTTTTACCCATTACGAAAGCCGCGATATTAAGGGCGGAGAGTGCCGGGTGCGTGCTACGATGCTCAAAAATGATAGCCAATTAGACTTCGATATCACAATAAAAGGCTCGGTAGTGTGCGAGTGCGATCGTTGTCTGGAGGATTGCTCGATAGAGATAGACTACGCAGGACACTTGGTGGTGCGTCTGTCGGATGAGCAGGGCGAGTATGACGGTGAGGTTATGTGGCTCTCACCAGCAGAGAATGAAGTTAATTTGACTCAATATATTTACGAAAGTATAGTTCTTTCACTTCCTTATCAGAGAGTTCATCCCGAAGGTGAATGCAACCCTGATATGATTGCACGCTTCAGTGTCGTAAGTGAGGAGGAGTTCGAGGCGATAGAGTCTCGTGCCGAGGCTGACGAGAAGAGTGGAATCACGAAGGGGGACTTCAATAAGTTGGCAGCATTGAAGGCTCAGTTGGAAGGTGAGGTTGAGGAGAACTAAGGTATATGAACAAACGATAACTTAAAATTTATATTGTAAAATGGCACATCCAAAACACAAAGTGTCGTCAACACGACGCGACAAGAGAAGAACTCACTACAAGGCTGTAGTTCCTACTGTTGTTACTTGCTCTAACTGTGGTTCAGCGGTTCTTTACCACCGCGTTTGCCCAGAGTGCGGTTTCTACCGTGGTAAGTTGGCAATCGAGAAGAAGGCTGAGTAGTTTTTCTGACGGCAAAGGGAGAGCTCGCATAAAGTGTGCTCTCTCTTATTTTTTGTAACCGAGTAATATTTGTTATATGTTAAGAATCGGTATTGACGCTATGGGTGGCGACTACGCTCCCGAGGTAGTTGTCGAGGGTGCCATAATGGCATTGAAACGTATTAAGGGAGATAGCCGCATAGTGCTTTTCGGCGACGAGAAGCGTATCAAGGAGCTACTCCATAAACATAAGTGCAACTCTGACAAGATTGAGATTGTAGCCACTACCGAGGTTGTCGAGATGGGCGACCATCCTGCTCGTGCATTTGTCTCGAAGAAGGACTCGAGTATGGTTGTCGGCTTCAACCACCTGGCAGAGGGCAAGGTGGACGGTTTCGCAAGTGCTGGCTCAACAGGAGCTATGATGGTGGGATGTACCACAATAATCGGCACAATAAAGGGCGTTATACGTCCTGTGATATCGACATTTATGCCTATCGTGAAGAATAAGCGTGGCTTGATTCTCGATGTGGGTCTGAATGTGGATGCCAAGCCAGAGGTGTTGGCTCAGTATGGTCTTTTGGGCTCAATATTTGCCGAGGCTGTGCTCAATATTGAGAAACCACGCGTGGCTCTGCTCAACATAGGCGAAGAGGAGGGCAAGGGTAATGCCCAGGCAAAGGCTACATACGATTTGCTCAAGCAGATGAACAACATCAACTTCGTAGGAAATGTCGAGTCGTCGTATATCTTTACGGGTAGAACGTGCGATGTGGTGGTGGCTGATGGATTTGTGGGTAATGTAATCCTGAAGATGGCGGAGGCTATGTATCGTATCAACAAGCGTCTGCGTCCTACACGTCCGTGGTTGTTGCAGCTGCTCCGCCCCGTATTGGAGCCTCTGTGCGAGAAGTTGTACTATCACGAGAACTTCTGGAACGCTATCAACTACGAGAATATCGGTGGAACGATTGTTATCGGCGTTAACAAGCCTGTGATTATCGGCCACGGTGGCTCGTCGGCAAAGGCTATAAGCTCGATGATTGTGGCTATGGAGCGAAACATCGAGAGCGGCGTGTGCGATAAGATTCGCGAGGCGTTTAAGGATGTAGAGGTTAGCGAGGAGTAACTATCTACCTTTGTTTACTACAAGAGTTCGGCAGAGATGTCGGACTCTTTTTTTTGCACGAGAGCTAAAATGAGAGCTGGTAGTTGGCTATCATCAGCGAGTATTCGCCATTGAAATATTGCACGATAACCACCATAGAGCCCTCACCACTTGGTATGGTGGCAGAGGCGTAGGAGCAGTGGCGTGAGATGCGGATGGGAAGGGAGTTGCCATCGCTGTCGTAGACTATTCGCTCGGTGTCGATGTGCTCGCCTGTGAGAGGGTCTCGCTCGCACCACTCTGTGCCAGCCTGCTCGGCAAAGGTTACGCCGCGAAGGATATAGCTGTTGCCGATATGTTGTGCAGCTATCTCGCTGAGAGTAATCTCCGAGGGGTAGAACTCGGGAGCGTTGTCGTCTCCGGCTTTTATGTAGAGGTCAATCTTATCTTCGCCAATAGGGCTTACGGGGTAGCTGTCGGTGGGGCGTAAGCCAAGAAGCACTCTGCCTCCGTAGTCGCCCATCCAGAGTGTGGCACAATGGACCGAGTGGTGGGAGTAGAGAGGAAAGCGGCGATATAAATCCGAGGCATCAATCTTTAGCTCAATGCCACCGCTGCCATCGGAAAGAATGATGCTTCTGTAACACTCGCCCTGTTGGTCGTTGGCTACGACATAGCCTTGGATGACGTAGCTCTGTGTGATAGCTATACTCTCGGAGTGAAGCAGTGATTTCAGATGGGCTATGGACACAACATCATAAGGCTCATAGCTGAGATAGTCGCTACAAGCCAATAGCAGAGGGGTGATAAGCGGCAGCAGGTATCTATATAGAGTTCGTGCAGTCATCTTCTCGGCTCATTTTCAGCATATACATCTCCTCGCCAGCGACTTCACCACGTTGCAGTATGCCTGTAATATCGACCGCAGTGAGTGGAACGGTGTGCTGGCAATATGAGGCGTAGTCGGATGTGTAGACAGCTATCTTATCTCCTCGCTCATCGTGGAAGATGTTGTAGCCCTGCCACCTACCTTCGGTGTTGATATTCCAAGCGTCGGCATACTCCGTAGAGGCAAGATGCAACGAGCGGATGGTCGTCAAACGACCACAATCCGAGGGCTTAAGTTGAGAAATAGTCCGCACGATGGGTTCAACCTCACGATTCTCGGCACTGCGGCTTATATGTTTGTCGAGCAGCACGCGTGAGCCGAAGTAGTTAATCTCGAATCCACTATGCTCCTCAGCCTTTAGTCCAACCTGCACCACACCGTAGCTGCGAGCCAAAGTGCAGCCCTGCAGCGAGATGTAGAGTCGCTGTCCCTCGGGGTAGAGAACGTGTAAATCGTAGAGCCCAGCCATAATCTCCACGCCGCCGGTAGCATCGCTGAGGATGAAACTCTTGTAGAAGTTAGAAGCCTCATCGCTCGTGGCAACATAGCCCTCAATCATCAAGGGTTGGGTAACCTCGACAGCCTCATCTACAACCATCTGGTTGAGCTCTTCGATGGCTATGGGCGATTGCTCCTCGATATTGAAATTGAGCTCAGGCTCGCTGAAATTCCGACAAGCCGAAACTGCCGTAACACATAGCAGCAGAAGTATATAGCGGAGTGTGTTCATCACTGAAGATTAGCCCTTGTTGAGTTTCATATCACCAGCCTTAACCCAGCCGCGACGTACCATCAGGATGTGGATGAGATAACAGATGATAGCAGGAGCTACGATGTAGAGTCCGATAATCTCGGCGATGAGAAGCCCCGAAGGCGTGGTTGCCGACATCGTGGCGTAGGTGTCGATAGGTCCTACCAGACCTGCTGTTCCCATTCCTGCACCGATAGGGGTGTTCTTCATCTCAAAAATCATCGTTGAGATGGGTCCCATAATAGCCGACGTGAGGGTAGGAGCGAGCCAGATAATAGGTTTGCGAGCTATGTTTCCAATCTGCAACATCGAAGTGCCTATACCCTGTGAGACAAGACCGCCAACACCGTTGTCCTTATAGCTGATGACGGCAAATCCTATCATCTGGGCACAACAGCCTGCGGTAGCTGCACCAGCTGCCAAGCCATCAATCTGCAGCATAATACAGAGGGCTGCTGAGCTGATAGGGAGCGTCAGAGCACAGCCGACGATAGTCGCTACCACTATACCCATAAAAAATGGGTTGAGCTCCGTAGCACTGTTGACAAGGCTACCTAAGTAGACCATAAAATCGTTTATCGGAGAGCAGCAATATTGAGCAAACAGACCTCCCACAACGATAGTTACCATAGGTGTGAGGATGATATCAACAGGGGTCTTCTTCGATATCAAGCCTCCGACCTCGGCTCCGAGGATAACAGCCAAGTATGAGCCTACGGGCCCGCCAAACTTATATCCGATAGCTCCCACGACAGCCGATGATATGGTAACAAGCATATCACTCTTCAGTCCCATAGCAATAGCCAAACCGATACAGGCTCCGACGAGCTGAGAGGTAGCAGATAGTGCTGAGGCTATGGGTAGAAGGAAATCAAGTGCGGGAATCTTAGCAATCTGACCAATGATAAGTCCTAAAATGAGTGAACAGAAGAGTCCTAAAGCCATATGGCTCAGAGCGTCTACAACATACTTTTGGAAAAGTTTACGTACCATAATACGAAATTTTAACATACAAATATAGTAAGTTTCGTCTTAAGTTTGTTTAATTAAGACAATTTAGTTACATTTGTTTGTTATAAATGCACTTAATCCATACTTAATCCACTTTGGAATGAAGAGATTTTTACTTATATGCCTATTTATAGCCACTGCTTGGTCGGCTAAAGCACAGTCGTGGATAGATATAGGTCTGGGCGTTCGAGCCGACTACCAATATGATTGGAATCACGACGATGCGGAGGATACGGGATTTAGAGGTAAGTACCTCAATCTGGATGTCAATGGTCGCATAAGCGATGATTTCTCATTCTCGCTGCGTCAGCGATTGAATAAAGCACCTACGTCGGAGAACCCATTCAACGCAACGGACTGGATAAATATGACGTATCATACCCGTCGCTGGGCGATAACAGCGGGTAAGATGGTATATGAGATGGGTGGATATGAGTATTACAATGCACCCATAGATATCTATTTCGCGTCGCTCTTCTGGAATAACATAGCCTGCTATCAGTTTGGTGTGGCAGGAGCGTACACCACGCAGAGTGGAAAACACTCCCTGATGGCTCAGTTTACCCAGAGTCCCTATGCGGCAAATGTGGAGAATTGGTTCTCGTATAACCTCTCGTGGGCAGGCTCAATGGGGTTGTGGCATACACGTTACTCGACAAACTTTGCCGAGTATGCCGATGGTAAATTCATTCACCACATAGTCCTGGGCAACCGATTTGAGCTCGGACGAGTGATAATAGAGGCAGATTTCTTCCACAGAGCCAATCTCAGCGGCGACTATGCTTTGGGCAAAAACTTCTCGGTGGTGGCAAAGGTTGTGTACGACGTGTCGGAGAGTGTGAGCCTCTTTGGAAAAGCAATCTATGATAAGAACAGCGACTCACAACCGTACGATATGAGTGTTGCTCCCAACACGGAGTTTGTGCGATATGGTGGCGGCGTGGAGTTTTTCCCTGTGAAGGGTAGTCGTAATGTGCGTCTGCATCTGAATACATACTACTCGCACGGCGACAACCCTCATCCGACAAATCCAATACGTCCCAATGGACTTATAACCGATGTGGGTCTGACCTGGAAAGTATCACTGCTTAAACGATAAGAGCTATGAAACTACTCAAACGCATATATAATGCCATACCCACAGGTATCATCTGCCTGGCGGTGTTGGGCGGACTTTTCACATATCTGGGATGCAATATGGGTGTTGGCAATATGATAAACACCATAATGTATACAGCTCACGACCTGCTGTTGCAGACGGTTTTCTTCCTGATGGCGGTCTGCGTGATAACGGGTGCGTTGGGTAGATTATTTGTGGATTTTGGCGTGGTGAAACTTATGGAGCGTCTGCTGCGTCCATTTATGAAGCCCTTGTTTGGTTTGCCTGGTGCAGCGTCGTTGGGTGCGGTAGTTACGTTCCTCTCGGACAACCCTGCGATAATATCGCTTGCCAAGGAGGAGGGATTTAAGTCGTACTTCAAGAAGTATCAATATATATCGCTGACAAACTTCGGAACAGCCTTCGGTATGGGTCTGCTCGTTATCATCTATATGTTCGGTCAGGGATATTACGCAGAGCCATTGTTAGGCTTTGTGGGTGCTATATGTGGTGCGATGGTGTCGACACGAATGATGCAACGATTTGTCGTAAAGGCATACCCTGCGTATCGTGATGAGATGGCAGCTACGAAGGCAGTAGAGGAGATGGAGAAGCCTGAAGAGGAGGTGAAAGAGCCGATGTTTCAGCGTATACTAAATGCTCTGCTGGATGGCGGCAAGAGTGGTGTGGATATAGGATTGGCAATCATACCTGGCGTGTTGATTATTTCGACACTTGTGATGATTCTTACGTTTGGTGCTCCCGACAGCGGTATATATACGGGTGCAGCGTATGAGGGAACAGAGCTCCTGCCCTGGCTCGGAGCAAAGTGCCAGGTGGTGTTCGAGTGGTTATTCGGCTTTACTGACCCACATCTCATTGCATTCCCCATAACTGCGTTGGGTGCAGTGGGTGCAGCATTGAGCCTCGTGCCGAGCTTCATTACGGAGGGATGGATTGATGGCAATGCGATAGCTGTGTTTACCGCCATAGGTATGTGCTGGAGCGGGTTCCTGAGTACCCACACCGCAATGCTCGATACCCTCGGCTATCGAAAGCTGATATCAAAAGCTATCCTGTCGCACTTTATTGGCGGATTGGTAGCAGCTGTGATAGCTCATTGGTTGTATGAGTTATATGTGTTCATAGCGTAGCAGTAGATGCTGTGCAATATCTGATAAAAAGCGAGTCCAAACCTTTTTTTGGACTCGCTTTGTTGTAGATGTATGGTCGGAGTTTAGTGCCTATCCAAATAGTAGTTCTCACCAACGTAGTACTTACCATCGTATTCGTGGATGCTAATCTCTACACATTTACTTCTATCTCCGTCTTGATAGAAATAGGCATAATATGTTTTATCGTTGAGCATACTCTGGGCAACATCCTCACCAGCGGGAATCTTCTTATTTTTTGAGTCAACTGTATAATTAGGGTTGGCGTTAAACTCATCAATCATATCGTTGTAACGCTTGGCAGCCTCGGCGGCGGAGTACATCTGCTCGTCAACAGGGATAATAACTATGCCGCTTGATATCATCGTAGAACGACGATAATTGATGAGGATCTTCATCGTAAGTCCGCGATACTCACCTCGAAGCAGATACCCTGTCTTAAAAATAGGCTTAAAACCCTTAGCCTCGAACTGCTCCTTGACTGTATCCACATCGTCAATAATGTTTATTCCGAGAAACGTAAGAGGCTTCTGTGCGTAGATGTTTGTTGCAACGAACAGTAACACTACAAGTGATAATAGCTTTTTCATATTGCTTAAGTGTTAAGTTATAAAATCTCCTCACCAAAGAGTGTCGCCGAAGAACAGCCCGTAACCTTCACTCTGACGTAGTCGCCAACCTTATGGTTGCCCTTGTCGAATACTACGACCTTATTCTGCGAGGTGCGACCAAAGAGCTGCTCATCGCTACGCTTAGACAATCCCTCGACCAACACCTCAAACTCCTTGCCTACATCGCGTTTGTTGCTCTGCTCGGAGAGGCGGTTCTGCAGATTGATAATCTCCGTGAGGCGTGCGGTCTTGACATCATCGGGGATGTCGTCGGGCAGGTGTCGCTGGGCAAAGGTGCCAGGTCGCTCGGAGTATTTGAACATAAAGGCGAACTCGTAGCCTACCTCCTCCATAAGTGAGAGGGTGAGCTTGTGGTCCTCCTCGGTCTCGCCCGTAAAGCCTGCGATAAGGTCTGTCGTGATGGCACAATCGGGCATATAACGACGTATGGCGGCGATGCGGTCGAGATACCACTCGCGGGTGTATTTACGATTCATCTTCTCTAACATAACGGTAGAGCCCGACTGTGCAGGAAGATGAATGGCTTTGCAGATGTTGGGCATAGATGCCATAACCTCCGTGGAGCACTATTTCTTGGTGTGATGGTGGTAATTCTCTCCTACATAGTACTTTCCTTCGTACTCGTGAATGGATAACATTACGCGTTTGGTCTTCTCGCCACGTTGATAGAAATATGCTTTGTAGAACTTATCGTTGAGCATCTCGCTGGCAACATCTTCCCCATCGGGAATTCGCTTGTTGGCAGGGTCTGCTGTGTAATAAGGGTCGTTATTGAATGTGTCGAGCAGGTCATTGAAGCGTTTTGCAACCTCCTCGGCACTAACCATATCCTCGTTGACAGGAATGACAATTATAGCACTTGCCAGATTGGATCCACTGTAAATTACAGTTACCTTGGCAGTGTAGTCGCGGTACTTTCCGTAGTGCATCTTGCTGGTCTTAATCCTTGGCACATAGCCCTTCTCGATGAGTTGTGCCTGAACATTTTCTATCTTATCCTTCACGCGTATGCCGAGAAAGGTGAGTGGGTTATTGTCTTGTGCAAAAAGATTAGTGCTGACAGACAATACGAAAATAAGGGTTAACAGCTTTTTCATAAATATAGGATTTTGTGAGCTTGATTCTATTCTCTAATAGCACGTATTGCCATACCTACGCCAAGATAAGCCGATGAGTAGTCGGCTGGCCCTGTGCTGAAAAAGGCGAGTGTCTGGGCTCTGCTGACAGGGTTACCCAAAGCAGAGGAACTCCAATAGTAGCCTCTTACGTTTAGCTCCTTGTGGGTGTCCAATATTCGTTTGCCCGAGTGAGGCAGGTATATGAAGTTGCCATTGCTTTTGCTGATAATTCGCTTCACCTCGCGACCGTTGATTGTCCTATTCTCCCAGCGGCAATATTTGGCTAACTCACGCCACTCATCTATGGTAGGCATACGCCAGTCGCCACCCCAATGAGCAGCCGCAGCGTCATACTCTGCCTTGCCACCGATCTTACCGCTGACGCCATTAGCCTTGCTCGCCTTCTCCTCATAGTAGGATTTTGCCTCGGTCTCACCCCAGGCAAAGAAATCTCCTGTCTGCTCTACGGATGATGCTCCGACGTTGAGAGTCGCCCACTTTTTGCCCGAAGGCAATCCCAAATCAACCCATTGATAGCCATTCTCCTCGCCTCGCGTGCCATTGTTGGCGAACTCTATCTTATTGAGGTCTAAGTTGTCGCACTCGTGAAAGGCTGTGGCACTTATCGCAGTGATGCCATCGGGAATCTTGACCGCTGTCAATCCACTATTGGCAAAGGCTCGGTCCTTTATAACTGAAAGGGTGCTTGGTAGATTGATACTCTTCAGCGATTTGCAACTCGAGAATGCACGTTCGCATATTGTCGTTACGCTATCAGGAATTGTAACACTCGATAGCGACTCGCATCCGCTGAAGGATGCTTTGCCAATCGAGATGACAGAGTCGGGAAATCTGACCTCGGTCAGGCTTTTACATCCATTGCACAGTTGGCTGTTAATGGTTGTTATACCCTCGGGTATGTGGATAGCAGTCAGCTCCCAACATCCGCTGAAAGCCGCCTCCCCCAGATCCTTGACACTGTCGGGAACGTTGATAGACTTTGCCGCCGTGCAGTTCATAAATGCCATATCGTCAATCTTGACTATGCTCTGTGGCAGAGTGATGGACGTCGCCTTACGACACGTATCAAAAGCTTTGGTGCCGATGGTGGTAACGTCGTATGTAGTGCCCTCGTGTGTTACGGTGGCAGGGATGACAACGTCGCCAACATAGGCTTCGGCATTGGCTCTGCCGAGGGCTAAATATGTAACTTCCACCTGATTGTCGGAAAGTTTGTTGTAGTAGATGCCTCCCGCCTGAAAGTCGTAAGCATATGCCACAATACTACTCAGCAGGCAGGTTGCCAATAATAGGCTTTTGATAAATGTATTCTTCATTATTGTGCAGAGTTGTGTATTAATTTCTAAAATATCTCCTCACCAAAGAGCGTCGCCGAAGAACAGCCCGTAACCTTCACTCTGACGTAGTCGCCAACCTTATGGTTGCCCTTGTCGAATACTACGACCTTATTTTGCGGGGTGCGACCAAATAGCTGCTCATCGCTACGCTTAGACAATCCCTCGACCAACACCTCAAACTCCTTGCCTACATCGCGTTTGTTGCTCTGCTCGGAGAGGCGGTTCTGCAGATTGATAATCTCCGTGAGGCGTGCGGTCTTGACATCATCGGGGATGTCGTCGGGCAGGTGTCGCTGGGCAAAGGTGCCAGGTCGCTCGGAGTATTTGAACATAAAGGCGAACTCGTAGCCTACCTCCTCCATAAGTGAGAGGGTGAGCTTGTGGTCCTCCTCGGTCTCGCCCGTAAAGCCTGCGATAAGGTCTGTCGTGATGGCACAATCGGGCATATAACGACGTATGGCGGCGATGCGGTCGAGATACCACTCGCGGGTGTATTTACGATTCATCTTCTCTAACATAACGGTAGAGCCCGACTGTGCAGGAAGATGAATGGCTTTGCAGATGTTGGGCATATATGCCATAACCTCCAGGAGCTTATCGCTCATATCCTTGGGGTGGGATGTAGCGAAACGAACTCTTAGAAGCGGTGAAATCTCGGCTACAAGGCGTAGCAAAGTGGGGAAGTCTACATCGCCCGTGCGGTAGGAGTTGACGTTCTGTCCCAGCAGAGTAACCTCACGATAACCATTCTCGAAGAGTGTACGAGCCTCGGCAATGATGCTCTCGGCATCGCGGCTACGTTCCCTGCCTCGAGTGTAAGGAACGACGCAGTATGAGCAGAAGTTATCGCAACCTCGCATAATGGCTATATAGGCACTCACTCCATTCTTATCCAATCTGACGGGTGCAATCTCGGCATAGGTCTCCTCGGTGGAGAGTAATGTGTTGACACCCTTGCCGCCACTCTCTGCCTCGCGAACAAGTTTTGGGAGGTCGCGGTAGGCGTCGGGGCCTGCAACAATATCGACAGCCAGCTCACCCTCGGTGAGTTGCTCCTTCAGACGCTCTGCCATACAGCCGATAACACCAATGAGGAGTGATGGCTTGGCTCGACGCAGACGACGCATCTCACTCAGACGACCCCAGATACGCTGCTCGGCATTGTCGCGGATAGAGCAGGTGTTGATAAGGATGATATCTGCCTCGGCAATATTCTCCGTATAGCAGAAACCCTCATCCTGCATAATAGAGACCACAATCTCCGTGTCGCCGACATTCATCTGGCAACCGTAGGTCTCGATGAAGAGCTTTCTTCCCGAGTTGAGTATTGGGCGTAATGTATTAGTTTGAATCATCAGTATGCAAAATTATTCGACCACGGTGTCCTTCTCGGGGAATGGCTTGAAGCCCTCGCCATAGGTGTCGTAAGCATCGGTTACAACAAGGAATGCCTTGGGGTCGATGTTTTTAATCTTTCGTTGTACTTGAGAGAGCTGGCGACGTGAGACAACCAGAAATATCATCTCTCGCTCAGCCATAGTATACATACCACGCGACTTAATGTAGGTGGCACTGCGGTCCAGCTCGTTGATGATGAAATCTCGCAACTTGTCGTGCTCGTTGGTTACGATGAAGAGCAACTTATCGTATGATGCACCGTCGATGGCGTAGTCGATAACGCGAGACGACACGTAGATACATATCAGTGAGTAGAGTGAGAGCTGCAGACCCTTGTCGATGGCAGCATCCTCAACACCTACACCAAAGCCGATAACGACAACACCTGCCATAACCACAAATGAGTCAGCCATAAGCACTCCGTTAGAGAACTTAATCTTGGCAAAGCGGTTGAGAATCATAGCGATGATATCGGTACCACCGGTGGTGGCATTACTTCTTACTGCGAAGCCCAAGCCTATGCCGATGATAGTTCCGCCCAAGATAGAGGCGAGCATCAAATCGTTCGAGAGGTCGATAATGCCGCCGGCAAGCTGCGATGGGTCCAATGCCTGCAAAGCCTCGCGAGTAGGGTAGGCGAGAGATGATATGAGGTTCATCAGACCAGGGGTAAGCAGTGCGGCAAATAGTGTTCGACCACCAAACTCACGACCGAAGAGAATCATTGCGGTTGTCAGAAGTGGGATATCGAACATATAGCCGAATGTTCCGACCTGAATGTGCGGGAAGATGTTGTGGAGAACGATACCCATACCATACACTCCACCAGGTACAATGTCGTAGGGGTTGATGAAAAATACAAAGCCGATAGACATTATGGTGCATCCAATGGCGATAGACATCATATCACGCCACCAATTCCAGCTCGATAAGCTTGTTTTGAACTCTTTTATGACCGACATAATTAGTTGTTTGATGTTTTCTGGGTGTAAAGATAATATTTTTTTTAAAAATAAAAAGTGCCGACTACCCAGCTATTGAAAAATATATCGCAGAGGTGGCTCTGCGAGGTGTGAGTGTGGCGAGTTGTGGGGTGTGAATTTTGACGATATGAGGGGTTATTTTGCCACTGAAACAGCTTATTTAACCACAAAAGCTGCCTCTTGTAACACTTATCGTCTCTTAATCACATAATTTTTGTCAAGTCATAAAAATAGCCGATTTTTGCAGCCGTCAAGCGTGAAATGTACGATATAAAAGACTAATTATATTTGTTAGATTTTGGCTACTAAATAAATTTTATTACATTTGTAAAACGTAACCATATCTAAAATGCACTTTTTGTGTTTGGATTACGACAGATGTTTAACTAAAATTTAACTAAATGATGGAGTTTATACATATTGCAAACTGGAGTGTTATTACGTACTATTGTGTAATCACGATGCTTATCATAGCATACGTCCTCGGCTCAATTCCGAGTGCAGTGTGGATTGGCAAAAAGTACTATGGTATCGACATCCGCGAGCACGGTAGCAAGAACGCTGGCACAACAAATATGTTGCGTGTGCTGGGTAAGAAGGCGGCACTTCCGGTTTTCGTATTGGACTTCTTCAAAGGGTTTACTGCCGTGGTGCTTATCAATCTGTTGAAAGCCGATGCCGAGATATCGGTGGCGTGGCTAATCAACCTGAAGATTATGGCGGTGTTCTGTGCTGTGATAGGACATATATTCCCAATATTTGCGAACTTCAAGGGCGGTAAAGGCGTAGCGACAATGGTCGGTGCGGTGATGGGTATCAACCCTCCTGTCGTTCTGATGTGCTTTGCGGTGTGGATGATTATGTTTGTTATGTTCCACTATGTGTCGTTGGCGTCGATGACAGCAGGATGCTCGTTCCCTGTGCTGGTGCTTATCAGCCAGTCGACGTGGTGGATGCGTACCGATGAAGTGTCGGTAACTTATATAGTATTCTCATTTGTGGTGGCAGTGTTGCTGATATGGACTCACCGCAAAAATATACGACGTCTGCTGGATGGAACAGAGTCGAAGATATTTATATGGAAGAAGCCCGATGAGGAGGGTGAGAGTATCCACTGCAAATATCACGACGATCACGTTGACAGCCCCAAGGCATAGCAGACGCAGAGAGAATAGAGTAGAAGAGTAGAGAATTTTGTAGAATAGAATATGTTAAAGGACAATTTAATTAAGATGTACGAGGCGAGTTTCCGTGAGCATCACGCGAGAACCGTCTTGACCGATTATTTTAGCAAGGAGTCGTTGACTTACTTGCAGATGGCAGAGAAAATTGCCAAATTACACATCCTATTGGAGCAGACAGGTATCAAGCCTGGCGACAAGGTGGCACTCATTGGTCGTAACAACGTCAACTGGTGTGTCGCTTATATAGCTTCGATAACCTATGGAGCAGTTATCGTTCCTATCCTTCAGGACTTTAACCCTGTGGCAGTGGAGAATATCATCACTCACTCGGAGAGCCGCATCCTGTTTGCCGGCGAGAACTTCTGGCAGCAGTATGACGCTGACCGTATGCCACTTCTGGAGGCTACGTTCACGTTGGTGGACTTCTCTATTCAGTATCAGCGAGAGAATGTTACCATCTTCGGCGAGGTATCAGAGAAGTTGGATACACTCTTTGCAGAGAAGTATCCTGCTGGCTTCGGTGTTGAGGATATCAAGTTTGCCGATGTGCCTAACGAGAATATGATTCTGCTGAACTACACTTCGGGAACAACCGGTTCGTCGAAGGGTGTGATGCTCTCGGTTAACAACCTTACGGGTAATATGGTCTTCGCTCGCGATATGATTAACCCTCTAACGGGCGAAAAGTATTTCTATCCGGGTGGTCGTTCACTTTCGTTCCTGCCTTTGGCTCACGCCTATGGTTGTGCTTTCGACTTCTTGGCACAACTCGTTGTCGGAGGTCATATCACCCTGCTCGGCAAGATGCCATCGCCAAAGATTCTGGTGGACGCTATGCAGAATGTGAAGCCAACGGTAATATGTAGTGTGCCACTTGTCTTGGAGAAGGTTTATCGTAAGATGATTCTTCCGATGTTGGAGAAGGGACCTATGAGTATCGCTATGAAGATTCCATTGCTCAACACTGCCCTCTACACTATCATACGCTCAAAGTTGATGGCGTCGTTTGGTGGCGAGACACAGATTTTCATCGTCGGTGGTGCACCGATGAATCAGGAGACAGAGGCTTTCCTGCGTAAGATTAACTTCCCGCTCACTATTGGTTACGGTATGACCGAGTGTGCTCCGTTGATTAGCTTCGAGCACCCTATATACTTCAAAAATAGCTCTTGTGGTAAGAGCCTTCCTGGTATTATGGATATAAAGATTGTGTCGCCAGACCCACAGAACATCGCCGGCGAGATTTTGGTGAAGGGCGAGAATGTGATGATGGGATACTACAAGAACGAGGAGGCTACGAAGGCTGTCCTGTTGGAGGATGGATGGCTGCGTACGGGCGATATGGGTGTTATGGATGCTGAGGGTAACCTCTTCATTCGTGGTCGTTGCAAGACAATGATTTTGACTGCTAATGGTCAGAACATATATCCCGAGGAGATTGAGGATAAACTCAACAATCTGCCTATGGTGTTAGAGTCGCTCATCGTGGAGCGTAGCGGAGTGCTGACGGCTCTTATCGTGCCGGATGAGGATCAGGCGAAGGTTGAGGGTATCGGCAAGGATGAGTTGAAGGCTATCATTGAGGATAATATCAAAAAACTCAATACGATGGTCAACTCATACGAAAAGGTAGGCAAATACGAGATTATGGAGCACGAGTTTGAGAAGACTCCAAAACGAAGTATTAAGCGTTATCTCTACCAGGCAAAATAGCTAACAAAGATATTATACAACTGAAGGTGCTCTTGCAAATGAGCACCTTTTTTATACTATTTAAGTCGGTGGCGACGTTTATAAACGAAAATTGACTACCTTTGTGGGTATGAGAACTCAAACAAATAAACCATTCATAGGCGAGAACCTACTCTATTTTATGGTGTGGTCGCTCGTGCTGCTGGTGCCTATCCTTAACTCGAAGATGATGGCAGAGGAGCATGTGCAGCTGGTAAACATACTGACTGCGTGGAGTAAGGTGTTGCCATACATTGTGATATTTATCATCAACAACTTCATATTCGCACCGAAACTTCTGATGCGACGTCGCTACATCTCCTACTTAGGTGTGTTGGTGGTGGTACTTACGGCGATATTTTTTGGTGTGGAGTATTATCAGCAGAACATACGTATGACACCTTACAATGCAGCTCTGATTATGCACGGTAAGGCGTCGTTCACCGACCTGGATTGGTATTGGAACGTGTTGCTCGGTCTGTTTATGTGTGGTGCAAACTCGTTGATTAAGATGATGTTTGTCGGTATGCGTGAGGAGCAACGTATAGCCGAGTTAGAGAGCCACCGTCTGCAAGCCGAGATGGAGTATCTGAAGTATCAGATTAACCCCCACTTTTTTATGAACACGCTGAACAATATACACGCCCTGATAGATATCGATACCGAGGCGGCACAGCGTAGCGTCATAGAGCTCTCGAAGATGATGCGATACGTGCTCTACGACTCGGATAATGCGACGATTGACATAGTGAACGAGGTGCGATTTATAGAGAACTACATCGCCCTGATGAAGATACGCTATACGGAGGATGTGGAGGTGAAGCTCGACGTACAAAATCCATTGCCCTCGAGTGTGAAGATTCCACCGCTGCTGATGATTGTGCTCGTGGAGAATGCCTTTAAGCACGGAGTGAGCTACAACAAACACTCATACGTTCACATAAAGATTGACTGCACAGCAGGGTATGTGGTATGTCGTGTAGCGAACTCTCGCCACAACGAGCAACGAAGCGACAGACGTGCGAGTGGCTTGGGGCTGGAGAATATGAAAAAACGTCTTGACCTGCTCTTTGCCGATAGCTATCAGCTCACGATAGATGATAGCAGCGAGCAGGAGTATGATATAACACTTAAAATACCTGTAAGCAATGATGAGATGCATAGCATTAGACGATGAGCCTCTGGCACTGCGTCAAGTGAAGTCATATATAGCAAAAATCCCTACGTTAGAGCTGGTGGCTGCGTGCAGCAATGCAACAGAGGCGAAGGCTGTGCTCGAGGCAGAGCAGGTAGACCTGCTATTTGTGGATATCAATATGCCCGACATAAACGGTATAGATTTCGTGAGAGGGTTAGAGAACGCACCAATGGTGATATTTACAACAGCATATTCCGAGTTTGCGATTGAGGGATTTCGCCTCGATGCAGTGGACTATCTGCTTAAGCCATTTGCCTTCTCGGAGTTTAGCAAGGCGGTAGATAAGGCTCATTCGCTATTTGAACTTATCAAACTGCGTGATGGTAAGGCTGTCGGCGTAGAGTCTGAGGCGGTAGCTCCCGAGGCTGAAAAGGCAGAGGAGGATTATATCTCGGTGAAGGCAGATTATAAGGTTACGTTAGTGCGACACGCCGAGATAATATATCTGGAGAGTGTGGGCGAGTATGTGCGTCTGCATCTGACAAACGGTTCGACGATAACGACACTCTTCCGACTGAAAAATATGGAGAGCCTGCTCCCGGAGAAGAAGTTTATGCGTATTCACCGCTCATATATCATCAACCTCTCGCATCTGACGAGTTTCACGCGTGGAAAGGTCTATCTCTCGTGTGGCGATGACCTGCCCGTAGGAGCAAACTATCGTGAGACGTTCAAGGAGTACGTGGAGCGATTGGGCGAATAGCTACTCATACTGCGGGAAATGCAGTATCTGGCGGTAGCCCTCTGTGGAGAGTTCAAAGCAGTAGTGTTTAAGCCCATTGGTGAGGATGATGTAGCGAGCCCCAACGACCATATTGTAGCGTGTAGCCTGCTCTACGACGCTGCGGTCGACCTTAATGTCGGGAGCCTTACACTCCACAAGCATAAGAGGTCGTGCCTGGCTATCGAAGACAACAATATCGGCACGCTGTGCAGTAGAGTTGATGTTGACGGGGTACTCCTGAGTGATACTCAGTCGTGGCACGTGGCAGTGAGAGATGAGGAACTCCACAACGTGGCGACGTACCCACTCCTCGGGAGTGAGCACCACATAACTCTTGCGTATGGTATCGAAGACCATAGGCTTACCATCTCGCTCAATGGCAGCGAGTTTTATAGGTGGAAAATTGAGTTCGGGGTGCTTTACTGCCATAAATATAAAAAAAGTTGTAACTTTGACCTTACAAATATAATAAAATAAAGTGATATGAGATACATCCTTACGCTGGTAGCCACCTTTTTTGTCGTAACACTCAACGCCCAGATTGATAACTCGCTCACTAACCTCGGCGATGGTAGAGAGACTGCACGTATGTATATGTTGCCCTATTCGACAGCCGACGAGGCGTTGGAGGCTGCAGGCGAGATACGTAAATCGAAATATGTCCGACCTATGGAGCAGTGGACTATGGAGCAAGCAGATGAGGCTACACTGCATAAGGCACAGTTTGCATATCCTTTCTCGTGGATTAACCGTCTTGTGTTTGTGCACGTGGGTGCTGTGGGCGGAGCATACGACCTCTATGTCAATGACGAGTATGTAGGCAGCAGTGCCAATGGCTTCCTGCCAGCGGAGTTCAACGTGACGAAGTATGTACACGAGGATATGAATAGCGTAACGATAAGTGTGCCTCGGCAGCATTGGTCGCAGACGCTGGAGTGCTTCGATGGAAAGAAGGAGGTGGCTCCGATTGAGGTCTATGCTTTCTCTCAGCCTGTGATACGCGTGCGAGACGTGGTGCATAGTGCTCGCATAGATGCTACGGGTAAGATGGCGAATGTGGATGTCAGCCTTGTCGTAAAGACCGAATCACTCAACGAGAAGCGTGCCCGTATACATTATGAGTTGGTGGCAGCCGATACTGTGGTGGTGGAGTATGGCTACCGCGATATGTCGGTCGGTATGCGTGGCGAGGATACAGTGAAATTTATGGCACGTGTGCCGGTGTCGGCACTTTGGAGCGAGCTGTCGCCCACACGTCTTAAACTCAACTTCAAGACACAGGTTGAGGGGCGTTATGCGGAGTATTATTCGCTGCCAACAACCTTTAGGGAACTCTCGTATGAGCAAGGGCAGATTTCGATAAATGGCAAGGGTGTGGAGCTGCGTTTTGGCGATGTAGACCCAACGACAGCTACTGCTGCGACATTGCAGGAGCTGAAGCGACAGGGATATAATGCGGTGAGAGTGGGAGAGGGTGTTGTGCCTCGCTCGTTCTATCGCTTGTGTGAGAGCGAGGGAGTATATGTTGTTGTATGTGTGCCTATAAATAGCTCGGCAAGTGGTGAGTCGCGTAAGGTGGGAGGCAACCCGACGAATGACCCTGCGTGGCGTGAGGCTTACCTCGACAGAGCGATGGCGACTTATCGCTCGACGTGTGATTTTGGATGTGTCGTGGGATATGAGCTTGCCGCAGAGTCAGCAAATGGAATAAATCTTTATGAGAGCTATATGCTGCTCAAAAGCCTTGAAACTAAGCGACCTATAAGCTACTCAGATGGTGGCGACGAGTGGAATAATGATGCGGTGAAATAAAAAATTATAAAAAAAACTCCAAAAAACTTGCACGAATAAAAAAAGTGCCCTATATTTGCACTCGCAATTAGCAAATAATTGATGCCTCTTTAGCTCAGTTGGTAGAGCACGACACTCTTAATGTTGGGGTCCAGGGTTCGAGCCCCTGAGGGGGTACAGAAGCGAGAAACGAAAGTTTCTCGCTTTTTTTGTTGTTGCTCAACGAGTTAAGCAGCCCGCCCTGGGGCGCACCAGTGGCGTATCGTGGTTGTTTTGTCTATGTTTGTCCATCCTCTGTCTATGTAGAATAGACAAAATTCACAAACCTATTTGAAACCAATAACCGAAAACTTAGACATAGGTTT
>SUZI01000002.1 GCA_015060005.1 Rikenellaceae bacterium
TTTTAATGAAAAATAGCACAAAAATAAAAAGATTGTCCGTCATCAGCCCTCACTCGCCTCCTCACCTGTCAAAGTGGGGGGGTAATACGCTATAAATCAAGTGATTAGAAAAGCCAACACCGCGAAAATTTAGTAGAAATCAGCAAGAAAGGAAAAGAGGGAAAAGGACGGGGCAAGTGGAGCGAATTGATAGATGTCGTTGATTTTTTTGGGGGATATAGACGGTTATAAGAGGTGTACCTCGTCGACCAAAGCTATCTTCTCGCCAATGGCGACCTTGCCGCTATGGGAGCTATGAAGTGCTCGGGCACCACCCTCGGTAGCCCAGCGGACAGCAGTGGGCAGAGGGACATCCTTCAGCATAAGCACGTTATCCCACACCGAGAGGCTCTCGGCAGAGGCTAAAGAGTCGGTGCCGATGGCTACCTTACATCCCTTACGCCAGAGCATAGCTGCCGGAGGCATTACGCCCGACAGATAGTCATTCGAGGCGGGGCAGAGAACGAAGGTAACGCTGGTAAAATGAGCTGTAAGACGCTCGACATCCTCCTCGGTAATAAAGCAGTTATGCACCAACAGAAGCTCCTGATGCGGTGGTATCTCGGCAATGAGTCGCTCGACAGGCGAGCTATAGTGCGACAGGAAGTCCCACTCCCACCCCATAGAACGATACCACTCGGCAAGAGCTCCCTCGCCACGATAGAGCTCCCGCTCGGCAGCCGACTCCAAGAAATGGATAGAGAGAGGCGAGCCCTCGGAGCGACGTACAACATCCTGAAAGATACCACTCTGGAGCGAGTAGCACGAATGAGGAGTGAGGGTTGTGCGAGGATAAGAGAGGAGCTGCGACGCCTGCTCAAGATTATCGCGATAGCCAAAGACCTCGGCAAAAGTGTGGTACTCAAGATGGCTATGAGCCTTCGTAGAGAAGCTCTCGTCGCCATTAGCCACATCGCCCACAACAGCGACACCCTCCGCCGCCATAGCTCTATCAGCCGCCGCCATAGCACGCTCACGCTGCTCACGACTGAACGCATCACGCACCCTACGCAGGTGCGACGCAAAGCCTGCAAAACCGCAGCCACGCGGTATCTCGCCACGCAGATACGAGAGCTCGAGGTGGCAATGGGCGTTGACCATTTGTGGTATGATAGCACCCGAATGGAACACCGTCAGAGGCTCACTGTCGAGCCTGTCCCACTGCTCAATAGCCACGACGACACCCTCATCGGAGAGCGTAACAAGGGGGCGAAGCATAACTTCACCCTCGGAGATAAGGTAGTGGGCAGCGAGCTTTTTCACTTATCGGGGCGTTTTTTACTTTTCGACAGCAATAGAGTCGGCAACAACCGAGTCGGCAACGATAAGCCACTCATCCTCAATGGAGTGGATAAACCGCTTGGAGAATATTCTATCGTCGAACTGCTCCTCGAAGAGCTGCTCGATGCTAACATCTTCGGTAGGGGTGAAGCGTACCGAGGCAGAGTGCACCGTAACGAGGCTCAGCTCGGGACGTTTATCGCGACGTGTCGCGAAGTCATTGAAGTGCAGACGCAGCGTGTCGTACTTCTCAGCCATAGTGCGGTTGATAGTAAACTGCGTGCGTAGCTCGGAGCTATCGACACGGTGCATAATGGTGGCATACTGATGGTAGGTGAGGCTGTCGCCCGCTAAGAAGTTGGCGGTGAAGCGACGACCTGTGCCCTCATCCTTCTCGGCAATGGTATAACAAGCCGAGATGATATACTCGCCCGCACCCTGCATAGGGAGCTTGATGATGAGTCGTGAGGTGTCAGCCTTACGTTTTGCCACGATAGGCTCCTCTAACTCAAAGATGGTGTGGCGAGCCCTGCGAAGAGCTACATTGCGTACCGTGTCGACACGCACCACAGCGGCACGCAACGCCGCAGCCTCACTTGCCAAACGGTCGTTGACCTCGGTGATGACATCGCTCAGGTGGGCACTCTTCTGACGCAGGAAGTTCTCCAACGTGTAGTGCATATCCTCCTTCGTGTAGCCATACTTGGCAAGGATAGGCTCATAGATGTTGAGCGAGTCGTACTTGACACTCTTCTGGTTGATGTAGGCGTTGGTCAGCAGAGCATCGTGGAAGATGTTTGCCAAGTCATCGTTAGGGATGGTCTTGGGGCTGTCGCAAGCCACCAGGAAGAGAAGTAACACAAAGGTTGTAATGTATCTCATAGCTTATATTTATTTCGTACTCGTATATCTCAATTTTGAATTTTGAATTTTGAATTTTGAATTATCTCTGCATCGTCCGCACCGTAAACCACACTATGACACTCGCCACAGCGTAGTAGCCCACAGCCACCGCCACGACATCGCTCCACTGCAACTCCACAGGGTAGGCATCGACCATAAGCGAGGCGGCACCGATACGCACCAAGCCGAAGTGCTGTTGCAGGAGCGTCAGCACCACACCCACAACAACGCCACCCACCATACTACGCCTAACCATCATCATACCCTGCGAGGTGAAGACACGTCGCACGAGGCTCGGCGTAGCACCCAACGTGAGCAGTGTAGCTCGCTCCTCGCGTTTGTCGATGATGACCATAACCAACACACCCACGATGGTGAGCGAGGCGATAGCCATAACGATGAGCGAGAGCAGGAAGACACCCCACTTCTCCACAGCCATAAGGCGGTAGATGGTGTTGCCTTCGTCGCGTGTCAGAACACGATAATCGTCGCCTAAAAGAGCCCTCAAACGACTCCTGACACGCTCCACGTCGGCTCCCTCCGCCACCGAGAGCTCGGCAGCCGAGCAACGTCCCACATAGTTGAAGAGGCGTTGTGCCTCCGAAAGCGAGACGTAGAGCACGTCGGAGTGCTGGTCGTCGATATTATATATGCCCGCAACACCCACATCACGACGCGTGTAGCCTCCCGTAGGGAGAATGGTCGAGATACGCTGGCGGTTGATGGCATAGAGCGAGAACGACTCGCGAGGTGAGATGTTGGTCATACGCAACGCAAGGAGTATGTGTCGCGTGGCAACAGCTGTCGGCGTGCCGTCGTAGTCGGTCATAAAGTAGCCCGAGGTGAGGTGTCGCTCGATGGGAAGCGTCGCAGCATAAGCCTCATCGACACCCTTCACCCTGACCATAGTGCGGTTGTCGTGATACTCGGCGATAGCACCCTGCTCGAGGGTGTAACTCACGCTCCCGACACCATCGACCTGCTCGATGTGGAAGGTGGCGAGGCTATCACGGGCAAAGGTAGTGCCCACCGCAGGCGAGATGACAATGTCGGCATCGACCGCGAGGTAGATATCTCGCAACATACCCTCCAAGCCATTGAAGACCGACATAAGAACCACCATAGCCACCACAGGCACAGCCATAGCCACAGTGCTCACACGGGCGATGATGTTTATCACCGAGTGCGAGTTCTTCGACCGCAGGTAGCGGCGGGCTATGTAGCGGCTGAGGTTCATAGCATTACTTGAGCAATCCTTCGATATTCTCGATATACTCCAACGAGTCGTCCAAGAAGAGCTGCAGCTCGGGGACAACCTTCAGCTGGTTGCGGATGCGTTTGCCAAGCTCGCGACGCAGGAACCAATTGTTCTTCTCCAATGCCTCCATTACCTCGTTGCTCTTATCGAAGGGGAAGACACTGAAGTAGACCTTGGCGTAGCCAAAGTCGGGCGAGACACGTACGGTGGTTACCGTAACGAGCTTGCCAGCGACAATCTCCCTGCCCTCCTTCTGCAATATCTCGGCTATGTCGCGTTGTATCTGACGTGCAATCTTTTGTTGGCGTGTGGTTTGTTGTTGTTCCATATTTTTGCTGTGAAAAGGATACTAAAGGTTATTAACGGTTACTAAGGGTTATTAAGGGTTACTAAAGTCTTCGGCGGAATTATTTAGTAGAAAAGTCCTCAGCGAAATAATAGTAGAAAATTTCAATTAACGTGTTTTTGCTCCTGTGGAGCTCTCGCTGAAGTTGAAGTTTTTCTTCTGGCGTTTCTCCTTCTTGGGCTTGTAGAACCACTCGTCGAAGCCCTCCTTGTTGAAGCGATAGGCGAAGGTGATGTTGAACGTCATATTGTCTAATGGCGACTTCAGAGGGTTGTAGTAGAAGGGGTTTTCGGGCCCGTCGATGCCGTTGTCGTAGTATTTGTTACTGTTCTTGAGTATGTCGGCATAGCCGAAGTAGTAGCGGGCACGGAAGCCCACCTCGTAGCGACCAAACAGCAGGGCGAAGCCTCCACCACCAGCCAAGCCATAGTTCCAGCGGTTGTCTCGCTCCAAACGCCAATCGTAGTCGCCCGCATCGGACTTTATCTCGTAGGAATAGTCGCCACCGAAGTTATAGGAGAAGGTGAGGGCTGCCTCCATATAGAGTCGCACGCGGTTCTTGGCTAAATAGACGTGAGGCTGCCACACGATAGGCACCATAATGGATTTGATGTTACGCTTGTAGAAGTGGTACTCACGCTGCTCGACACCATTCTCGTCCAAGCCGAGTGAGGTGTAGGTGTGGCCATACTGGAAGCCTCGTCCCAGATACTCGATGTCGACACCCACAGCTCCCACATAACGTGGCAACGAGTAGTAACGCCACGAGATACCACCATTGATGATGGGGAAGATGGACTTCATCTCCTTCTTGGGGTAGGGTCGCATAGATGCCGAGCCCACACCGCCAAAGACGCCCAACGTGTGCTGTGCCGAGGCAGTAGATGCCGCCACAGCCACCACGAGGAGCGTGAGCAGAGGTAATAATATTTTGGTTAAGTATTTCATACTCTCTATCAAACAGTTACTAAAGGTAATTAACGGTTATTAAAGGTTACTAACGTCTACAGCTAAATAGGTAGAGCGGAGAATTTATCGTCCCATAGTGCCTATGTTCTGGCGGTTGCTGCCACTTGAGCCGCCCATCATACCGCCCATACCGCCACCGCCGAACATTCCGCCGCCACCGCCGCCGAACATTCCACCGCCGCCGAGCATACCGCCCGACTGCGACTGGTTGTTGCCACGGTTCTGGTTGCCCTGCTCCTGGCGTTTCTTCTCCTCCTCGGCTAAACGCTCCATCTCTCGCTTATCTAATCGCTCTATCAAGTCCTGCATAGTGATAGGGGCGAAGATGGTAGCCATATCGAGCGTTATGTCGAACTCCCAGCCGGTCTTCGCGGTGAAGGTCTCCTCGCCATTGGCATCCTTGTAGAACTCGGAACGTTCACTCTGACGGTGCTCGACCATATTACCGCCATCCCAGCGACCATTGTGGTTCATATCCTCGATGATACGTATCTTCAGGTCGGTAGGCTCGACATAGTTGACAGTGTAGGTGCCAGAGCTCAAATCCTTGACAGTGCGTACCACCTTGTTGGATTTGCTATCGACAAACTGCACCACATAGCGGTACTCCTCCTTACGGGGCTGCACGGTGAGATTGACAACAGCGAACTTCTCCTTATCTGCAACGGTGAGCGACATCTTGAGCGAGTCGTTACCCTCGCCTGTGATATCTGCCAGAGCATCGGTAGGTATGAAGAGCTCGTACTTACGCAGCGGACTCCAGTCGGAACGCATACGGAACTTTCGTGGCGAGAGGGTGTCGGGGATGAAGTGGAAACGCTCACGTATGGTGTCGCCCAGCTCGCTCCACGACAGCAGACGTATCGACGCCGAGTCGAAACGTGTCAGCGGCGTAGCGAACTCCACAGCCAAATCCTCCTCGGGGTTGACCTCGGCGGTCTGCTTATAGCTCGTCATCTTGAATTTAGATGGCACAGGAGGCTCTACCCACTCGGTACCGTTCTCCTCTGCCTTGCGACGTTCCTTCTCCAAACGCTCACGCTCCTTCTCCTGCTCCTTGGTCTCGATTAATCGCCAATGGAGCTTCAGCTCCTCACGCTCCTCCTGCAGCTGACGTATAGAGTCGTGCTTGAGGTATACTATCTCGCCCTTGAGCGTGTCGGGGAGCTGTGCCGATGGGGTGCGAAGCCACAGATAGAGCGTATCGCCACGTGCCGACACAGGCTCATAGATGATATCCTCTGCCCGCACGCCATCGAACTTGATGGAGCGTATGTCGGGGTGTTTAGCTCCGAAATAGAGCTCCACCTTATGCTGGTCGGGACGCAGCTTCTCCTTCAACGTCTGACGCGAGAAGCTCTCGTCGACAAACAGACGGAAGTAGAGCTGTGGGTCTGCCGAAGGGTAACGACGTATGGAGTCATACCACACATAGAAGGGCTCCATCTCGGCAGGGTTATAGGTGCGGTCCAAGAAGCCTATCTTATCCTCGCCAGGCTCATAGAGCTGATTGTCGTTGTTGTCGTAGAAGGCGTAGATGCGGTAGTCGACAGGTCGCAGGTTCTGTGCGATGAAGATACCATTCTTCTGCGAGCGGGCAATCTTATGAGGCTTGAAGTTGAACATCGTAGAGTCGTAGTCGACAATCTCGGGCAACGAGTCAGCCTCGAAGAAGTAGATGAAGGTGCGACCTAAAGAGTCGACCTTCTCGCTATCCTCGGTGTAGCCCGACATAACGAGCGAGTCAATCTCGGCACCCGTAGAGAAGACATAACGGTAGCCGTGCAGTGGGTTACCCTCGTTGTTGTCCGAGATGGTAGCACCGAACTCGATGGCATAGGTGGTGTTGGGCTTGAGCGAGTCATCCTTAATCTCGACGTGGAGCGTCTTGCCTCGCATAAGCAACGTAGGCTTCTTCTTCATCTCGGGCGAGGTGTAGAGCTCCTTCTGCTGGTCCTTGAGCTGGATATACTCGTCGAAGAGAATCTCTATCTTCTTGTCGGTGAAGTTGGTTGTATAGCTCTTGGGATAGACACCCAGCACCACAGGAGGCAGGGTATCCTTGGGTCCTCCCTCGGGCGTGCCTATGGTGGCACACTGCACAAGGATGGGCAGAGCCACGACAGCTATGATAGCCGCCGCTGTGAGTTGCTTCAATCGTGTTATAATCTTTGTCGGTCTATTCATCTCGCATTACTTTTTGTTGTAGAAAGGGTTTACCACACGCCATCCCGACGCTGCCTGCGAGGGCTTCCACCCCGCCATATAGAGCTTGGTGTCGACACGCGGCATATTCTCGGGCAGCTGATATTTGCGGTAGGCATAGAGCTGAAGCTCGGGGTTGAGGATGACCAGCATCGTTATCTTCTGGTTGATGATGAGCGAGAGCTGGTACTCATCCGAGGTGTTCAGTTCACCCCACACATCGGGCTGCTCACGCACCTCGCCGGTGGTCTTGTTGGTTATGCGGCCTGCAAGAGCATCGTCGTAGGAGCGTATAGCCCACTCGGTGGTGTCCACATAGTAGGCGTAGGCATCCAAGTCGCGGGCACGCACGAAGTCGGCATCCTTCGTCGCCTGGTTATATACCGCCACACGGTAGTCGGTGTAGCCAACAGTGTCCTTGAAGCAGCCGACAAAAGCCAAAGCTGCGAGGAACAAAAATATTTTAATCGTACATCTCATATTCAAAAATTTTGAATTCCCACTTCTCTTAGGGGAATGAGGGCGAACTCTCGCTCCCACACCCTTGGATGAGGCAAGGTGAGTGTCGGGCTATGCCACTCTATGTCATCATAAAAAATCACGTCAATATCGACCACACGTGAGGCATAACGCTGTCCCGTAAGAGCCTTCTCCCGCTCCTCAGCCTCGCGGTCTCTGCCCACCTCCTGCTCCGCAGCAAGCACCTCGCACAGCACAGCCTCGGGCTCGAGCTCACTCTCGACAACCCACGCCACATTGGCAAAGGGCTCATCAGCCTCGAAGCCCCACGGCTCGGAGTAGTGCACCGACGAGCTACGCACGACACGTCCCACACGTCGCTCCACGACAGCCCGAGCGTGCTCGAGGATAGCCTCCTTCAGGGGATGGTTGCTGCCCCCAAGCAGCGTTACACAGTGCATCATAGGCATAATCACTTCAGGCGGCGTATCATCTTACTCACAGCCAGGGCAAAATGTGTGAAGATAATCTTCGCATTGCCATTCTGCGTCAGCTGGCGGCGTGCCGACTCTATCTGCTCCACGATAGGCTCTATATTGTGGTTGTCGATGAAGGGGGCGAAGTTATTACAGAACTTAGCCTCCTCACCCCACAGATAGCTTATGCTACCCAAGCCGGCGTGAAGCATATAGCTCTCTCGCAAGAGTCTTGCCGAGTGAGCGAGAAACGAGAGCTGTATGTCGCGTGGCTGCGTGGCAACCTCGTCAGCCCAATCGATGAGCTCGAGGTGTTTGTCGTTGTAGCTAAGACGCATCAGCGAGCAAAAACGCTCAAAGCTCTCCCTACGCTGACCATCCTCCTCGCCCGACACCAAACGTCGCATCTCCACCACATCGCCCGCAGCCAATCGTACCATATTGGCACGCTGCAAAGCATCCAACCTCTCAGCCAATGGCATAAGCTCCTCATCACGCAGGCGTGGCACAACGACCTCCTGCGTACGCGAGAGGATGGTGGGGAGCAACAGGTCGGGGCGTTCACTAACCAACAGGAAGAGCGTACGCTCCCACGGCTCCTCCAAAATCTTCAATATCTTGTTGGCTGCCTCCTCGTTCATACGCTCGGGGAGCCAGATGACCATAACCTTATACTCCGCCTCGAAACTCTTGAACGAGAGGCGGCGGACAATCTCATCAGCCTCCTTGGCGGTGATGAGAGGCTCGAGGGTCTTACCCAAATTGAGACTCTCACGCCACTCGGCAGGGGTGAGGTAGCCTCCCGTACGGGTCATAAGCTCACGAAACAGAGGCAGGAACTGCTCACTGAGCACCACCTCGCCACTCTTTTTCTTCTGCTTATTGACCGGAAGCACGATATGCAGGTCGGGGTGAGCCAGCGAAGAGTACTTGACACACGAAGGACACTTTCCACACGAGTCGTGCTCGGTGCGGTGAGGGCAGTTGATATACTGGGCATACGCCAGAGCTAAAGGCAACCCTCCCGTACCTGCCACACCACTGAAGAGCTGTGCGTGGCTGATACGTCCCCGCTGAACACCTCGCACAAGGTGCTCCTTCAACTCCTGCTGACCTATGATATCGCTAAATCTCATTAATTCAAAAATTATGAATTCAAAATTCAAAAATTTCTACTTTTTACTAAACTCCTTTAATTGTCTGAAAAATAGATGATTGAAGGAATTTAGGGAATTTAGTGGGCTTGGATGAATTTAGTGAAGAGCTTTTCTATCAGATAACGACTAATTACTCTTTACTAATTCCTCGTTGCTTATTTCTTACCGGTAGAGCCGAAGCCGCCCTCGCCACGCTCCGTAGAGCTGAGCTCGTCGACACTCTCCCACTCCACCTGCTCACAACGTGCCACGACAGCCTGTGCCACACGCTCTCCATCGTTGATGATGACCGTATCGGGGCTGAGGTTGACCAAGATGACCTTTATCTCGCCACGATAGTCGGCATCGATAGTGCCCGGAGCATTGAGCACGGTGATACCCTGCTTGGCAGCCAAGCCGCTGCGTGGACGTATCTGCATCTCGTAGCCCGCAGGAAGCTCGACATACAAGCCCGTAGGGACCAATGCTCGCTGCAAAGGCTCCAAAGAGATGCTCTCCTTGATGTTGGCACGCAAATCCATACCTGCCGAGAGCGGTGTCTGATACTCGGGCAGAGAGAATCGCGAATGGTTAACAACTTTCACTTTCATATATTCCAAAAATTTTTATTGTTTCACAAACTTTCTCTTGGCGTGGGCGACCAAGCCACCCACGTCGATACCCTCACGACGCACAGCATACACGCCGAAGAGGACAAAGACCACAACATTGACACTCCACATAAGCCACGCCACATCCGACAGGTAGTGCATAGAGCACTCGCCAACAGCGTAGAGAGCCAAAGCGACCACGACATACTCCACGATACGACGCACATCGTAGGGCGTAGGGAAGTACTTACGGTTGAGGTAGTAGCTCAAAGCAACCATAGCAGCCTCGGCAATAAGACGTGCCCACGCAGCACCATAGTAGCCCCAACGTGGCAGCAGCACGAGGTTCATAACGACCGTAAAAGCCAAGCCCACGAAGGTTACATAGACAGCAAAACGCGTCTTCTCCTCCCTCTTATACCAGAACGAGAGGTTGAGCCACACGCCTGCCAGAACATTACCGCCGAGGATGACAGGCAGGATATAGATACCCTCGCGGAACGAGCTGCCGACAATAAGAGCAAACACGTCGCGGAAGAGGGCTATGCCCAGGAAGATAGACATAGCGGCGATGATGTAATACTTGAGTGCCGCAGCGTTGGACTCCAAGAACTCCTCCTTCGAGAAGTTAGCCAAGAAGAATGGCTCTGCCGCTAAACGGTACATCTGCGTGAAGAGCAACATAACAACAGCAATCTTCGTTATAGCACCGTAGACACCGAGCTGTGCCATAGCGTCGTCGGGGATGATATATTTTATCATCTGGCGGTCGATGAACTCGTTGGCAGTGCCGGCGATGCCTCCTATGAGCAGCGGCAGCGAGTAGGCGAAAATCTTACGCAGCAGACGGGCATTGATACGTGGCACGATGCGGTTGGTCGTAGGTAGTATGAGCAGCAGCGTGGCAGCACTCGCTATGAGGTTGGTGGCAAAGACCCACCCTACACCAAACTCGCTATCGAAGAGCCCCATAGCCATAAAGGTGATAGCCAAGCCCACATTGATGACAACCGAGCAAGCCTTTAGGAAGACAAACTTGGCAGCCCTGCCCTGCTCCCTGAGTCGCGAGAAGGGTAACATAGCGACCACATCCAGCAGGATGATGCCCGCAACCATAACGACATACTCGGTGTTCTGGGCATAGACCGCACCCATAGCACGTGCGATAGGCTCCTTCCACAACATAACAACGACGAAGAAGAGCACCGCCGCCACGATGGTAGCACCCCACGTGGTGGCAAAGACACGTGCCTTGCCTCGCTTGACGTCGCCTCCCTCCGCCTCAGCCTTCGCCGCAAAGCGGAAGTAGCTCGACTCCATACCCATCGACAGGAGCACCAGAGCGAAAGGTATCAGGGCGTAGATGTCGGTAACGACACCATACTCCGCCTGACCGAACACACGGGTGTATATCGGGGTGAGCATATAGCTCAGGAATCGCACTATGATGGTGCTGACTCCATATATCGCTGTCTGTTTTGCTAAATTCTTTAAGCCCATAGTTGTTCAGGCAAAGCCTGATAATTCAAAAAATTCAAAATTCAATATTCAAAATTCAAAATTCACGGCTGCGAGTAAGCGAGGGCAGAGCCAAGCTTGCTTGAGCTATGCCGAGCGAGAGCAGACAAGGGAAGACCTTTAGGTCTTGCCAAAATTCAAAATTTTCTACGTCATTCCCCGACTAACCGCAAGGTTAGGCGAAGGGAATCTACCGCTTATCACCTCACTCCACAAGTTCCCTCCAATAGGGGTTAATCCGTGCTATCAACAACTCTTTACGATGTCGCGAAAGTCGTTTTATAGCCTTCTCGCGTGCGATAGCATCCCTGATATTGGGCAACTCCTCAACGTACACCACCTTTGTGAGATTGTAGCGAGCAGAGAACCCTCCGTAGCTCTTGTTGCGATGTTGAACAACACGCTGAACAAGATTGCTTGTAACGCCTGTGTACAAGACGTTGTTATCCTTGTTGGTCAACATATAAACCCATCCTCGCTCCATCTTACTATAAAACTTATTATAGTTTGCTATTTATAGTTCGCTATAAGTTCGCTATAAGGTAGATTCCCTTCGCTTGGCTACGCCAATCGGGGAATGACGTTTTATTTATTTCCCCCGTCGACATCCGCCAATCGGGGAATGACGTTTTTATTTATTTCCCCCGTCAACATCCACCAATCGGGGAATGACGTTATTATTATCTTTCTTTTTCATCTCCCATAAATCGGGAATGGTGCTTTTATTTACTCGCGGTAAACAATCTCGTACTCAGTAAGTCTGTCGGGTATCATTATTTCGCTTTTATATGACGCACGCTCCACAATATTTCCCGCAGAGTCATATTTGCAGAGAACTTTATAATTCTGAGTTCCGTCGGAATTACATTCCGTCCTCTCAATCATATTACCTGCAGAGTCGTATTCATAAAGATTCTTCGAAATCAAACGTCCGTTGGGGTTTAAGAATGCTTCCTCAATCATATTGCCCGCAGAGTCGTATTTGTAAAGATACTTCCACCTCAAACTTCCGTCGGATCTATATTCCGTCCTCTCAATCATATTACCCGCAGAGTCATATTTGTAAAGATATTTCCATCCCAAGCTTCCGTCGGAGTAATAAGATGCTCTCTCTATCCTATTACCCGCAGAGTCGTATTTGTAAAGGTCCTTACTTCTCAAACTTCCGTCGGAGTTGTATAATGCCTCCTCAATCCTATTCCCCGCAGAGTCGTATTTGTAAAGATCCTTCCACCTCAAACTTCCGCCGGAGTAGTAAGATGCTCTCTCAATCCTATTACCCAAAGAGTCGTATTTGTAAAGATCCTTCCAATCCAAAATTCCGTCGGAGTAATAAGATGCTCTCTCTATCCTATTACCCAAAGAGTCGTATTTGTAAAGATACTTCCATTCCAAACTTCCGTCAGAATCGTAGGATGCCTCTTCAATTACATCTCCTCGCTGATTGAAGGTGTATTTAATGCAATCTGTCATCTCACCCTTAACCTCCTCGCCAAATTTATCTTCCAATAGATATTCGCGAACAGTTATGCTTTCTATGTCGCCATAGAGAGGCACACCCTCATACCCCTCTCTCTCGGGTGCATCAGCCTTTTTGACTTGTGCAAAAGCAATCGAAGGCAAAAGTGTTACGATAGCCAATATTGTGAAAAGTCGTTTCATAAGTCTCACCGTATCCGCAAGTTTTAGTATACAATCGTACAAAGTTATAACATTTATGTTATATCTCCAAATTGTTGGGATAGCACAACAAAAAAAGACCGCCCGCAGGCAGTCTTTTCAATCTCGGATATGGGATGGTTATTCGCCGACGACGATATCATCCAGAGCAAAATATTTTGGCGACATCATACCGTACTCGTTGGTAGGACCACCCACAATATTGAACTCAACACGCACGACACTGCCCAACTCGGCAAGACTCCACACCCTCCAGCGGTGGAGCACATCGCCATAGGTAGCAAGGGTGTAGCGGCTCTCGCCCGTAACCCTGCCCTCGGCATCGAATCCCGTAGCAGAAACTATAATTTTATCGCCCTCGGCGAGCTTCGGAGAGAAGGCGTTGCCGTTGATTGCGACATTGAGAAAATAGCACGTAGGGGCTATGCGGGCAGCCAAGATACGGCGTGGCTTGCCATCGGCAAAGTAGAGCACGGGGCGTAAATCCATAGCACCCGTAGCCTCCGCCTCGTAGTTGCCATAGAACACCAAAGCGTGGTTGACAACCGATGCAGCGGATGCCTCCTCGTAGAAGTACAAATCCTGAGTGTAGTCAAATGTCTCGTTGAAAACACTTGAACTATAACCACTTATAGTCGCACCACCACCGTAGAATGTATAGCCAAACGACTCCGAGAAGATAGGCTGCGACGAGAGCGATGTGGTCTGGTCGCACCACACATAGTCGGGGGTAACGGCAGAGCCCGAGTAGGGCGAGGTAGCATAGAAAGGCTCAAACCACGACTCCTCGAAGCTGATGACGTGTCCCTCGGGCAGGACTGCCTCCTTCTCGCCGCCCTCGCTGCAAGAGAGAGCCGCAGAAAAGGTTAAACCAAAAATCAAAATATATAATTTTCTCATAGCTGATTGCTTTTTACTGATTACTTACCTGAAAGGAACTTTGCGAGTTTCTCCACAGCACGACCACGATGTGAGATGCTGTTCTTCTCCTCCTCGCTCATCTCGGCAAACGAGCGGTCGGACTCCTCGGGGATGAACAGGGCATCGTAGCCGAAGCCACCGCTACCCGCCTCAACGCAGGCTATATGGCCGCGAACAATACCCTCGAAGAGGTGCTCCTCGCCACCCAAGATGAGGGCTACGACGCAGCGAAACTGTGCGGCACGGTTGCCCACGCCCGAGAGGTTACGCAGCAGCAGACGTTTGTTGGCAGCGTCGTCGTGCCCCTCCTCCGAGGCATAACGTGCCGAGCGGACCCCAGGCTCACCACCCAAAGCGTCGACCTCCAAGCCTGTGTCATCGGCGAAGCAGTCCTCGCCCGTCTGAGCATATATCTCGCGAGCCTTGAGCAGAGCATTGCCCTCCAAAGTGGTGGCAGTCTCGGCGATATCGCCCTCGATGCCTCGCTCGCGGAGCGACACAACCTCAATTCGCTCGCCGAGAATCTCCCTCACCTCCTTGAGTTTATGGGAGTTATTGGTTGCAAAAATTAGTTTCATAGGGTAAAAAAGGTAATTATTTCATCACTATCCAGCGAGCCAACTCCTTCAACGAAGGCTTCTTACCGTGCATAAAGACTCCTATGCGGTAAATCTTGCCGGCAACCCACACCATAGCTATCGTAGAGAGCCACAGGATAACGAGCGAGAGGATAATCTCCCACGTAGCAATCTCAAACGGGATGCGTGCCATCATAACGACAGGCGAGGTGAAAGGTATCATAGAGCCCCAGAATGCCAAAGGTGAGTTAGGGTCGTTGAAGACCGACATAGAGAGCATAATGGAGATGATGATAGGCACTGTGATAGGGGTCTGCAGCTGCTGCGAGTCCTGCACAGAGTCCACAGCCGAGCCCACAGCGGCGAAGAGCGACGAGTAGAAGACGAAGCCTCCGACGAGGAACAACAGCAGGTAGACGAACATCAGAGTCAACGAGCCTGTGTCGGTAGCCACCGAGATAGCCGAGACCATATCGGCATCCAAGCCCGCCTCAACAGAGGTCAGCTCGCCTCGCTGCACAGCCTCGACACTCTGCATAGTATCCTCGGGGATGAGGGATGGAAGCACCGTAGAGCCTATACCCACGATGAGCACTGCCCAGATGACAATCTGGGTGGCTGCCACAGCCGCAACACCCACAATCTTACCCACCATAAGCTGGAACGGCTTGACACTCGACACCAGGACATCTAACACACGACTACCCTTCTCCTCGATGACCGAGGTCATAACCATAGAGCCATAGATGAGCAGGAACATATAGAGTATCATACCCAAGGCGATACCCATAAAGTAGGACATACCCGACGAGGTGGACTCCTCCTCCTTGCCCTCCTCGCTCAAATCGTTACGTATGGTGGTCATCGAGACGTTAGCCTGCACGCTGCGTATGATATCGGCAAGGCCCTCGATAGACTGGCTCGCTATACGCTCAGCCTCGATGATATCATCCATCTGCGAGACGATATTCTCCTCCAAAGTGATAGAGGATGAAGAGTTGGTGTAGAGCTTCAGGTTGGTGTTGTTCTCGACGATATCCTCGCCAATCCACAGCACACCGAAGACATCCTCTCGCTCGCGTGCCTGCTTGAGCGTAAGCCCCTCCTGATGGGTGAAGAGCAGCTCATCGTTGCTCTGCAACGCCGAGGCAGCTATATGGCTGTCGTCGATGACGAGTATCTCCTTGCGGTCGCTGCCGCCAAAGAGCATAATAAGGGTAGGTGCCGCCATCAAGCCCAGCATAAGGATGGGCATAAGGATGGTGGTGATGATGAATGACTTCTTGCGTACTCGCTCGTTATATTCGCGAGCTATGATAATTGATGTCTTTCCCATAGTTGTAGTCTTTGATGGTTTAGAGCGTACCCTCGACGGCACGGATAAAAATGTCGTTCATACTTGGTATGACCTCCTCTAACGAGCGAATCTCGACAGCCTCGTTGGCTATATGGATGGCATCGTGCATCGTAACACCCTCGCCCAGGCGGAACTTAATCTCCGACAAGCCCTGCTCCAGCTGTGTAGCCGCTAGCACCTCTGCCACACGGTCAAGACCGCCACGCAGCAACGCCTCATCGCCATGATAGCGTAGCGAGAAGATATTCTCACCATAGCGGCGACGTACCTCGCCCACCTCGCCCGAGAGAATGTTGCGAGAGCGGTTGATGAGTGTTATGTGGTCGCATATCTCCTCGACAGAGGACATATTATGGGTGGAGAATATCACCGTCGAGCCCTCATCCCTCAGACGCAATATCTCCTGCTTGAGGAGGTTGGCGTTGATGGGGTCGAAGCCCGAGAAGGGCTCATCGAAGATGAGGAGCTTGGGCTGGTGAACCACCGTTGCTATGAATTGAACCTTTTGTGCCATACCTTTCGAGAGGTCTTCGACCTTACGATCCCACCACTCCTGGAGGTTGAAACGCTCGAACCACACCTTCAGACGTGCCACAGCCTCATAACGCGACAATCCGCGGAGGCGTGCAAAGAAGATAGCCTGCTCGCCCACCTTCATCTTCTTATACAATCCACGCTCCTCGGGCAGGTAGCCTATACGGAAGATATCCTCGTCGGTAATCTTACGTCCATCGAAGAGCACCTCGCCAGCATCGGGCAGAGTGATGCGTGTGATGACACGTATGAGTGTCGTCTTGCCCGCACCGTTAGGTCCGAGCAGACCATATACCGAGCCACGCGGAATCTCCACCGAGACGTTATCCAACGCAGTGTGGGCGGTATAGTGTTTGGTGATGTTGTTAGCTTGTAGTATGTTCATCGTGCTACATAATTTATTTTATTGGTACAAATTTATACAAATTCATTTATGTTAGACGCAGCCGAGAGCAAAAAACTACATTTTGTGCCATAAAAAAAGTGTAGCAACTCGTTTGGTTGCTACACTTCTACATTACGATACCCAGAAGTCGTATAACAAGTAAAACTTATTCCATATAGGCTCCGTTACGTGCCTCGCCGCGAGGATTATCCTTCGGACGGATAGGAGGCATCTTCTCGCCCTTGACAGGTGTGCCATTGCCATCACGCTCACCTCGCTTCCACTCGCCACGTGGGCGGTCGCCGCGTGGTCCATCACCTCGCTTGCCCTCGCCACGACGCTGCCACTGCTCGCGACGTGCCTTCTCGCCCTGCTCATACTTAGCAAACTGCTCCTCAGTGAGGATGAGCTTAACGTCCGCCTTGAATGCTCGCTGCTGCTCGAAGCCCTTACGCCACATCTTTGCCTGACGCTTAGCCTGCTTGAGATAGAGCTTATAGACCTTGGTGTACTGCTGCTCGTTGAGCGAGAGCTCCTTCTTCATCCTATCGCTCTTACGCTTGGCTATCTGCTCGACTGTCAGTCGCTCGCCTCGCTCACGACCCACACCACGCTCTCTGCCCTCGCCCTGCTGTGCAAACGCTACCGAGCCAACCATCAATGCCGCTACGGCTAACAATAATCTCAGTTTCATAACTTCCTTGTTTTAAGGGTTTATACTTTGTTTCCTACCACAAAGGTAAGCACAAATGTTGCCATTGCTCCCACCTCGGCGGTGAAACGGAAAAACCTTTATGTGAAAAGCCTTTTTCGCCCCGCGAGCCAACCTTTGGCGACTGCTCCTACTCTCGCTTTTTACGTCCCAGGAGCGTCATAACACCATCGATGAAGGTCATCGGATGGGTGGGTGCTCCAGGCATCCACAAGTCGACACTATGCCCAGCAAGGAACTCTCGGTTGACAGCCTTGCTCTCGGCGAAAAGACCGCCCGAGCAAGCCTCACTGCCACAGACAAAGAGGTACTTGGGCTCGGCAACAGCGTCATAGCATATCTTCAGAGGCTCAGCCATAGCCGACGAGATAGGGCCTGTGATGACAACTCCATCGGCGTGGCGTGGTGAGGCGGTGAACTCCACACCATAGCGACCGAAGTCGAAATTGACGTTACCCGTAGCATTGAGCTCCATCTCGATAGAGGCATCACCTCCTGCCGAGACCTGACGCAGCTTGAGCGACGAGCGGAAGAGCTTTGCCTTAGCCTTATCGACATTAGCAGGACAGAAATCTATCTTATCATCGCCCACCTTAACGACAAGAGCCTCACGTGAGGTGGTAGCTAAACGGTAGTCGTTCGTAAAACGTATGTTCTGCGGAGCACGACGGGCACACTCGCCACAGAAGAGACAGCGTCCCAAATCGAGTGTGAAGGGTTTCGTAGTGATAGCTCCCGTAGGGCACAACGCAGCGGCAGCCTCGACAGCTGTCATATCGTCGCTCGCCGACAACACAGGGCGACCACGAAACTCCTCGCTCAGCTCAACCTGCGTGAGGTCGGGGATATTCTGGCGACCGTGGCTCAGCAGCACTTTTATCTTTGGAAATATCATATCGCAAACATATTAGAGGTCGTGACCGCAGTACGACAGATTAAAACTCTTGTTACATATAGGGAAGTCGGATATACCCTCGCCACGCACCGCCAAAGCTAAAGCAAGCCAATTGTGCAGGCTCGCATCCTTTACCTTATAGGTCGCTATATTGCCCTCGGCATCTGTCAGAGCCACGTGGCACGTCTCACCACGCCACCCCTCAACGAGCGACACAGCGAGCGAATCGGCAGCAAGCGGCATATCGTAGTCGGGCAACGACTGTGAGCCCTCGCCACTACACCGCTCGAGCAGCTGCAGGATATAGTCGGCACTCTGCAACACCTCGCGGCAACGCATCATAAGGCGAGCCATAACATCGCCCTGACGCTTCACAATGCTCTCGTGGGCGAGCTCCTCGCCAAAGAGCAGATAGGGGTGAGAGGAGCGTATATCGCGGTGCACGCCACTTGCACGTGCCGCCATACCGACACCTCCAATCTTAGCCATCTCAGCTCGTGGCACGACACCACACTGCTCGAAACGAGCCAACAGCGTAGGCGAGCTCTTGATATCCTCTCGCACCTCATTGTAGCGGTGGGCAATCTCACTGACATTGCGACGCACCATAGCTCGCTTCGCCTCGGTAAGAGGGAAGTGGCTGCCGGCGGCACGTATCAAGCCCTTACCGAAACGGTTGCCACACCACGCCTGGGTGGTGTTGATGGTCATAGTACGCAGAGCCTCACACGCCACCTGTCCGAGCTGATAGCCCACATCCATACACAAAGCTCCCGTATCGGCGATGTGCATTGCCATACGCTCTAACTCGAGGGCTATCTGTCGCTCGACACTGAGAGCCTCACTCACACCGACACCTGCCAGCTTCTCGACAGTCATCGCATAAGCCACAGCGTGCGAGACAGCACTGTCGCCCGCAATACTCTCGGCAAGGAGCGTCTGACGCAGACGGTTGGTCGTAGCAGCAAACTCTCGCTCTACACCTCGGTGCTGATAGCCCAAAGCAATCTCTAAATGGAGCACGTGCTCACCATTGCAGATGAAACGGAACGCACCTGGCTCGATGATGCCGGCGTGGATAGGTCCTACGTTGACCTCGTGCAACGAGTCGCCCTCGATGGTGTAGAAGGGGTAGCTGTCGATGGTAGTGCCTCGCTTGACACCCTCCGACGAGAAGCGGAGAGGCTTGAGCCACGGCATAGAGCCAAACCTGACACCATAGAGCTCGGCTATCTCTCGCTCGAAGGGGTGCAGTGCAGGGTGCAGTGCGGTGAGCGAGGGCAGAGCCACATCGTCGTAATACTCCATAGCAAAGGAGGAGAGCATAATGGTATGCTCCACATCGTCTAACAGGATGAGGTAGAAACGCAACACACCACCCTCCGCACGTGCGAAGTAGTGTGCCACGTGGTAACGCTCATCGGCGAGTCGCTCCTGCAGGTCGGCATACAACGCAGCATACTCCACCTGAGGAATATCTGCCAACGCCACAGCCTGCGAGCGGTTATTGATTGTGTGATATATCATAACTGCTTATAAAGTTGCAATCTTATCAATCAGATTAAGTAAAAACTCAGGTTGCCACAAGCCTACGACAAGTGCCACAACCAACAGCGAGAGAGCACTATACGAGAGGCGGCGGTCGACACGCTTCAGGTGAAGCTCATCCTGGTTGGACTGGTAGCAGAGCTTGACAAAACGCTGGCACACCGAGTAGATGACGATACACATAATGACCGTGATGGCTATGGTGAGCCACAAATCGCCATCGAGCACTGTCTGCATCAATATCTTCAGCTCGGAGATAAAGAGCGGCGAGGGTGGAAATGCCAGCACAGCAACCATACCTGCTAAAAGACCGATAGCTCCCACCTTATTGATATTTATGTAGTCGCCGATACGGTTGATGCGGTAGCCATTGTATATCTGACGCACCACAGCTATCTGCAAAAAGAGGCTACTCTTGATGAAGGTGTGGCATACGGTGTGGAAGATAGCTGCCCACACGCCTGCACCTCCTATGCCCAAGCCGATAGCCACGATACCCATATTCTCGACCGTAGAGTACGACAGGAAACGCTTATAGTTGTTGGTGCGACGCAGGAACAACGCTCCCACAGCAAGGCTCATAACACCGATGATAACCATCACGCTCTGCACCCACCCGAAGACAGGTGTAGCGGCGTAGAGGCTATATATGCGGAAGATAGCCAAAAAGCCTGCATTGACCAAGCCCGTAGAGATGAGAGCCGAGGCAGGGGCTGGAGCGGCGAAGTTGGCATCGACACCGATAGTGTACAACGGGAAAATCTCCATCTTACAGCTATATCCCGTCAAAATAAGCAGGAACGCCACCTTGAGATAGAGTGGGTTTGCCTCGCCGATGAGCTCTCGCATCTGCGTATAGTTGAGCGAGGTGTTATCTGCCGCCGCACTCAGCAGCAGGATACCCAAATAGGCGATAGCGATACCCGTAGAGCAGACGAAGAGGTACTTCCACGTAGCCTCCAAAGCATCCTCCGTATGGCGGTAGTAGATGATACCGGCACTACACAGGGTGGTCGCCTCCAACAAAATCCACGTAACGGCGATATTATTGGCGAAGTAGACACCCGTAATGGCTGCTATGAGCAACATAAGCAACGAGAAATATTGACGGTAGCCCACGATAGAGTCCTCCCCCAGATACTCCTCGCTGTGTATCAGCACATAGATAGCCACGACAGCCATCAGCAGATAGAACAGCACACCCGCCTCGTCAAACGTGAAGAGCGTGCCCGACGTAGCACCCCACCAGCCACCGGCAAAGAGCGTGGCAGCAAAGCCTACGTGCGAGAGGATATAGACTCCGCAGAGAGCCTTCACATAGCGTTTGTCGCGGGCAAAGAGCGTGGCACCAGCCAACGCAACCCATATAGCGAAGAAGATATATATCATAGCATCAGTCTTTTACGTGAGTTAGTTTGTCGCTGTTGTCGGTGTGGATATGTTTGTCGACCTTCGTGAGGAACATACCGAGCATCAACACCGACATCAAGATATCGAGCATAATAGCCGAGTTAATCAAAATGGGCATCTCGACACCGATAGCCATTGAGAAGAGCAACACACCATTTTCGATGACCAGGAAGCCTATCATATGGGTGAAGATACGTGAACGCAACACGATGAGTATCAGTCCGCTGAGCAACGCATAGAGTGCCACGCCGAAAAAGACCATATTGACCGACGAGTCGGCTATATAGTAGGTCGTAACGGTGCTGATGATAAGTGCCGCAATCGACAACATCAGCGAGTTGAACTGCGAGGTGCCCGAGGTGCGGACACGGTTTATCTTGGTCTTGTTTATCACGCGGTGGAGGATGGCAGGCACGATGATAGCCTTGAAGATGAGCGTCTCGGTGATGATGAAGCCCAACTCAATCCAATCCAGCGAGTGCAGACGCAGCAGGGCTATGCCAAGCAGAATCCAGCCCTGCACGGTGATGACCGAGGCGTAGTTGCGGAAACGCTCAACGATAGAGAGGTAGGTGAGCGTCAGCACATATAATATAATGAGCGAAAGTAACATAGGTCGTTAGATGTTAATGTTTAGCTGCAAGAGGTAGCCGATGAAGAATATCAGCGTCGCCATAGCCAACACGGTAACCACAAAGGTGGTATTACGGATGAGCTTGTTGCGTGCCTGCGAAGACTCCACAACACCTATCGCAACACCCGTAAGCAGGATTGCCACAGGTGTCGCAAACCACCAATGGAAACAACACGTAGCGGCGATAGCATTGGCTGCAACCATAGCGAAGCAGGCGGTCTTGAGCCAGCCCGCAATCTTTATCATAGCAAGGTCTATTCCACTATAATCCAAGCACATAACCTCGTGTATCATAGTCAGCTCGAGGTGGGTGCGTGGGTCGTCGACAGGCACTCTGCCTGCCTCGATGAATGCCACCTGCACGAACAGGTAGGCTGCCAGCATCATAACGATAGTGTGGTGGAGGTTGAACGACTGCTCGACCTCGAAAATCTCGGCAAACGACGTATAGCCGCAAAACATAGCCAGCGTAGCGAAGCCCATCATAAGGGCGGGCTCGATGAGTGCTCCGTAGAGAGCCTCACGTGCCGCTCCCATACCCTCGAAAGAGCTACCCGTATCCATAGCGGCAAGGATGATGGCAAGACGTGCCAGAGCCAACGTATAGGCGAAGCAGATGACATCGCCCTCAAACGAGATGAGGGGATAGAGGTCTGCCACAGGGATGAACAGAAGTGCCACAACCGACACAGCTAAATAGACAGCAGGAGCTATGCGGAAGAGAGCGGTGGTCGTGGTCGAGTAGACCGAGCCCTTACGCAACAACACGCCGACATCGCGTAGGTGCTGCACGAAAGGGATACCCTTCCTGCCCGAGAGCAGGGCTCGCATGCGGTTAATCACGCCGGTGATTGTCAACGCTACGACAATCATCAATAGTGTATTAAGTGCAATTGCCATAGCCTTAGATTACATTTAAGAGTGATAGAACAAAGATTGCCACAAGGAAGAGCAGGGCGAAGAGTATGTAGTGGTTAATCTTACCCGTACGCAGACTCATTATGCGTTTGTTTATCTGACGCAGCAGCTCCACCCACCAGGCAGCGAAGAGGCTGTCAATCTTATCCTTATGACGCACGCCATAGGTGTGGCGTGAAGGGAAAATCTCGCCCTTGCCCACAGCCTTACCCTCGACCATCTGCTGTGTGATGGAGGTGGCGATAGACTCCACACCCTCGGCAAACGACTCGCCCGTATACTGCATACGTCCGTTAGGCGAGGTGAAGCCACAGCCCCACGTAGGGCCCTCGGCGATGGTGCGTGAGCGTTGTGCACGCTGCTTGAGAAGGTACAGAAATGTGGTGAGCAGGATGAGCATCAGAGCCACCAACGAAATGTGGAAGAGTGTCGGAGTGATATACCCTGCCAAGACAGGCTCGGCAGAGGGCATAAACTGCAACGCCACACGCTCGATGACCACAACACTATACTGCGGCACGAGACCGATGCAGAGGATGGCGATGGTAGGTATAGCCATAGCCACTATGCGGGCGTTATCCACCTCGCGGCTCTCGGCTACGTGGTGGTGGCGTGGAGTACCCAAGAAAACTGTGCTATATAGCTTCGAGAATGCCAGCACGACAAAGCCTCCGATGAGCGACAAGCCGATGAGTCCCACAGCGGCAGGCAGCACGTTGACACCCCACCTGACGCTGTCGAACATACCGAGATATATCAGAAACTCGCCCACAAAGCCATTCAGCGGCGGCATAGCACATATAGCGACCGTAGCCACAAGGAACAGGACCGCCGTCATAGGCATATACTTCGCCACGCCGCCCAGCTTATCGAGGTGGGTGGTGTGCGTCTGGGAGTAGATGTTACCTGCACCGAAGAAGAGCAGCGACTTGAATAATGAGTGGTTCACCAAGTGGAGCAACGTACCGCAGAGCGACACCGTAGCGAGCAACGTAGCACCCTCAGCCTTGCTCAGAGTAGCGATACCCAAGCCGATGAAGATGATACCGACATTCTCCATACTCGAGTATGCCAGCAGACGTTTCATATCGTTCTGCGTAGTGGCGAGGACGATACCCCACACGCCCGTAACGATACCTACAGCGAGGATTATCATTCCTATCACGTAGAGCTCCTCCGCCTCGCCCAAGTGCCACAGGATACGCATCACGCCGTAGACACCCGTCTTAATCATCACGCCCGACATAATAGCCGAGACGTGCGACGGTGCTGCAGGGTGAGCCTCGGGCAGCCACACGTGCAGAGGAAACATTCCCGCCTTCATACCGAAGCCGAGCAGGAACAGGACAAACAACACTATGGTCTTGGAGCTTGAAGCACAGAGCGACACCGCCTCAAACGAAGCCTCGCCCGTAAGCGAGAAGGTCGTAGCGAAAGCTGCCACCAGCAGGATGAAGCCTATGTGCATCATAACGAGGTAGGTCAGAGCGGCACGCAGCACCTCGGCACGTTGTGCATCGAACAGAATAAGCACAAACGAGGCTATGGTCATCATCTCCCACGCCAAGAGGAACGAGAAGCCGCCACTCGAGATGACAACACCCATCATAGCTGCCACCAACAGCACCAACGAGAGGTAGTGCAGCGAGATGTGAGCCGAGGACTTCTTGTCGAGATAGTGGTTCAGGTAGCCCTTCGAGTAGATGACCGTAGCGATGCCTGCCACAGCTATAACAACCAAAAAGAGTGCCGACAGAGCATCTATGGAGAGCTTCTCGACACCAAAGACAGGGCTGGCGATAGACCACTGCACATCGGGCAGCAGCCCCGCAAGGACTCCAACCGAAGGGACAAGTGCCGCCACCGCCAGAGCCACTATAACTCCTGTTGCCACCCACACCTTTGCCCGCACAGGCGTCGCAAAGAGCAACACAGCCACAAGAGCAATAGCCAATGGTAGTAATGCGTAGAACATTTACAACTTATTTTTGTTATTGTTTTATTTTCTGTCGAGCCACAAGCCTATCGGCTATTCTCCGTAGCGACCATCACCGTTGCCACAACAGCAGCAGTCTCGGTACGCAGACGCTGGTTGCCCAGCGTGATAGGCTCGAAGCCGTTTTCGAGTGCAAATTTAATCTCTTCGGGCGAAAAATCTCCTTCGGGACCAATCAAAATTAAAATATTTTCATTTTTTTTAATAATTGAGGGTAGGTAGGCTCTCTCGCGGCACGCCTCATCTATCGTGCGGTCGCAGTGGGCGATGAACTTCTGCCCCTCGAAAGGCATCTGCACAACACGCCTGAGCGGTGTCAGCTCATCCAACGCAGGGTGGTAAGCCTTGAGCGACTGCTTGACAGCCGAGGTAATGACACGCAGCTCGCGGTCGTATTTGATGATGCGTCGCTCGCTATGGTCGCACTCCACAGGTATGAAACGGCTGACACCCACCTCGGTAGCCTTCTCCAAAAACCACTCGAAGCGTTCGATATTCTTCGTCGGGGCGACCGCCATAGTCAGAGCATAGGGCATACGTTCAAACTCCGCCTCGGTATGCTCGACAGCTATCGTGCAGCGGCGTGCGTTGTCGTCGATGATGCGGCAGGTGTGCAGGTTACCGACTCCGTCGGTTACGTGGATTGTGTCGCCTGCGTGCAGACGCAGCACCTTGATACAGTGTTTTGACTCCTCCTCCGAGAGCGTATATGGCTCTAATGTGATATCGGGTGCGTAAAATAGTTGCATAACTTTAAGTTAAATATTACCTTTGCAAAGGTATCAATTATAAATTTAGTAATGAAGCACTTTGCATATTTATTCCTATCAATTTTGACTATTATGGGATTTTACTCTTGTAGCAAGAAGGAGCAATCGACAGCAAACCCCTTCTTCGAAGAGCGTTGGGAGACGCCATACGGCATACCGCCATTTGACCGCATAGCCAACGACCACTTCGTGCCCGCCTTTGAGGAGGGTATGCGTCAGCACTTAGCAGAGATAGACTCGATAGTGAGCTGCGACGAGAAGCCTACGTTCGATAACACGATACTCGCCTACGACAGGGCAGGAGCTATGTTGCAGCGTGTGTCGAGCGTATTCAGTATGCTCAACTCAGCCGAGACAAACCCTGAGATGCAAGCCATATCGGAGCAGATGATGCCTCGCCTGGCAGCCCACAACGACGCCATACAGATGAACGATGCTCTCTTCGCGAGGATTGATGCGGTATACAACGCACGCCACTCGCTCGCCCTCTCAGCAGAGCAGCTGCGTCTGGTGGAGAAGATACACACCCGCTTCGTGCGGTCGGGAGCACTCCTCAGCGAGGAGCTCAAGGCGGAGCTCAAAGCGATAAATAGCGAGCTGTCGCTGTTGCAGGTGCGTTTTGGCAACAACCTTCTGGCAGAGACCACATCGTACAAGATGGTGCTCACATCGGCACAGTTGGGTGGTCTACCCGCTACGGTGCGTGAGGCGGCAGCCGAGAAAGCTCGTCAGGAGGGCAAGGTGGGTAACTACATCTTCACACTCGACAAGCCGAGCCTCATACCTTTCCTGACATACTCCACCGAGCGAGCTCTGCGTGAGCAGCTCTACAAGGCATACGTCTCGCGTGGCAACAACGACAACGAGTATGACAACAAGCAGATAGCCTCACGTATGGCATCACTCCGCTACCAGAAGGCTCACCTGCTCGGATACCGCAGCTATGCCGACTACGTTACATCGAACCAGATGGCAGGCTCTCCCGAGGCGGTGTTTGAGCTATTGGATGGCATCTGGGTGGAGGCTCTGCGTACTGCCGAGCGAGAGTTAGCCGATATGAAGCCTTCGTTCATCGCAGACAATGGCGAGGAGGCTACATTCGAGCCCTGGGACTGGTGGTACTACGCCGAGAAGCTACGTGTGAAACGATACAATCTGGAGGAGGCAAAGGTGCGTGAGTACCTCGCTCTGGATAATGTCAAGGGTGGCATATTCACCCTCGCCAACCGTCTCTACGGCATCACATTCCGCCCTATAAAGGCGGCATTGTACCACGCCGAGGTGGAGGCTTATGAGGTGATAGACAACAACGACGCTCCGCTGGGTGTATTGCTATTCGACTTCCACCCACGTGCGGGCAAGAGTGGCGGTGCGTGGTGCGGTCGCTACGTGCCACAGTCGTACGATGCTACGGGCAAGCGAGTGCCACCTGTGGTGAGCATCGTTTGTAACTTCACACGCCCCTCGGGCTCTACCCCTGCACTGCTCTCGATAGATGAGACCGAGACACTCTTCCACGAGTTTGGACACGCCCTGCACTCACTCTTTGCCGAGGTGAAATATGCAGGTCTGCGAGGTGTCGAGGGCGACTTCGTGGAGCTCCCATCGCAGATTATGGAGAACTGGGCATTCACAACAGCTATGCTCCGACAGTATGCTGTACACTACCGCAAGGATGATGTTATGCCCGACGATATGATACGTCGCATACACCGCAGCTCGAAGTTCAACGAGGGATTTGCTATGACGGAGCTGCTGGCAGCAGCCTTCGCCGATATGGAGATTCACTCGCTCACATCTGCCGACGAGGTCGACGTCAAGGCTTTTGAGCAGAAGGTGCTCGGCGAGAAACGTGGTCTGATACCTCAAATCTCGCCCCGCTACCACTACACATACTTCAGCCACATATTCGATGGCGGATACTCTGCCGGCTACTACTTCTACATCTGGGCAGAGGTGTTGGATAAGGATGCCTTCCAGGCTTTTGTCGAGAGTGGCGACCTGTTCAATGCCGAGGTGGCAGCACGCTTCCGCGAGGAGGTGCTCTCACGCGGCGGCACACGTGGCGGAATGGATATGTATCGTGCCTTCCGAGGTGCCGACCCCGACAAACGAGCTCTGATGATAGCTCGCGGATTTATCGACGACTACAACCTCGACATAGAGGAGTACGACCCATCAGCACCCGTAGAGGTGATACGTGTCGACACACGTGAGCAGGCACGCCGCATAGCCGAGGAGTCGCGTCGCCGACGTGCCGAGGAGCAGGCACAAAAGGAGGCACAGGAGGCTATGGCAAAGCCTCAGCCGATAGTCATCGCTACAACAGAGGCAGCCGACACAGAGGTAGCCGAGGAGGGTAAGAGCGAGGAGGCGACAATCGTTGAGGAGGCGACAACGGAGGGTGTAGAGCCCACCGAGCAGGAGGTAGCAGCCCCAGCCGAGATGGCGGCTCCCTCAGAGATGCACGCCATAGAGGAGCGAGCACTGCCCACCGACGCAGAGCCTACGTCGATAGGACGTATAGAGGGTACGGCGACACTCCCTGCACGTAGAGGCATAGAGGCTGTGGAGGCTACGGGCTCGGCAACAGCAGTCGCAGAGCCCGAGTAGGCTCGGCGATGATAGATGAAGACAAACCAAAAAAGATAAAGAGATGAAAAAACTATTATTTATTATGTCAGCAAGTGCTATTATGGGTGGTTGTTGTGATATGGCGTGCCAGGAGAATCCTCTGCTCGCCGAGTGGGATACCCCTTACCAGACACCACCATTCGACAAGATTGAAATCACCGACTATGAGCCCGCATTCGACAAGGCAATAGAGATGGCTCGCCAGGAGGTGGAGGCTATCGTGGCAAACGAGGAGGCTCCAACATTTGAGAACACTATCGTAGCTTTGGAGAAGCAGGGTGCAGCCTTGGGTCGTATCTCGGGCATATTCTACAACCTGCGTGAGGCAGACACCTCGGACGAGATGGACGCTATCGCCCTGCGTGTGCAGCCAAAGCTCACCGCCCTGGGTAACGACATAAGCCTCAACCCACAGCTCTTCGAGCGTGTGAAGGCGGTATACGAGGGCTCACGCGAGGGACTCTCGGCAGAGGATGTGCGTCTGTTGGAGGATACATACAAGGGCTTCACTCGCTCGGGTGCTGCCCTGAGCGACGAGGATAAGGAGCTCTATCGCGAGTACACCACCGCACTGTCGGAGGCGACACTCATCTTCGGTCAGAACGCTCTCGCAGCAACAAATGCCTTCTCGCTCAACATAACCGACGAGGCGAAGGTGGCAGAGCTGCCAGAGTTCGTACGCGAGGCGTTGGCTGCCGAGGCTAAAGCACGTGGCGAGGAGGGCTGGACAGTAACACTCCAGGCTCCAAGCTACATCCCTTTTATGACATACTCATCGCAGCGTGCCGAGAAGGAGCAGTTGTATCGTGCCTACAACTCACGTGCACTGGGTGGCGAGGTGGATAACACACCTACCATACATAAGATTGTCGAGCTGCGTATGAAGATTGCCAAGCTCTTCGGCTACAACAACTACGCAGAGTATGTCTTGGCAGAGCGTATGGCAGAGAACGTGCCTACGGTGAATGGCTTCCTCGGCGAGCTGAGCGAGGCTACAGTGGAGTATGCACGCAAGGACTATGATATGATTAACGCCTACGCCAAGCAGCAGGGCTTGCAAGGCGACGTGATGCCTTGGGACTGGGCTTACTACACCGAGAAGTACAAGACCGAGAAGTATAACATCAGCGACGAGGCTGTGAAGCCTTACCTGAAGCTCGACAATGTAATAGAGGGTGTCTTTATGGCGGCGACAAAGCTCTATGGCATAACATTCACACCTAACACCGAGATTGCAGTATATCATCCCGACGTTACAGCATACGAGGTGAAGGATAAGGATGGCGAGTTCTTGGCTGTGTTGTATCTCGACTTCTTCCCACGTGCCTCGAAGCGTTCGGGAGCGTGGATGACAGAGTTCCGAGGAGCAAAGGGCGAGGGCGACGACGAGGTACGTCCTTTAGTGTCGCTGGTGATGAACTTCACAAAGCCTACCGAGACAACACCTTCGCTGCTCACATTCGACGAGTTTGAGACCTTCCTCCACGAGTTTGGACACGCCCTGCACGGTATGTTGGCAAAGGGTAAGTATGAGTCGCTCAACGGAACAAACGTATATCGCGACTTCGTGGAGTTGCCATCGCAGATTATGGAGAACTGGGCTACCGAGAAGGAGTATCTTGACCTCTGGGCAAAGCACTACCAGACAGGCGAGCCTATCCCTGCGGAACTCATCGAGCGTATCGTGGCAGCGAAGAACTACTTGGCAGCATACCTCAACGTGCGTCAGCTCTCATTTGGCTTGGTCGATATGGCTTGGCACACACTCCAGGAGCCTTATGCAGGCGAGATAGAGCCTTTCGAGCGTAAGGCTATGGCATCGGTACAGGTAACACCTTGGGTTGAGGGAACAGCTATGTGCCCCGCCTTCACACATATCTTCTCGGGCGGCTACGCAGCAGGCTACTACGGCTATAAGTGGGCAGAGGTGCTCGCAGCTGATGCCTTCTCACTCTTCGCCGAGAAGGGTATCTTCAACGCCGAGGCTTCGGCAGCCTTCCGCCACCTGTTGGAGCAGGGCGGCAAGCGTCATCCTATGGAGCTCTACGTGGAGTTCCGAGGTCATAAGCCCGAGACAAAGGCTCTCATCGAGTCAATGGATTTGAAGTAAGAGAGGCTGCGGGAGGGTGTCAGGCGTTGTGAACAACGACACTTCGGCACCGACACCACACAATAGATTTTGCAGGCTGGCTGAGCTATCGGTCAGCCTTGCTTTTTGAAAAGGGATACTAAGGGATAGTAAAGGTTATTAAGGGATATTAAAGTCTACGGCTGAAAACCGCAAACTTGGAGAGGCTAAAGACTTTTAGCCGAGGCAGATGCAATAGATTGTGCCGCAGATGCGGGTGAAGGCTAAGCGGTAGTCGGAGCCGCTACGTGTCGAGAGCCTCTTATGGATGAGCTTCACATCCAATGGGCAGTCGCGGAGCACGATATCAACACCCCGACCTCCATAGCGTCGCTTGAGGCTCTTCCAGTCCAACGGCTCGATGCTGCGTATGGGCTCGACGCGTCCCACGACATCTATCCTGCCCTCAACACTCTGCATAGCAAAGCCAAAAGAGTTCTCGCTCCAGCAGTCAGCAACACCGCAGAGAGAATGACGCACTAAACGTGCCTTCTGCAACGCCACATCGGGCGTGATGAGGTAGCGGTAGTCCGAGGCACGAAAGCTCTCGGGAAGAGGCAGCTCGCCTATGCTCTCGCAGCGAGCATCATAACGTGCCCTGCCGACAGCGACAGCCGAGAGATGAGGCTCGGAAAGACCTATATAGATATTTACCTCCTTGCACTCGCCCCTGAGCGACACCACCTCGACAGAGCAGTCGGCAAAGAGGCGGCGTGCCTCGTCGACATCGAACAGAGGCGAGCACTTGATGGCTATCTGCTCCGCCACCTGACGCATACGTGGCATAAGAGCCACCACATTGGGCGAAGAGTCCTCCAAACGCACACTACGTCGCTCGCTGATACGGCGGTCGGGGTCGACGATGATAGCCGAGAAATGCTCATCGCACCGCTCGAGGTACTCCTCAGCCGAGGCGGTAACGACATCGACATTCGTTATGCCGAGGCGGCGGAGGTTTTCCCTGACCACATCTGCCAACACCTCATCCCGCTCCAATGCTACCACGTGCGAGAAGCGGCGGCTCAGCTCGATAGTATCACCTCCCAAGCCACAGGTCATATCCAGCAGGCTCTCGCCACGGAGAGGCTTAGCCGCAGCACACGCCTCCGACGAGGACTGCTCCACAGAGCGGTCGGGGAGGATACAACGTGCGGCATAGAGCGTAGGGTGCTTGAGGCGACAACGCTGGAGGTTCTTCACCTGCGAAGCCACAACACGTCGCTCCACAACCCTCGCATCGAGGGCTATGGCGGTGGGCTCGCGGTCGATATTGCACTCGATAGCTATCCGCACATCGTCGCGGCAGAGCGTAAGAAACTCCTCTCGTGTCATAGCATCAACAAATATTCTGTTACTTCAAAAAGACAAGCCACACAGCTGCCACGAGGCATCCGAAGGCGGCAAAATGGTTCCACTGAAGAGCCTCACCACGGAAGAAGACAACCGTAAAGAGGGTGAAGATGACAAGGGTGATGACCTCCTGGATAATCTTCAGCTGCATAAGGGTAAATGGGCCGCCATTGCCCACGAAACCGATGCGGTTGGCAGGTATCTGGCACGCATACTCCGCAAGGGCGATAGCCCACGAGAAGATGATGACAGCATACAAGGGCCACGACGAGATGACCTTCATCTGCTGGAGCTTGAGGTGGCCATACCACGCCAGCGTCATAAAGATATTGGAGACAACGAGCAGAGCAATGGTGGATAGTGCTTTCATCGCTAAAATGTGTTAGAATTGGAAATAGATAAAAGGTTGAATATCAGTAGACTTGACCTGCATAACGAGCCAGATGGTGGCGGTCAGCAGCAGTGCCTGCACAACAAAGCTCGACGTGGCTACCCTGCGATGCAGGGCCTCGCACCAGCGTGAGGGCAGATAGTGCATAGCGTAGCCCACGACAACAAGCAGCACCACAGCACGATAGCCACCCACGAACTGCGGCAGCACCGACAGGTCGAAGTTATGCGTTATGTTGCTCAGTATAGCCCAGAAATTTGCCATATCCGAGGCACGGAACAGCAGCCAGCCCAAGCATACCACGTGGAAGGTGAAGAGAACACCCACAACACGCCACAGAGGGTGCATATCGCTACCGAGCACCTTGGCACGTGGCACAACGGTGAGCCACATCTTATGCAGGGCGAGAGCCACACCGTGCAGCGTGCCCCACAGCACAAAACGTACCGCAGCACCGTGCCACAAGCCTCCGAGCACCATAGTGAGCAGCAGGTTCACGTACTGACGCACACGTCCCCTTCGGTTGCCACCGAGCGAGATATAGAGGTAGTCGCGAAGCCACGACGAGAGCGATATATGCCACCTACGCCAGAACTCGGTGATGGTAGCCGACTTATAGGGGGCATCGAAGTTCTTGGGGAAGCGGAAGCCCAGCAGCAGAGCCAAGCCGATAGCCATATCGGAGTAGCCCGAGAAGTCGCAATATATCTGCAACGCATAGCCATAGATGGCTGCCAGAGACTCCACACCCGAGTAGAGCGACGGGTCGGCAAAGACGCGGTCAACGAAGTTGAGCGATATGTAGTCCGAGATGATAGCCTTCTTAATGAGTCCGATGATGATGAGCCCCACACCCCAGCCAAACATCTCGCGTGTAATATCCAACGGGCGACGTATCTGTGGCAGGAAGGTCGAGGCACGCACTATAGGTCCTGCGACAATCTGCGGGAAGAACGAGAGGTAGAAGAGGTAGTCCACATATCTATCCAAAGGCTTGATAGTGCCTCGATACAAATCTATCGTGTAGCTCATAGACTGGAAGACAAAGAACGAGATACCGATAGGCAGAAAGATATTCTGGAACTGCAGGAAGCCCTCGCCGAAGATGTTGTTGGCTATGTCGATGAAGAAGTTGGTATACTTGAAGTAGCCCAACAAGCCGAGGTTGAGCACAACACTTGCCGCAACCCACCACCGCTTGGCACGCCGACTCACAGCCGAGGCTATACGCCCTCCTATGAGGTAATCACTCAGCGAGACAAAGAGCAGCAACAAGAGATATATCCCGCTCGACTTATAGTAGAAATAGAGCGAGAAGAGCACCACGTAGAGTATACGCAACGTGGAGCGGCGACTCAGCAGAGCATACCCCATAGCGAAGCCCACAAACAGGAACAGGAACAATCCGCTGTTGAAGAGCATCGGAGAGGCTGCATCGTAAGAGAGCAAAGAGATAACCTTATCTAAATCAAAAATCTCTGTCATTTCTTAATATCACACTATTCACACTATCCTTGACGCTGTCGGCAAGCACAGGCTGGCGGAGAAACGCCTCGTGGCGGAGGTGTTGCTGACGCGTGTGAACACCCCACACCAAGGCGTGGAACATCGAACGTGCCACCTGGCGACCTCCTCCATAGCCTATATGAGTGTAGTCCTTACCTGCCCAGCCCTTCTCGACAAAGGCATCCATACCTCCCTTGCGACGCATAGCCTCGTGGGTGTTCCAGAAGGCGACACCACAGCTGTCTGCAGCCTCACGCTGCCACCACGCAAGGTTACGTGCCGACTCCATAGGGACAAAATTGCCATTCTCATCCTTCGCCGAGCGGTCGCTGACACCCATAATGATGATAGCCGCCCCCGGGAAACACTGCTCGACATATCGCACAATCTTCACCACCTGCTCGGCATAGAGCGAGTAGTTCTTACGCTCGGCAGTGAGTATGTTGAGTCCATATTGCAGGATGATGAGGTCGTAGGGGTGCATCTGGTTAATCTGTGCATTGACCGAAGGGTTGCTACGCAGCAGAGCCTGACCATTGTTACTACGTATGGAGAGGTTATCGAGCGAGAGACCACCCTCGCTATAAAACTCCGCTCCTATGGCGGTGAAGCCCTCGGCACCCGAGAGCACACGGGCACGCAACGAGGCGATACGCTCCTTACGCATCACGACCTGTCGCACCTGCTCACCGCCCACGACCGTAAAGGTGCTATCCTGCTCTTCGAGAGTCAGTTGCAGCTCCGCATCGTGGCGGGCGATGAAGTAGAGACGTGCCACATCGCACTCCGACGAGTGAGCCACAGCGTCGGTGAGCTGCCACAGAGTAGAAGCACCCTCCGAGGCACGTGCCACCCAGCCGCTGACAAAGAAGTCGCCACTATATGGCTCGGGGATACGGCTGTCGAGGATTATGTGGTAGGGCTTCCAGCCCGAAGAGGTGGTCTTCACGGTACGACGGTATGAGGCGTGAGGCGAGGCGAAAGGTGCGTAGCCCACGCCACCACCACCGAAGAGCTCCTGCAACATAGAACGCAGGTCGGCGGTGAGGATGTCGTTCTCGGTGAACGAGTCGCCCATAAAACCTATGTGTACAGCCTTGCCGCTGAGCAGCTTATCGTACAAGAGTTGCAGAGGTGAAGTGAGGCTGTCGCCGAAATCCTCAACCTTGACAATCTGCTCCTCCCCAGGGAGCAGGGCGAGGAAATCACGCTCATCGAAAGCAGCTGCCTCCGCTGGCTCTCGGGCGAGAGTGTCGGCAACATAGGCAGTCATATCCTCCGACATCATATTCCAGCTGATTGAGGTCTCGGCGGTGGGGGCTATCTGCTCCTGCACCACAGCGACCTGCTCGGCTACGTCGTCCATATCGACATCGAAGTCATCGACATCGACCTCGGGCGGCAGCAGACGCTCGGGCTTGCTATCGCCAAAGGAGTATAACTCGGAGAATATGTTGGTACGTCGCAAGGTGAAGTCCTCGGCGTAGAGAGGCGGTATGAAACTGATAGCCATCATCATCGCCAGCACTGTCGCTGCTAAAGCAAAAGTGCGAAATGTTCCGCTCGTTTGTTTTGCCATTTTTGTAGTAAAGTTTAGCCTTTTCCCTTAAAAAGGGAACAAGTGGGGCAAAAGTAACAAAATTTTGTGTAACTTTGTAGTGTTTTTGTCAAAATGTCGGTGTGTGGCAATTATAATCGCTGCCACGACGTTTTGTAAGTGTAGTCGCAACAGATGAATTTGGAGTATATCATTGCACGTCGTACCGCTATCGAGGACCGAGCATCCCGCTCCTCGGTGATGATGCGTATAGCCCTCTTCGCGGTGGTGCTGGGCGTGGCGGTGATGATACTCACGCTCGCTGTGATAGCAGGCTTCCGCACCGAGATATACTCTACGTTGCGGGGCTTCGGTGCCGACATAAGCCTCACACACTACACCGCTCTGGGCTACAGCGAGCCCGAGAGGGTCGAATACGACTCGCTATGGACTGAAGAGCTGAGGGCGATGCCCGAGGTGCGGAGCGTGGGCAGCTACGCCACGATGGGCTGTATGGCGAAGAGTGGCGAGAATGTTGTTGGGCTGAGCCTCAAGGGTATAGGCGTAGACTACCCCTCAGAGTGGTGGGAGAGCCGCATAGTGGAGGGTGAGATGCCCGATGTGCGAAGCGAGAACCGCCGCAAGGAGATACTCCTCTCGGAGCGTACCGCACAGCTGCTGGGGCTGAAGGTGGGCGACAAGGTGGAGATGCTCTTTATGGAGGGCGAGCGACCACGTCGCGACCGTCTGAAGATAGCGGGCTTATATGCTACGGGATTTGAGGAGGTGGACCGCACGATGGCTCTGGCGGATATACGCGACCTGCGACGCATAGGCTCGTGGGGCGAGAACGAGATAACGGGCTACGACATAATGCTACACGACGAGGCGGAGAGTGAGGCGGTAGCCGAGCAGATAACACTCCTCTGCGAGGAGGCGGAGAGCGAGGCGGTGTGGAACCTATCGCCACTGACGCTCCGCGAGCGAGAGCCCGTAACATTTGACTGGCTCAAGGCACACAACATAAACGCACAGGTGATAATCGTAATACTCATCTGCGTGCTGCTCTTCAATATGGCTTCGGCGGTGCTCATTATGGTGTTGGACCGTCGGGCAACGATAGGGTTGCTGAAGGCTCAGGGTATGCGTAGCAGCCACATACGCCGCATATTCATCTTCCGCTCGGCACTGCTGTTAGGCAAAGGCTTGGTGTGGGGTAACGCGATAGCCCTCTCGCTGGCGTGGGTGCAGCAGGAGTGGCACGTGGTACGCCTCTCGGCTGAAGGGTATATGCTCAACTACCTGCCTGTGGAGGTGGAGTGGTGGTCGGTGGTGGCACTCAACGCAGGTGTCATAGCAATAACATTAGCGACGATGCTCCTGCCCTCGCAGCTCATATCACGCATAAGCCCTGCGGAGAACCTGAAGTATAAACAGTAAAGAAACGTAAGATATTGATATATGAAACCATATAACATTCCTGACCGCACGAAGAAGGAGGAGGTGCAGCTGATGTTCGACAACATAGCACCCTCGTACGACAGGCTCAACCACATATTCTCGTTCTCGATAGATAAGATGTGGCGACGACGTGTGGTCAACATAGTGCGTCGGGAGAAGCCCGAGCGAATACTCGACATAGCCACAGGCACAGCCGACCTTGCCATAGCGATGGCAAAACGTATGCCCTCGGCACGTGTGATGGGTGTCGACCTATCGGAGAAGATGCTCGCAGTGGCTGCCGAGAAGGTCGCTCGTCAGGGGTTAGACGACCACATAGCACTATACCAGGGCGACGCCGAGCAGCTCGAGATAGAGAGTGGCGTGATAGATGTGGCGACGGTAGCCTTCGGCGTGCGTAACTTCGGCGATATGGAGCGTGCCCTCGGCGAGGTGTGGCGTGTGCTGCGTGAGGGAGGCGAGTTTGTGGTATTAGAGTTCTCTACGCCACGTAACGCCTTGGTACGTAAGACGTATGGGCTATACTCGAAACGTATAATGCCCTCGGTGGGAGGTATGGTATCGCACGACAAGAAGGCATACGACTACCTGCCGGCATCCATCTCGGAGTTTCCCGAGCCAGAGCGATTTATGGATATGTTGCGTGAGGCGGGATTTGAGGAGTGTCGCCGACGCAGCCAGAGCTTCGGCATAGCACAGATATACACCTGTCGCAAGCCCGTAACGACAAAAACAGAATAACGATGCGAGTGTGGCGATGGATGATAGTGGTAGCGGCAGTGGTGCTCGCAGCGTGTAGCGGAGGTAACCGCATACATCTGGGCGAGGTAACACTCATCGATGTGGAGTATCCCACAGCCGACGAGAGCTATCTGCCACAATATGTAACCCTCGCAGCCGAGGTGAACAATGGTGGCGGAGCACTGCGACTCAAGGAGTGTCGTTTCTGGCTCTACTACAACCATCGCAAGGTGGCGTTGGTGGAACTCGACAGGGCGGTGAAGGTACCACGCCGAAGCCTCAGCGAGGTGAAGCTGCGTATGCACGTGGCGGTGGCACGTAACTCACAGACGTTACCTCTGCGACGAGCCCTGCAGACAGGCGAGTTGGAGAATGTGCAGATAAGCTGGGAGGCAAAGGTCGGCAAAGGGCTGCTCGGAACGAAGATAGAGCAGTCGCCAGAGCAGATAGAGGAGGTGCTGTCGGGAGAGACCATAGCCGAGATACAAAAGATTATAAAGGAGTAAGCAACATAAGAGATATGAGACGTATAGCATTGATGTTCATAGCCTTGGTGGCAGCAGGCACTGTGGCGGCACAGAGCACCGAGCAGGTGCGACACCGCTTGGCAAAAGCTCCAGGCGAGGTAGTCGTGGTGGAGCAGGCAGAGGCGGCGGCCGCTGTGAAGGCTGTCGATGGCAGAGCCAAACGTGAGAAGGTGGCGGGATATACCATACTGCTCTTCTCGGATAACTCGCCCCTGGCACGTGAGAACGCCTTCAAGGCGAAGGAGGCTTTCGAGCATAACTTCCGCGACACCAAGCTCACTATGTATTACGAGTCGCCCTCGTTCTACGTTACGGCAGGAGCATACCTGACGATGGAGGAGGCTGTAATAGAGCTCAACCGCTTCCGCCAGATATTCCCCAAAGCTATCGTGCAGAGCAAGGAGCTCGAGGTGGAGCAGTTCACCAAGATAGAGGGCTTGCACGACAAGCCTCGCCGCAGTGAGGAGAGCCGCATAGAGGCTGACACCACAGCCACAGAGCCCGAGGTGGATAGCCTCGTGGGAAAGATATTTGAGCCTGTTCAATAGAAAAGTGAAAACGAAAAACAGATATAACAAATGAGTACTACACAACATCCTAACAACCAAGGACTTACCGAAGAGCAGGTGGCTAAGAGCCGTGCTACCTACGGAGCCAACCTGCTTACACCGCCTCCACAGACACCCTGGTGGAAGCTCTACATCGAGAAGTTCAAAGACCCCATTATCATAATCCTGCTCTTCGCCACAGCCATCTCGTTGGTGGTGGGCATAGTGGAGGGTAACTTCACAGAGTCGATAGGTATCATAGTGGCTATACTGCTGGCTACGGGCGTGGGCTTCTGGCAGGAGTATAGTGCCAAGCGTAAGTTCGACGCTCTGCGTAACGACAAGGATTTTGAGCCTGTCAAGGTGCGTCGTGATGGTGTGGTGGTAGAGATAACAAAAGACCAGATGGTCGTGGGCGACGTGGCGGTGCTCTCGGCAGGCGACGAGATACCTGCCGACATACGCCTATATGCGGCGACAGATATGAAGGTCTCGGAGTCGGCTATGACGGGTGAGTCGGTAGCGGTGAGCAAGTATCCTATGGATGAGGAGTACACAGGCTCGGGCTTCGCTCCCTACACCCTGCTGCGTGGCACAACAATAGAGCAGGGCTTTGGCGAGGGCGTAGTGGTGGCTGTGGGCGACGCTACCGAGATAGGTAAGACCACACGTCAGGCGAGCGAGGAGACCAACACAAGCACACCTCTCGAGGAGAAGCTCGGCGAGTTGGCACATAAGATAAACATCATAGCCTTCGGCATTGCGGCAGTTATGTTCATTATGCTCAACCTCGCACATTGGGACTTCGCCTTTGGCGATGCACACTTCGCGTGGGATATGGAGCTCCTGAAGTCGGAGATTATGTTCCTGATGGGTGCTGTGGTGGTTGTCATCGTGGCTGTGCCCGAGGGATTGCCTCTCTCGGTAACATTGGCGTTGGCATTCTCGATGAAGACTATGGCACGCGAGAACAACCTCGTGAAGAAGATGCACGCCTGCGAGACTATAGGTGCAGTGAATGTAATCTTCACCGATAAGACAGGTACGCTGACACAAAACCGTATGCGTGTGGTTGACGAGAGCGTCGTCGAGGGCAGAGCCGAGGCTTTCCGCTTAGTAGGCGTGCTCAACTCGACAGCCGAGTTCTCGGGCGAGGAGCAGGTGCTGGGCAACCCTACCGAGTCGGCTATATTGCTACACACGGGCTTCGAGGCAACGAAGAAGCTGCGTGAGGAGTGGGAGATAGAGGATAGAATACCCTTCTCGAGTGCATACAAATATATGGTTACTGCGGCTCACGCCATATCATCGGGCGAGAAGATGCTGATGATAAAGGGTGCTCCCGAGGTCATATCACGCATCATAGGTCGTGATGACTACCTCGCCGAGGTGGCACAGCAGCAGGACCGAGGTCGCCGTGCCATATCGGCTGCCCTCATCGAGGGCGACTTCGCCACAACGAAAGCTGCATTGGAGGCAGGCGAGGGCGTCAAGGCGGAGTATCTCGGCTCGTGGTTTATCGAGGACCCCGTACGTGGCGACGTGCCCGAGGCTATTGCCAAGTGCTACGGTGCAGGTATCGACGTGGTGATGATGACGGGCGACAACATAAAGACAGGCTCGGAGATAGCACGTCAGGCAGGATTTAAGAATGTGTGGGCGATAGAGGCTAAGGACTTCTGGACAGCCATAGAGCACCCACAGCAGGGCAGAGAGTTCCCTAACGTGATAACACGCTGCACGCCTATCAACAAGCTCGACATCTTGAAGTGGGCACAGGGCAAACGCTTGGTGTGTGCTATGACGGGCGACGGTGTGAACGACTCGCCATCGCTCAACTATGCCGACGTGGGTATCGCTATGGGCTCGGGAACATCGGTAGCAAAGGAGGCGGCAGACATAGTACTTCTCGATGACGCCTTTCCATCAATCGTTACGGGTGTTAAGTGGGGCCGCTCGCTCTACAAGAACATCAAGAACTTCCTCTTCTTCCAGCTATCGATAAACGTCTCGGCGTGTCTTATCGCAATATTTGGTCCGATAGTGGGTGTGGCTATGCCATTCACCGTTATGCAGTTCCTCTGGATAAACCTTGTGATGGACTCGTTGGCAGCTATGGCTTTAGCATCGCAGCCTGCCGATGAGCGAGTGCTCAAGGATAAGCCACGTCCACGCGAAGAGTTCATCATCAACCGCTCGCTGATGCGTTATATCTTCGGCTTTGGTGGCGTGGTATGGTTAGTCTCGACACTCATACTGCTCGGCATGGCTCATCCGCAGTGGGTAGCCGATATGGGTATTGGCGTGGTGTCGGACTTCTTCTCGCATATGAACAAGACATCGTTCTTCGCAGCATATATGGTGCTCAACCTGTGGAATATGTTCAACGCACGTGTCATCGGCAAGGGCGAGTCGATATTCTACCACTTAGCAAGCAACGTGAAGTTCCTCGCTATGGTAGTGCTCATCTTCGTCTGCACGGTGCTGATAGTGAACTATGGCGGCGACTTCTTCCAGACAGAGCCTCTGAGCTGGCAGGAGTGGCTGTGGATAGTGGCTGCTACGTCGCCTGTAGTGGTGGTGCGTGAGCTGTGGTTCCAGCTCTTCGGCAGACGTAACAAATAGATAAAGAGAGTATAACCCCCAATAAAAAACAGATTTCGAGATGTATACTTTTGACCACGACCTATTCCTTGCCCTCAACTTCGATGGTGGGGAGGTGATGGACACCCTGATGAAGGTGCTCACCTCGCCCGCAGGATGGACACCCCTCTTCCTGCTTATGCTCTACCTTATGTGGCGACGTGGGTCGTGGCGTGAGGTGCTGCTCTTTGTGGCGGTGCTGGGACTTACGTGTCTTCTTGCCGATGCTGTGGCAGGCATAGGCAAGCATAACGGGTGGATAGGCTCGTGGTGGCAACCCTTTGAGCCTCGTCTACGCCCAATGTGGGAGCCTGCATTGGAGGGACAGGTGCATTTCGTACGTGAGGGTGGACAGTATGGCACCATATCGGGCCACGCAGCCAACTTCGTCAGCATAGCCTGCATAGGTGCGTGGTTTGTGCGTCGCCGCTGGGCGACAGCTCTGTTGGTGGCAATGGTGCTCATCGTCTGCTACACACGTATCTACTTGGGCTACCACTACCCTATGGATTTATTGTGGGGAACACTCACCGGCTGCACCATAAGCTTCGCTATGATACAGGCTCTCAAGCACTCGCCACTCTATGCACGATTGGAGTCGTGGCGAGCCGCCCAAGCGTAGAGGGCTAAAAGGTGTTATCGGAGCGGAAGAATATCCGAGCAATAGAATATAAGTTGTATAACAAGAGCTATTTTGAAGCTGCTCGCAGACTGAGAAACCGCAGTTTACTTGACGTAAATGAGGATTTCTCAGACAAGGCAGATGCCGAAAGAGCCTTGTTAGACAGCTTATTCAAAGAGGTTGAAGCGGCGTATGCGATGATTACGTCGGGGAAGGATTATAGCCTCGGCAAGAAGCAACACCAAAGCTATCACTAAAGGGTAGATATAGAGCTCGTTGTAACGCTCATAGGAGGTCTTGTTCAGAAGTGAACGCTCCATCTGGTCGATGCCTCGCACGATGTCGCTCAAGCCTATATCCTGCTTGGTGGCACGCACATAGGCTCCGCCCGTCGCAGCGGCTATCTCGCGGAGTGTCTCCTCGCCCAACTTAGAGACCACCATCTCGCCATTCTCATCCTTGATATAGTTGCCACCGATACGTATCGGAGCACCCTCGGGAGTGCCTATACCTATTGTATATATGGTTACACCCTCCTGCTCGGCAAGCTCTAACTCCTCGCCGAGGTCGCCCTCGTGGTTCTCACCATCGGTGATGAGTATCACCACGCGGCTACGCTCACTGTCGGCAGAGAACGAGAGCATCGCCTGACGTAACGCCTGGGCTATGTCGGTGCCCTGCATAGCGACCACATCGGGCGAGATACGACGTGTGAAGGCACGTGCCAAGTGGTAGTCATTGGCAATAGGATACTGCACCTTAGCCTCACCTGCAAAGACCACCAAGCCTATATGTTCATCACGCAACTCACCGAGGAGCTTCGTGATAGCATATTTTGTTCGCTCGAGGCGGTTGGGCTCAAAATCCTCCGCCAACATAGAGTTCGACACGTCGACAGCCAAGACTATCTCCACGCCACGTGCGTGCTCCTGGTGGAGCTCCGAGCCCTTCTGTGGGCGTGCTATGGCGAGGATGAGAAAGACCACAGCGAGCAGCGTAAGCGTCGCCCTCAACCCTATACGCCACGCCGAATAGTCGGGTATAAGCTCCGCCACCAACGCCTCATCGCCAAAACGTGCCATAAGACGGCGGCGACGTGCCCTGAGCAGGGCATAGATGATGAGCATTGCGGGGACTATGGCAAGCAGCCACAGATATTCTATATTTGCAAATCGAAACATAGCCTACGGTAATCGTTTAAGTAACACCTTATCGATGAGCCACTCCGCCACCAGAGAGGCAAAGGCGGCAATGAGCCACCACAGGAAAAGCTCCTCGATATGAATCTTGTTGTGCACCTCGACCTTGCTCTTCTCCATAGCGTCAATCTGCTCGTAGATGAGCTGCAACGTCTGCTCCGAGGTGGCACGGAAATATTCGCCTCCGGTGTCGGCAGCTATCTTCTGCAACACCTCCTCGTCAATCTCCACAGGCATCTGCTGGAAGATGAGCTCGCCAAACATATTGTACGCAGGATAGGGGGCTGTGCCCTTGGAGCCTACACCTATGGTGTAGACCTTGATACCCATATCGCGGGCTATCTCGCTCGCCATAAGAGGCGAAATCTCTCCTCGGTTGTTCACTCCATCGGTCAGCAGGATGACAACCTTCGAGCGGCTGTCGCTCTCACGCAAGCGGTTGATGGCTGTCGCCAAGCCGTTACCTATGGCTGTGCCATCGTCTATAACACCCGTACGCAGACGTCCCATAGCGGTGAGCACCTCCTCGGTGTTGGTCGTCAGGGGCGAGGGCGAGTATGCCTCACCGGCAAAAGCTACCAACGCTATGCGGTCGCTCTGCCTGCCGGCAACAAACTCCGCCGCCACACGCTTCGCCACGGTTATGCGGTCGGGCTGGAAGTCGCGTGCAAGCATCGAGCCCGAGATATCCATCGCAACGACAATGTCGATACCCTCGCTCGTGGTGGTATGCTCCTCGCTCACTATCTGTGGGCGTGCCAACGCCACCACCATAGCTGCCACCGCCGCCACACGTAACACGAAGGGGAGGTGTCGCACATAGTAACGCCACGTGCGGGGTGCACGACGCACGCCACTTGTCGACGAGATACGTATCGACGCTCCGCCGGCAAATGTACGCCACACGTAGTATGCCACCAAAGGCACTACAAGCAACAGCAGCCACAATATATGGGGATGTGCAAAAATCTTCATCTTTGGTTACCAATTTTTCTTTCCACGAATAAGTATGCCTCGCTTCTTGTCGGCATCATCAACCTTCTGCTGTGTCTTATCCTCCTGAGCCTGAATAGCATCCAACATCTGCTCACGCTGCTCGGGAGTCATACCGCTGGGCGACTCCTCCTGCTCGGGGTTGTCGCCACCCTGGGGCTGATTGTCGGGATTACTATCCTTATCATCGTCGCCATCCGACTGTTTGTCGTTCTGCTTGTCATCCGACTTGTCGTTCTGATTATCATTCTTCTTGTCATCCTGATTATCCTTCTGCTTGTCGGGATTGTTCTGGTTGTCGTTCTGATTTTGTTTATCGTTCTGCTTGTCGTTCTGGTTATCGTTATTCTGGTCGTTCTTATCGTCGTTTTGGTTGTTATCCTGGTTATTCTGATTGTTCTGGCCATTCTGGCCATTCTGGTCGTTCTGGTCATCGCCATCACCATCACCATCGCCTCCACCCTGATTCTGCTGCTGCTCCAGACGGGTACGCACATAGACATAGTTGTACTTGGCGTTCATATCCTCCGAGTTGAGCACCAACGAGCGACGGAAACTCTCCAACGACTGATGGAGGTTACCCTGCATAAACTGTGCATAGCCCAGGTTGTAGTACGCAGCAGCCAACTCGCGGTCGGTACGCGTAGAGTCGGTCAACGCACGCTGCAACGCCTCCTGTGCTTCTGCCCAGCGTTCAGTCTTGATGTAGGCGTTACCCAGGTTGTAACGTGCCTCGTAGAGCGTAGAGTCGTGCTTCAACGCCTGCTGATAGGTGTCGGCAGACTTCTCGTAACGCTCCTCAGCAAAAGCCTTGTTGCCCTGACGCACCTGCTTGCGGTGAGGCAGATTTTGTGCCGACACAGAGCCACACCACACCACACCGAGGAGTAATAATATATATATGGTAACTCTATTCATCATCTCTTACGCTTTTTTCTTCGGCGGGGCTGCGGCTCCTCCTCTGCCTCAACCTCGACAGGTGTAGTCTGCTCGACAAAATCCCACACTATGCTGTATGCCTGCTCGTTACGCTCCGCCTCGGGCATAGCCTTGGCGAACTTAACAAGGTCGGCATCACGCAGCACCTCGCCCAAAGTCATAACCAACGCCTGCTCGACCTCGCAACGTCGGAGCGACGAGAGAATCTCCTCGGTGGTCATCTCCATAGCACCCACACCATAGCGGGCAAGGATATATTGGCGAAGGATGTCGGTGAGCGACGAGTAGTATTGTTTATGCCTCTCTGCCTGCCACAGACGTTGCAGATACAATCGCTCTAACTCCTGCTTTGCCACGACGTGAGGTGGCAGAACGGGTGCAGGACGGAACAAATCACCCAGACGCATACCGTAGTGGTGCAGGATGAGGATAGTAGCCCCCACCAACAGGGCTATGACCACAACAGCCACCACACCCCACCAGAAATACTCCTCTATCTCCGCGAAGATGAATGGCATATCGGCTTGTGGCTTCAACGTCGAATTGATACGGGAGGTGGTGTCTATCTTGAAAGGGTTAGCTATATGCAGCGAGACAGAGTCCGCAGCATAGATGGTATCGAGGATATTCTTGTCGCCATAGAGCACCTGGGGCAACAGTTTCAAATCGCCCAAGCCAAAAGCGACAAAGGTGTATTGCTTACGCACCTTCTGACGGCGAGCACCCATCTTCAACGTGTCGATATGCTCCGCCACAAGCTCCAGGTCGCGTGAGCCATACTCGGGAAACTCTATGAACTCTGCCATATCCTTCTGCACCTCGACGACATAGTCAAACCTGTCGCCTATGAGTATGCTGTCCTGCAGGAAGTAGCCACTCACCATAAGCGAGTCGCTCAGCTCCTGCTGTGGCTCGGCCGCCTTGTCGACAACGCCCCTCGGGGAGCAGCCCACAGCAAACGCCGAGAGCACCACAGCCACAAGAGCTATGGCAGCAGCGGAGAGTCGTGCCGAGAAATATTTAGATTGATTGGTCATCGTTGCTTGAACAATTTTATCAGCTCCTTAACATAGTCGCTGTCGGTGGCTATACGCACCGCATCGACCTTATTACCCTTGAGAAGCATCTCGACAGCGTGCTGCTGCTCTGCCCAATGGCGTGCATAGTGCTCACGCACACGACGCGACGAGGTGTCAACCCACACCGTCTCGCCACTCTCGGCATCACGCAGCTCTATCATACCCACCGCAGGGAGCTCCGCCTCACGCCTGTCGTATATCCCGACGCCCACAAGGTCGTGCTTGCTGGTGGCGACCTTCAGAGCATCCTCCAAAGGTGCATTGTCCGCCTCGTCGTTCAGGAAGTCGGAGATGATGAAGGCTGTGCAGTGCTTCTTATTCACCGCAGTGAGGTAACGCAGTGCCTCCGAGATGGCGGTACGTCTTGAGGTGGGCGAGAAACATACCAGTTCGCGTATGATACGCAGCACGTGGCTCTTGCCCTTCTTGGGCGGGATGAACTTCTCTACCCTGTCGGAGAAGAAGATGCAGCCTACCTTATCGTTGTTGCTCGCCGCCGAGAAGGCTATCACAGCCGCTATCTCGGTAGCCATCTGTCGCTTGAAACGCTCCGAGGTACCGAAGAGGTTGGAGCCGCTGACATCGACCAGAAGCATCATAGTGAGCTCACGCTCCTCCTCGTAGACCTTCACATAGGGCTTCGATGAGCGGGCGGTAACATTCCAGTCGATATCTCTTACGTCGTCGCCCGCACGATAGTCCCTCACCTCCGAGAACGACATACCGCGTCCACGAAAGGCTGTGTGGTACTTACCCGCGAAAATCTCTCGCGAGAGCCCTCGGGTCTTAATCTCTATCTTACGTATACGACTGAGGATATCGTGCTCGCTCTGCTGCATCACGCTATGGTACTATTACGTTGTTGAGAATCTCGGTTATTATCTGCTCCGAAGTGATGTTCTCCGCCTCAGCCTCGTAGGTCAGACCTATACGATGACGCAACACATCGTGGCAGACAGCACGCACATCCTCGGGGATGACGTAGCCACGACGCGAGATGAAGGCGTAGGCACGTGCCGCCTTTGCCAATGCTATGCTGGCACGTGGCGAGCCACCGTAGGCTATCATCTGACGCAGGTTCTCCAAGCCATACTCCGCAGGCTCGCGTGTGGCGAAGATGATGTCGATGATATATTTCTCAATCTTCTCGTCCATATATACATCCTCGACAACCTTACGTGCCGCGATGATATGCTCGGGCGTGATGACCTTCTGCACCTGGGGCATACCTGCTCCCGAGAGGTTCATACGGACAATCTCTCGCTCCTCCTGCTTCTGCGGATATGATATCTTCGCCTTGAGCATAAAACGGTCGACCTGTGCCTCGGGCAGAGGGTATGTTCCCTCCTGCTCCAATGGGTTTTGTGTCGCCAGCACCAAGAATGGCGATGGCAGGGCGTAGGTCTCGTCGCCAATGGTTACCTGCTGCTCCTGCATAGCCTCCAACAGTGCACTCTGCACCTTGGCAGGCGAACGGTTAATCTCATCGGCGAGGATGAAGTTGGCAAAGATAGGGCCCTTGCGGACAACGAAATCCTCACTCTTCTGCGAGTAGATGAGCGTACCTACAAGGTCGGCAGGCAGCAAGTCGGGCGTAAACTGTATACGCGAGAAGTCGGCATCAATAGCCTTGGCAAGAGTGGTGATAGCCAACGTCTTAGCCAAGCCTGGCACACCCTCCAGCAGGATGTGGCCATTGGTCAGCAGACCTATAAGCAGGGTGTCCACGAGGTGGCTCTGACCCACGATGACCTTCGACATCTCCTGACGCAGCGTCTGCACAAAGAGACTCTCACGCTCGATACGCTCGTTAAGTTCACGAATGTTAATTACTTCACTCATAGTGTTGTTGTTTAGTAGGCTCCACAGAGCCACGCTATTACTATTTTTTGTTAACTCTTTTCGTTTCTTGCTCGGTGCGGCTGCAGTCATTGACGAGGGGTAACATCCCCAAATAGTTGGGCTTTGAACTCCCCTGCTTTCGTAAGTATGAGCCACGCTACTTTTGCCGACAGAGCCTCGCTACCGCACAGAGATAAACGCACATAGTGCGTATTATATTGCAAATATACGATTAAAATTTGAATTAAAGGCGAGAAAAGAGGATTAAAGGATGTTAAGCTAAAGCAATTTTGAAATTATAAAAACGTCATTCCCCGACTTGCACAGCAAGGCGAAGGGAATCCACAGCTTACGCAATTCAAAATTCACGGCTGCGAGTAAGCGAGGGCAGATTCAAGCTCGCTTGAGCTATGCCGAGCGAGAGCAACTAAGGGAAGGCATTAGCCTTGCCAAAATTCAAGCTCGCTCTTGCAGAGCTCTGCAATTCAAAATTAAGTTTTGGTGGTAAAGGACACTAAAGGATATTAACGGATATTAAAGGATATTAACGTCTTCTGCATAAATCTATCATTGGGACTTTAGTAACCGTTAATAACCCTTAATTACCCTTAGTAACCCTCTCCAAAAAGTGTCGTGGGTAGTCTTTACTACCCACAAATCATTAACAGTGTTATAACATTGTGAATAAAAACCGAACTGCTTTTCTTCTATAATCCACTGAAAATAGGGAATTTAGTGAGCTTTGGGATTTTGGAGATTTTTGTGAGAAATATCAAAAAAACACTAACAATGTTATAACAATGTAAGTAAAAAATCACTTACTCATTGCTTATTAGCTGAAGCTCTTTGTTGATTAAACAAAACAAGGCTGTCCAACAAAAACTTTGTCAGACAACCTTCTGTTGTGTGTGTGATGTGTTAGCCGCTATCCGCTGTTGCAGGGCTCTACTTGATACCCGTACTTGAGCGGAACTTCACGCTGCGACGTGCTGAGATACGTACTTTCTCGCCTGTGCGAGGGTTACGACCAATACGTTCTGCGGTGTTGATTACAGAGAAGACGCCAAATCCGGAAATAACAACTTTCTCTCCTTTGTCGAGGGTCTGCTCGGTAATATCGAACAGAGTATCAACAATCTTCTTAATCTCACTCTTTGGCACAGTCGATGTCTCGGCTATTGCGTTTACTAATTGTGATTTGTTCATAAAGTAAATTTGTAGGGTTAGTTTCGCAATTCGCCATTACAGGGTGGGTTGTAGTTACAAAAATAGAGATAAAATTTTAATATGCAAATTATTTCGCCCTTTTTTTCGTTGATTTATAGGGTGTTAAGATGTCAAAGAGTAAAAATCTTGCAAAAATATTTGGTAGAATCATTTTTCTGTTCTACTTTTGTGCCCGGAGAGGTGGCAGAGTGGTCGATTGCGGCGGTCTTGAAAACCGTTGAGCTGCGAGGCTCCGGGGGTTCGAATCCCTCCCTCTCCGCATCAAGCGGAAAAATAGAGATAGACGGGTTGTGATTTTTATCACAACCTTTTTTTATGCAATCTGGGGCACTTCCGAATTTATTCGAGAGTGCCCTCTATTGCATAAAAGGTGTGTGGTCGTCGACCACTAATGTCTATCTCTATTTTTCCGCTTGCAAATTAAGGAGTAAAGGGAAAGGCGACCGCAGGGAGCCAATCCCTCCCGTTTTCAAGTACCGCCTGTTGGCGAGATTGATGCTTTTTTCCACCACAGGTCTGGCTGTAAAAAAGCATCTACCTGCGGCAAAACGCATTTTGCCTTCGGTTGCGGCGGTCAATGTAGTGGGCACGACATTAAAGTACTTACATTGTTATAACAATGTTAATGTTTTTGGGAGCAGACAAAGGGTATTAAAGGTTATTAAGGGTAACTGAAGGAAATTAAAGGACACTAAAGTCTACGGCTGAAGAGTATTCACCCTTTTTCCCTGAAAAAATTTCAAACCTCTCATTTGCCGAAGGTTTTGTAGTTTTTGGGTGGGGGAGTGCGTCTAATAGGCAGGGTGGCACAACAAGCAAGGGCGGCACAACAAGCAGGGCAGCACAACAACCACAAACAAGCGGGGTCGCACAACAAACAAGCAGGGTGGTGCGTTGCTTAAGTTGCAGAGATTGTTGCGTAAAACGCTAAAAATTAATTATCTTTGCTTGGGTGTTTACCTTTTATACTATTTTGCGATAAAATATTAAAATGACAGATATGGAAGAGAACAAGATTCAGGACGTAGAGCCTACCGTAACAGAGCCTCAGAGTGAGCAGCCTCAGGTTGCCGCAGAGAACAATGTCGAGCCAAAGGCCCAAGAGCCTAAAGCAGAGGTGGTTGCAGAGCCTCAAGCTGCACCACAGTGTGAGCCACAAGCCGCACCACAGACGCCTCTCGCACCACCTGTGATGGTGCAGCCACGTCGCTCGAGCGGCATATTTCTGAAGGTTTTCCTCGCCTCGCTATTGGCGTTGGTGGCATTTGCCATAGTGAAGATATTCTTCTGGGGTGCCATCATAGCTTCGCTCTTTGCCGAGGAGCCGATAGAGGTGCCCGATAGTGCCATACTGCGTATAGATATGAAGGAGGCGATAGCCGACGCCCCATCGCGTAACCCTATGGGTAACTTCGACATAACGACGATGAGCATAGCTCCACAGATGACGTTGCTCAACGCCCTGACTGCCATAGACGCAGCCAAGAGCGACCCTCGCATAAAAGCCATCTACATCAACACCACAGGTATGGGTGGTGCGTCGATAGCGGCGTTGGAGGAGCTGCGTGAGGCTATAGTAGCCTTCCGCGAGAGCGGCAAATTGGTGGTAGCGTACAACAACGTATACGACCAGGCATCGTATTTCTTGGCATCGGCCGCCGACGAGGTATTCATCCACCCCGAGGGCACATTCAACTGGATAGGTCTCTCGCTCAACACGATGTTCTACACGGGGCTTATCGAAAAGTTAGGTGTCGAGATTGACATCCTACGCCCTACGGTATGCCGCTACAAGAGTGCCGTAGAGCCATTCTTCCTCAAGAAGCTCTCGGCAGAGAACCGCGAGCAGATGCAGACTATGGCTGACGACATCTGGGAGGTGATACTCGGTGCGGTGAGCGAGTCTCGTGGGATAGAGCCTGCACAGCTCAACGCCTATGCCGACAACCTCGCAGCGATATTGCCTCAGGAGGCTGTGGAGATAGGTATGGTCGATGGTGTGAAGTATGCCGACCAGATGGAGGCTTACTTCCAGGCTAAGTTAGGCGTGGTGGCTGACGACGCAATGATTTCGCTCGGCACCTACGCCCAGACAGTATCGCTCAAGAGCGACGACCCTGCGAAGCAGATAGCGATAATATATGCCAACGGAAATGTTGTCGATGGCAACGGTCCCGAGGATGCGGTATATGGCGATGCACTCGCAGCCCTGCTCAAGGAGGCACGCGAGGATAAGGCTATAAAGGCGGTCGTGGTGCGTGTCAACTCGCCTGGTGGCAGTGCCCTCGCATCGGATATCATCTGGCGTGAGATGACGCTCCTGCAGCAGCAGAAGCCTGTGGTGGTCTCTATGGGAGAGTATGCTGCCAGCGGCGGATACTACATATCAGCCCCTGCCGACGCCATCATAGCCAACCGCACAACACTCACCGGCTCGATAGGTGTCTTCGGCATACTGCCAAGCCTGGGCAATGCGTTGGAGCAGAACTTGGGCATCACATTAGACGGTGTGAAGACCAACCAGAGCAGTGCTATGGGGTCGGGCTTTGAGCCGCTGAGCAAGACGGAGCATAAGGCTATGATGCGTAGCGTAGACCGCGTATATGAGCGTTTCACCTCGCTCGTTGCCGAGGGACGTAACCTCACCATAGAGCAGGTATACGACATTGCCGAGGGACGCGTGTGGACAGGTAAGCGAGCTGTGGAGATAGGTCTGGCAGATATGAACGGAGGACTCTACACCGCCATAGGCTATGCAGCCAGCGTTGCCAACTTGGGTACGTCGTACCAGATTATAGAGCTCACCGACGTGGACTTTGCTCTGGCGGCTATGATGGGCTCACTCTCGGCTGATGTCGAGCAGAGCCTCTACAACACCCTCCCTGCAGCCGAGGCTGTGAAGGATATGTGGCACGCCAAGCAGATGCTCACCGAGGGTGGCGTATACACATTGTGTCCGCTGAGCGTTGAGATTAAGTAAGAATATTCAAAATTTAGTTTTTCAGTTATATAATATAAGTGTTCTATGCGTCGATTTCTTGCCATACTCCTATGTTTGCTATGTTGCCTCAGTGCGGCGGCACAGCAACGATGGGCTGTGGTGGTGGGCATATCGACCTACCCCGCGACATCGGGCTGGAGCGACATATCGGGTGAGAACGACTTCGAGCTGGTGGTGCCTATGCTCACTCGCTGTGGCTTCGCCGAGGCTGACATAACCACTCTCGCCAATGCCCAGGCGACAAAGGCTGCTATCGTAGGCTCGCTCCAGCGGTTGGCGTTGCAGGCACGACGTGGCGACGTGGTATACATCCACTTCTCGTGCCACGGACAGCTCATAACAGATGTCGATGGCGACGAGGGCGATGGATGGGATGAGGCACTCATACCCTACGACGCCAAGATAGATGACCGCGGAGGATACAATGGCGAGAACCACCTGATAGATGACGAGCTCAATGCCCTGCTCGCAGCGATAAAACGCCGCATAGGCGACAAGGGACGTGTGGTCGTGGTGGTCGACGCCTGCTACAGCGGTGGCGTGAGCCGCCAGAACGACGAGGAGGCAGAGGAGGTCATAGTGCGTGGGGCACGTAAGAAGTTCGACCTGCTGCCCGTAGCCGAGCCCACACGTCGTGAGCCTCTTGCGATAGAGTGGCTCTGCATAAGTGCCTGCCAGTCCTACCAGGTGAACCAGGAGTATAAGCCCGACGAGGTGAGCTACGGGCGACTGAGCTACGCTATGAGCCGCGTGCTCGAGCCATCGCTCTCGGTGGAGAGGCTGCAGGAGCTCATAGCAGAGCAATATGAGGCTATGCCACGCCGCTACCCCCAGCAGGCGGTCTTCGACGTGGAGCCCTCACTAACGAAACAGAGTGTGATGCAATGATGAGCGACAAGGATATACTACGCGAGATTGTGGCGGGCAACAGCGAGGCTTTTGCCGAGATATACAACCGCCATATAGGGGAGTTTGTGGGCTTCGTACGCAAGCACTTCCGCGGCAGCGACGAGGATATATACGACATCTATCACGACAGCTGTATGGCACTCTACGGCAACATACTGTCGCGTCGCCTGACAGCCGAGGCTTTAGGCGAGGTGAGCCTCAAGACCTACCTGTTTCGCATAGGGCACAACAAGATGGTCGACCTATACCGCCGCTCCAACACCGCCCAGCGACGTGCCTTCCTCGAGAACTTCGACTACACGCAGTGGGAGAGCGAGGGCGAGGAGGTGCTCTCGGAGCGTGAGCAGAGGATACGCGAGGTGGTGAGCCAGATGGGTGAGCCCTGTGCCACGATACTGAGGATGTACTATTGGCAGGATAAGAGTATGCGTGAAATAGCCTCCGCCGAGGGGTATAGCAACGCCGACACCGCCAAGACGCTCAAGAGCCGCTGTATGGCGAAGCTCAAGGCGTATGTGGCACACATAATATAACACCAACGACGATGGAAGAGAAGATTGATAACTATATCTTAGGCAGGCTCTCTGCCGAGCAGACACAAGCCTTCGAGGAGCTTATGGCTAATGACGAGGTGCTGCGTGGCGAGGTGGCGTTGCGACGTGAGATGATTACCGCAGTGCAGCTCTCGGCAGCCGATGCTATGCTACGCAAGCTACGTGCGGCACACGTCGCCGAGCAAGCCGAGGAGCGAGAGGCAGAGGCAGCTAAGGAGGCAGAGGAGGCTTTTGCCGAGCAGCAACGCCGAGCAGCAGCCGAGCGACGTCGCCGCAGAGCCTTCACGTGGGGTTTTGCTACCGTGGCGTTGGCGGCGTGCTTCGTGGTGGGGCTCTTTGTCCACCTCGACTACCAGCAGTCATACACCGCCTATGGTAACTCGTTGCAGCTGTCGACGTTGGCGTTGCGTGGCGAGGAGGTGCTCTCCAACGATATTATAGAGGCTATCGAGGCTGAGGAGTATGAGCGGGCACATATACTCATAGCCCAAGCCCGAGAGATGACATTCGACACCTCACGCCTTGCCGAGAGCACAGCCGAGGAGGTGGAGTATGAGCGAGAGATATATGCCCACGAGCAGGCTCTTGTGGAGTGGCTCGAGGCGGTAACGCTGATGCGTGAGGGCAGATGGCTCAAGGCACGCCGACAGCTCAAAGCGATAGCCAACACGGACAGCCCCTACCGCGAGGAGGCAGAGCGAGCTTTGAGCAATTAGTAATTAGTAAAGAGTAATTAGTAATTGTTTTTTAGGGGAGGCTAAAGGGACTAAGGGAAACTAAGGGATATTAAAGTCTACGGCTATAAAATTTTTTATTGAGACTTTAGTAACCGTTAGCAACCTTCAGTAACCGTTACTGAGCAAAACACCTCCATTAGAGCGAGCGTAACGCAGATAGAGCCCACTTATGCGGCTTCACAGTGATTAGAACTAAGAGTGAACTCCCTCAATTAGCAGGAGAAGTCGCAGAAGGGGGTTATAGCAAGGCTTGCGAAGCTCAAGCAAGCGGAGCATACTTGGCGTATGTGAGCATTGCGAGAGCGAGCGTAACGCAGATAGAGCCCGCTTATGCGGCTTCACAGAGATTAGAACTAAGAGTTAACCAAGAAAAAAAGATGTCAAAGACAATTACCCTAACCCTCTCACCCAAGCAGGCGGCAGATGTGGGATATTATACTGCGGAGGCGGCAAGGAAGATGGGTGTCAGAGAGGATAACATAGCATTGGTCAGGGTGTTGCGTCGCTCGATAGATGCTCGCAGAAAGCCGGTGAAGGTGAACCTCTCGCTCGAGATTTTCATAGACAACGAGCCACAGCCCGAGCCCATACACTTCGACTACCCCGACGTGAGCCACGCCACAGAGGTGGTGATAGTGGGTAGCGGACCGGCAGGATTGTTCGCAGCACTGCGACTCATAGAGTTAGGATGGAAACCCATAATATTGGAGCGAGGCAAAGAGGTGCTGCCACGTAAGCAGGATATAGCACAGATAAACCGTAACAACGCCATAAACCCCGACTCGAACTACGCCTTCGGAGCAGGAGGTGCTGGCACATTCTCCGACGGTAAGCTCTTCACACGCAGCAAGAAACGTGGCGACTACAACAAAGCTCTCCAGACACTTGTCTTCCACGGAGCATCGCCCGAGATACTCTTCGAGGCTCACCCCCACATAGGTACCGACCGTCTGCCACGCATCATAACAAACATCTGCGAGCAGATAACGAAGGCGGGTGGCGAGATACACTTCGAGAGCCGCGTAACGGGATTTGAGGTGCGTGAGGGCAGGGTGCGTGGCGTGCGTGTGGGCGACACTCTCATCGAGGGTGCTGCGGTGATACTCGCCACAGGACACTCGGCAAAAGATATATACTACACACTCCACCGCGATGGCATACGTCTTGAGGCTAAAGCATTCGCTATGGGTGTGCGTATCGAACATCCGCAGTCGCTAATAGACAAGATACAATACCACGCCCCACATCGTGGCGACTACCTCCCTGCGGCAAGCTACTCGCTTGTAAATCAGGTCTATGGCAGAGGCGTATACTCGTTCTGTATGTGCCCCGGAGGATTTATCGTGCCGGCTATGACCGACCAGAGTGAGTCGGTGGTGAATGGTATGTCGCCCAGCCAACGCTCATCGCACTGGGCTAACTCGGGATTGGTTACGGAGATACGCATAGAGGACTTCGCACACCTCGAGCCGGAGTATGGACCGTTAGCAGGTTTGAAGTATCAGCAGCAGCTCGAGCAGCTGGCACGCGTGCAGGGTGGCGACAATCAGATAGCACCGGCACAGCGTATTATGGATTTTGTCAAGGGCAAGCCCTCACGTCTGCTGCCGCCTACATCCTACCTGCCCGGACTCGTGAGCTCACGTCTTGACGAGTGGCTGCCGAGCATCATAGGCGACTCGCTGCGACGTGGCATAGAGATTTTTGATAGACGTATGCAGGGCTATATGACCAACGAGGGTGTGGTGGTAGGCGTGGAGTCGCGTACCTCGACACCTGTGCGTATACCGCGTGATGGCGTAACGTTGCAACACCCCGAGGTGGCTGGGCTATACCCTACGGGCGAGGGAGCAGGCTATGCCGGAGGTATCATCTCGGCAGCATTGGACGGCGAGAGAGTGGCAGAGGCGATAGCTTCAAAGCAATGAGTAATTAGGGATTAAGGGTTACTAAGGGTAATTAAAGGTTATTAAAGTCCCAATGATAGATTTTACGCAGAAGACGTTAATAACCGTTAATATCCTTTAGTACCAAATTTTTAATTTTTAATTGCATAAGCGGTAGATTCCCATCGCCTAACCTTTGGTTAGTCGGGGAATGACGTTTTTATTTTAATTTTGGCAAGACCTAAAGGTCTTCCCTTAGTTGCTCCGCCACAACATAGTCTGCAAGCAGCCTCTGTCTGTGGCTTACTCGCAACTTTGAATTTTGAATTTTGAATTTTGAATTTTCTGCCAAGCAGAATAACTATACCATTTGATATTTTTTATATTGATTTTAATTTGATGGGTGGCGACGCGAAAAATGGCTCTGCTGAGCCACCACGACCGTTAAACAAAAAACTTTTTCGATATGGAACTGAAGGATATTTTGACCAAGCGACGCAGCGTGCGTAAGTTCAGCGACAAGCCCGTAGAGGTGGATAAATTGCAACGTGTGGTGGAGCGTACACTCACAGCACCCTCATCACGTAACTCCCGCTCGACACGTCTGTGGATAACACAGGATAAGGCTCTGCTGGAGCATATATCTGAGATGCGTGATTACGGTGCAGCCTTTGTCAAAGGGGCTTCTGCGGCGGTTTTGGTGATGGGAGACACCTCCCTAACCGACCTGTGGAAGGTCAACTGCTCTATCTCGGCTACGGTGTTGCAGATGGCTCTCGTCGACGAGGGATTGGCATCGTGCTGGGTGCACGTCGAGGGTCGCCCCTGCCTCAAGGATGAGCCCGAGGGACGACAGGCAGAGGAGCACCTGCGTCAGAAGATAGCCCTGCCCGAGAACTACCGCGTGCTGTGTGTCGTGGCTCTCGGATACTCCGACTTTGAGCCCGCACCACTGCCACCATATAATGGTGAGGAGCGAGTGAAATGGCTCTAATTATTAAAATTTAAGAAAAACGGGTATTGCATTTTTGTAAAACAGGTGCTAACTTTGCCATTATGGAGAATAGTGTGAGTAACTATACACGTGAGGAGGTATACAACGAGGAGCGAGTGGAGAGGCTGGCATATCACTGCCGCGAGATACTCGCACTACTTGGCGAAGACCCCGAGCGTGAGGGCTTGCTGAAGACACCTATGCGTGTGGCGAGGGCTATGTCGTTCTGCACCAAGGGCTACGAGCAGGACCCTGTGGAGATAATCAACTCGGCTATCTTCGAGGAGGAGTATCAGCAGATGGTGTTGGTGAAGGATATCGAGCTCTTCTCGATGTGCGAGCACCATATGATGCCCTTTGTGGGTAAGGCCCACGTGGCGTATATCCCCAACGGGAAGATTACGGGTATCTCGAAGATTGCTCGCGTGGTAGAGTGCTTCGCACGCCGACTGCAGGTGCAGGAGCGACTGACGGTGCAGATACGCGACTGCATACAGCAGGCACTGAACCCTGCGGGTGTGGCGGTGGTCATCGAGGCGAGCCATATGTGTATGCAGATGCGAGGTGTCGAGAAATTGGGCTCGGCAACGACGACATCGGCTTTCACAGGCTTGTTCCTCAAGGACACACGTACCCGCGAGGAGTTCCTGACGCTGATAAGCAACAAGTACCGATAAAACAATTAGTAATTAGCAATTGTTTTTTAGGGAGTTTAGGGAAATTAGAGAATTTAAGGAAGACCTCCCAATTAGCACGGTTGGAAACTCCTCCATTAGCAGGAGAAGCCGAAGAAGGGGTAAACTAAAAACGAAAAACTGAAAACTGAAAACTGCCCAATTAGCACGAAATTCGTTTTGGGTAGGTTGATGCAAGGCTGCGAGTAAGCGAGGGCAGAGCCAAGCTTGCTTGAGCTATGCCGAGCGGGAGCAGACAAGGGAAGACCTTTAGGTCTTGCCAAGGCTCTCGCAGTTCTGCAACTCCGCAGTTTACTCGACGTAAATGAGGAAGTTGCAGGACAAGAACAACGCAGTAGCAATCAGCCAAAACGGATTTCACAGAGATTAGAACTAAGAGTGAACCAAGAACAAAAAAGATATAAAAACTTAAAACTATGAAAAAATTTTTCTCTTTTGCAGTAATTGCAATTTTGGCATTGGTAGGATGCGAGAAGACCGAGGAGTTCGCTGCGGACATCGAGTTCAACCCTCCTACAGACGATAATGCCTATGCCGACATCACAGTGAATGACGCCGAGACAAATCTCAAGATTATGTCGTACAACGTCTGCGTTTCTAACTCGGGCGAGAACATCTGGTCGGAGCGTCGTAATGGCGGTATCGAGATGATTCGCCAGTATAAGCCCGACGTGTTCGGTATGCAGGAGTGTACACTCTATCAGTTAGAGTTCTTCGCAAGCCAGCTCGCTGCCGACAACTACAAGTATGTCGCTGTGAGCCGCGACACCGGTACCGAGGACCACAACGGTGAGCGTACTGCCGTATGGTACAACGCAGGTCGCTTCGACCTGATTGACAGCGGCACATTCTGGTTGGCTCCAAAGAGCAACAACGAGTTTGCCCTCACACCTGCTACCGGATGGGATGCTGAGTATCTGCGTACCTGCACCTGGATTATCCTGCGTGATAAGGACTCTCAGGTGGAGTTTGCGGTATACAACACCCACCTCGAGTACAAGAACCTCTCATCGGCAACACGTGGTGCACGTGCTCGCGAGGAGGGCTTGAAGCTGATGGTGGAACATATGAAGGGTAAGATGCGTCCTAACCGTGCGGTATTCTTCCTCGGCGATATGAACGACAACTACGAGAATGGCTTGTTCGAGTGCCTGACAACAGAGGAGATTCCTTTCATCTCTACACGTCAGTATGTCATCGACGCATACAACGCATACCACAACAACTACGACAACCTCACATCGGCTGAGATTGAGGAGTATGAGACACTGCTGCACAACAGCTACCGCTGGAACTCACAGACATACCACGGTACCTGGATGACACACAACGAGAACGAGCTAGTGAAGAACACCAACCAGATATCATCGGAGAACAACTACCACGTCATCGACCACATCTTCGGTCGTAACATCAAGAAGGTGCTCTCATTCCGCACCATACGCGACCAGAAGTGGGAGTCGACAGGTCTGATGTATGTGTCTGACCACTACCCAATCTTGGCAGAGGTTACTTTCTAAGGCGAGAGAGAAAAGAGGAGAAGATGAGAAAGATATTTCACTTGTTATCAATGGCTGTCCTCGTGGCAGCCATTGGTTGTAATAGGGCAGCGGTGCAGGACGACGATGCGTTGCGTGTTATGTCGTTCAACATACGTATGAGCGATGGCTCACAACAGAGCGACGGCCCGAACCACTGGCAACACCGCAAGGAGGCTGTCGTCGATATGCTTCAGCAGGAGCGACCTGCGGCGATAGGTATGCAGGAGGTGTGCTGGGAGCAGATGACATACCTCCAGGAACACCTCGAGGGCTACCGTGGTGTGGGCGTAGGACGCGACGACGGCAACGAGGCAGGCGAGGTGATGGCTATCTTCTACGACGTGGAGCGTCTGGAGGCCACCGAGTGGGGCACGTTCTGGCTCTCGGCAACACCCGACGAGGTGTCGCGAGGCTGGGATGCTGCGTGCCACCGCACAGCGACGTGGGTTATCTTCAGCGACCGTCGCAGCGGCGAGGAGTGGGCTATGATAAACACCCACCTCGACCATCGTGGCGAGGAGGCACGCCGCGAGGGTATGCGACTCATAGCTGACCGCGTGGCAGAGCTCCAGAACGATGGGCTGAGGGTTGTCGTAACAGCCGACTTCAACGCCACGACAGATGAGGAGATATTCGCTCCTCTCTACGCTGTGGCAGATGACGCACGCGTGGTGGCGGCAGAGAGCGACCTGGGCACGACATATAACGGCTGGGGCAAGTCGGCATCGCAGATAGACCATATCTTCTGCAGCGGCTACGACGTGGAGAGCTTCGCTGTGCTTGATGGCGACTATGGCGTGCCCTACATCTCGGACCACTACCCCGTCGTAGCGGAGCTGAGGTAGCAATGAGCAATTAGTAAAGAGTAATTAGCAATTATTTTTTAGGGGCGTTTAATTTAGGAAAACTGCCCAATTAGCACGAAATTCGTTTTGGGTAGGTTGATACAAGGCTCTCGCAGTTCTGCAACTCCGCAGTTTACTCGACGTAAATGAGGAAGTTGCAGGACAAGAACAACGCAGTAGCAATCAGCCAAAACGGATTTCACGGAGATTAGAACCAAGAGTTAACACAATAATATACTATGCAAGAACAAATAAAAAACATCCTGAAAGGTATCATCCACCCCGAGACGCGAGAGAATATTGTAGATAGCGGTGTGGTGGAGAGCGTGAGTCAGCAGGGTGAGGGTGTCGTGGTGACACTGTGCTTCGCCAAGGCGAAAGACCCTTTTGCTCAACGTATAAAGAGTATGGTAGAGCAGATTGTGGCGGCGGAGATACCCGCAATGGAGGGTAAGGTTACCGTCGTAATGAAGCAGAAAGAGCCTAAAGCACCGCAGCCCAAACGCGAGAGCACAACAGCCACGGTGGGTAAGATTATCGCTGTGGCGTCGGGCAAGGGTGGCGTAGGTAAGTCTACCGTAACAGCCAACTTAGCACTCACACTGCGTAATATGGGCTACCGCGTGGGTGTGCTCGATGCCGACATATATGGTCCGTCGCAGCCCAAGATGTTCGACAGGGAGGAGTACCTGCCCGACGCCGAGCAGGTGGATGGCGTGGATTATATCATCCCTGCCGAGAGCCTCGACATAGAGCTTATGTCTATCGGCTTCTTCATCAAGCCCACCGACGCACTTATGTGGCGAGGTGTGATGGCTACGTCGGCACTCAAGCAGCTGCTCCACCAGACGAAGTGGGGCGGTCTGGACTTCCTGCTTATAGACCTTCCTCCGGGCACGGGCGATATACATCTGACGCTGCTCTCGGAGATAACGCTCGACGGAGCTGTCATCGTGTCGACACCCCAGCAGGTTGCTGTGGCAGATGTTGTGCGAGGTGTCGAGATGTTCCGCCACGAGCAGGTCGGCGTGAAGGTGCTGGGCGTGGTAGAGAATATGGCGTGGTTCACACCAAAGGAGCTTCCCGAGAACAAATATTATATCTTCGGACGCGGTGGAGCGGAGCGTTATGCCAAAGAGGTGGGCGTGCCATTCTTAGGCGAGATACCTATCATCCAGGGCATTATGGAGGGCTCCGACGAGGGTACTCCGGCTGTGGCAACAGATGCTATGGTCGAGCGATACTACCGCGAGGTCGCCGAGCGAATGATAGCCGAGCTGTAAGAGAAGATTAAGCCCAACACCAAAAAAGGTCTTATCACTCCCTAAGTTCCACGAAATAAGGAATTTAGGGAGTTTTTTGTGAATATAGGGAGTACAGCAATGAAGCTTCTGAAATATTAACATTGTTATAACAATGTAAGTGAAAAGTCTCACTAAAACTTAAATTTCTCTATACTCTCTACTTTCAGGAGTTGATAACGGCTATTAAAAGACTTTGTCGCCTCAACAAAAAACTCATACAGCAGTAAGCGTTATTATCACTCATCACACGTTAATCACCCTCGAAAACACCTCCAATGTTAACTAAATATTAAATTTTATTAAAAAGATAGTAATTTTTTTGAAAAACTCTTGCACGGAATAAAAAATGCCCTTATCTTTGCAACGAAGTTTTAAGGTTCATTTAGGTTAGTAGTTTTAGGTTGGTAGAGGAAATCGGTAGGTTGTAGCCCAACAAATGAGCGTCAAGATGATGGTCAGGGTTACTAAGACAGGGGCGGTGCTCGTCTCGTGTCGAATACCTCCGAAGAACCTCGGTTTTTTGTCAAAGGCAACAGCCAATGACAAAAATAACCCTTAGGGATTTTCCCTGAGGGTTATTTTTTTGTGGTTAGGCGAAGAAAATTAGACAAAGATTGCCAAAAATTAGGGAGCATACATGCACAGTATGCACCTGCTCGTCTACTGCCATAAAAAATGCGGGAAAGCCATTTTAGGTTTTCCCGCACAATTGCTCTTTACTAATTGCTAATTACTCATTGCTTAGAATCGTGGTCCCATACCACCGTGCATTCCGCCACGACCACGACCGCCACCCATAGGTGCCATACCCTCGTAGTCGGTTATCTCGCGTGAGCCCTTCTTGCCGAAGACACGCAGGTTGTAGTTGAACTGAACGGTGAAATAACGTCCGATGACACTATTCCAAGAGTTCTGCGTGAAGCCCGAACCTGTGGTACGTGCAAACGAGGTGTTTTGGTCGAAGATGTCGTTCACACCGACCATAACCTCGCCAAGGTTATTCTTGAAGAGTTTCTTACCGATATAGGCGTTGCAGAGCGTATATTGGTCGTTATAGTCGTTGGTGTAGCCTATATTCTGCACATATGTAGCACTTGCGGTGAAGGTTATGCCCTTCCAGAATACTGCCTTCAACGAGCCATTTGCCGAGTGGTTGAAATACTCGTTCTTGCCGCTACGGGTAGCCAGCGAGTTGTCCGCCTGGCTATATGTACCGTTCCACGAGAGGGTGAAGTCGATATTCTCCGATATGTTACTACCCAGCACCACGCGTGCGTCGTAGCCCACGTTGGATGCCATATTCTTCTCGCTATTGATATACGATGGTGCCTTGTTGTAGTTCACACCTGCCATAACGTTCAGGTTACACTTGATAGGGTTGATAGGCATACCATACGAGATGTGGGTACGCAAGCTCAGGAAGCCATCGGCATTGCGGAAGGTAGAGTACTGCGTAGGGGTGCTACCTAACTCGGTGATGACATCCTGGGGTATGTGGCTACCGGTATAGATATCCGAGGTGATATAGTCCTGCGTGCTCTGGAACGAGAACATCCACATAAAAGTACGTCCCTTAGTGAGGTTGGTGTAGTTGTAGTGGAAGTTGATGCGGTGAGAGTACGAAGGGTTCAAATCGCCATTACCGCGTGATACATTCTGCATATCGCGTATGTCGAGTATCTCCTGCAGGTCATCCACATCGGGATTCTCGGTATACGACGACACGAACATACGTATAGAGTGCTCCTTGGTGATGTTGAAGTTACCCATCATAAAGTATGTGAAGTCGTTGAAATCACGCTTTATAGGGTCAGCCTTCGGTGTGATGAACTTACCGTTGAGTGTCGAGTACTGGTAGTTGACGTTGAAGATGAAGGTGTTACGCTCCTTGCTGTAACGGAAGCCAGGTCCGAAGTTATGCTTGTGGTAGCCCGACACGATGTTGCTCGAGAGCTGCTCATCTATCTCGCCATTGGTGTATGACTCGTCGGCACCGAAGTTCATCGTCTGCTTGTCGCTCTTCTGGTCGTTGTAGTTCCACGAATAGCGGAAGGTGATAGCCGACACCTTTGACAATGGCTCGGCATAGGTCATCGACGCTGCGAGATTCAGATCGCGTGAGTCGCTGTCGGTAGAGATATAACGCATCAGAGGCTCGTAGCCCGTAACCTCGCCGGCATCGTCGAATGTAGGCAGTGTCTCTGCTACAGAGTGTGAGCGGTAGTCGCCCTCGCGACCACGATAGTTCACACGACCGTCGACGGTGAGCAGACGACCAGGCTTACCGAGCAGGATACGATACTGCAGGAACTCGTTGAAACGCAGACCATCGCTGCCTCCGCGGTTGCCGCTATTGATGATGTTGTAGAGCGACTCGCCAATCTGCGTACCCTCGGTTGTAGTAAAGCGGTTGAAGTCCTGGAACGAGAGCGAGGTACGCGACATCAAAGACTGTGTGCGGCTTATACGCCAGTCGAAACGCAGGTTGAGACGGTGGTTGTTGTTAGAGTTGTCGCTCGTGCCACGCTCCTCGAGTGTGCCGAGATACTCGAGAGGTGCCTCGTACCACTTGGTGAGCTCCGAGAGGTTCTCGGTAGCGGTCTCATTGAAGAAGTAGCTACCCTGCAACTTAACCTTATCATCCTTACCCCACGACTTGGTATAGTTCAAGCCGAGAGAGCCTACGTTTGCTACGCCATTCTGTGGACGTACCATCAGTCCGCCCATACCGCTGCCTCGTCCCATCTGACCGCCATTCACACCCACGATATCCTCAAACGAGAAGTTCTGCTGGTTGATGTTGTTCAACATACCGATGACCGACAGACGGCTTGTGCCGTTGAAGTAGTTGACGTTACCACCTATATTATATTTATGGTGCGAGGTGATGTCGTCGGTCTCGGGCTGATAGCCATAGCCGGCATAGAGCTTACCGAAGACACCCTGACGCATCGTCTCGTGGGTTACGATGTTGATAGCCTTATAGCCCTCGCCATCGTCCATACCCGAGAACTCGGCATTATCCGAGAGCTTGTTGAATACCTCAACGCTCTTCACCGTCTCGGCAGGGAGCGAGTTGAGAGCTGTCGAGACATCCTCGCCGAAGAACTCCTTGCCATCGACAAAAACCTTCTTGATGGTCTCGCCCTGAGCCTCCACCGTACCGTTGGTAACGGTGATACCGGGCATCTTCTTCAACAATCCCTCGACGTCGGCATCGCTCGCCACCTTGAACGACGAGGCGTTGTAGCTTATTGTGTCGCCCTTGGTCGAGGCACGTATAGCCTGCACCTCGAGCGTTACTGTCTCGAGCTTGGTTGCCTCCTCCTTGAGCTCAAAAGTACCCAGCTGGCGGCTCTTGCCCGAGATGGTTACCTCCTGGCTGAGGGTCTCATAGCCGATGAATTGGATTGTCAGCGTATAGGTGCCGTTCTTCACACCCTGAAGCGTCGTCTTACCAGCATAAGCCGAGATAGCCTGCTTGGAGTTCTCTGCCTTGTCGACCTCGGTGAGGTCTACCACCGCACCTGCTACACCCTCCTTCGTAGCGGCATCGACAACAGTAAGTTCAACCTTCTGAGCATACGATACGACAGCCATCACAGCGAAGAGGAGTGTCAAAAATAACTTTCTCATTATCCTGAAATCTTTTGTTTATTTTCGCGATTGTCAAAAAAATCTTTTCTGCGTAACGATTTTTTTCGCGGGCAAAGATAGTCAAATATATTTGCCTCGCTCCCTCAGGCAGGGTGAAACGCCCAAAAAGGGGTGTCAACTAACCTAAATCACACCCAAAAAAATCGTTCTCGGCTTAAGACACACAAAAAAAGAGGGAGTCATCCTCCTTCGTACAACTCTGTATCGTCTGCACAAAATCGCGTGCCGCCCTTTCTCAAAATCGTCTGCCACCCTTTCTCAAAATCGTCTGCCGCCCTTTCTCAAAATCGCGTGTCGCCCCCCCCTTTACACAAAAAAACAGGGAGCCAAACAAAGTCTGGCTCCCCCCGAAAAACAACCTAAATCCATTATTACCCCATAATGGTGAGGTGGGACTCTATCCTAAAACGGATTTTGAGTTTTTTTGCCTCCTGAAGGGCAGAAGGCAACCCATAATTTTCATTAACCAACTAATACTCCGCTACAAATATATATAACAAAATGGTTTATTCGTACATAAAATCGGTCAAACGCCACATATTGGGGGTGAAACGACTAATTGGCGGGTTGAATCACCGTAAGCCACTGTTTGAACTCGGGCACACGAGCCTTGCTGATGATGATTTTCTCGGGTGTCTCGACCTTGAGGTTGAGAGCCAAACGCGAGCCAAACCAGATGGCTATATCCTTCACCGCCTCGCGTGCGATGATAAACTGGCGGTTGGCACGGAAGAACTCCGACGCAGGGAGCGACGCCTGCAACTGCTCCAGAGTGCGGTCTATCGGGAAACACTGACCATCGAAGGTGGTAGCAGTAACACGCTCATTAGAGGTGTAGAAGAATGCCACCTGCTCTATTGCCAGCGGTATGAGCTTATCCTTGTGGTGGATGAGGAAGACACGCTCCCGCTCCTCACGTTTCTGCTCGACGAGCTGCTCCACCTTGGTGCGGTAGGTCTGCTCCTCGGTAGATGTGAGGCGTGAGAACTTCTCCAACGCAAAACGTATCTCCTCCTCCTTGATAGGCTTGAGGATGTAGTCTATGGAGTTGACCTTGAAGGCTTTGATGGCATACTCGTCGTAGGCTGTGGTGAAGACTATGGGGGCATCGACCTGCACCTTATCCATAATCTTGAACGACTCGCCATCGGCTAAGTGTATATCCATAAATATAAGGTCGGGCTGCGGATGTGTGCTCTCGCTGAAGAACTCGACACTCTCCTCGACACTCTCCAACACATCTATCACCTCCGCCTCGGGAGCTACCTTACGCAATATTGCCTTGAGGTTTACCGCAGCAGCGGTCTCATCCTCGATAATGAGAAATTTCATAGAATTCAAAATTAAGGGTGAAGGGGCGGTTAATGGGTTGTTCGGGTTGCTGGGTTCTGGGCTGCTGAAAGGGTTGCTTCGTTATCTAAAACAGAGCCAGATATTTATCCTCCTTGCGGTGCATCATCTTCTCGGCTGAGGGGCTCTTGTCCCTCTGTCCGCACAGGTGAAGCACACCGTGCACCACCACACGTCGCATCTCATCGCGAAAACGTGTGCCATAGATGCGGGCGTTATCTCGCACCGTCTCCACGTCGATAAACACGTCGCCTGCCACCACACGTGTGCCCTTACGGTCGCTGTAATCGAAGGTGATGATATCGGTGTAGTAGTCGTGGTGGAGAAACTCCTTGTTTATCTCCAAGTGTCGCTCCGACGAGCAGAAGATGTAGTTCACGTCGCCCAACGTGTAGCCCTCAGCCTCGGCTACGCGTGCTAACCACGCCGCTGTGCGACGTTTCTCGGGGAGGCGAAATGTTGTCGAGTCGTTGTAGTATCGTACCATAGTCTATTTACGTTTGAAGCAGTCCGAGGCTTTCAACACCTGCTTGGGGTTGGGGGCATATATGCCGAAGACCATTCTATACTCTATCTGTGCCGAGGTGATGTTGATGGCAGCACCTATCGTGCCTATGGTCTGCTTCTCGACAACCACATCCTTCACCTTGACCTTCACGTCGGCGAGGTTGGAGTAGGAGGTTATATAATCACCGTGGGCGATGAAGACATCCCACATTCCCGTAACCTTATTCTGGCGTATGTCTATCACCTTACCCTCGTATATCGACCTCACGCGGCTACCCTTCTTACCCACTATCTCTGCCATATTCTTCTTATACTCACGCACCGTGCCACCCACGACAGGGAGCGTCAGACCTGTGGTCTTCGCCGAGAACGAAGCACCTGCCGTATTACCCTTGGTCATCTTACGCAGTGCCGCCACAGCAGCATCTAAGTTCTCCTCCGCCTCGACCTTCTCCCTGAGCGAGCGTCGCTCGTCGGCTGTGAGCTTCTTTATCTCTCGCTGCACCGCCGCCACATCGCCCTTCAGTCGGTCGCGATGTTGCTCGGTCTTGCGGCGTGTCGCCTCCAAGTCGGCACGTTTGTCATTCAGGGCTGCCCGCTCGCGTAACACCTTATCCGACAGCGAGTCTATGAGGCGTATGCGTGCCTTACGCACCTCTGCCACCGAGCGTATGTTGGCTATGCGTCGTGCCGCATCGACAAAGTTGGTCGACGCCAGCAGGTAGAGGGCATAGTTGTTCTGGCGGTAGTTGCGATATGCCTCACGCACCATCTCGGCATAGAGCTCTCGCTCACGTGCCACGACACCGTCCAACGAGTCTATAAGGCGGTTTTTCGACTTTATCTCGCTCTGCAACGAAAGCATCTGCTGCTCGGTCTGTCGGAGCAGTCGCTCGCGGTCGCTTATCTGACGCGACATCTGCTGCACACGGGTGTTCTTCGAGCGTTTATCCTTCTGTATCTTGGCTATCTCCCTATCGCGTTGAGCTATCTGGCTCTCCAACTGCTCAATCTTCTTCTTTTGTGCCTCTATCTCCTTCGTGCTCTGGGCATAGCAGGGTGTGGCGAGGGCTATCGCAGCCACCACCAATGCGACACATACTATCTTGAGTCGTCGTACCATCGTCATCTATCGCTCTGTATTATATTGCATCTTGGGTTTCACATCCCGCTCTAAAAGTCCTAAGCGGAACTCCACCGCCTCACGCTCGGCACCATACTGCAACGCACGCTGCCAATAGCTCTTCGCCAAGGCGTAGTTCTCCAACGCATAGAGTATGTCGCCATAGTGCATCTGCAGGTCGGCACTCTCGCCCTCGTCCAACGCCAACGCCTGACGCATAAGACGTTGTGCCTCGGCGTGCTCACCTCTGAGGTGAAGTATCCAGGCGTAGGTGTCGAGGTTTGAGGCGTTGCGGTCAAGCTCGACAGCTCGGCTCGCCATCTGCTCGGCTCGCTCCAGCTGTGAGCCCTCGAGCGAGAGGAAGTAGGCGTAGTTGTTGAGCACCGCCGCATTGTCGTAATAGTACAAAAGGGCTTTTTCGTAGTACATATAGCTCCTCTGCCTTGCCTTCGCAGCACTCATCCTGACGGGGTAACGCGATGTGTCGCGACGCACTCCCGCCCTGTCTAAAGCCTCACGTCGCTCACGTATGGAGTGATACACGTCGCCTATGTAGCCGAGAATCTCGCCTCGCAGTGTATCGTTGGTAGCCATCTGCTCGGCACGCTCGAAGCTGCGTATACATCCCATAAGGTCGCCCTTAATCTGCTGTGTAGCACCACGATGGAGGTGGAGTGTGGGCGACGTGGGGAAGATGTCGAGTGCCCGCTGGGTGTAGTGTGCCACAGAGTCATACTGCTCGAGGTAGTTGTGGATATCTATCACCGCAATGTAGTACTCCTCGCGTGGTGGCTCATCCGTCAGGTGGCGTTTGTAGAGCGTAAGGCACGACTCTATGTCGCTCATATAGATGTAGTGCGAGCCCAACAAATCCAATGCCTCGGGCTTCTCGGGATACTGCTTGTAGAGCGAGAGTATCATCTGTGCTATGTCAAAGACATAGGCGTTGTACATCTGGCGGTCATCGACCAACGTCTTCACCGCCTTATACTTCATGTCGAAGTCCCAATCGGGCAGGGCAATAATCTGCACCATAACCTTCATATAGGGTGTCATCTGCTTACGCTGGTAGTAGTATTCGCCCAGACGCAGCAGGTTTCTCGCCGAAAGCGAATCGCGTCGCACAGCCTCTATGTAGAGCTGCTCCGCCAACGAGTCCTTCTTGTTGGCGGCATACATCTCGCCGAGGCGTTCCATATTATCCTCCGAGGGGTTTGCCTCGTATGCCATACGTGCCTCACGCTCGGCAAGCAGCGTCTGTCCTGTGCGGTAGAGCATAAAGAGCTTCAGCTCGGCAAGGGCATCTATACGCCCAAAGAGCGTCTCCGAAGTGGCGATGAGCTCTATGCCCTCGTCATATCTGCCCTCCCGTGAGAGCAGCCACGCCAGGATGTAGTAGTTCTCGGGGTTCTTGGGCTCGAGCTCCACTATGCGGCGGTATTGCTCTATGGCTTGCTCCATCATCCTGTTCTGCATCAACGCCTCGCCATAGCTCTTGGCATACCAGAGCGACGTGGTGTCGCTACGGTAGGCACTCTCGGCGTGTCGCAGAGCCATCGCAGGGTTGTGTCGCATAGCACTCGTCGCCAAAGAGTGGTGTGCCGGAGCATAGGATGAGTCGCTGGCAATCATCTCACGCAGCAGGGCATAGCCTCGCACCGTATCGCGAGAGATGTGCAGCAGCTTGAGTGCCTCGACATAGCGGTATCGCTCCGACGTGGTGTCGCGAGCAATAACTATCGTATCATTGCGAACAATACCTCCCGCCTTATGGCGTGTTATGGGCAACGAGCGTTGTGCCGCCACCTCGCCCACCGACAAGAGAGCAGCCACAGCTACAAGAAGGTATTTCGCTACACAATTCAAAAATTTATACTATTTTAAGGGATATTAAAGGTTATTAAGGGTTATTAAAGTCGCAATTAAGAACCTTTTACCTTTCAGTCCTACAAAGCATCGTCGAACTGGTGGAGGAAACGTACGTCGTTCTCGAAGTAGAGTCTCAAGTCCTTCACTCCATACTTCAACATAGCGATACGCTCAACTCCCATACCAAACGCAAAGCCCGAATACTTCTTCGAGTCAATGCCGCTCGCCTCCAATACGTTAGGGTCTACCATACCGCAGCCCATAATCTCCAGCCAGCCTGTACCCTTGCAGACGTTACAGCCCTTGCCGCCGCAGAGGTTGCACGACACATCGACCTCAGCCGATGGCTCGGTGAATGGGAAGTACGAAGGACGCATACGTATGGTCGCAGTCTCGCCGAAGAGCTCCTTGGCGAAGTAGAGTATCGACTGCTTCATATCGGCAAACGACACACCCTCGTCGATGAACAAGCCCTCGACCTGGTGGAAGATGCAGTGTGCACGATACGAGATAGCCTCGTTACGGAACACACGACCCGGGCAGACGATGCGGATAGGTGGCTTCTGATGCTCCATAGCACGCACCTGGATAGATGAGGTGTGGGTACGCAGCAACAAATCCTTCACGTTAGGCTCGTTCGACTGCTTCTCCACGAAGAATGTATCCTGCATATCGCGTGCAGGGTGCGAGAGAGGGAAGTTCAGAGCCGAAAAGACGTGCCAGTCATCCTCAATCTCGGGGCCCTCGGCTACGGTGTAACCTAAGCGAGAGAAAATCTCCACAATCTGATTCTTCACAATCGAGATAGGGTGGCGTGTGCCATCAGCCGATGCTGCCGCAGGGCGTGTCATATCGCCCACCTTCTCTGCCGAGGTGGCAGCAGCTGCCGAGAGCTCCTCCTTCAGGGCGTTGATACGCTCCTGGGCGGTCTGCTTCAGCAGGTTAATCTTCTGTCCCAACTCACGTTTCTGCTCGGCAGGCACGCTCTTAAACTGCTCCATCAGGGCATTCAACTCACCCTTCTTACCAAGTATGCGGATACGCAACTCCTCCACCTCGGCGGCACTCTTGGGTGCTGCCTCCTGGACTGTTTTGAGCAACTCTTCAATCTTATTAATCATAGATTTTGACTTTTATATTATTTTCGATATTTTTGTCGTTAGTAAATATAACGTACAAAGTTACGAAAAAAATATGAAACAGACTGCTATTTTTCGACTATTTATACTCTCCCTCCTTTTAGGAGCACTCATTTTGCCCCCTTCGGCGTTGGCACAGGGTGAGCAGCCACAAGCAGAGTCCCGACAGAGCTATGCACAGCCCATATACGGAAAGGTGGGACTTGTGATGGGTGGTGGCGGAGCACGTGGCTTGTACCACGTGGGTGTCATCAAGGCTCTGGAGGAGCACAACATACCTATCGACTACGTCTCGGGAACATCTATGGGAGCTATCATAGCTGCCCTCTATGCTGCGGGTTACTCTGCCGACGAGATGGCAGAGATAGTCAACTCGGGGGCTATCATGCAGTGGCTCTCGGGCGAGATAGAGCCTCGCTACCGCTTCCACTACAACGAGCGAGCCGACATCCCCTCGATGCTCTCGGTATATGCCGAGGTGAAGCGTGATACGCTGGCAGGCAAGAGCTCCGTAGACTTCACCCTGCCACGAGGCTTCATCAACTCGGCGAGTGTCGACTTCGCCCTTTTGGAGCTGCTCTCGGCAGCAAGTGTGGCGTGCGAGGGCGACTTCGACCGTCTGATGGTGCCCTTCCGCTGTGTGGCGACAGATATGAATGCTCACGAGGCGGTGGTATTCTCCGATGGCGACCTCCCCTTTGCGGTGCGTGCCTCGATGTCCTACCCCATAGCCTTCAGCCCCGTAACCGACGACCAGGGCAGAGTGCTGACCGATGGCGGATGCTACAACAACTTCCCCTGGCAACCGCTGGAGGAGGAGTTCTCGCCCGACGTGCTCATAGGCGTGCAGTGCACCGCCAACACCGAGCCTTCGCGTTACGACTCGCCCATACAGAAACAGGTGATGTCGCTCGTTACACGCCCCACAGACTACACCCTGCCCGAGGGTAAGAGCATACTGCTGGGCCGCAGCGTCGATGTCGGTGTGCTGGACTTCTCGTCAGGCGACAAGATTATGCAGATGGGCTACGTCGAGACCATAGCCCGCATCGACGAGATACGTCGCTTGGTGGGTACGGAGCGTAGTGCAGAGGAGATGGCTCAGCGTCGTGAGGCGTGGAGAGAGTCGCTGCCCAAGCTACATTACCGCATAGCCGAGTTAGAGGGGTTGAGTGAGCGTCAGCGACTCTATGCCGAGACCTTCCTGCAGATGGATATGCGAGGCAAGCGAAGTGGCAGCGACGAGGCTGTGTCGCTTGGCGAGGCTAAAGATATGTACCTCTCGCTGATGGCTACGGGCGACTTCACGTCAAATGTCTTTCCTCGCGTGAGCCGCGACACACTTCAGGGCCGCAGCAGCATAAAGAGTGGCGACAAGAGTGCGGAGGAGCTTATGATTACCTTCTCGTTCAAGAAGAAGCCCGCTGTACGTTACTCGTTGGGCGGTAACCTCTCGTCGACAGCCTTCAACCAGATATACATAGGCTTCAACTACTTCGACGTGGGACGCACAGCCCAGAGTGCCTACGTAGACCTGCTCTTCGGTCCGACGACCTCGCTCATACGTCTGGGTGGTCGCACCGTATTCCTCAAACGTACCCCGCTCTATATCGACTATGCCCTCAACTTCAACCGCCAATCTACCCTGCGTGGCTCCTTCGGCAACCTCACACCTGCCTTCTCCTCTATCGACGCACGTCAGTTGGAGCTCTTCGCCACGGGAGCTTTTGGTGTGGCTACCACGCGTAAGAGCACGTTGGAGGTGCGTGTCAACACAGGATATAACTTCTACTCATACGAGGCTCCTTTCGATGAGCCGGGTGCTACCCACACCCACGACCGCTTCCGCTTCGCCGCACTCAAGGTGGGATTTGAGCGGTCATCACTCGACCGCGTGATATACCCTACGTCGGGTGCTCGCCTGCAACTCTCGGCTATCGCCATAACAGGTCGCGACCGCTACGAGCATACCGCCGCGGATACATTCTCCCACGCCACACGCTCGTGGGTAGGAGCCAAGGCACGCTGGGAGCACTACCCCAAGGGCTGGGTAGCCAAGTGGCTTACTGTGGGTTATCAGGTCGAGGCTGTTGCCACCACCCATCCCCACTTCGGCAATACGATGGCAGATGTGCTCACCTCGCCCCACTTCGCCCCCACACCTCACTCGAAGATGCTCTTCGTTCCGGAGTTCTACGCCAAACGCTACTTAGCGGCAGGTGTTATGCCTACCATCAACTTCGGCAAGAACGTCTACCTGCGTGCAGGCGTCTATGCTATGCTGAGCGACCTGAGGGTGTACGACTATATGCGATATATGGCTGACTTCTCGCTCATCTACAACACCCGCATAGGCTCGGTGAGCTTGGCTTTCACGAAATATAACTTCGACTCGTGGAACAACAGCTACCTCTCGTTTAACTTCGGTATGCCACTCTTCGGCGACCGCTCACTCTTCTATTAACAGGAGGGCAGAAAAATACGAAAGGGTTGTCGCCATAACGGTAGACAACCCTTTCTCTTACACTAAACAACTAACCCTACTTTATTCGCAGCTGCGGAACAAATCCTGCAAGTAGGAATCCAGGAACAGCAACTCGTGCTCGCCGCAGACTACTTCACTCAGAAACAAATCTTCCTCATCGGGGTGAGGAGAACCCATCAAGTCGTCTACTTCTCCCATAGGCAATACATTTTTTTGTCTGTTTAACTACCAAACGCACCACGCAGGGAGATTATTGCTCCGCAAGTGAAATATTTTTTACTTCTTTTTTACTTCTCGCCTTAGACATCAAAACCGGTCAGTGCCCAGCCTCGTCTCACGTCGGCGAGCGATGCTGCCACACCGTTCTCTACCCTCGACATAGCCGCCACCATAGGCACCATAGTGCTCTCATCGCGGGTGTCGATAATCTCGTCGGGATAGATGCCCGTCATATCGCTCACAGCGTGCACATAGGCGTCGGTCGCATTCTCCACAGGCGGAGCATAACGCGATATCATACCTCGCAGGGTGTTGAGCCCATACTTTCGCTGGTAGACATCCAGCAGGATGAACATCGCACGGTAGCCCCACTCGATAGAGGTGAACTGCTTGAAGGCTGCATCGTTTGAGGGGTGCAGCTCCCCCTTGTAGTTGACCTTCGAGCGACGTATGTTGCCCGGGTTGTTGTTATCCAATCCTCTACTCATCGTTTATCCTTCGGTTAAATTCTTTGCTTACAATCTTACGTATGTGGCGTAGCAGCGGCGAGGAGGATATGCGGCACGCATTCTCTACGAACGACCACAGCTCGACACCACAGATAAAGCCTGCCAGGAGGCGTGTCATCTCGTAGGTGGGCGACTGCAGTATCACTATCTCGATGACAAAGGTCATAGCGAGTGTCGTGGTGGCAAAGCCCATCTTCTCTATCGTGTGCCACGCCAAGCGGCTCTCCAACGCCCATCGCTTACCCTCCCGACGCTGCTCGGCGAGCGAAGCCCACACGCCTGTGAGGAAGTCGAAGAGGATAAACCCCACAACCGACCACACCAAAGGTGTAAGTGGGGCGAAGAGAGCCACAATACTCGAGGCTATGCCGCTACAATACCTGTACAAAGCCCCCATACACGGCGACTTTGTGGAGCACATTCTCGCGAGGGTGGTACTCGGGATATTGCTCGGCATTAAGCTCTAAGTGGTCGGTCAGGGCTAAGAGCTGGGTGCGTAACAGGGTGCGTAGCGAGAGCATAAGCTCCGAGCGGAGCGACAGGTCGGCAGCGACGTTACGCTCACCCACCACAACACGTGCTCCGTGCTGCGTGGTGGAGATGTTGAGACGTGGCTGCACTTCGAGCCTCACAGCGGTGGCGGCGGCAGGCATCAGCAGCTCGCTGAAGAGCGTCTGATACTCGGGCTGGGCTGCACGGGCGAGCAGCTCACGCCCCACCACAGGCACTATCCACCGCTCGATGGCAGCATCTATGTCGCCCTGCGTTACCACCTCCGCCGAGACATATTCGCCATCGGTGAAGGCTGTCGAAATCACATAGGCGGGTGTTATGAAACTATACATACTCTTTCTCGTTTAGTTAATCTTCGTTACGTTGTACTTCGTTATCTCCGAGAGGAACATCTGCTGGCTCTCATCCTTCTCGTCGTACTCCAATCCGTCGGCTTTGCGAGCCTCCCACACCCTCATATAGATAGGCTTCGAGCGTGTCGGTGGGCGGTTGATAATCTCGAGCGACGAGGTGTTGACACCCAGCGTCGAGGCTATGATGGAGCGTATCGGCGTGAGCAGCTCGGCTTGCTCGGCGAGGATGACAGTGTTGAGTGCCACCTCATACTCGTGCAAGATACGCTCGGAGTTAAATCCCGAGGCGTAGTCCAAGCCGCTGAGCGAGCGGAACCACGAATGGGCAATGACCATATCGCTCGTCGCCTGGTCGTGGAGCGAGCTCCAGTCGCCATCGTTGTGCGAGTCGATGGGTATGAAACGGGTGTTATCCTCGCCCTTGCCATCGCGTACGACAAACATCACCGCTCCCGGGTTACCTGCAAAGTGCTCCTGGGCACGACGCGAAATCTGTTCCGCCTCCTCATCCGAGGCTGTGGCGTCAATCATCATCACTCCCGAGAGCTTGAACGAGTTTTCTAATCGGGCTATGTTCCACTTATCGGTCTTGTAGGCTATTGCCGAGACACCCATTCCGGCGATGTACTTCGGCACGCCATAGTGGTTGAACATAGGCTCATAATCCTTGTAGTGGACTATCGAACGCAGCGAGCCATCCTCCTGTCGCTCAAAGGCAGGGTAGAGGGGCAGCGTGCGAGCCTCCGATGAGCGGTACGACCGCCAATCGTGGTGGAGTATGATGTGTTGCTTGTCGCGTGCCACACGACATAGCGACGCATCCTGATGGTAGAGCGAGAGCAGCGAGTGCTTCTCATCGGTTACCACCTCCACGAAGGCATTGCCCATCAACGCCTTGTCGAAAGCCAGACGGAAGAGCACCGTGCGGAGGCTGTCCCCGTCGCCATTGGCTTGGTCGATGAGGGCTCTGAGCAGCGGCTCACGCTCATCGCACGAGAAACCTTTGCCGGCTATGTAGTCGGCTTTGTCGTTTATTATGCGGCGGTGTGTTGTCGAGCGACGCGACATCAGCGAGAGCACGTAGGGCAGCATATTATCCTCGCCCCAACGCCAAAACTTATCGCTGCTGACCACCTTACTCGAGAGGGCGAAGAGTGGCTCTGGCGAGCGGTTGCCCACCGATATGTGGTTTGTTGAATTTCTCTTTTCCATAGGTCTGTTGCTCAATTAGTTAATGGTTACTATCGTGGAGTGGGGGTTGTGGCGGGCACTCGCTACGGAGCGTCCCTCCAGCGTGAGGCTCACCTCGCCCTGCTCGCGGGCAGAAGAGAATGTCGAGTAGCAGAGCGACGAGGTGCGTAGTGCCGCCTCCTCACGCAGCCTCTCACACCACCCCACGACAAGCTCCTCACCCGAGGCGAGGCTGATGCGTGCCACCACACCTTCGGCTGCCGTTGTACGCTGAAACTCCTCGTCGAGCCACGCTGCGGCACTCTCTACCGCTGCCACAAGGGTGAGTGTGTGATGCACACCCACCCTGCCACACTCCACCGAAAACTTCTCCTCGTAGTGCGATGCCGACTCCTTGAGCAGCACCTCCGTAGGCTCTGTGGCGAGCACCTCCTCCAAAGTCGAGCACTCCCCAACAGCATAGAGCAGGGCACGCGTGATGCCTCCTACGGGCTTATATGAGATATTTTCGGTCATAGCTTCGTCGGTTACTGCTCGTCGATATATACCGATGTCAGAGCGTCATCGAGGAGCTCCACGCCGATAGAGAATACAGCACGCTGGCGGTTCTCCATCTCATCGGGGTTGTACCACATTCTCACCTCGGAGCCTGGGGTGTCGGCGGTGTTGACCGCAAGCACGATGTTACGACGGTCGGTGAAGATGATGAACTCCTTGGTGAATGTCGATGAGCTCAATGCTGGCTCGAGGTTGACCTCCACGAGAGGAAATCCGTGATACATCAGCGTCTGGCGACCTGTCTGTATGTCGGTGTAGGCTGCTGCCGAGTGGTTCTCGTCGAGCCACTTCTCGTAGAGGCGGTAGATGCCCGATGATACGAACAGAGCGGTCTGTCCCTCGCCATACAAACCACGCATACGTGGCGATGCAGCCTCGATAATCTGGTCGAAGAGCTCCACCACACTCTTCTGCTCGAGCTGTGTGCTGAGGTCGGTAGCCTTCTCGTTCAACTCATCGGCTGAACGCTCGGTGATGAGCTTGAGGATACCGTCGAAGGCTGTGTAGCCACTATTGTAGCTGCCCGACGTGTCGCCCAACCACAATCCCATAGAGATTGAAGCCGCGATAGCCTTACGGAAGAGCTCGGTCTCGGCAGCCTCTAACTCGGTGCCTGTCAAATCCTCCATATTCACGCCGCTCGACGATGCGATGAGCTCGAATACTGTCGAGAAGTAGTCGCTTGCGGCAAAGGCATTCTCCGCCTTGACGCGTGTCATAGGTATGGTCTTCTGGTAGAGCACGCTTCGCTTGCCGCCCTTCCACGATGTGGCACCATCCATCGGCACAAGCACATCCTCGGGCTTGTCGAGAAGCTGTACTGTTGTCGGCATAGGCATATTGTAGAGAACGCGGATACCCAGCTCCTCAGCCGACTTACCGCTGAGCATAGGGCGGAAAAAGATGTTCTCCAATTCGTGATGTGTGTAGGTCTTTGGGTTCTGAATAATACTTGACATAGTCTAAAAAAGTTTTTTGGTTTGTGAATATTGTTGAGTGTTGGGGCTCTTTCTCTTCGGAGCTGCAGCGAGCCTATCGCTGACTCATCTGGCGGGCATCCTCCTCGTACGCCTTATCGTTAGCCAAGGCTGTAACCGACGCCATTGCCGGGTCTTCGCAATCCTTTACCGCAGTACGCTTGTAGCGGCTCTGTCGCTGACGCAGGGTGATGACGCTCGCTGTCGAGGGGATGACCGATGCCTGGGGCATAGAGCCCTTCTCGGCTGCGGTCTCCTTCTCGGCGGTGTCAGCAGTATCGGTTGCCTCGGTCGCTTCGGCGGTGTCGTGGGAGGGCTGTTCCGATGTCTGGGTGCTCTGCTCTGCCGACTCCTCGGTGTTGACCTTCTCTGCCCTCTTGCGACGTGTGCGGCGACGCTGCTTGGGTGCTTCGTGGGGCTCTGCGGCTGTGCCCTCGTCGGGCTCTGTCGCAGGCTCTTGCTCGGCTTGCTCCTTCTCGGCTCGCTTGGCTGCTCGCTTCTCGCGTAGGTTATCCAACCACTCCTCTATACGGTAAGCCAATCGCTTGAGCAGGTAGTGGATGATACCTCCGGCGATGGTTCTGCCACCCCTCTTGCCCTTTTTCTCATTTTTTGCGACGTTTTGTGGCATCGGCTCTTCAGCCTCCTCCTCGGTGGTCTGCTCGACACTCTCGACACTCTCGGCAGCGATGTCGCCCTCAGCCTCATCGTCGATTATGGCATCAGCCAATCCTGCCTCGATAGCCTCCTCGGCTGTGAGCCAGCGGCCCTCGCCCTGGTTCTCTGCCATCAGCGTGGCGTAGAACTCGGCATCGCCACCGCTATGGAGAGCATAGAGCTCTGCCAATCGCTCGTCGGTCTTACGCAACAGCTCGGCACGTGAGGCGAGCGAGTGCGAGTTGCCATCTATCGAGCAGGTAGCCGAGTGTATGAGGTAGAGCGAGTTTGCCGAGAGCTCACGTGCACCCTCATCTGCCGCCTGGGCAATGATGGTGGCTGCCGAGGCTGTGTAGCCATAGCAACGTGTGGTGATGTGGGCATCTATACCTCGCAGTGCGTCGTAGATGAGCAGTGCGTCGTTCACGTCGCCACCGGTCGAGCGGATGTTGACTATCACCTCGTCGGCATTAATCTCGGCTATGCGTTTCACCTCCTGACGCAGTCGCTCGAAGGTGGCTACTCGGTTGTCGGCACTCTCCCACTGGCACTCCTCGCTCACACCTATTGTGCCTTCGATGTCGATGTAGCAGCGTTGTGCCTCGTTTCTGATAGTGATTTTTGTCTGCATTGTCTTCTGTTTGGTTTTTTTCGGTTAAAAGTTTTCTTTTATTCATCCCTGAGTAGGCGTTGGAAGCGTATCACAGCTACACCCTGCTCGGCATCGTAGCTCTCCACAGCATCTATGCGGGCTATGACACTCTCGCCACCCACCGCTATGCGGTAGAGCGACAGCACACTCATCCTACTCTCGGGCGAGAGCATTGAGCTCATCTCCTCGACGCTGAGTCGTATGCCGAGTGTTATCCGCTCGCTGAGTGCCTCCTCATCGTAGCGTGCGAGGTAGTAGTGGTGGAGTCCCTGCTCGCCATCGCGATCCTCGAAGCAGAGCGTGAAGCCCTCGTCGCCTCCTGCCACAACTGTCGCACCTGCCACAGCCGCTCCCTCCTGCTCGCCGAGCGAGTGCGGGTAGTGGAATGCCGCAAAGGGGTAGCGGTTGTCGGCTGCCGGAAATCCCCAACTCTCACCTTCGGGCAGCTCTACCAAGCCCCCATAACGCACTATGCGTATGCGGTTATCCTCCACGCTATCCCCATCGCGGTCGCCCACAGAGAGGAAGCCTGCCGAGGGGGCACGCAGCAGCACGTCGGTAGTGGTGAGTGTCGGACAGAACAACCCATTTTGGTTATGCTCCACCCCTTGGCGAGCGATGTGCGACGGTGTCTTTGTCGACCACACGCCTACCGTTGTGCTATGCTTCGTGTTGTAGCGAGCGACAGCTCCTCCGCCCTCGCTCAGGTATGAAAGTCGTCGTATCTGCCCCACCTGCTGTGCTGCGTCGCTGCGGCTGAAGCCTCTGTCAAGGAGTATCCGCTCACGCAGGTCGACCACCTCCGAGCCATAGAGCTCATCGTAGGGCTCGACGTAGACCACCTTACGCTTCTCGTCGGTGTAGAAGGCGAGGTTAAACATCTGTGCCACAGCCTTCAGCAGCTCTATCTGCTTCACTCCGAGGCGTGCCACCGAGCTAAAATCCAGCTCGGAGCCTATGGCAGGCGAGGCGGTGAAACGGGGCTTCAGTCGACACTCTGGGTGAAGCGTCAGCTCCCATCCGGGCTCGCCTCCCGAGAGGTACATCGTGTTGAAGAGCTTGGGCTTGTCGGGCGAGAGAGCCTCGGGTGCGGTCGATATCTCCACCTCCACGTCGATGCTCTTTATCTGCTCGACATAAGCCTGATATATGCCCCACTCCTCAGCCTCCATATCGTGCCAGAGGCTATCCTCGGCTCGCTGCACCTGCAAGCGGAGCGTGCTGCCCGAGGGTGTGGTGAGTGTCGTCTGGCGAGAGGTGATGCTCTGCCACGACAGAGGTGTCGAGTCCACCACCCAGCGATAGCGGTACTGTGGTCCGCCCTCATATCCGAAGATGTAGAGCGAGTGAGCCACGCCCGAGACTATCTTCTCACGCACGTCGCTGAAGGGGTTTGCCACCTCGAACTTCACGTCGCACGTCGGCTCGACCATCACCCTGTCGAAGCATCGCAACCTGCTCTGCGAGGCTATCGTGAAGGGTGTCGTATAACGCAGCTTCAGGTCGAAGCCTACGGTCATCGCCACCGAGGGTGTGAATCTTATGCCGTCGTCGCTGAACGAGAGCGTGTGGGCATTGTCGTAGAGTCCCTCGCCATCCTCGGCGTTGCACGTGGTAACGAAGTTACCCACCGTATTTTGTGCCACCGTAGGTGTGGCGAAGACTATACCTATGGCGTTGGCTGTGGCTGTTATGCTCTCCCGACGTCCTGCGGCGAAGCCTGCTATGGCGTTGAGTCGTGCTACGGAGCTCGCCTTATGCTTGGAGTATGCTCCGCTTATGTGGAGCGAGCGTGCTAAAGGGCTCTCCAACCAGCGGCTACGCAGGGTGTACTCGCTCGGCTCAAATATCGCCCTTACAATCTGCTCGACCGAGAGGAAAGGGTGATAGTCGGCTACCGAGAGTATCTTCTCGCGTGGCGTGAGTGCCGAGTGGGGCGTGTCAGCCTCGTAGCTGTCGCTCTTCACAGGGAGGAACTTCACAGCACTCTCCTCTGCCCAGCTCGCCGCGATAGCCTCACCACCGAGCTGTGCCGAATATGCCACCCGACTATCCTCTATGTCGGTTATGGCAGCACGGTCAGCCCATCCGCCACCACCCTCACGTATACGCAGGGTGTAGGCTGTGAGTCGTCGGGCGTCATACTCTGTCGAGATAAGGTGCACCACGCCACTTATCACCTCGTGGGCGTCGTACTCCACCACAGCCACGTGTGCCGAGGCGTTAAATCGCTGCTCTCGGTGAGCCTCATCTGCCGAGCCAAAGAGTGCGGCAGCCTCCGCCGAGGCGGGTATGGTGAGCGAGAGTTCACGTCCCTGACGCACGCCCTCTATATCGCGTAGCTGGCGAGCATCGTAGGCAAAGAGATTCTCGGGGAGTGTGGCTCCCACCTCCAATGGTATCGCCACACCATCAATCGTCAGCCGCATCATAGCTCCTCGCCCTCCTTGGCTCCGCGTATATCTATCTCCACAAAGCCGAGCGTGTCGCTCGGTGTGAGTATCACTCTGTCGGTTATGAGGTCCACATTGCGGCGGCGGGCACCCTCCATCAGCCACACCGCAGGCGAGCCCACAATCTTGGCTAAAGCGGTGAGCTGTGCCGAGGGCTCGTATGCCGAGATGAGCTTCAGCTCGCCATCTGCCTCCACCTCGCCTGCACCACGTCCTATACTGCTCTCCATATGTTTGCGTGTCGCCTTTATGAGGATACTCTTACGCATCGGGAAGGTGTATATCTCGGGGGCATAGTCCTTGTTGAGCCAGCCTATGCGTCGAGCACCCTTGAGGTTGCGTTTTACGGAGTATTCAATCTTGCGGAAAACGGTCGAGCTGTAACAGAACTCCACCTCTATCTGGTCGCAGTCGCCCAATGTCAGGGAGAGTATCGTCAGTATGTACTGCCCGGGCGAGCCAAAAGTGATGTTACGTGTGGTGCTATCCTTGCCGTATGTTCTGATGCGTGCGTAACATCCCGAGAAAGTCGTTACGAAGCCCACCATATCGCACTCATCGGGGGCAAGTGTGCGGCTGTCTATCTGCTCGCTGAGCACCACGCAAGGGGTGTTCGATGTGAGCTGTGCCGCCACAAAAATCCTATGCTCCGATGTCAGCTCGCCCACCTTGAGATATATCTCTGCCGAGGCGTTGTAGCTCATCAGTCGTGTCGTTGTTACCACCTCGGGGAGGGTTATGTGCATACGTCGGCGGAGCATAGGTGCTATGTCGAACGTAGCCGAGGTGATGGCTCTGAGGAACTTAGTGCCCACGAGGGTGTTGGTGGCGGCATCGTAGACCTCGACTGTCGCATCCTGCGGCTCCTCACTCTCGGTGCTCAGCGTGTAGAGCAAGCTCTCGTTCCACGAGGCAAAAGCATTGGGTATTGTCGTAAATTTCATATAGTTAGATTGTTTTTTAGGGGGTTACTAAATATCATCTCCACCTCGGCAGACATCTCCACCACCGCATCGTTGGCTGTACCTATGGCGGGCACTTCGCTCTGCAGCCCCTCCACTACCGCCACACCCTCCGCTGTCGAGAGCGAGGTGAACATCTCGACGAGCATATCCTGCAGATATGTCATATATGCCATTCTCTGCTCCTCTATCTCTTTCACCTCGCGACGCAGGAGTGCCACCCTGAGGCGATATCGTTGTCTGCCGTGCTGATTACCCTCCTGCGAGAGGAATTGCGGATAGTCGAGCCACAGGATTTGGGGTGCTTTTGTCGCACAGGGGAGCTCCTCACGTGGCGAGTACACAAATCTAAAGCCCTCACGCTCAGCAGCCTCCATAAATAGCCTGACGAGGGTGTTTACGCTGTTTGTTGTCTTCATAATTGGTTGGTTTTAGGGTGTGAGGGGCTTGGGTATGCGTTGAACAAACCCCTAACAATAACTTTGTGAATAAAATGTTAAACTCTGTTGAAAGTCGCTTGCAAGGAACTGCACAAGCCACTGTCGGCTAACGACTAACCGCTTTAGCTGACGACTGTTGATAAACTCCCGCCGCCGATTGTTAATATGTTGATAACCTTGCCTGTCGGAGTCATCTCAATTAAAATGTTCAATTTCTTACTATTCTTCATATCTCTCTACGTTTTCTACAAAATAGGCTCTATATGGCATTGCAAGCACTCTTTTTACGCTTTGACACCTGCCCATTCGCCACAAATCACACTGCAAATATAATATCTCAAAAAGCGTTTGTCAAGTATTTTAACAAAAATTTTACATCAAAAGTTCAATATTTTTGCTAACGCACTCTATATCAACGCAATAAAAATGTAAAAATTTTGAACACAAAAAATTTCTTCTCCGAGCTGTTTACCTTTTGCACCACCCTGCGATAAAGAGGTAGAACGAAACACAAACAGCAACTAAAACATTTCAATTATGGAGCGATTTTTCCACTACGCAGCAATCATTCTCGCAGTAGCCGTCATCAAAGCCTGCCTCGGCGAGTCGGACAATGGCTCGGGCATTGCACCCCAGAGCTTTCGCACACCTACAATATATAATATGCCCTCGCTACCTCCCGCCGCAATATCTCCATCGACGCCGCTGCCCAAGTTGGAAATTGTGGATATGCCAAAGCTGGAGATTCCGAAAATTGAGCTACCCAAGCTGCCAGCCACGTTCGAGATAGCGGAGCTGCCCACGATAGTACCGCCCAAAGCCCCCAACATCGACAGCCTCGCAGCCGAGATAGAGGCGACACAGTTTCGCCTTCCCGAGCTTAGTTTGAAAATTTCAGAAGCAACAGAATAACAAATCAAAAAACACTACAACTATGAAACGACTTATTTTCGCTTTGATGCTTATCGTAGGCATCGCCACCACCACTCAGGCACAGCAACTCTATGAGTTCACCTACAAAAATTCAAACCACTACTCCGACCGCGGCCCTATGAACTACCACACGCAGTCGCAGCTGAATGGGAAGAAGCTCTACTTTGTCTACAACGGAGCACAGGATACATTCTCGCTTGCCGACAGCAGCGGCGACATCAAATACGAAAATCTGGTCAAGTGGGACTCACAGAAGCGACGATATTACGGATACGACTCGTGGTATATTATGTGGAGCGAGCAGTTTGAGGCTTACAGCATCTCATCGGACCGCCGCTCGTTACAGTTCCTAACCTCCGACAGCGAGGGCTACGACATAAGCCACAACTACTACCTGAGCCGCATAACCGACATATAACCCCCTAACACCTCAACGACAATGAAACGACTGATATGCACCCTTCTGACACTCCTCGCCCTCGCCACCGCCACACAGGCACAGGAGATAGCTCCCGAGCGACAGAATTGGCGAAACCACCCCCTGCGAGGTGATGTGGCAAGCGTCAGGATGAAGGTATACACCATAAGCGACCACTCGGGCACGATACGCCAAGACAGCCTCCGCTCGTGGGATGAGTGGCAGTTCAATGAGCGTGGCGACGTAGCCCTGCACACCTCGGGCAACACCCTCCGCGGGATGAGCCTAAAGGAGCTCTTCACCTACACTGCCGAGGGGCTCACCGAGAGTGTCGTGTGGCACGACATAGAGCAAAACATCCTCTACAAGACCCTCTACCGCTACAATGACGAGGGCAGGCAGAGCGAGAGTTCCACATACAAGGGTGATGGCTCACTTGTGAGCAAGCAGTACTACACCTACGACAGCCTCGGACACCTCAGCGAGGAGCTGAGCTACAACGCCGAGGGCGTGGAGAGCTACCGCCGCACCTACATCTACAACAGTCGTGGCGACAAAATCGAGGAGCAGACCACCGACCGATGGGGCACACGCAGCGAGCGTATAGCCCTGGAGTACGATGGCGAGGGCAGGATTATAGGGCAAGAGCTCTACCCCAACACCACACTCCCCATAAGTCGCACACGTTACACATACGACGCAGCAGGCAACCGCACCGAGCGTATGGAGTATGACTACGATGGCTCGCTCTCGCAGCAGATACTCTACGCCTACGACGCCGAGGGTAACCTCTGCTCTATCACCACCCTCGATGGCAAGGGCAAGACGATAGCCCTCGTGGAGATGAGCTACGATGAGCAGCGTAACCTCATCCGCAAGACCTTCTACCGAGGGGTGCTACACCGCCCCGTACTGCTTTTGGAGTACGATATAACGTATCGCAAATAACACACCTTAAAACGCTACAACTATGAAACGTCTAATCCTATCGCTTCTCATCCTTATTGGCATCGTGTCAGCAGCCCAGGCACAGCAGGGAATGACACTCTACGAATACACCTACACAAACTCAAACCTTACCTTGAAGGGGACCAACACCCCTACCAACTACCACGTTCGCTCCGACCTGAAAGGCAGGAAAGTCTATTTTGTGAAGAAAGATGATACGATTTATGAGACAACCTGGGACGGTGCTATCTTAGAGGAGTATTCCGCGAAGCAAGAAATTGGCAAATATTCGCTTGGTATATACGATTGGCTATTTTGGGAGCCTGCCGATAAGTGGATTAGTGCCAAATTCAGCAAATACTATTTTACGGATGGCGACAGCCAGGGCAAACTCCGCCATAACAACTACATCCTCACAGCCACACGCACCATCGCGGAGCTGAAACCTCGATTGTACGCTCATTCCCTCTATGAGTTCACCTATTATGAGTCGCAACACTACAACGAGGATGAGACAGCTGTTATGCACACCTCCTCGCGTGCGGACCTTAGCCAGCAGAAGATATATTTCGTCGAAAGTCAAGGCTATATGTACCGCACCCGAGCCGACGGGACACCCTACAAGGATGATATATACAGAGTACGCAAAGGTAAAACCACAGACCAACTAATGCGTTATCACTCACAGCTTTATATAGACAAGAGTACAAATATGTATCTCGCATCAGACAATAGCTTCTACCGCTTTGTAGATGCCGATGCGGAGGGCAATGTACGCCACAACAACTACCGCTTCACCGCCAAACGAGAGGTTATGACACACCTGGAAAAGCCCGACTCAAAACATTACACTATTCAGCGAGCAACGTTTCAGGGAGGCGATGTAGATAATTTTCATACGTGGCTTGAGGAGCGTATAACCTGCACCTCGACAACATACGAGCGAGCATTGGTAGAGATTGTCATCGATGAGAGCGGAGCGGTGGCAGTCCACAGGGTTCGCTTTATTCACAAGTCTCCTTCCGGAGAGATAATACACAACTCGAAGCCTTCAACCCCATTAGAGAAGGAGATTATATCAATCCTCCGCCAAGCCCCCAAGTGGAGCCCCGCCACACAGGATGATACGCCTATCAAGGATAGCTTCCGTCTGACCATTGCTGCAAAGTACAAACCTCGTAACAGAGACCTTTTATAATAGACACGTATTATGAACTGCTTTATCCCCATCCGAGCCTCACCACGCTGTGGTGCTCCTTCGTCGCAGGGTGCTACTCCTAACAAATACCTCCCAACACGCACCCTACGACGAAAGCAATGAACAATTGTCTTTTAGGGGAGGGTGGTTGCTAAGGGTTACTAAAGGTTATTAAAGTCTACGGCTGAAGGGTTTTCAGTTTTGGCAAGGCTAACGCCTTCCCTTAGTTGCTCCCACTCGGCATAGTTCAAGCAAGCTTGACTCTGCCCTCGCTTAATCGCAACTTTCACTTACATTGTTATAACAATGTTAATATTTTTGGTGCTCTCTCGCTAAATTCCCTAAACTCCTTAAATTCACTATTTTCAAGGAAATTTGGTTGGTTCATTTTGAATTCCAAATTTTGAATTGCGAAGCTCGGCAAACTTTTTGCACTAACAGTTAACTATCGGCTTGTTCCTCGCTCGGCGACAAGTGTGCTTGCAGAGCCGAGCAGGAAAAAAGACAACATACTGCTTCCTGAAGCACGCCGAAAACCGCATAACAAGACCACTTGCCGAAGACCGCACAATAAAACCGCACAACAAAAAACCTTTTATAAGTAACAACATTTCACCCCTACCAAATGGTCAGTTCACCGACAAACTATATATGACGCACAAAGGCTCATTAGCACCACCCCGGAGCAGACTTGTTCTGCGACCAAGCCCCGCCCTTTCACAAAGGGAGGGGTTGGGGAGGGAATGTCAATATTATATCCCAACAGTGAGAGAATGTATGCTTGATATGCTCGGTTTTCGGCAGCCTCCTCTTTGGAGGCGTTGGCTTGTTTTTTGCTCGGCAACAAGCTTGCTTGCAGAGCCGAGCAGGAAAAAGACAACAGATTGCTTCTTGAAGCTATCCGAAAACCGCATAACAAGACCACTTGCCGAAAACCGCACAATAAAACCGCATAACACAACCCGCCACAATAAAAAACCTTTTATACATAACAACATTTCACCCCTACCAAATGGTCAGTTCACCCCAAAAAAAGGTCTCTTGAACGACACAAATTTTGTTTTTATGAAAAATGTGCTTATCTTGCAGCCAGAAAACAAAAAGTATAACTCATTAAAACCTATTGCCTATCGAGAAATTCTACTCTTAAAAACCACTTATTTTAGAGAAAGGAGGAGAGTATGAACGCACAAGTATTGAGCGACCAAGTATTGCTTAATAGCTATCTTTCGGGCAATAGTCAAGCCATTTCTACACTTATCGAGAGACACTCACGCAGGGTGAGGGACTATATCCGTATGATGGTAAAAGACAATGATGTAGCGGATGATTTGATGCAGGAGACATTCATCAAAGCTGTACGCCACATCGACGAGGGCCGCTACGCCGATAGCGGTAAGTTCCTCTCGTGGGTGCTTCGCATAGCACACAACCAGGTGATAGATTTCTTCCGCCAGAAGAAGTCGTCGAAGAGCATCTCCGAGAGCGAGGCGGGCTATGGCATATTGGGCACGCTACGTTTTGCCGAGAACAATGTCGAGGACCGCATCGTGGCATCGCAGATAGAGTCTGACGTACGTCGTCTGGTCGACGAGCTGCCCGACGAGCAGCGTGAGGTCGTTATGCTACGTTACTTCTCGGGTATGAGCTTCCAGGAGATAGCCGACCAGACCGAGGTGAGCATAAACACCGCCCTGGGACGTATGCGATATGCCCTTATCAACCTCCGCAAGATGATTAAGGAGAAGGGCATAATCCTCTCGTAAGCAACACCACAAAGCAAGGGGGTTGTCCAACAAGTTACGTTGCGACAACCCCCTTCTGTTTGAAGTTGTATAACAAAAGTTATTTATTAGACATCTGCCTATATTGGCGTAAATGAGGATTCCGAAGTCAAGGCAGATACCGAAAGAGCCTTGTTAGACAGCTTCTGCTTAGAAGTAGAGCCAATAATTACGCACATAACTAATGAGCGATATAGCCCACAAGAATACTGCGATGAAGGCTGCTACGATGAAGGTTATAGCCAACGAAATCCAAGTCTCCGAGTTATCGGTGTCGGTGGTTGTTGAGCCGTCGCTCCACGTGGTTACTGTCTTATAGGTCTTTGCCGTTGCTATTGTCGAGAACAAACCGCCCATAACGAGTGTGAGGAAGCTGCGACCGCCACCCTTACCCTGGAGCTCCTTACGTGCGAGCACGAAGACAGGTGTACGTGATGCGAAGAGGTAGATGATGATACCTGCGGCGATAGGGAAGAGAGGGAATCCACCTGCCAGGAGACCGAAGATTACACCTACGATGATAGATACCACGATGATGGTCTTCGAGCCGTTGAACTCACGCTTCATCATACTGTTCATCACGCGGTTGAGCTCGTTCACCAAATCTACCACCTCCTGCTCTGTTGGCTTTGTGGCTACGGTGTCGGCAATTATCTGGTTTACTATATCGAAATGCTTCTTCTTGGTAGGTATGAACGATGGCTCCTCCTCATCCGATGGTATCTGAGTCCATATCTTCTGATATTCGTTCATACGCATACACACAGCCATATCCTCCTCGCTCATCTCCTCGCTCAAGCCCTCGGCAGCACGCTGTGCCTTAAACTCCTCTACGGTGTAGTCGGCACGCAGAGGCTTGCGGAAGAAGTTTTCGTATACCATATGAGCTATCACAGCGAGTGTTATGGCAAGCATAAGTATGCTACCAATGTAGGCAATGATAGGTATGCCCTCTGGCTCGGGTGCTGTTACCTGCTGAACATCCTGGGCATAAGCCATAGGAGTTAATAATGCCACTGTGAGCATCGAAAGAAAGAATCTCTTCATTTGGTTTTAAGTTTTGGTGCCACCCAGCTTCGCAGCGGCTACATAGCAACATAAGAGCGTGAAGCTGACTAACCTTATCTGCTCCCGATATTACCCTTTCGGTGCCCTCCGTCGGAGCAGGTCAGCACGCCCCTCAATAGTAAATATACGCCCTCCGAGGCACATACAGCCCCTTTGGCAAAAGCAAATTTAAGAAAAATTTGTTATGCCACAAAGGAATTTCCCAAAAAACAACCCACCAACAGCAATGAGTAATTAGTAATTAGAAATTAGAAATTAAGGTTTTGTTTTCACCTTTTCAGTTTCCCCCGTTTTTCGTTGCTCTGGCACGTCGAAAATATCTTTCCGAGGCAGAGTCTCACCCGAGGCAGAAAGCCGCTCAAATGAACGGTTTTTAATAAATTAAAAACGGGGGCACAAAACACCTTCTCGGAAGCTCTGTTCTGCCATAGTGAAGAGTAATCAACACCCGAACTGCACCCGAACTGCACCCGAACTGTCGCTAAAAATTTTTTCGCTGCCGAGGTTGTCAACACTTTTATCTTATTATTATTTTTATACTTATTAAATATTAATAAAAGAGTAAATAATATATAACCTTGTTAATTGTGTCGATAACTTTTTTTGGGAATATTTCTCAACACCATTTACTATAAATGTTGATACTCTTGTTTATAGTTTGGTGTGTAGTTATTTAGGTGGGTATCAATAGTTTGTAGGAAATATAAACACAAAATGCAAGCTATATTAACACGTGTCGATAACTCACTATCAACATCTCAACACCAAAAATCTTTCATCATTTGACCTCTCTTTTTCGTGCACAACTCCGATAACATTTTTTGAAAAGTTTTTGGGCTAAAAATTTGGAAATTTCAATCTCTGCTCAGCCACAGCAGGTTACAATTTTCGACACTTTTGATGGTAAAAAGTTATGAAAAAGTATTATCGGATTTTCAACACCCTTATCAACACTTTTTCGGCAGTTATCCACAGTAAAATTAGCAGTGAGTAATTAGCAATGAGTAATTATGAATTGATTTTTCATTTACATTGTTATAACAGTGTTAATATTTTGCGGGTATTAAAAAAGCTATCCACGACACCGAGGAGAATGGAAAAATACTCTGGGTAACCAATTAGTTACCCGCATTTCTTTCTGGGCGTGGTGTCAGCGGGATTTTCACTTACATTGTTATAACAGTGTTAATATTTTTGGGGTAGTAAAAAAGTTACCCACAACACCGAGGAGAATGGATAAATACTCTGGGTAACCAACTGGTTACCCGCATTTCTTTCTGGGCGTGGTGTCAGCGGGATCTTCACTTACATTGTTATAACAATGTTAATATTTTGCGGGTAGTAAAAAAGCTACCCACGACACCAAGGAGAATGGAAAAATTCTCTGGGTAACCAATTAGTTACCCGCGTTACCGAGGGGAGGCAGAGACTGCTCTGAAGAACAGAGGGCAACAAGGATTTGGAGTTACGGTTTTACTTACATTGTTATAACAGTGTTAATGATTTTGTAGAGCAGACAAGGGAAATTAAAGGTAACTAAAGGTAACTAAAGTCTATGGCAGAAGAAATTCAAAATTGAGATTTTCAGTTTTTATTTACAATGTTATAACAATGTTAATATTTTTGAGAGCTCGTTCCCTAAATTGCTTAAACTCATTAAATACCCTAAACTCCCTATTTTCAGCGGATTAGAGAATAATAGTGTTACGTTTTTTACTTACAATGTTATAACAATATTAATGAAATAAGGTGCATAATGAAGCACAAACCCAACAGCAAAAACACTTACAATGTTATAACAATGTTAATATTTTTAGGGGAGCAGACAAGGGTTATTAAAGGAAACTAAAGTCTATGGCAGAAGAGTATTCAGTTTTTACTTACAATGTTATAACACTGTTAATAGTTTTGGGGAGTAGCCGTGGAAATAACTCTTGTTATAAAACCTCTACGCTAAAGGGGCTGTCGCAACGCACACTTGTTGGACAGCCCCTCTCATTTTATAGCACTGTTACACTACACCTTAGCGTCGGTATTGTATCTGATACTCGTCGGTGTTCTGGATGGTGGTCTGGTCGCTATATCGGGTAATCTTCGTCAGGTTGCCCTGCACGTCGTACTTATATACCGCACGCAGTGCTACGGGACCACCCTTCACCCACATATACTTAATCTCGCTCTTGCGGCCCTTGGCGTCGTAGCTATGCAGCTCCTTACGATAGCCACCCTCCATATCGTAGGCATCCACAGCGAGCTCATACATCTTCACTCTGCCCTTCTCGTCGTACTCCCAGTACTCCTCGTGTATCACACCCTCGTAGTCCGACTTCTGCTGGTAGTAGAGAATCCTGCCCTTGGCATCGAAGCGGCGAGTCTCCGTACCCTGCTTGTCGCCAAAGTCGTCGTACAGATCCTCGGTGATGGTCTTGCCGGCAACCTTCGACGCAGGGAAACGCTCGGCAGGCTTCTCCTGCTCCTCAAAAGAGTAATCCTCCAACACCTTGCCGTTCATATCGGTACGCACAAAATGCTTGGTCATACCCGAAGGGTAATACTCCCAGCGTGTCTTGCAATCCTTCAGTGCTCCATACTCGTCCTGGTAGTATATCTCCTCTACCATATCGCCTGCGGCATTGAAGTTGTATACCACGTGGTGGTAGATGATACCCACACCCTGCGAGTGGTCTTTCTTGGTGTGTGTTACCTTTGCCACATTGCCGTAGAGCGGATTTTCGTTGTTGTTCCATCCCTTACGCTGAGGCACAGGCTTCGTTGTTGGCGGCTGGGCGATAGCCACCACACAGCAGATGAGTGAAAGCATCGCAGTAAGAATCATTCGTTTCATAATCTATAAGTATTAAGGTTTCTTGTCTTCGTTGTCTATCTCGTTTCTCTCGCCACGTGGGGCAAATGCGGTTTAGTCGTTGCCTTAGCTGTCGCCACAGTCTGTGGTTGAGAACTTATTTTAGGTTTGGTCTTTGTTTTGGGCACACGCCTCAAGCCTCGTGTAAAGGTAGTGAAAAAACTCTCATATAACAAAAAGTGCCGAAAATTTTGCATAGCCACACCCAGAGGAATTTGTTAATTACTCACTACTCATTGTTTTTTACTGAAGTAAAAAAAAGTAACCAAACTCTTTCATTTCGTTATAAATTGTTGTACTTTTGTTTGAGTTTATATCGACCAACAGAAAAATTGATTAAAACATCTATATATGAAAGATTTTAAGCGTTATCTTATCACTTCGGCTTTGCCTTATGCCAATGGCCCTGTTCACATAGGTCATCTGGCGGGCGTATATATCCCTTCGGACATCTACACACGTTATCTGCGTCTCAGAGGACGTGATGTTGTCTCGGTGTGCGGTAGTGACGAGCACGGTGTACCTATCACCATAAAGGCACGTAAGGAGGGTATCACACCCCAGCAGGTGGTGGATCGCTATCACGAGATTATAAAAAATGCCTTCGAGGGCTTGGGTATCAAGTTCGACATATACTCGCGTACCTCGTCGCCCACCCACCGCGTAACAGCGTCGGACTTCTTCCGTAAGCTCTACGACGAGGGTAAGTTCATCGAGCAGACAACGGAGCAGTTCTACGATGAGGAGGCACAGACCTTCCTCGCCGACCGTTATATTATGGGTACCTGTCCTCACTGTCAGAACGAGCGTGCCTATGGCGACCAGTGCGAGAAGTGTGGCTCTACGCTCTCGCCCGACGAGCTTATTAATCCCCACTCAACAGTCTCGGGTGCAGTGCCTGTGAAGCGTTCGACGTCGCATTGGTATCTGCCTCTGAATGAGTACGATGGCTTCTTGCGTGAGTGGATTTTGGAGGGACACAAGGAGTGGAAGAGCAACGTCTACGGTCAGTGTAAGTCGTGGTTGGACCTCGGTCTGCAGCCACGTGCCGTAAGCCGCGACTTGGATTGGGGTATCCCCGTTCCTGTCGAGGGTGCCGAGGGTAAGGTGCTCTACGTGTGGTTTGATGCTCCGATAGGCTATATCTCTGCTACTAAGGACCTTACACCCGAGTGGGAGAAATATTGGAAGAGCGAGGACACCAAGATGGTGCATTTCATCGGTAAGGACAACATCGTCTTCCACTGTATAGTCTTCCCTTCGATGTTGAAGGCTCACGGCGACTATATCCTGCCCGAGAATGTCCCTGCCAACGAGTTCCTTAATCTGGAGGGCGACAAGATATCTACCTCGCAGAATTGGGCTGTCTGGTTGCACGAGTACCTGGAGGAGTTCCCCGGCAAGGAGGATGTCCTGCGTTATGTGCTCTGTGCCAACGCTCCCGAGACCAAGGATAACGACTTCACGTGGAAGGACTACCAGGCACGTAACAACAACGAGCTGGTGGCTATCCTCGGTAACTTCGTGAACCGCGCTCTGGTGCTCACCAAGAAGTACTACGGAGGTGTTGTCCCTAAGTGTGGCGAGCTCACAGACTACGATAAGGAGACTATCGCCGAGCTCTCGGGTATCAAGGCTTCTCTCGAGGCAAATATCGAGGCTTACCGCTTCCGCGAGGCGTTGAAGGATGCTATGAACTTCGCCCGTATAGGTAATAAATACCTGGCTGACACCGAGCCCTGGAAGGTGGTGAAGACTGATGCTGAGCGTGTTAAGACTATCCTGAACATAGCTCTTCAGATTACCGCCAACATCACCATCGCCATCGAGCCATTTATGCCATTCTCTGCCGAGAAGATACTGCGTATGCTCGCTGTCGAGCCTTTCGGCTGGGATAACTTAGGCTCTATGTCGCTCATAGCCGAGGGACACACCATAGGCGAGCCATCGCTGCTGTTCGAGAAGATTGAGGATGATGTCATTGAGCGTCAGCTCCTTAAGCTCGACGAGATACGTAAGGCACGCAAGGCTGCCGAGGCTGCACAGAATATCACCGAGCAGAAGGAGGAGATTACCTTTGACGACTTCCAGCGTATGGATATACGTGTGTCGACTATCCTCGCTGCCGAGAAGGTTGCCAAGACCAAGAAGCTGTTGAAACTCACCGTCGACACCGGTATCGACAAGCGTACTATCGTCTCGGGTATCGCCGAGCACTTCACCCCCGAGGAGTTGGTTGGTCGTCAGGTGCTAGTGCTTGTCAACCTCGCTCCACGCGAGTTGAAGGGTATCACCTCGCAGGGTATGATTCTTATGGCAGAGGATGCGTCGGGTAAGTTGGAGTTGTTACGCCCTGAGAACGCTGTAAACAACGGTGCTATCGTAGGATAATGAGATGTTGTTAGGTTGGTTAATTAGTTGAATATTAACCTTTTAACTCTATAAACTTTTATGGAAAATATGAATTGGTCCGCTCTCGGATTTGACTATTACAAGACCGAGATTAACGCCCGCTCGACATTCGATGGCGAGAAGTGGAGCGAGTTGGTTTATACCGATGATGAGTATATCAAAATGCACATCTCTACCACCTGCCTCCACTATGGCTTGCAGGCTTTCGAGGGTATGAAGGCTTTTCGCGGTGTCGATGGTAAGGTGCGATTGTTCCGCCCCGAGGAGAATGCCCGCCGTATGCAGGCTTCGGCACGTAAGCTCTGCCTGCCCGAGCCACCTGTTGAGCTCTTCGTTGAGGCTTGTCGCGAGATAGTACGTCGCAACGAGAAGTTCATCCCTCCTTATGGTTCGGGTGCTACACTCTACCTCCGCCCTATGCTCATCGGTACTCACGTAGGCTTGGGTGTCAAGCGTTCACCCGAGGCTATGCTTATCGTCTACTGCTCGCCCGTAGGACCATATTTCAAGGGTGGTATGAAGACCATCAATGTCGTTATTGACCGTGTTCAGGACCGTGCTGCTCCACGTGGAACAGGCGACGTGAAGGTGGGTGGTAACTATGCAGCCAGCATCTTCTCGGGCACGAAGGCCCACACCGAGGGTTATTCCAACGTGTTGTATGTCGATGCTGCCGAGCACCGTTATGTTGAGGAGTGTGGTGCGGCTAACTTCTTTGGTATCAAGGATAACACCTATGTTACACCTAAGTCGCCATCAATCCTTCCTTCAATCACCAACAAGAGTCTGCGTGAGCTGGCAGCCCACCTTGGTATGAAGGTTGAGGAGCGACCCATCCCTGTCGAGGAGTTGTCTACGTTTGTTGAGGCTGGAGCGTGTGGCACAGCTGCTGTCATCTCCCCTATCGCCTCAATCTTCGACTTGGATAGTGGTGAGCGAGTGTCGTATGGCAACGAGGTAGGTGCTACCTGTCTGAAGCTCTACAACGCTTTGCAGGATATCCAGTATGGTCGCTCGGAGGATATCTTCGGCTGGACAGAAGTTGTAATAGAGTAGTTTTAGAACTACTCTATTACAATAATTATAAATTCAAAATTCAAAATTCAAAGTTGCGAGTAAGCCACAGACAGAGGCTGCTTGCAGACTATGTTGTGGCGGAGCAACTAAGGGAAGACCTTCAGGTCTTGCCAAAATTCAAAATTAAAACAGCATTTGACTTTCAGGCTGATACGCAAAATCAAAAATTTAATTTTGAATTTTCGAGCTCTGTAAGAGCGAGCCGTGAATTTTGAATTAAACACTAATAGGTAGCCGTGATGGCTACCTATTAGTGTTTTTGTTCCACGTGGAACACCTTATTTTCTTGGTTTTATCTGCCAAATTTTATTAGCAAGACGTTGATGTCGGCAGGACTTACGCCTGGTATTCGCGAGGCTTGACCGATAGTGCGAGGGCGTATGCGGCTCAGTTTCTGGCGTGCCTCAATCGTTATCGCACTCATAGCCATAAAATCAAACTCCGCAGGGATAGCGATATTCTCTAATCGGCGTAGCTTTTCTGCCAATAATTTCTCGCGTTCTATGTATCCGCGATACTTAATCTCTATCTCGGCACACTCCACCACCTCGTCGCTCATAGCCTCCTTTTCGATGAAATGGCGGAGCGAGGGCAGAGCCTCGATGAGTGTGGCGAACGAAAAATCGTTACGCATAATGAGCGAATAGAGTTTACGACCCTGCTGTAAAGGCTCCAAATTGTGCGAAATCAAATAGTCGTTAATTTCCGTTATTCGTACACTCCGTTGCTCGGCGTAGGAAATAAGCGATTCTACGAGCGATTTTTTTTCTTCATATTTTTGCCACTCCGCATCGGTTATCAAGCCCAATTCGTGCCCTATCGGAGTGAGTCGGCGGTCGGCGTTGTCGCTACGAAGCAAGATGCGATACTCGGCACGCGAGGTGAACATACGATATGGCTCGTCGACACCTTTTGTTACCAAGTCATCTATCAGCACACCAATATATGCCTCGTCGCGTTGCAACACCACCGGCTCGTAGCCTTGCAGGGCACGTGCAGCGTTGATACCTGCCACCAGACCTTGTGCTGCTGCCTCCTCATATCCCGTAGTGCCATTTATCTGTCCGGCGAAGTAGAGCCGCGAGATGAGCTTGGTCTCTAACGAGTGGTATAGCTGTGTCGGTGGGAAGTAGTCGTACTCTATGGCGTAGCCCGGGCGGTAGATATGCACATTCTCCAAGCCCCGTATCTTACGCAGAGCCTCTGTCTGCACCTCCTGTGGCAGCGACGATGAGAAGCCGTTGAGATAGTATTCGTGTGTCGTACGTCCCTCGGGCTCAAGGAAGAGCTGATGTTGCTCCTTCTCGGCGAAGGTACGCAGCTTATCCTCTATGCTCGGACAGTAGCGAGGCCCTATGCCCTGAATGGTGCCATTGAATAGTGGCGAGCGGTCGAAGGCTGCACGCAGTGTCGCGTGTACCTCGGGCGAGGTGTAGACCAAATAGCAGGGCATCTGCTCCGTAACAGCCTGAGTATCAGCCGAGAACGAGAATTTGGAAGGGTGTTCATCACCATCCTGACGCTCCAGAGCGGCGAAATCCACCGTGCGACCATCTATGCGTGCCGGCGTTCCGGTCTTCATACGTGCGAGAGCAAAACCTAACTCTCGTAGCTGTCCGCTCAGCCCTATGGATGCTGCGTCGCCTGCTCTGCCACCCTCGGCGTGAGCCTCACCGCAGTGCATCAGTCCGCCTAAGAATGTGCCATTTGTGAGCACCACAGCCTTCGCGGTGAACTCCACACCCATCTGCGTGCGAACGCCCCTCACAGAGGCTATTTTGCCCTCTTCCGAGCCCCTACGGTCTGCCTCGCCCAGTAACAGAGCGACGACATTATCCTGCCAGAGGAAGAGGTTGTCGGTGTTCTCCAACTCCTCACGCCACAGTGCCGAGAAACGAGCCTTGTCGCACTGTGCACGTGGGCTCCACATAGCAGCTCCCTTCGAGCGGTTGAGCATACGAAACTGTATGGTCGAGTGGTCGGTGATGCGTGCCATACGCCCACCTAAAGCATCTATCTCTCTCACTATCTGACCTTTAGCCACGCCACCCACAGCAGGGTTGCACGACATAGCCGCCATCTTCGTCATATCCATCGTTATGAGCAGTGTCTTCTGCCCCATACGTGCTGCGGCGGATGCTGCCTCGCATCCTGCGTGGCCCGCACCGACGACGATGATGTCGTAGTCATATAGCGATGTGTTCTTTATGTGTGTCATATCTTGTGTGGCTCTACCCTACTCTGCCTTGGTCAGCGGCATACGTACGGTGAACATCTCCTCGCCATCCACTATCTCTATCTTCTGTCCCGTTATGAGCTGCCAGCGGCTCTTCAGGTTCTTGAGTCCTATGCCTGTCGATGGCTCGGGCTCGAGCTTGGGGGCTTTGCGGTTCTCGACGACGAGCGTCGTGCCCTCGGTGCGGATGGTGATGGTGAAAGGCTTCTTTTTCGTTATAGTGTTGTGTTTCACCGCGTTACCTATCAGCGGCTGCAACGACAATGCTGGCAGCTGCCACTCGGCAAGGCTCTCGTCGATGTCGACATCTATGAAGAGCTTGTCGGCATAACGCACCTTGAACAGCTCGCCGTAGGCACGTGCGAAGGCTATCTCCTCGCCAAGTGTGGTGAGGGTATTTTGTCCGTTCTGTATGATGTAGCGGAAGGTGTACGACAGCTGGTCGATATACTCCAGAGCCTTCTCGTTGGACTGCTCACGCACCAACATAGAGAGCGAGTTGAGCGAGTTGAAGAAGAAGTGGGGGTTTATCTGTCCCACAAGCATATTGTAGCGTGTCTGCAGGTTCTCGTTACGCAGCTGCTCGTTCTCGAGCAATATGTCCTGCTTCTGCGTCAGCAGCAGGTATATTCGACCATAGAGCACTATTGCCACCACCGCCACGGTGTACTTCAGTATGACGAGCCAGTCCACCAAGTGGCGACCGTTGCGGCTCAGCATAATGTCGAATGTGCCGGTACGCCAATTCATCACAGGTGTGAGGAAGTAGAGCCCGAGGGCTATCACCACTACCATCAAGCCCTGCCACAGATAGCTCGAGCGGTTGTGCGAAGATGTTGATTGCCAGGTCATTATCGTGAGCATAAGCCACGCCACGAAGAAGAAGTAGAGGAACTGCACCGCCATATCCAACGCATCGTTCACCACCGTCTCGGGGGCTGCTCCGTTGTGCAGGACTATCTCGTCGGCACGTATGTTACCGCCCTCACGTGTGGCAGGTGTCGTCGTACAGCATATACGGTCGCCGCTATGCAGGTCGAAAAGACGCACTAAACGACCACTCACATATATCGAGTCCTCCACCGTGTCGCTACCCTTCACTGCGGCATTGGTGAGATATCCGTATCCGTCGTGCGATATTGTCAGCACACCCTCATACTCCGTTATGCCTGCTGCTGGCGTGTGGTAGTACGATGCCTCGTTACTGTTGAAGATGAGCGACAGCAGAGGCGAGAAGTTTATCACCACCGTTATCACCACCGCAATAAGCATATTGGGGATGATGTTGCGTCGCTTGTTACTCAATAGTTTCATACTCTCTCTCTTTTAAGGTTTACTCCATCGTGTGGGGTATGGTTGTCGGTGGTTGTCAGTGTGTTAGCCTCGCACTAACGCACCTTTTACCTCTGCACTTTGGCTTGGCTCAGGGTAATATTACTCCTCCTCGGCGGTGTACCACGATGCGTAGAGCTGGTAGTCGCGTGCTGTGCGGTCTATTATGTGCTGACGCTGCTCGGGTGTTACCTCGCGTATACGTTTTGCAGGTATGCCGGCATAGAGCGAGTTGGGCTCGAGCTGTGCGTTTGAGAGCACCAGGGCGTTGGCTGCTATGATACATCCGTCGGGCACGACAGCGTTGTCGAGCACCGTAGCACCCATACCTATGAGCACGCTGTTGCCTATGCGGGCACCGTGTATTATGGCGTTATGTCCTACCGACACGTCGTCGCCAATGATTGTCTGCGATGGTTTTGGTGCCTGGTCGAATGTTGTGTGCAACACCACACCATCCTGAATGTTTGTGCGGTTGCCGATGACAATCTTGTTCACGTCGCCACGCAACACGGTGTTAAACCATACCGAGCAGTTCTCGCCAATGGTTACATCACCCACGATAACAGCGGTCTCCGCCACAAAAGTATTTTTTCCTATCGAAGGCTCGTGCCCTCTTACCTTTTTAATGTATGCCATACCTCAAAAAATTAGTAATTAGAAATTAGTAATTAGAAATTAACTAAAAATCAAACCTTTATATTCTTATATTGTTTTCGCCCATATAGCCAAAGAAGCATAGTATTAAATATAACGGTAATAATCCTATAACTGCACTTATAATAATACCCTCCCACGTTGGCGTATTTTGTGCTTTGTGTTTAATCCATCCTACTGCACGACCTATTGCTCTGAAAATTCGAGGTAAGCCATATAAAAATACAAACAATAACACACATAGTATGATTATTTCCGAAGGACTTATTGATATCACTAAGTGCCTTATCATAGCTATTAATGGTATTGATGAGTTGTTAGTTATTCGTTCTTACCTTGTAATGTTTTCGTTATAGCAATAATTAGACGCATTAGTTCCTTACAATCGCCATATATGCTATCAAATTCTTCCTTTTCTAAATATCCGCCACCGTGAAGCAATTCAAGCCAATATTCTGTCTCGGCACACTCCTTCTGAGCAATGAACATTTTTGCAGTAAAGTCTGCTTTTGATTGAGCAAATATACTCTCTTTCACATTTGCTCCAATACTTGTTCCACTACGTAGAAGTTGTTTCGATAGGATGTATTCGCCCTTAGAGTCATTGAGTATTTTGTACAAATTAATTATGCTCAAAGCAAAACATTTACTTTTATCTAAAACAGCGTTTTTTTTCATACTCAATTACTAATTACTCTTTACTAATTGCTAATTACTCTTGGCTCCTCTCTCTTGGCTCTTCGCTTCGTTCCAAAGCTGGTCCATCTCCTCGAACGACAGTTCGCTTATCATTCGCTCGCCGGCAGCTTGTTCCATATAGCCGAAGCGGCGTATAAACTTCTTGTTGGTGCGTTCCAGAGCCAGCTCGGGGTCTACACCGTAGAGACGTGCCATATTGATGAGTGCGAAGAACAGGTCGCCTATCTCGCCCGTCAATCGCTCCTGGTCTTTGGCAGCTATCTCTGCCTCCACCTCACGCATCTCCTCCTTCACTTTGTCCCACACATCCTCGCGTCTCTTCCAGTCGAAGCCTGCCGAGGCTGCCTTCTCGCCTACGCGGAAAGCCTTCACCATTGCGGGCAGCGAGCGTGGCACGCCACCGAGCAGACCGCCCTTACGCTGCTTCTTACGCAGCTTGAGAGCCTCCCAGTTCTGCTTCACCTCGTCGGGTGTCTCGGCGTGTATGTCGCTGTATACGTGGGGGTGGCGATATATGAGCTTGTCGCACTCGGCATCGGCTACGTCGCCTATGTCGAATGAGCCCTGCTCCTCGCCTAATTTTGAGTAGAATGCCACGTGCAGCAACACGTCGCCCAACTCCTCCTTTATGCCCTCCATATCCTCCGCCTCTATTGCGTCGGCTAATTCGTATACCTCCTCTATGGAGTTGTTACGCAGCGACAGAAATGTCTGCTCCCTATCCCAGGGACACTTCACACGCAACGTATCCATCACCTCCAAAAGGCGAACCAAAGCATCTATCTTTTTCTGCTTGTTTTCCATACCAATACTATATTATCTCACAAAGTTACCGTTTTTTGTGCGAATTTGCTAACTTTGTGTGCAGTAATTTTTTCTGTTTTATATCTACACTCTATCTACAATGTTTGCGATGCGTACCTTTTTACTCTCATTAGCCCTGATATGTGCCCTCGGCGTGGGGGCTCAGCCTCTAACGCCATCTATCATACCCCAGCCGCTGAAAACCACTCAGCGTCAGGGCGTTTTCACCATAGCACCCACAGCCCACATAACATACTCCGAGGGGTTGCACGACTCTGCCGACTATCTCGCCGAGTACCTTCCGCTCCCTACGGAGCCCTATCGTGCCCTGCGTGAGGGAGATGTGGTGCTGATGCTCAACGCAAACCTTGCCCACGAGGAGTATACGCTCGATGTGAGCCGCAACTGCATCATTATGCAGGGTGGCTCGACTGCCGCCATCCACAACGCCATAGAGTCGCTGCTGCAGCTGCTGCCTGCCGAGGTCTATGCCAAGCAGATGGCTCTGCCTCAGTCGGTTATGCAGCTGCGTGTGGAGGATAAGCCCCACTACGCCTATCGCGGATTTATGCTCGATGTAACACGTACTTGGGTGAGTGTCGACGAGCTCAAACACTTCATAGAGGCTCTCGCCCACCACAAGATAAACCACCTCCACCTCCACCTCTCCGATGATGAGGGCTGGCGTATAGAGATACTATCCCACCCCGAGCTCACAGCTATCGGAGCCTATCGCGGTGGCGACTCACCCGTAATGCCTCGCTATGGCAGGTGGTCGGAGAAGTATGGCGGCTACTATACCCAAGCCCAGATGCGTGACATTGTGGCGTTTGCCGCACGACGTAACATAGTGATTATCCCCGAGATAGACCTCCCGGGCCACAGCCACAACATAGCACGTGTCAAGCCCGACATCCTCTGCAACTACACCCCCTCGCTCACCTCGTCGGCAGGCTACGACACGCGAGGAGTGTTCTGTGTCGCAAAGGAGGATAATTACGCCCTTTTGGAGGATATATTCCGCGAGTTAGCCGACATCTTCCCCTCGCCCTATATCCACATAGGTGGCGACGAGGTGAGCACCTCGCAGTGGCAACACTGTCCCGACTGTAAGGCTCTCTTCGAGCGAGAGGGTATGACGGGCTATGGCGAGTTGCAGTCGCACTTTATGATGCGTGTGGCGGCTATCCTCGAGGGGCTGGGCAAGCACTCGGCGGTGTGGAACGAGGCTGCCGAGGATGGACGTATGGCACTCTCGACACGTGTACACTGCTGGGAGGGTATGAAGCAGGCACGTGCGATACTCTCCAAGGGCTACCCCACCATCATCGAGGCAGGCGAATACTTCTACTTCGATATGCGTCAGGGCCCACGCGAGGGAGGCCACGACTGGGCAGGGGTGTTCGATGCCCGCAAGACCTACTTTTTCCTGGCGGAGCGTGCTCAGTTAGAGCAGTCGGCAGGCAGGGTTGAGGGTGTCGAGGCGGCATTCTTCAGCGAGGCATATCTCTCCAACCGCCACCAGCCCTACAACTTCCTCTACTACCAGACCTACCCACGTATCTGTGCTCTGAGCGAGGTGGCGTGGTCGGCGAGAGGCGAGTGGGAGGAGTTTTATAGCAGGCTCGTTGCCCACTATCAGCGTATGGATAATATGGGGCTCTCGTTCCGTATCTTCCCTCCCGAGGTGAGCTACTCCGAGGGCGTTCTCACCGCCACCAACGACGACTCTACCGCCATCTACTACACCACGCTCGGCTCCGATGAGGAGCACCTCTATACCGAGCCTATACTCACCCCCAAGCCCTACCTCTACGCCTTCCGCTCACGCACCGAGCTCGGCTTGAGCCCCGAGGCAGGTGTGCCCGAGCGGTTTGCCACGTCGCGTCCCAAGGTGCATATCACCACGTCGCTCCCCGTGAGCGACAAGGCTCCGCTGAGTCGTGCCGAGTCATACTCTGCTGCGGCTCGTACCACACGTGCTGCCCGTAGTGGCGACTGGGTGGAGTATCGTTTCGAGAGGGCTGTTGTGGGCACGCGACGTATGGAGTTTCACACAGGCACGCCCCGTATGCCACGTTTCATCCTCCGCGAGGGTTATGTCGAGGTGAGCAGCGACGGCGAGCACTTCACGCGTGTGGGCGACCTGCACGATGGTGGCATAGTGCTGGAGGGCTATGCGAAGCCGCTGAAGGCACTGCGTGTGGTCTGCACCGCCGATGCCAACGGAGCATCCTACTGCCTTATCCAGCCCCCCGTAATCCTGCCCGAGATGTAAAAAAATCAGCAAAAAACTTGGAGGTCTAAAAAATTAGACCTTAACAACTATATAGGCTATGATAATCTATGGAGAAGATTGTTAAGATTTCGTTTTGTGGTAACGAGATATGTGTCGTTACCGACAGCGGGAAGGAGTACCGCAAGGCGTTAGAGTTCTTCCCCACACTGAAGGAGGCTACACCGTCGCAACGAGAGTGCTACCAAATCAACAAGTTTGGCGATGCGGTACGATGGGCAGAGATAGACGAGGATATCCACCTTTCGAGCCTGACGGATGGTGCTCAGCCTGCGACAAATGCTGTTGCGGAGGTTTTCAAGAAGTTCCCTTTTTTGAACGTGTCGGAGTTTGCTCGCACTCTGGGTATGCACAAGAGCCTTCTGTCGAAGTATATCTACGGTACAAAGAAACCTTCAGAGAAGCGAGAAAAAGAGATTCTCGATGCGTTGCGAGAGATAGGTAAACAACTCTCTAACATATAAGTTATCGCCTCACATTCATTCGTGGGGCGTTGTTTTTTTGCTCGCAAGCCCCTCCAAAATGTAGTGCGAGCCCATAAAATTTCCTCCTGCTGACCCCTCGCTGATACCACAAAAAGTCCTGCCGATACAACAAAAAGACGCTCTGCATCGTTCCTAAATGTGGGGCAAAGGCTCTTTTTTTGGTGTAAAAACCGCCAAAAGCTATCCTGCGTATGGATTTTTTTTCTACTTTTGTAGAAACTATACTTTTCGGAACAGCATTTTTCGCACCTTTGTAGTTATCGGGGTGTGTGCTGCGTCTAATGTAGTGGATAATATCAGAAACTAACAATAAAAAACACAAATGACTATGAAACAGTTTATTACACGTCTCGCGGTGGTAGCATTGGCTATCGCAGCTATGGTATCTTGTGGCAAGGGTGCCGACTACACTAACATCATCCCCGAGGAGCCTATCGTGCTCGTTGAGGTTGACGGTTATAAGACTATGCAGGAGGGTGGTATCATCGACCTGATTGCTCCTTACCGTGAGCAGGCAGCCAATATGCTGGGCAGCCAGGCAGGTGAGTTGGTGAAGAACATCATCCTCGATGTGGACAACACAGGTATCGCAACAGAGGCTCCTATGTACTTCTTCGTAACAAACGAGGAGAACCCCAACGATGTGAAGATTGTCGTGCTGGCGAAGGTTGGCGACAAGGCAAAGATTGACGAGTTGGTGGCTTTCGTTGAGGAGAACATCGGCGACATCCGTAAGCGTGAGGAGGGCAACGCTGTCGTGCTCTCTATTGAGGATGAAGAGGAGGTTATGGTAGGCTACAACAACGAGGCTGTAATCCTTGTGGCACACCCCGATGGCGACTTAGCATCATCTGACGTGCTGGCACTGCTCAAGCAGACCGCAACACCTCGCAAGACCGAGCTGGAGCCTATGAAGGGTAACTCTCGTCTGGTGCTCAACCTCAAGCCTCTGTTCGAGATGATGGACAAGGCTGACGTGTGGAGCCAGATGAACCTCGACGCCGAGACATTGGCTCAGGTAGAGAGCCTACGCAACGCAGTGTTCACCGTAGACAACATCATCACCGAGGGTAAGATTATCAACACCTGGACCGTGAGCGGTATGGATGAGGAGATGTTCGAGAAATCGGTAGAGAATATGCCTGTGGTAACAAACGCCTTCGCCGAGTATATTCCTAAGGAGGCGTGGGTTGTAACTAACTTCGCTATCAACGACACCGTTATCGAGGCTATCGACAAGGCTATGGCAAACGTAATAGCTACTCAGGGCTTGGGTGCTGCCGAGCTGAAACTCGTTATGAGCTTCCTCAGCACTCTCTCGGGCGATGTTACCCTCGCACTCAATGGCGTGAACATCGCACACGAGGCATTTGACGCACAGGCTATCATCGGCACCAAGGATAACTCAATCTACAACTACGCATCACTCGGAGCTCTTGCGATGGGTATCACAGCCGACAACAACGGTTTAGCTATGCCTCTCAACTCGAACAACATGGCTCGCTTGGGTCAGAGCGGCGACAACATCCTCTGGGCAGGTATCAACACTATCCTCGGCACACAGTCGCACTCTATCGAGGAGGCTGCGTGGTTCGACACCGTTGAGGATAAGGTGGGCTATGCAGCTGTCAATATCGACTCTATTTTCAACGACTATGCAGTACGCAACGCTTTCGAGGAGGCTCTCTACGATGAGCTCGACGACGAGACTGCCGTAGAGATGGTTATGGAGATGGTTGACCTTATGGACTACGCTGTTTTATACAGCGAGGTGGATGCTTCGGAGTGCGAGTCATCGGTAACCTTGGAGCTTGTGCTGAAGAACGACGACACCAACTCACTCAAGCAGGTGGTAGAGGTTGTTGAGCAGCAGCTCTCGGCTATGATGCCAGCTATGATGGGCTTCTAAACTCGCAAAACCAAAGATACGATAAGTGGATAAGATAACATTAAACAATGCCGTAGCAGAGATCTTCGCCCAGCGTGAGGATCTCCGCTCGGATGTGTGGCTCAACCACGCCACCTTTGAGCGAGGCAAGATATACCTCATTGAGGCGGAGTCGGGTACGGGTAAGTCGTCGTTATGCAGCTACCTCTATGGTCAGCGTGGCGACTACCGTGGCGAGATTCTCTTCGACGAGCGTGATATACGTCGCTTCACGACCGCCGAGTGGTGTCGTGTGCGTCAGCAGTCGCTGAGCATACTCTTCCAGGACTTGAAGCTCTTCGGCGAGCTTACCGCCTTGGAGAATGTCGAGATAAAAAACCGCATATCACCCACCCTCACCCATCAGGAGATAGTATCCCTGTTCGAGGAGTTGGGCATAGGCGACAAACTCGCGAGCCGCATCAACCGTATGTCGTACGGTCAGCAGCAGCGTGTAGCCCTGGTGCGTGCCTTGGCACAGCCGATAGACTTCCTGCTACTCGATGAGCCTATATCGCACCTCGACGACCGCAATAGCGACATTATGCGTGATATCATCCTCCGCTACTCTCGTCGCGAGGGCTTCGGTGTTATCGCCACCTCTATCGGTAAGCATATGACGTTTGACTACGATAAAGTGTTGAAGCTATGAGATTGGTACGTAAACTTCTGAGCCAGCACCTCAGCGTGGTGCAGCTCGCAGGCTTCTTTGTAGCCAACCTCATAGGTATGGTCGTCATCTTAGCAGGTGTGCAGATATATGCCGACGTGAAGCCTCTCATTGAGGGCGACGACAAGCTCTTCGGCAAGGACTTCATCGTCATCTCGAAGCCGGCGAAGATGATGGGCGACATAACCTTCGACGCAAAGGAGGTCGAGGAGATAGGCTCACAGCCCTTCGTGAAGGACTATGGCGAGTTCCTCTCGTCGCAGTATCGTGTCGATGCGTCGCTCAACTTTATGGGACGTGGCATACGCACCCATATGTTCTTCGAGTCGGTACCCGACCGCTTCCTCGACGTAGACCCCGCCCTGTGGCGATATGACGAGCAGACGAAGATGATACCTATCATCCTGCCTCGCAGCTATATCAACCTCTACAATCTGGGCTTCTCGACAGCACGTGGCTTGCCCCAGATATCGGAGGGTGCGATGAAGGCTATACAGATTCAGATACGCATCAATAAGGGCGGACGAGACAACGATGTCTACTCGGCAGAGATTGTCGACTTCACCGACGACATCAACACCATCCTCGTGCCCGAGTCGTTTATGCGATGGGCTAACGACCACTATGTGCCCGAGAAGGAGAAGAAGTCGTCGCGTGTGATTGTCGAGGTGGACAACCCTGCCGACAGCCGCATACCGGCGTTCCTGAAGGATAAGGGCTACCTCACCGAGGGCAAGGGCGACCAGGCGAGCAAGGCTATGTTCCTGCTCAAGGTCTGCGTGGCTGTCATCGTGGCTATAGGTGCTATCTTCAGCATACTCTCTATGTTCATCCTCACTCTGAGCATCTATCTGCTTGTCGAGAAGAACAGCGAGAAGATGGCTAACCTCTGCCTCATAGGCTATACCCCTGCACGTGTGGCACGCCCCTATACCTCACTTGCGGCGTGGCTCAACATCACCATCGTGGCTGTGGCACTGGCTGCAGTGTGGTACCTGCGTGAGGCATACACCACCAAGCTCGGCACAATCATCGACGGCATAGGCGAGGGTAGTATGCACCTGAGTATTCTCTGTGGTGTTGCTATCACTTTGGCAATAATCATCTTCAATGCCGTTATTATTCGCCGAAAGGTTAATTTATTGGCCCGCAAACGATAAATCTCTAAATCCGTTTTGGCTGGCAACTGCTGCGTTATTCTTGTCTGCCGAGCTCCTCATTTACGATGAGTAAACTGCGGGCTCGTCAGCCTACGAAAGCCTTACATTTGCCTACCCAAAACGGATTTATGGCTGGCATATTGCCCATCTTCCTTGCCTTGTGAATGCTCACATACGTCAAGTATGCTCCGCTTCCCAAGTCTGCGAGAATCTGGTCAATCTGCCTACCCAAAACGGATTTATGATGCTAATTGGGTGGTTTTCTATTTTTCACTTTTCACTTACACTGTTATAACACTGTAAGTGAAAATCACGCTAAAACATTAACTTCCCTATATTCCCTAATCTCCCCGAAAATAAGGAATTTAAGGAGTTTGGTGAATTTAGGGAGGGACTTTCAAAATTATTAACATTGTTATAACAATGTAAGTGAAATCCGCCCCCAATTTTACCCTCTTACACTTGCTACTTTAATAACCTTTAATATCCCTTAATATCCTTTAGTAACCCTTGTCTGCTCCCCCAAAATCATTAACACTGTTATAACAATGTAAGTAAAAAAGTAATTACTAATTACTCTCTACTCATTACTAATTAAATATAGAGCTGTATTAGCAGGGGACTAATACAGCTCTATATATTCATAGCTTGCTCCGACAACCGAGAGGTAGCGGGCGAACATCTCCTGCGTGATGACCACCGTGGCGGTGTTGTCGTTGGGGTGGAACGAGAGGGAGGGGTAGCGACGCAGGTTGGCATCCAGGAAGAGGTGCACCTCGCCCTGCGTATCGTTGATAAGTCCAAAGGGCGACACCGAGCCCGGCATAAGTCCCAGACACCGCATCATACGTTTCTCGGAGGCAAACGACAGCTTGCCCTGATGCAGGCGGTGCTCCAAGTCGTGGATAGCCAACGACTGCTCACAGTCGAAGACCACTAAATAGTGGCGGTTGCCCTTATGGTTGCGGAAGAAGAGGTTCTTGCAGTGTTTCGACCCGTCGGCGTGCCAATACTCGCGTGCTATATCTATCGTGGGGGCTTCGGGATGCTCATACATCTCGAAGGCTATATCGTTTTCACGCAGGAAGTCTAACACCTTAGCCCTGCGTGCCTTCAGCTCCTCGCTCATCGCTATCGTGATGCTATGCCGAGCACTCCTCGGCGGTCCTTTGCCCACTCGTCCTGCGAGCGTAACACCTGCTCCACAACGTCGCGTACAGCACCGCAGCCACCATTGAACTCCGACACGTAGCGGCTCGCCTCCACAACCTCCGAGCAGGCGTCGGCAGGGCAGACAGGGATGCCCACACGCTCCATACACTCCAAGTCCGGGATGTCATCGCCCATATAAATCGTCGTGGCAGGGTCTATATCGTTCTCGGCGAAGAACTCCTCCATAGCTGCTATCTTATCCATACAGTTGAGGTACATCTTCGTTACGCCCAGACGTGTCAGACGGCTCTGCAGGAGGTTGCCGTGGCCTCCCGAGATGACACACACCTTATATCCGCGACGTATGGCGTAGGCTATGGCGTAGCCATCCTTGGCGTTGTATGTACGCAGAAAATCTGTGCCCCCCTCGATGGGTGTTATGCCGCCATTGGTCATCACGCCATCGACATCGAAGATGAAGGCTTTGGTCTTTACGATATCCTCCTTAAAGTTTCCCATAGTTATTCTTCGTTTGTTTATCTATTGTTACCTATTATCTAATGTTTACTTGCTCTTTTTGCTTATCACGTCGCTCAGTTGGCGGTATAGCACCTGCAGTGCAGGCTTGTCCTCGAGCATAGCCTCGTGGCGTGCCATCACCTCCGTGTCGCCACGTCGTGCAGGGCCTGTCTGCACCGCCGCAGGGTGTGCCGCCTCGGCTGCCTTATGTGCTGTCTCGAGGATGAGAGGCTGCAACACCTCGAATGGGAGTCCCTCACGCTCGTGGAGCACATCTGCCGCCACGCCATAGAGGGCATTGACAAAGTTACACGCCCACACACCCGAGAGGTGTATCTCGCGGCGGCGACGACTCTCGGCACGGTATACCTTCGATGAGAGCTGCTCGGCAAAAGCCTCCAAAGCCTCGGTGGTAGCCTCATCGCTACCCTCAATGAAGATGGGCACGTCGCTCAGGTCTATGGCTCTGCCGGCGGTGAAGGTCTGGAAAGGGTAGAAGACACCACGTCGCCCCTCGCCCAATGCTGCGAGCTCTACGCTGCCGGCGGTATGCACCACGATAGCCTCCTCGCCGAGCTCCAATGCCTTGGCTACCTCTGCCACAGCACGGTCTGCCACAGCTATTATGTATAGGTCAGCCTGTGCCACCTCGTCGCCCATAGCCACGAAGTCGCACCCAGCCGCCATAGCTATCGCCTCGCCTCGCGTGGCGTTGCGTGCCACGACCTCCACAAGTTCCACGCCCCACGCAGCCGCTATGTTGAGTGCGAGGGCTTCTGCCACGTTGCCGCTACCTATGACCGATACGCGGCGTATATCATTTCCCATATTGTTTGTCTATTATCTCTGTTATGAGAGGGTTATACTCCTCGGTGCGTATGTTGCTGCGTATGAGCTCCACGCGGCGACTCCACTCCTTGATGGCAGGGCTCTCCACCTCCTCGTTGCCATAGCCTGCGTCATCCACCGCCTGCAGTATGTCGTACAGACGCAGCGATGCAAGGTCGCGTGCCGGCGAGAAGAAATCCTCGTTGTCGGCTGTTTCACGCTCTATCTCGTGCAGCAGTCCCGCCTCGCAGAGGGTGGTGAGCGTCTGGTTGAGCAGACGTGGCGAGAGCTCCAAGCGGCGATTTAGCTCGCCCACCGACATACCGCCCTTACCCTGGCGAAAAGCACCACACACCTCATACATCACCGCCAGCATAACGGCACGACGTGAGGTGTAGCTCACACGCTGTGCCTCCATCTCCTCGTCGAAGGTCTTCTCGTTCTGCACAGCAAACGAGAGCTCACCTCCGAGCAGGAGTATCTGCCACGATATCTTCACCCAGAGCAGGAAGAGTGGCAGGGCAGCGAAGCTACCATATATGGCGTTGTACGAGGTCATCATCGACTGCAACCACACATATAACCATTGGAAGCCTACGAAGAATATGGCTGTTACCGCACCTGCCAAGCAGGCAGGACGGAAGTGCACCTTGGTGTTGGGCAGGATGATGAAGAGGAATGTGAACATAGCCCACGCTAAGACGAGCGATGCCACCTTGCTCAGCAACATAAATGCCACGCTGTCGCCCGTGGATAGTATGCCCGTCATAAAGGAGCCTACGTACGACGATAACACCCATAGCAGCGGTGCTACGACAAAAATCGTTATGTAGTTGCTCACGCGACGCACTATGCTGCGACCACGTTTCACCTCCCAGATGTTGTCAAATGCCGACTCTATGGAGTTGAACATACTTATCACCGACCAGAACAACATAGCTATGCTGACCACCGCCACCAGACCGCCACGTGTGCGTGCGAGAGCCTTCTCGGCGAAGTCCACAATCAGGTCTACCAGCTCGGGCATCGTGGGCAGCAGTGCGTATAGGTTTTCTATGAGCCCCTCAATCATACCAAATCCGTTGACTATCGCAAATGCGAGGGCTAAGATGGGTACTATCGATATGAGGGTGTAGTATGTCAGGGCGTCGCTACGCAGCATCGTGTTGTGGCTGAGCAGCGAACGAAGCATATATACCATCAGGCGAATGAAACGCACGGTGCGTCGCATCAGCGGGTTTGCTATGTTCTCACTGCGGAGTGTAAATAGTCGGTCTATGTATGATTTAATCTTCATAACGGTAAGAGAGTGAATGTCAAAAAATGTTCCACCGAGCGAAGTTAATAATTTTTTACAGAACAAGCAATTAACAATTAGTAATTAGTAATGAGTAAAGAGTAATTAGTAGAGAGGAATTGTGTTTTTCCACTTACATTGTTATAACATTGTAAGTGGAAATCAGCCCCAATTTTACTCTCTTCCGTTTGCTACTTTAATATCCTTTAATGACCCTTAATATCCTTTAGTAACCCTTGTCTGCTCCCCCGCAAAACATTAACATTGTTATAACACCGTTAATATTTTCGGGAGCCGAGTGAAGCAGAAAGAAGCTGTCTAACAAGGCTCTTTCGGCATCTGCCTTGTCTGAAAAATGCTCATTTACGCTGAGTAAACTCCGCTTTTTCAGCCTGCGAGCAGCTTGGAAAGAATTATGTTATTCTTCCCTTGTCTGCTCTCGCTTGGCATAGTTCAAGCGAGCTTGACTCTGCTCTCGCTTACTCGCAGCCTTCAAAATAGCTCTTGTTATACAACTTCTAACAAAATGGGCGTGTCTAACAAGTTTATAGACACGCCCGTAAACGAATATAAAACTTAAAATTCCCACACGCCTACCCCAGATATCCGAGCATATCCTCGGCATAGTGCTTCAGCTCATCGGAGTGTTTGTCGCTGCGGAGGACTCGGTTTATTATCTCTACCGCCTGCTGCTCCACGGCGGGATCCACATCCTTGTGTAAGCCATATCGCATACCCAAAATATAGGCGTCGTATGCCATAAGTCGCTCGCTATCATACTCCTCGCCCAGCGGCTCGAGTATCTTGATTATGTCCGCAGCTGCTGACACCTCTTCCGACAACTGCTCTGTTTGGGCATAGATATCCATAAGGACAAACTTTGTCTCGACATATACATCGACATCCACCTCTCTGCCACCCATAAGGCGAACATCGAGCAACGCCACAAAAGGCTCTACAACACTCTGTGAGGCACGTGTAGCCTCCTCCTCCGAGAAGATGTTGAAGAGCACTGTGGTAAGAAATCCCACGTGAAAATCGAAGCCTAAGTCATCTGTCGAGAAATACGATAGCATCACATAGCTGTTATAATCGCTCGTGTAGAGTTTCCACACCTCTTCGGGCTTACTCTCACGCATCAGCTCCACCATCTGGTGCAGCAGCGAGTCAGCCTGTGCCGCCACAGAGTCTATCTCCTCTATTGCTGTTGGCGACTGCGAGTGTTGTCGCATAGCCTCTTTGTATATCTCGCTCCTGCCCTCACGTCGTGCAGCATAAGCCTCACGACTCGCCACCTCCAACCTCTCGGCAAAAGCTATGAAACGGTTAAAACGTACGTCGCTATCGCTCTGCTGAGCCTCTGCCCCAGATGTTGCCACACACAACACCAATGATAAAATGATAAATACTCTTCTCATAATTTTACTATATTTTACGATTAAACTTCTATCCTTTGTCGCTCCGCCTCTGATGGCTCATAGCTCAGCTCGACCGCATCAGTGCTATACAAAACTACTGCCTCCGACACTGCATAGCAAATAAGATGGCAAGGAGTGTATGAAATCATAGCGTAGGAGTATGAAACGACACTATTGCTAAGAAGTCGTACACAGAGTTTTGTAATTCACGGCTGCGAGTAAGCGAGGGCAGAGCCAATCTCGCCTGAGCTATGCCGAGCAGAAGCAGACAAGGGAAGACCTTAGGTCTTGCCAAAATTCGGAATTGAGATTTTCAGTTTTCAGTTACGATGTAAGTGAAAACTCAATTGCTCATTAAAAAAAGGGTGCAGCCCGAAGACCGCACCCAAAGTGTGTTATAATTTGTAGAGGGGAGGATTATACAAGGCTTGCGAAATCCGAGAAACCGCAGTTTACACCCCACCCCTCAATGGTTGTGTGATGTGGCAAAGAGAAGGCTTGCGAAGACTCTAAAAGCGGAGTTTACTCGGTGTAAATGAGCATTTTAGAGGCAAGCGTAACGCACTATTTGCCCATCAGACAATCATTGATTAGAAGCCTTTACCTATTGCCAGGAAATCCTCAGCCTTAAGAGCTGCACCACCGATAAGACCACCGTCTACATCCTCCTTAGCGAATATCTCGGCTGCGTTAGATGGCTTGCAAGAGCCTCCGTAGAGGATAGGGCACTCAGCAGCAGCTGCACCGAACTTTGATGCCAACACCTCGCGGATATATGCGTGAATCTCCTGTGCCTGCTCAGCAGTAGCGGTCTCGCCTGTGCCGATAGCCCATACTGGCTCGTAAGCGATAACCAAATCCTTGAACTGCTCCTCCGAGAGGTTGAATACTACCTCCTCAATCTGTGCCTTACATACGTCGAAGTGCTTACCTGCCTTACGCTCCTCGAGGCTCTCACCTACGCAGTAGATAGGCTTCAAACCGTTGGCGTATGCCTGCACCATCTTCTTATTCAGTGTCTCCGATGTCTCACCATAGTACTGGCGACGCTCCGAGTGGCCCAAGATAACGTACTCACAACCGAGTGCTGCAATCATAGATGCTGCAACCTCACCTGTGTAAGCACCCTTAGCCTCTGCTGCACAGTTCTGTGCACCAACAGCGATAGTTGAGCCCTTCAACGCCTCAACAACCTGCGAGAGGTGAGTGAAAGGAGGACATACGATGAAGTTCACGCACTCGCAAACCTCGCCGCGACCTGCTGCTACACTCTTTGCCAACTCAACGCCCTCAGCTGGGAGGGTGTTCATCTTCCAGTTACCTGCTACAATCTTCTTTCTCATCTTTACGAAATTTTTTATTTGTTAAAATATGAATTATTAGTTCCTTTTATTGATAAGGTTTACTATGACTTTAGTCATAATATCTTTCTCTTCCGTTCTGCTCTCCGCAATCATAAGTGTTAATGCTACGAGGGTATTATTGTCAAGCAATCGTGTGTTGTCAGCTCGATAAAGGATACCATTGCGTTCCAGAAACCATAGGAATAAGTAAGCCGCTATTCTCTTGTTTCCATCACTAAAGGAGTGGTTTTTGACAGTGAGATATAGCAAATTTGCCGCCTTCTCTTCAACGCTTGGATATAAATCACAACCATTGAAAGTTTGATAAATCACACCCATAGTGCTATGGAACGAGCCATCTTTCTCACGAGCAAAAAGCTCACTCTCACCGTATTGCTCTTTGAGTGTCAATAACGCCTCCTTAGCGTTTTCATATGTTGCCTTAAACCTCTCTTCGGTTGTGGTCTGCTCGATTTGTAAGGTCTGATAATCGTACCTGTCAAGAGTATCTAAACCGTAGCTGAAATCGGTTATAACTTTCAGCAGTCCAACAGCCTCTTCACGACTGACACACTTAGCTGAGAGCACATTATTCATTACCGATATTGTACGTTTCAGGTCCTCAAGTTGCGACAACTCAATATCTTGCTTAATGGCATAGCCTTCCAAAAGATATTGTTTAAGCACCTTATTTGCCCAAATACGGAACTGAGTGGCTTTTTTAGAATTAGCACGATATCCAATAGAAATAATTACATCTAAATTATATAGAGGTATAGATCTGTGCACACTCCTTTTGCCCTCTTGTCGAACTTGTGCAAAAACTGCACACGTTGAATTTCTATCTAACTCCTCGCTTTGATAGATGTTTTTTATATGACGGAGAACAGAAGTACGATTAATATCAAATAATGTGGCTATCTGAGCTTGAGACAACCATACACTATCATCCCGCAGACGGACACTCAGTTCTGTTTGCCCGTCTGCTGATTGATATATGATTACCTCGCCCTTATCCATCGTCTGACCTTTTACTCTGCCTGGGCGTCAATCCACGCCTTCATAGCGGCGGTCGCCAAGCCGAGCTTATTCTTCTTGTTGAAGCCACAGAGGTCGTTGAAGAGCTTACCACCTCCCGACGCCGCTGTGTTACGCAACGACTCGGCTGTGATATAACCCATCTTCTGCACCGCTGCAACCCACTCCTCGGGCACGCCCATAGCGGTATAGCACTCTGCGGTGTCGGCAACAACCTTCTTCTCGGGACGCATCGTAGGGAAGAACAACACATCCTGGATTGAAGATTGGTTGGTCATAAACATCGTCAGACGGTCGATACCGATACCCATACCCGAGCACGATGGCATACCATACTCCAGAGCACGCACGAAGTCCATATCGATGAACATAGCCTCGTCGTCGCCCTTCTCCGAGAGCTTCAGCTGCTCCTGGAAACGCTCATACTGGTCGATAGGGTCGTTGAGCTCCGAGTAGGCGTTACAAAGCTCCTTACCATTTACGAACAACTCGAAACGCTCCGTCAGGTCGGCATTATCGCGATGACGCTTACACAGAGGCGACATCTCGCGTGGATAGTCGCAGATGAAGGTAGGCTGAATCAAATCCTCCTCGCAGTACTGACCGAAGATAGCGTCGATGAGCTTACCCTTACCCATCGTCTCGTCAATCTCCACGCCCAGACGTACACACGCCTCGCGTATCTGCTCCTCCGACTGACCTGTGATGTCGTAGCCCGTCTTCTCGCGGATGGCATCGGTCATCGTCAGACGGCGGAAAGGTGCCTTGAACGATATCTGCTTACCGTCAATCTCCAGCTCTGTCGTGCCGTTGGTAGCCATAGCTACACGCTCCAACATCTGCTCCGTGAAGCCCATCATCCACTTGTAGTCCTTGTAGGCTACGTAAATCTCCATACAGGTGAACTCGGGGTTGTGTGTGCGGTCCATACCCTCGTTGCGGAAGTTCTTACCGAACTCGTATACTCCGTTGAAGCCACCCACGATAAGACGCTTCAGATAGAGCTCCGTTGCGATACGCATATAGAAGTCGATATCCAATGCGTTGTGGTGGGTGATGAAAGGTCGTGCCGACGCACCACCTGGAATAGGCTGCAGGATAGGTGTCTCCACCTCTAAGTAGCCCTGCTCGTTGAAGAACTCACGCATCGTAGCCATAATCTTGGCACGCTTCACGAAGACATCCTTCACGTGAGGGTTTACTGCCAGGTCCAAGCAACGCTGACGGTAACGCACCTCGGGGTCGGTCAGAGCGTCGAAGGTCTTACCATCCTTCTCCTTCACGATAGGCAGAGGGCGTATAGACTTCGAGATGAGGGTAAACTTCTGGCAGTGTACCGACTTCTCGCCCGTATTGGTGATGAAGGCAAATCCCTCAACACCTACGAAGTCACCTATATCGAGCAACTTCTTAAAGACGGTGTTGTAGAGCGTAGTATCGCCCTCGGCACCGCCCGGACAAATATCGTCACGACGGATATATACCTGAATACGACCTGTGTGGTCCTGCAACTCGAAGAACGAGGCACTACCCATAATGCGGCGGCTCATAATACGTCCTGCTATGCGGACGTGGCTGAACTGCTCGGCGGTCTGCTCGGTCAAGCCCTCCGTAATCTGCTTTGCGGTGGCTGTAACATCGAATTGCTCTGCCGGATAAGGCTCTATGCCCAACTCACGCAGGGCAGCAAGCGACTTACGGCGTAACTGTTCTTGTTCACTAAGTTCAAACATATAACTATCAAAAATTCAAAATTCAAAATTCAAAATTCAAAGTTGCGATTAAGCCATACGCAGAGGGAACTTGTTCACTATGCTATGGCAGAGCAACTAAGGGAAGACCTTTAGGTCTTGCCAAAATTCAAAATTCAAAGTTGCGATTAAGCCATACGCAGAGGGAACTTGTTCACTATGCTATGGCAGAGCAACTAAGGGAAGACCTTTAGGTCTTGCCAAAATTTTCTACTTTATCAATGGCTGCTAAAGGTTATTAAGGGATATTAAAGGTTATTAAAGTCGCAATAAATCTCTTATAGCCGTAGACTTTAGTAGCCCTTAGTTGCCCTTAGTTACCCTTTTAGTTGCCATTAACATTTAAGGCTCTTAACGCAGACGTCGCCCCTGCTCAATTTTCATTTACAGGCGGGGAGTTCAAGGCTGGCGAAGTCTTGCAACACCGCAGTTTACTCGGCGTAAATGAGGATGTTGCAAGGCGAGCTAAACGCAGAAATCTCCCCTGTAAACGAAAATTTACCAGATGATAACTCGTTCCTCCTCGGGCAAGAACATCTTACCCTCGGTTATGCCAAACGCCTTGTGGAAGGTGTCGATGTTGCGGAGTGTTACGTTCACACGGTTGCAACCCAACGAGTGTACGTCGACCTTTGTCAGACGTGCCACCTCCTCGGGGCGTATGTTCTGTGCCCAGATTGTTGCATACGAGAGGTAGAAACGCTGCTCTGCGGTGAAGCCATCGATGTCGGCTGGGTGCTCTCCCGCAAATGAGTTCTGCAAAGCGGTGTAAGCCACACGCAGACCTCCCTGGTCGGCTATGTTCTCGCCGAGCGACAATGCTCCGTCGGCGTAGAGTGCTGGCTTGTCGCCCTCGGCAGGCAACACCTCCACCTTGTTGAACTGCTCAACGAGTATGTCGGTACGCTCCTTGAATGCCGCAGCATCAGCCTCGCTCCACCAGTTGTTCATATTACCATCCTTATCGAAGTGGCGACCCTGGTCGTCAAATCCGTGGGTCATCTCGTGTCCTATGACAACGCCTATAGCACCATAGTTCACTGCGTCGTCAGCTGCCGAGTTGTAGAATGGTGGCTGAAGGATAGCCGCAGGGAAGCAAATCTCGTTTGTCGTAGGGTTGTAGTAGGCGTTGACAGTCTGTGGCGACATAAACCAGCGGTCGCGGTCTACGGGCTGTCCGAGGTCTGCCAAGTTGTCGGCAGTATACCACGCCGAGGCACGCTTCATATTCTCCCAATACGATATCGTAGGGTCAATCTCCAATGTAGAGTAGTCCTTCCACTTGTCGGGGTAGCCAATCTTCACGGTGAACGATGCGAGCTTCTCACGAGCCTTAGCCTTTGTCTGGTCGGACATCCACGCAAGGGCGTCGATATGCTCACCGAGAGCCACCTGGAGGTTCTTCACCATAGTCTGCACACGCTCCTTATCCTCTGCCGAGAAGTATTTCGACACGTAAATCTCGCCCACAGCCTCGCCGAGCAAGCCATTAGGCACGCTCATAGCACGTTTCCAGCGAGGACGCATCTGCTCCTGTCCCGACATCTGGCGACCGAAGAACTCGAAGTGAGCGGCATAGATGTCGTCGCTCAGGAAGGCTGCCGCAGAGCGGATATAGCCAGCCATAAGATATGCCTTCAAAGTCTCCAAAGGCTCGCTCTTGAGCAGGGTGTTCACAGCGTCGATGACCTCGGGCTGCTCCACGATGAGCGAAGCCTCGGGCTGCACGCCGAGTGATGCGAAGTAGTCGTTCCACTCCAGGGCGTCGTAGCGAGCCACGAAAGCCTCGAGTGTCGTAGGGTTATAGTTGGCTGCCACATCACGCAGCTCCACATTTGAGCGGAAAGCCTTCGCCATCTTAGTCTCTAAAGCCAACACAGCCTCTGCCTGTGCCTCGGCATCCTCCACTCCACACAGTGCGAACGATGTAGCGAGCCACTTCAGGTAGCCCTCACGCTTTGAGGCGTTCTCCTCGTCTAAGTAATAGTCGCGGTTGCCCATACCCAAGCCAGCCTGACCTATGTAGAGCACGTTGATGTCGACATTCTTCAGGTCGGCACTCACGCCCGCCGAGAAGAATGGGTTGCCTGTCTCGCGGTGCAGCCATCCGATGACGGGGGCTATCTCCTCGCGGCTCTGCACAGCGGCTATACGCTCCAGGTCAGCCTTCAGCGGTGTTACGCCCTCATTGTTCAGACGCACAGAGTCCAAGCCCATAACGTAGAGGTCGGCAATCTTCTGCTCTACGCTGCCCTTCTCGGTCTTCTTTGACTTCATCTCCGCGAAGAGGTCGTTGATGCGTATCTCGTTGTTCTCACGCATAATGTCGAATGTTCCGTAGCGAGAGAACTCGGGCTTCAGCGGGTGAGCCTTCTGCCAGCCACCCGTAGCATACTGATAGAAGTCATCGGCAAGAGCCACGCTCTCGTCGAAGTTGGCACGGTCGATAGCAGGTGCTTTCTGCTCGGCTGCCCGGTTACCACAACCTACCATAAATGCAATGGTTGATATTGTTAAAATAAGTCTTTTCATAACGGTTTCTTATTAAAGCTACAAAAGGAGCCCGGCTCATAAAGAGCAGGCCCCAAAATGTTTTGCATAAATTGTATGACGGGAGGTATCTCGAGGATGAGCACAACGCCGAAATCACCTCGTCAGGCAATTTATTTACGGATTGCAGCTACGCCTGGCAGCTCCTTACCCTCCATATACTCCAGGAGAGCACCACCACCTGTCGATACGTACGATACCTTGTCAGCCAAGCCGAACTTGTTGATGCAAGCTACCGAGTCGCCACCACCGATGAGTGAGAAAGCACCCTGCTCTGTTGCCTCGGCAATAGCCTCCGCTACAGCACGTGAGCCTGTCGAGAACTTGTTAATCTCAAATACGCCCACAGGGCCATTCCAGAGGATAGTCTTGCTCTCCAAAATCTCCTTACGGAAGAGAGCCTTACCCTCAGATGCGATGTCGACACCCTCCCAAGCTGGGTCGATATCCTTAACAGATGCCTCCTGTGTGTTAGCCTCCTCCGAGAAGTCGTCGCAGATGAGTGCGTCAGGCGACATCACAAACTTGATACCCTTCTCCTCAGCCTTCTTCAGGATGTCCAAAGCTACAGGGAACATATCAGGCTCGCAGATAGACTTACCTACCTTGCCACCAAGAGCACCCGAGAAGGTGTAGGTCATACCGCCACCGATGATAATCTTGTCGCACTTCTCCATCAGCTTCTCGATGATGGTAATCTTGGTCGATACCTTTGAGCCACCTACGATAGCTGTGAATGGACGTGCAGGGTTCTGCATAACGCCGTCGATAGCCTTCAGCTCGTTCTCCATAACGTAGCCGAACATCTTATCCTGGGGGAAGTAGTCAGCGATAAGAGCTGTCGAAGAGTGAGCACGGTGAGCTGTACCAAATGCGTCGTTGATGTAGCAGTCAGCATACGAAGCGAGCTTCTTGACGAACTCCTTCTGTGGACCCTCCTTCAGAGCCTTCTTTGCTGCCTTCTTCTCCTCGTCGGTAGCATCCTCTGCCAAGCCGCGTGGCTTACCCTCCTCCTCAGCGTAGAAGCGGAGGTTCTCCAACAACATAACCTCACCTGGCTTCAATGCAGCAGCCATCTCGGCAGCCTTCTCGCCCATACAATCACCCGCAAAGGCAATCTTCACACCCAGACGAGCCTCGATAGCAGGGATAATCTGCTCCAATGAGAACTTTGGGTCTGGATTCTTCTTTGGACGACCTAAGTGCGACATCAGGATAACGGCACCACCCTTCTCCAACACCTTCTTGATTGTTGGGATAGCGGCACGGATACGAGTGTCATCTGTTACCTGACCCTCTGCGTTGAGAGGTACATTGAAGTCTACGCGGATAATCGCACGCTTACCGGCGAAATCATAATTGTCAATTGCAAACATAGTTGTAAAAGTTTTTATAAGTTTTCTAAATCATTATATTGTTCTAAATTCTGCCTTCCGATATTACTTCTTTGCTTTGCAAAGGTAGTGAAAATTTTGATACTTCATACGCCACCGATGCTCCAACGGTGTTTTTTTGCTCTTTTTGGGTTAAAAAAACACCCTTCGTGGCAAATAGATTGGTGCTTTTGCTACACTTTTCCTATCTTTGCACTATGACTTCCGTACGACACATAACGCTCAGCGAGCTGCAACGACGCATAGGCGAGGCTGTGGAGGGAGCTCTGCCGCTGCCTCTGTGGGTTGTGGCGGAGATATCCGAGATGAAGGTCAACACGTCGGGACACTGCTATCTGGAGCTCATCGAGAAGGGCGAGGGTAGCCGCTCCACCACCGCCATAGCTCAGGCGAGGGCTGTGATGTGGCGACAGGACTATCAGGTGCTCTCGGTGATGTTCGCCCACCAGACGGGTGAGAGGCTTCAGTCGGGTATGAAACTCCTTGTGCGTGTGATGGTTACCCACCATCCGCTCTACGGTCTGTCGCTCCGCATAACCGACATAGATGCCACCTACACCATAGGCGAGAGCGAGCGTCAGCGTCAGCAGACCATCTCGCAGCTCAAGGCTGATGGCGTGTGGGATATCAACCGCTCGGTAGCTCTGCCACGTATAGTGCAACGCATAGCTGTCGTGGCGAGTGGCTCGTCGGCAGGCTATCGCGACTTTATCAACGAGCTGCGTAGCGGAGGCTATGCCTTCCGAGTGGAGCTCTTCGAGGCTGTGGTGCAGGGCGAGGCTGCCGAGGGCTCTATGGTCGACGCCTTGGAGCAGATAGCAGCACACGAGGAGTCGTTCGATGTGGTGGTCATCATACGTGGCGGAGGCTCGGTGAGCGACCTGAAATGTTTCGATAGCTACCTGCTCTCATCTGTCGTGGCACAATTTCCGCTACCTGTGCTCACAGGCATTGGACACGACAAAGATACCTCGGTTGTCGATATGGTTGCCCACACCCCTCTGAAGACCCCGACAGCTGTCGCAGGGTGGCTCGTGGAGCGTATGGCACAGGAGTGGGCTCTGGTCGAGGAGTATGCCAAACGGCTTGCCGAGTATGCACGTAACGTGGTGGCTGTGAGTCGCTTACGTGTCGAACGCAGGGATTTGTTGCGGGCACGTGCCGAGCAGCGGCTATCTACCGAGCAGTCGCTTCTGGAGCTTCGTGGCGAGCAGCTCCTCTCGGCGGTGCGTCTGAGGATGGAGCGTGAGCGACAGAAGATGTTGAGGTACAGGGAGTTGTTGTTAGCCCACCGCCCCGATGGGGTGTTGCGTCGCGGCTTTGCTATCGTGCGACGTGGCGAGGAGGCTCTGTCGAGTGTAACGCAGCTGGGCGAGGGCGACGAGGTACGCATAGAGATGCACGATGGCGAGGCACAGATGCGTGTGGAGAGAATAACAAAAAAAGAGTAATATATGGCTGAAAACAAGGAGTTTAACTATGCCGAGGCGATGGCTGAGGTGGAGCAGATACTCAGCGAGATGAGCACCGAGCGTATCTCGATAGATGAGTTGGAGAAGAAGGTCAGGCGAGCATCGGAGCTCATCAAGGCGTGCCACGCACGTTTAGATAAGGTCGAGGCGAGCGTTGAGGAGTTGCTCAAGGAGGAGTAGCGATGAAGTGGTTGGTTAAAATCTTACTCAAGATATTCCCACGCAGCTTCCTGCAACGTGTGGCAGGGTGGGGTGTGCCGCTGCTTGGATTGCTCTATGTGGGGCGAGGCAAGGAGTGCCCCGTGTGTGGCTGCCGCAGGCGTAAGTTCCTGCCATACGGATATGTCGTTCAGCGAGAGAACGCCCTCTGTCCCAGCTGCTTGTCGCTGGAGCGACACCGTATGTTGTGGCTCTACCTGAAGCAACATACCACGCTCTTCGATACCCGTCCACAGCTGCTGCACATAGCACCCGAGGTGGCACTAATGAAGCGACTACGCCGACTCTACGAGGAGGTGCCCGAGCGATATCAGACTGCCGACTTGGAGTCGCCGTTGGCGGATATGCACTTCGACATACAGCACATACCGCTCGAGGGTGAGTCGGTCGATGTCATCTTCTGCAACCACATACTCGAGCACGTCGAGGACGATGGCGTGGCTCTTGGCGAGTTGTACCGCATAATGCGTCAAGGAGGGTGGGGTGTCATCCTCTCGCCTGTCGATATGAGCCGCGAGCACACCTTCGAGGATGATAGCGTTACGGATGCTGCCGAGCGAACACGCCTCTTTGGGCAGTATGACCACCGCCGCGTCTATGGCAGGGATTATGTCTCACGCCTCGCTGCTGCGGGCTTCGAGGTGGAGGATATAGCCTTTGCCGAGGGGCTCTCCGAGGGGGCTGTCAAGCTCTATGGCTTGAGCGACGAACACCTATATATTGTACATAAACCACGAAAGGAGTAGACTATGATACTTACACGATACGGACGATTACGCAACTACGTCAGCGAGAACTTCTCGCCCACGACACAAGCCCTTGTGGATAAGGCTCTGCACTATGCTGCCGAGCGTATGGAGGGCTACCTCCGCTACGACGGGACACCTCTTCTGGACCACGATGTCGAGGTGGGAATGATTGTTGTCAAGGAGATAGGCTTGGGACGTAACTCCTTGATTGCCGCCATCCTGCACGATGTTATGCGTATCTGCTCCGCCGAGCAGCCCGACCGCGTGGAGGCTCTCTCGGCAGAGATACGTGAGACGTTTGGCGACGAGGTGCTGGGTATCATCGTGGGGCTGTGCAAGATATCGAACATACGACTGAAGGTCTCGAAGGAGCAGGCAGAGGACTTCCGCGATATGATAGTGAGCTACTCGGAGGACCCACGTGTCATCCTGCTGAAGATAGCCGACCGTGTGGAGGTTATGCGAGCTTTGGAGATGTTCCCCGTAGAGAAGCGACGCAAGAAGAGCTGGGAGAGCCTTAACCTCTATGCCCAGATAGCCCATAAGCTCGGATTATACGCCCTGAAGAGTGAGCTGGAGGATTTGGCTCTGCGGTGGTTAGAGCCTAAGTCATACGACCACATACTGCATAAGTTGGAGGAGACCGAGAGCGAGCGACAGACCTTCATCAGCCGCTTCTTAGAGCCTATCATCGAGCGTCTCGATGCTCAGAATATACGATACCACATCAAGAGCCGCACCAAGTCGGTCTACTCCATCTGGAATAAGATGCGTAAGCAGGGAGTGCCCTTCGAGGGGGTCTTCGACATCTTCGCTCTGCGTATCATTATCGACTGCGAGCGAGAGGATGAGAAGCGTCTCTGCTGGACCACCTACTCTATCGTGAGCGACTGCTATACGCCCAATCCCGACCGTATGCGTGATTGGATAACTATCCCGAAGAAGAATGGCTACGAGTCGCTGCACACGACAGTCTCGGCAGGCGAGGGACGCTGGGTGGAGATACAGATACGCACCGAGCGTATGGATGCTGTTGCCGAGCGAGGCATCGCAGCCCATTGGCGATATAAGGGCGTGCAGCAGGGTGGACAGACGAGCGAGGAGTGGCTCTCGCGTCTGCGTGAGGCGTTGGAGGAGACCACACATCAGCTCTCGCAACGTTTTGAGGCTAAGCCCTCGTCGGGTGAGATTTTTGTCTTCACACCCAATGGCGACATACGTAAGCTGCCCGAGGGTGCTACCGTGTTGGACTTCGCCTTCGACATACATACGGGCTTAGGCTCTACCTGTACGGGAGGCAGGGTGAACAATCGTGCTGTGCCTATCCGCGAGGTGCTGCATAATGGTGATATTGTGGAGATTATGACGCAGAAGAACCAGCAGCCCAAAGCCGACTGGCTCACCTTCTGTGTTACGTCGAAAGCCCGCAACCGCATCAAGTCGGTGCTGCGTGCCGAGGAGCAGAAGTTCGCACGCACGGGACGTGAGGAGCTGGAGCGAAAACTCAAGAATTGGAAGATTGCTGTGCCGATAGATGAGGCTGTGGCGTATATAGGTCGCCAGCTGAAGATACGCACCGGCAGGGAGGTCTACTCGGCTATCGCTACGCAGAAGCTGGACTTCCTCGACATAAAGGATATGCTCCAACATTGGCTCTCGGGCAAGGCTGAGGATGAGCGACGTGCTGCGGCAGCCGAGGCGGAACAGCTTAAGGAGGCTATGAAGGCGGAGCGAGAGACGGAAGCACCTCGCTCGAGCGACGCTCTTATCATCGACGAGAAGATAAACAATCTGGAGTATAAACTCGCACGCTGCTGCAACCCTATCAAGGGCGACGCTATCTTTGGTTTCGTCACGGTGGCGGCAGGCATCACCATACACCGAGAGGATTGCCCTAATGCTCAGCGACTTAAGGAGAACTATCCCTACCGTGTTATGGAGGCACAGTGGCGACAGAATACCGATGGAGCCTTCCGTGCTACGATAGCTATCTTGGCACACGACACCTCGGGCTTGGCGGCACAGGTTACGGAGCTCATCACACGCGATATGAAGCTCAACATACGTATGCTCAACTTCTCGTCGCGAGGCGATGGCACTGTTGCTGGCACGGTTAGTGTTGAGGTTATGTCAGCCTCGCAGGTGGACTCCCTCATCAGCTCGCTGCAACGTATCAAGGGTGTCCAGAAGGCATACCGTACCAATAAGTAGAAAGGTAAAAGGTGAAAACGAAAAACTGAAAGGTAAAAGGTTTTTTAATTGCGACTTTAATAACCTTTAATAGCCCTTAATAACCTTTAATAACCCTTGACAAAGCAGAAAATTTTGAATTTTTAATTTTTGTTGCTATATTTGCGTGATAATGTCTTGTCGTGAAGCCTTCGGCGAGGTGTTCAAACCTTTGGTTTGAGGTGGCGACAGACGCGATGTAAAACCTAAAGTAGCACTCTATGGATGATGGTCATTACTCCCCGTATAGCGGCAGTGTCGTATCTGAATACGATACCATTCATCTATGGTATCGAGCACGAAGGTAATCTGCGTGCCGAGCTTCTATTGGCACCTCCCGCAACCTGTTATGAGAACTATGTAAGTGGCAAAGCCGACATCGCACTGATGCCCTCGGCTATGGTCCCTACGCTCCGCTCTACGGAGATTATCACCGACTACTGCATCGGTGCCACGCAGAGTGTGCGTACGGTGGCTGTTATGTCCAACTCGCCTATCGAGAAGGTGCGTCGCATATTTTTAGATGCCCACTCACGTACCTCACGTCAGTTGGTGGGCTATTTAGCTGCTAATCTGTGGCATATCACTCCCGAGTGGTACGATTTGAGCGACTATACGCAGGTGGCTTATGCCGAGCCTACGGATGCTTTTCTGCTCATTGGTGATAAGGTATTCGACCACGAGGGGCTCTTCGCCTACACCTACGACTTAGCTGACGAGTGGCGACGTGCCACACATCTGCCCTTCGCCTTTGCGGTGTGGGTAGCACGTAAGGGCACATCGTACGAGGTCATCGACGCCTTGCAGCGAGCCTTCACCTTCGGTGTGGAGTCTGTCTGGGAGGCTATCGTCGAGTATGGCTACGCCGACAAGCCCTATAACGCATACGAATATCTTACGCGAAATATAGATTTTGTCTTTAACGCCGAGAAACACGCGGCACTGCAAAAATTTTGGGATGCGGGCATCAAGGTTGAGCCTCGATCCAACCCGGGCTGAAGGTAGGGCTTCAGCATCCAACGGACGCTCAGCGACTTGGGGCGATAGACCACCCTTGTTGCTAATACAGAAGGAGTTAACCCCGTTAGAAACTGTTAAATTTTTGCATCGCAATGCTTACAATCTATCTCAAGCAGTACAATAAAATCATTCGTAACGCCGAGCCCGAGTTGTTGGATAACTTAGGCTATGACGATATTCTGTGGATAGACCTTCTCTCGCCCACCATCAAGGAGCAGAAGGCTGTCGAGGCATTTATGGAGGAGAGCCTCCAGACACGTCAGCAGGTCGAGGAGATTGAGTCTACCTCGAAATACTCCGAGCGTGAGAACTCTATCATCTCCAACACCAACTTCTTCGTGCCCCGTGGCGACTCGTTCTCTGTCGAGCCTGTGTCGTTCATCATCTCGAACGAGGGTGTGCTGGTGTCGCAACGTAACGAGGAGTCGCGTACGTTCCGCGAGGCGGAGAAACGCCTCCAGATGAACTACCGCTCATTCTCTACGGGCTACCACATCTTCATCTCGCTCCTGGAGGTACGTATCGACTTCGATGCCGACCTCGTGGAGTTTGTCGCTAAGCAGGTTGCTACGCTCAGTAAGGATATCAACACCGAGGACACTATCGATAAGGAGGTAATCCACCGCATCAACTCTCTGCAGGAGAACACTATGGTGCTGCGTGAGAACATCTTCGACCGTCAGCGTATCCTCTCGAATATCCTGCGTTCGGAGCGTTTTCCAAACGATATCTACCCACGCCTGCAGCTGATGATTAAGGACGTCAACTCGCTCATCAACCACGCCGACTTCAGCTTCCAGCGTCTGGACTATATCCAGGATTCGGCTTTGGGCTTGATTAACATCGAGCAGAACGAGATAGTGAAGATTTTCTCTGTGGCAGCGGTTATCTTCCTCCCTGCTACGCTCATAGCGAGTGTCTATGGTATGAACTTCGATGTTATGCCCGAGCTCAGCTGGACGTGGTGCGTCGGCGGCTATACCATTCCTTTAGGCTATCTGTTTGCCATCGGTCTGATGATACTCTGCTCGGGACTCACCATCTGGTTCTTCCGATATAAGAAGTGGCTCTGATGTGCCATCCGCATAGTAAGAAAACAAAAAGGGCTGTCCGCAATGTACTATTGTTGCGACAGCCCTTTCAGCTTTTTGCTCCTGTGCGGAGCTATGTGTGTCGGCTTATTTTCTGCCTTCGTAGTAGAACTTGGCGTAGTTCCAGCCGTAGCAATCGTAGAGCTTACGCATCTGCTCCATACGTGGACGCAGAGTCTCCTCGTTGCGACGGTTCTCTGCCCACTGCACATCCGAGAGTGCCGCTAAGCGTGGCAGGAGCATCGATGTGAGGTGGTCAAACTCGCCGATATACTCTGTCCAGAGGTTACACTGCACGCCGAGGATATACTTCTTCTCCTCGTCGTTGAGCTTGCGGTAAGGGTTGTATTGGTAAACCTTCTCCACAGGCAGGTAGCCGCCGATAGCCAATGGCTCACCCTCCTTTGTCTCGGTCTGGTAGAAGTCGAAGTAGAGGTGTGAGTTAGGTGTCATCACCACGTAGTTGCCCTTCTTGGCAGCGTTGATGCCGCCACGGGCACCCTGCCACGACATAATCGTTGCGGTAGGTGTTACGCCACCCTCGAGTATCTCGTCCCAGCCAATCATCTTACGGCCGTGAGCGTGCAGATACTTCTCGATGCGTGCCACTAAGTAGCTCTGCAGCTCCGCCTCCGAAGCCAAGCCCTCTGCCTTGATACGCTCCTGGCAGTGAGGACACTCCTTCCAGCGATTACGTGGAGCCTCGTCGCCACCTATGTGGATGTACTCCGATGGGAATATCTCTATCACCTCGGCGAGCACGTTCTCCAAGAACTCGTATGTTGTCTCCTTACCCGCACACATAATCTCGGGTGTTACGCCCCAGCGTGTCCATACGGGGATATACTCGTCGGTGCAACCCAACCAGGGGAGTGCTGCCAACGCACCGCGTGCGTGTCCTGGCATCTCTATCTCGGGGATTACTGTTATATGACGCTCGGCAGCATATTTCACTATGTCGCGAAGCTGCTTCTGTGTGTAGTATCCGCCATAAGGTGTTCCGTCATACTCGTTCGATGAGCCACCGTGTCCTACGAGAGTCTCGGTACGTACCGAGCCCACCTTTGTCAGCTCGGGGTAACGCTTAATCTCTATACGCCATCCCTGGTCGTCGGTGAGGTGGAAGTGGAAGCGGTTAATCTTGTGTGCTGCTATGATGTCGATGTACTCCTTGACCTCCTCTACGGTGAAGAAGTGGCGACATACGTCGAGGTGCACGCCACGATAGGCGAATGTAGGCTTGTCCTCTATTGTGCAGTATGGCACTTTGCCGTCGGTCTGGATAATCATCTGACGCAGCGACTGCAGACCGTAGAATACGCCTGCTGCCGAGCCACCCTCGATGAGCGTTCCGTTGGTGTTTACGAGCAATGAGTACTCCTCTGCTGCGAGCGATTTGTTCAGAGCGAGGTAGATAGACTTGTCGGTAGCCTTGCGGTGTGAGCTGCTCACCTTCAGAGGCTTCGAGTCGAAGAAAACTGCTATGTCGTCGGCAAAGATTTGTGCTGTCGACCTGAGCGAGTTGTCCATCAGGATGATTGTAGTCTTGGGGTTGATAACCATCTCACCCTCTGCTATCTCCAACTTCACGGGTTGAGGCATAATAGATACCTCTGCTGCCAATGCACCTGCAATACCTTGTATCGCCAATAGTGCCAAAACGAGTAATTTTTTCATCACACACAAAGGTAATATATTTTCCTCAAACCAACAAAACTCATTTTCCTGCTGCCCACGTCCCAGCCACTCCTTTAACAAAATATAAGGCTGCCAAAGGAGACAAAAGGATATTAAGGGAAATTAAGGGAATTAAAGTCTTCAGCCTGAATTTACATACTCACGGCTTAATAACAGTTGTACTCGAACGGCTGCAGCAGCCGAGAGCAGACCGAAGGGAAAAGAGGTGGCACACAACGTAGTTGGATGCTTTGGGGCGATAGGCAAAGGGGAATTTATTCACAATTTGCCTATTGACACAAGGCATAAATTGCATAGCAATGTGACACCGAATATCCCCGCAGACAAGTCTGCCGAGGTGCCACCAGCTGTCGAGTCCCTTTAGACGCACAAAAAAAGAGCAGACAAAAATCTGCTCTTTTTCGTGCGGATAAAGGGACTCGAACGCCGAGCTTTAGCGAGGTGAAGCGGGAATACCATTGAGAATAAATATCTTTTATTCCCGCAACCCCTATACATCACTCCTTATCAGCACGCAAGGCGAGCAAGCCGAAAGGCATCGATTTTTTTTGTGTGGCAGGGAGGGTGCTTGCACACTCACAGACACAAAAAAACGAACAACGGTAATACCGTTGCTCGCCTCAAAATTTCGTGCGGATAAAGGGACTCGAACGCCGAGCTTTAGCGAGGTGAAGCGGGAATACCATTGAGAATAAATATCTTTTATTCCCGCAACCCCTATACATCACTCCTTATCAGCACATAAGGCGAGCAAGCCGAGAGGCTTCGATTTTTTTTGTGTGGCAGGGAGGGTGCTTGCACACTCACAGACACAAAAAAAACGAACAACGGTAAAACCGTTGCTCGCCTCAAAATTTCGTGCGGATAAAGGGACTCGAACCCCCACGCCTCTCGGCATCAGATCCTAAGTCTGACGTGGCTACCAATTACACCATATCCGCATAGAATCCCCAAAGCTCGCTGCTTTGATGCCACAAAGGTAGTAATTTTTTAGTTAATATATCACATCTGTGCCAAAAATCTCTTACCCATAGGGTAACATTGGCTATCGTGACGCTACCTGAGCACTATCTTGCCGTCCGATAGGCCTCTCAAGCAGATTGGCTATCCAATTAGGCAGAGTTTTTCCTGAACGCTCCTTGATTATCCCACGTATATCTACTCTTATTCCCATTTGAAACTATACATTTTGAACAATGTTATTCAAATTTCCCACAATTTCAGTAGGTATAATTACCTATTTATAACATTTTTGAGCCTAAATAAAACACCATACTCTCTATTGATTCGCAGATAATGAGTAACTTTGCTCAATAATAGACCCTATTAGGGCATATATCGCCCAAAGACCAAAAATAAATTGAAATGGATAACAATATCTCCATACGCAGAGCAACAATAGATGATGCCGAGATTATTGCCAAAGTGGTAGCCATGGCAATCGGCGACAAGAGTGCTTTAGAGAGCTACTGTGGCAAAGATTACCACTCCGTGCTCACAACCATTGCCCAGCAGCAGGATACACAATATAGCTACAAATTTGCACTTATTGCACAGATTGGCAGCGCCACTGCTGGAGCTATAGTGGGCTACGATGGAGCTCAGCTACATAAGCTACGCAAGGCGACCTTTGCAGTTATACAAAAACACACTGGACACCTACCAAATATTGCCGATGAGACCGAGAGCGGTGAGTTCTATCTTGACTCGGTAGCTGTATTTGCTGAGTTTAGGGGCAGAGGTGTAGGCGTAGCACTGATAAGAGCACTTTGTAACAGAGCCGCCACTGAGGGACATAGTCGCGTGGGGCTGATTGTAGACAACATCAACCCTCAAGCCGAGAGACTCTACACCTCCTTAGGCTTTAAGCGCGTTGGTAGTCGCCAATTCTTGGGGCATCAAATGTGGCACCTGCAGCAAGAGCTTTACCTGAGCAGCACTACCCCACTTAGTGAATAGTATTGATAGTGATTTACAAACCAATCAGTTAGGGATTTTTATTGTACACCATGAGTATATTAACTAATTTTTGATTAATATATCACATCTGTGCCAAAAATCTCTTACCCATAGGGTAACATTGGCTATCGCGACGCTACCTGAGCACTATCTTGCCGTCCGATAGGCTTTCGACGATGGCGAGGCTCTCGACGTGGAGTCCCTGCTCACGCAGAATGTTTCCGCCCGTCTGAAATCCCTTCTCGATGAGAAATCCCATGCCGACACACTCTGCTCCTGCTTTGTGTATAAGCTCCAGCACGCCCATAGCCGCATTGCCATTGGCTAAGAAGTCGTCTATGAAGAGCACCCGTTCGCCGGCACGCAGATAGTCGCCCGACACGCAGATGTCGTAGTCGCGGTTCTTGGTGAATGAGAATACTTTTGTCGTGAGCATACCCTCCATCGTTGAGGGCTTATTTTTCTTGGCGAAGACCACAGGCAGCTGCATACGGCAGCCCACCATTATCGCTGGGGCTATGCCACTTGCCTCGACGGTGAGTATCTTGGTTGGTCGCTCTGCTGCGAAGCGGCGTGCCAACTCCTCTGCCATAGCCTCCATCAGCTGTGGGTCCATCTGGTGGTTGATGAAGTTATCCACCTTGAGTATCCCCTCGCCTACGCAGCGACCATCGCTCAAAATCCTATCTTTTAATCTCTGCATACTACTTTATAAGAAGAGCACAGACATCCGAGAGAGTGCCTGTGCTCACTGTTTGTTCATTATCTGCGTGGCTTGATATCGAGTTTCACGGGGCGAATCATATTCTCTGGCGAGAGTATTGTGTCGAGCTCCTCCTTTGTCAGCACGCCGTGCTGGAGCACTAAGTCGTAAACGCTGCCACCCGTCTCGAGAGCCTCCTTGGCTATCTTTGTCGAGTTCTTGTAGCCGATTATTGGGTTTAGGGCTGTAACGATACCTATGCTGTTACGCACATAACCCTGGCATACATCCTCGTTAGCCTTGATGCCCTCGACGCAGTTTATGCGGAGTGTGTCGAAGCCATTCATCATAATCTCTGCCGACTCGAAGCAGCACTGTGCCATCACAGGCTCCATAGCGTTGAGCTCCATCTGTGCAGCCTCCGCCGACATAGCTACGCATACGTCGTTACCTATAACCTTATATGCCACCTGGTTCATCACCTCGGGTATCACAGGGTTCACCTTGCCCGGCATAATAGATGAGCCTGGCTGACGTGCTGGCAGGTCGAACTCGTGCAGACCGCAGCGTGGGCCCGATGCCAGCAGACGCAGGTCGTTACATATCTTGTTCATCTTCACAGCTATACGACGCAACGCCTGTGAATATCCGAGCATCGATGTGGTGTCCGACGTAGCTGCCACGAGGTCGTGTGCGAGCTTCACATCCCATCCCGTTACCTCACGCAGTGCGGCGATGCACTTCTCGGCATACTCGGGCTCCGAGCATATACCTGTGCCGATAGCTGTCGCACCCATATTCACTGTCAGGAGCTCCTCGGCAGCGAACTCTATGTTACGACACTCATCCTTCAGAATGTTGGCATAGGCACCAAATGTCTGACCGAGGGTCATAGGCACAGCATCCTCGAGCTGTGTACGTCCCATCTTCAGTATGTGTGCAAACTCCTTTGCTTTAGCCTCGAACGCAGCTATGAGGGCTTTGAAGTGCTCCATAAAGCGGAGGTGTGTAGCATACAGACCGAGGTGGATGGCTGTTGGATATGCGTCGTTTGTCGACTGTGAGCAGTTCACGTGGTCGTTAGGCGAGAGGTATTGATACTCGCCCGCCTCGTGGCCCATAATCTGCAATCCGCGGTTTGCTATCACCTCGTTGGCGTTCATATTTGTTGTAGTGCCGGCACCGCCCTGAATCATATCTACAGGGAATTGGTCGTGGTGCTCACCGTGAAGAATCTCTAAGCAAGCCTGCGAGATGCCCTTGAACTGCTCGTCTGTCAGGAGCCCGAGCTGGTGGTTAGCCTCGGCGGCTGCCAGCTTTGTCATAGCCAGACCGTTGATGAATAGTGGGTAGTGGCTCAGTCGGAAGTGGCTGATAGGGAAGTTCTCGATACCTCGCAATGTCTGTACGCCGTACAACTTGTCGGCAGGAATCTCCAGCTGACCTATGAGGTCGCTCTCGATACGTGTTTTCTTGTCGCTCATATTATTGTGAATGTTTTGTTATTGGTCCGAAAGAAAAATACTCTGTTCTATAAAGGTTTTTCTCTAAAAGAGCACCCATAAAGGTATAGCTTTTTTTGCGAAATACAAAATTTGTTATATCTTTGCACCACTTAAACCCTCGAAAGGGTTGCGGTAAGGACCCATAGCTCAGTTGGTCAGAGCAGCGGACTCATAATCCGAAGGTCGTGGGATCATGCCCCTCTGGGTCCACAAAAAAGCGGTTACGATTGATTCGTAGCCGCTTTTTCTTATCTCTTCATCTTCTGTTTGTCGTCTATCGCTCCGAGAATTTCTTCCCTTGCCACCCTACAAAAACCACATAATAGCGACATAGTGGCAAGCGGCGGCGGCATCGATCAGAAGGTGCCACACCATATGGTGGTACTTGAAGCCCTTCATAGCGTAGAATACAGCACCCACTGTGTAGCACACCCCACCCGAGGCTATGAGTATGATGAACGTCAGCGAGGCGTTGCTCAGGAATATGGGGAAGAAGAATACCACCGTCCACCCCATAACTAAATATATCGTAAGGCTCAGTGCTGGTATCGACCGTGAGGATAGCGACTTGTAGAGCACGCCGAAGATGACCATAGCCCACTGCAGTGCCACGATGACTATACCTTGCCAGCCACCTATCGTGGTCAGTGCTACGGGGGTGTATGTGCCCGCTATGGCTACATATATAAATATATGGTCTAAGATTTGAAACACCTGCTTATGTTTCGACGCAGGCGACATAGAGTGGTAGAGTGTCGATGCTAAGAACATCAGAAATATGCTCACTCCAAATATACTCACTCCCACAGCGGCTGTCAGGCTTCCCGTGCGTGCGAAGCTATAAATCGCTGCCACCGGTAACGCTAACAACGTAATCGCACTCATAGCACCGTGCGACACCGCATTTCCTACCTCCTCTCCAAAGGATGATATATACCTTTTTGACATCTTTTTTTTCTTGGTTAACTCTTGGTTCTAATCGCTGTAGAAATCCGTTTTGGCTGATTGCTACTGCGTTGTTCTTGTCCTGCAACTTCCTCATTTACGTCGAGTAAACTGCGGGCTCGTCAGTCTGCGAAAGCCTGGCATTTACCTACCCAAAACGAATTTCGGGTTGAGGGAGGTTTTTACTTTTCCGTGCTGATTATATATATCACGTCATTCCCCGACTAACCATAGGTTAGGCGATGGGAATCTACCGCTTACAAACTAAAAACTGAAAGGTGAAAACTAAAATCTAATTTTGAACTTCTTCAGCCGTAGACTTTAGTCTCCTTTAGTTTCCCTAAACTCCCTAACTTCCCTAACTTCCCTAAAAATCAATTACTCATTTACGCTAACGACTGCATCTCGATAAGTTTGGCGTAGATGCCACCCTTTGCCAACAGCTCGGCGTGGGTGCCCTGCTCGGCTATGCGGCCCTCATCTATCACGATGATATGGTCGGCATTGTGTATCGTCGAGAGGCGGTGGGCAATGACTACCGATGTGCGACCGTCGAGCAGCGAGGTGAGAGCCTCCTGCACTAACTTCTCGCTCTCGGTGTCGAGTGCCGACGTAGCCTCATCGAGGATAAGTATCTCGGGGTTCTTCAGCACAGCACGTGCTATGCTCAGTCGCTGACGCTGACCACCCGAGAGCTTCATACCTCTGTCGCCGATATTGGTGTCGTAGCCATTCTCGGTCTCAAGGATGAAGTCGTGGGCATTGGCAACCTTCGCAGCCGCTATAATCTGCTCCTCGGTGGCGTTCTCGCGTCCCATAGCTATGTTGTTGCGTATGGTGTCGTTGAAGAGTATAGTATCCTGCGACACGATACCCATATGGGCACGTATGCTCTCCTGCGAGTAATCCTTCAGCGGCACGCCATCGACATAGAGACATCCTGCCGCAGGGTCATAGAAGCGAGGTATGAGCTCGCTGAGTGTCGACTTACCGCCACCCGAAGGTCCTACCAGAGCTATGGTCTCGCCCTTCTTGACCTCGAACGACACGTTGTGCAGCACCTCACGCTGACCGTCATACGAGAACGACACGTCGCGGAACTCTATCTTGTCGCTGAACGAAGCCAGGTCCTTTGCCTCGGGCTTATCCTCCACCTCGCTCTTGGCGTCGATGATAGAGAATATACGCTCGCCGGCGGCTATACCCTGGTTGATGTTAGCAAATTGGTCGATGAACGAACGCAGAGGGCGTGTGAGCTGCGAGAAGGCAGCTATGTAAGCCACGAAGCCTGCTGCCGAGAGAGCCTCGCTCTGCACCAGCGAGCCACCGAAGACCAGCACGATAGAGATGGCTGTGATACCCAGAAACTCGCTCATAGGCGACGCTAACTGCTGCTTGCGAGCCATCGAGAGCAGGATGTTCGACATATCGGCATTTATCGTGTGGAACTTGGTCTTGATGTAATCTAAAGCGTTGTAGCTCTTTATAGCCTTCACTCCCGAGAGCGACTCCTCCATCACGCTGACCATCTCGCCCATACGCTCCTGTCCCTTCTGTGCAGGATGACGCAGACGCTTGACAATCTGACCTATGAGCAGTCCCACCACAGGCAGGTAGAGGATAGAGAATACCGTCAGCTCCCACGATATGTTGACCATCATAATGACATAGCCGATGATGAGGAAAGGCTCGCGGAATGCCACCTGCAAGGTGTTGGTTATGCAGAACTGCACGACCATCACGTCGGATGTTATCTTCGACATAATATCGCCCTTACGCTGGTCGCTGAAGTAACCCACGTGCATACCCATCGTGCGGTTGAACATATCGTCTCGCATCTTCTGCAGGGTGCGTGTACGCAGCGTCTCGACAGTCATCGAGCCCAAGTAGCGGAACAGGTTCGAAAGCATATTCGATGCTATGAGCACCGCCGAGAGCAATCCCAGCAGATATGTTATCTTATACTCTGTACCGAACAGGTGGGTGTAGACGAAGTTGATAGCCTCGTTGAGACACTCTGTGGTGAGCGAGATAGATGGGAAGTCGTACGTAGGCACGAAGACATAGCCCTCGGAGAAGAGTGTGCTCACGATAGGGATAATCATCGTGTAGGTGAAGGTGTTAAAGACAGCGTGCAGCAACGAATAAAAGAAGTAGGGCACGGTGTAGCGGCTCAGGGGCTTGGCGAAGCCCAAAAGACGCATATAAGTCTTCATCATCGACTGTTTCATTGTTGGGTGTTGTTGGGTTTAGTTGTTACAAAAGACCTTCTGCGGCAAACTCCTCTACCGACTTCTCAAAATGCTTAATGGTCTCCGCCATCGAAACGAATGACTTACCTCCGGCAGCATTCTTATGACCTCCACCGCCAAAGTAACGCTGTGCAAAGAGGTTCACGTCGACTCTGCCACGCGAGCGGAGCGACACTCTGATGAAGTCGTGATGCTCGGTGAATATAGCCGACATACGCATCTTCTTTATCGTGAGCGGGTAGTTGACGAAGCCCTCGTTGTCGCCCTGCTGGAACCAGAAACGACGCATCTCCTCCTCGGTGAGCGAGAGGTGGGCTACGGTGCCCTTGCGGAGTAGCTTCATCTTGCGGTTTATCACATAGCCGAACAGGCGTGCACGGCCCTCGGTGAAGGAGTTGTATACGTTGTTGTAGAGGCGTGGTATGTCTATACCTGTCTCGGCGAGGTTAGCCACAGAGCGGAACAGGTGGGGTGTGAGTGTCGAGAATGAGAAGTTACCCGTGTCGGTCATCATACCTACGTAGAGAGCCTCCGCCTGATAGCGAGTTATGCTCTCCACGCCCCACAGCTGCTCTATGAGGCAGTATACTAAGTAGGATGTGCTCGATGCCTCGGGATAGGAGAACATCACATCGAACGTCTCCGAGGGGTTGAGGTGGTGGTCTACGAGCACTCGCTTAGCCGAGGTGTTGGCTGCCACCACGTCGCCGAGTGAGTCCAATCGTGAGAGGGTGTGGAAGTCGAGGCAGAATATGACATCAGCCTCGCCAAGTATCTTCTCGGCACGCTCTGCCTCATCGCGATAGATGATGACATCCTTCACCTCTGGTATCCACTCCAAGTAGTAGGGAAAGGCGTTGGGGACTATCGCCTCGACGTGGTGTCCTAAGCGACGCAGAGCCATCTTCCACGCTATCGACGAGCCCAAGGCATCGCCATCGGGGTTGGAGTGCGAGAGCACAGCCACCCGCAGACCTTCGCCCGAGATAATCTCTCTCAAAGCCTCTATATTCTTCTCCGACAAATTCATCCTTATAACACTTTTAGACCTTTTTCTATCTCAAAAGGGCACATACCCTCTATTTTTACGCCAAAATCCGCAGGAGGGTTGCTCCTGCGGACAAGGTTTGTTCTTTCGAATTAGTTGTTGTGCTTCTCGCGGTTAGCCTCTAAAGCCTCCTTATCGATGTACATACTACGCATATCCTTCTGCTTGTCGATGATAGGCTCCATAATCTGCACATTGCGTACCGAGCCACCTCGTGTCGAGCTTATAGTACCACCGTTGTTGTTACCCATCGAGTTCAGACCGAAGATATCGTCAGTCTTGGCACTCTTGCCAATCATATCGGCAAGTGCTGCCTGGAGTGCTGGGTTGTAGTAGAAGTTATCCCAATCATCCAGTGGCAATGGGAAGTAGTAGAATACTATATCCTTCTTCTTAGGGTTGCTCTGCAGGTCTGCCTCGTTGTAGAATGTCTTGATGTTCAAGTCCGAAGCGATACCGTCGGCATAGTCGTTCCAGCCCTTGGCGTTGAAGATACGGAAGGTGATAGGTGCGAAGTAGTACCAGCCGTTACCAATCTTGAGTGTCTCGGTATCCATACCGCAGTTCTTACCACGTGTGAACTCCTCGCCGACAACCACTACGTCGATATCCAGACCATCAAGACCTGCTATGGTAGCCTCCGATGCCGAGGCGGTCATACCTGTTGTGAGGATATATACCTTCTGCAAGCCTAAGTGTGGCAACTGAATTGCCGGTGTGTCGTCTGTCTGGCTCTCGATATACATATCTATATCGCCATTAACGGCGTTATTCTCGTGGTGACGCATATCGCCGTAGAATGTACCTACGAATGACTCGTTGACAATCATCGAAGCCAGATATACCGATGTGTTAACCTCACCACCACCATTCGATGTAAGGTCGATAACCAGGTCGGTGATACCCTCCGTCTTGAAGAAGTTGAATGCGTCAACTAACTCCTGACGATATTCGTACTCAAATCCGAGGTATGCTAAATAGCCAATCTTCTTGCTGCTGAACTCCGAGTAGTTGCTCAAGTCGAGCACAACAGCCTTAGCCACAGGGTTTGGCTTATAGCTACCCGGAGCGATAGTCTCTGTAACCGACTTATCCGAGAAGGCACCCTCCCACTTGAACATCACGCTACGTGGGTTGCCATACATAATCTCATACCATACGTCAGCATAGTTGCTCTGGGTAATCTCGGCGTTGTTGAAGTGTGTAATCCACGCACCACGCTTCATACCTGCCTTGTCGGCTGGTGAGCCGGCATAGACGTGGTTTACAGGCAGAGCCACAGCACCGCCACCCATACCGATAGGGTAAGATGAGAGCACGATACCCCAACCATTCTCCGATGCTCCGGCACGTGTCGAAGCATAAGGCGACTGTGTGCCGAGATACTGAATGTTAGAGAAGATGTAACGTGTGCCATCTACCTCATAACCGCCATCCTCGATGTTGGTCTTCAGCGAGAGCAACGACTTCTCCAGGAAGGCGTCATACTTGAGCGAGTAGTTGAATGTCTCACGCTTCTCGTTGTACTCGTCCATCCAGAGATACTCTTTCATAAGACGGTCGTCCATATATGTGATTACAGGGTCCTTAGAGCCTACTGCCAACTGCTTGATAGTAGCCAGCTTTGTGGTGTTGAAGCCCTCGACGGTGATATATACCGAAGCCTCACGTACCGAGCCTGTGCTGTTCTTGGCAACCTTCATCTTGATAGCATACGAGCCAGCCTTTGTGCCGGTAGCCTTCTCGGTAAAGGTAATCCAGTCAACATCAACTGATGTTGTGTAGCCCGCGTCGGTCATCACCGTACGTGTAACGATATTCTCTGCGGCGTTGACCTCCTTGAGCATCTCGCCTACAATCTTCACTCCGTTCTCATATTGTGGGGTAGGCTCGCTCGTACTGTCAGAGCCACAAGATACCGCACCCACCAGGGCAAAAGCAACAACAGCGAGTGTACTTACAACTCGCTTCGCAAAACCCATTGTCGCAACATTAATTCTTCTCATAAGCCTAAATTATTGTGTTTTTAACATTATTCCAGATTACAAATGTAAATATTTTTTCCAAAAATCATCTATTCTTTGCCAAAAAATAGCGACAAAGGTGTGATATTCCGCACTTTTCGCACTTTGGGTTGCGTGCTATGCAGGTGTAGCGTCCGTGCAGGATAAGCCAATGATGGGCTATGGGAAGTAGGTGTGATGGGAAGTTTTTCTCTAACTGAAGTTCGGTTTGCAGGGGTGTCTTGGCTCCGCGTGTGAGTCCTATGCGTGCCGCTACGCGGAAGACGTGGGTGTCGACGGGCATCACCTCATTCTGCCACAGCACAGCCGTAACGACGTTGGCTGTCTTACGTCCCACGCCCGGCAGACGTTGCAGCTCCTCGACTGTCTGTGGCACCTCGCCACCAAACTCCTCGCATAGCTGACGTGCCATAGCTGCCAAGTGTTTAGCCTTGTTGTTGGGGTAGGATATCGAGCGTATGTAGTGGAATATCTCCTCTGCCGACGCTTGTGCCATAGCCTCGGCTGTGGGGTATGCCTCGAAGAGTGCTGGCGTAGTCATATTCACTCGTTTGTCGGTACATTGTGCCGATAGTATCACAGCTACCAACAACTCAAAAGGCGAGCCAAAGTTAAGCTCGCTCTCCGCTACGGGCATAGCCTTCGAGAAGTACTCTACGACCCCGTCGTATCGCTCTTTCAATCTCATAATCAGTCTGTTTGGTTTTTGCGGCGTTTCTTACGTTGTAGCCCTATCAGTCGCTTCAGTAGCAGTCCGTAGCCTGCTGCGTTGAGCAGCTGTCGTGGGCTGTGGGTAACCTCCTGCCACCAGCGACGCAGATACTCGCCCACGGAGCCATCAATCGAGAGCACCCACAGTGCTACGTTCATACGCTGGCGTTCTATGTGGGCTATATGCTGCGGCTCGCCAAAGTGGCGTGCCATAAATATCGCTATCGAGGCTGTCGAGTCGCAGAATGCTATGCGGCGGTGGTAGTCGGTGCTTTGGGATTGACTCTCGGCGAGGAGTCGGTGCGAGGCTGTGGGGTAGTCTAAAGCTATTATCTTGCTCCGCTTGGCAAACCATATCCACATTGGGGCATCGTCGGTGAGCCACTCGGCGTGTTGCTCGGGCTTAATCTCGGTGTAATATGCCTCGATGAGTTCGCGGCGTGCCACAGCTGTGATGTTCTCTACGGTGTTGTTGCGTAGCAGGTCGGCAAACGAGGTATATAGCTCCTCGGTGGGATAAATCCACCGCTTCGCCTCTGCTCCCTGGCAAAAGCGGTAGGAGCGGGTGTAGCACATACCTGCCTCGGGCGAGGCATCCAGAGCACCTATCTGTCGTGCGAGCTTCTCATCGTCTGACCAGAAGTCGTCGCCATCGCACAGAGCCACCCACCTGCCGCGTGCGGCGAGCAACGTGCGGCGGTAGTTGAGGTGCATACCCTCGTTGCGTTCCGCTCGGAGCACCCTTATGCGGCTATCCTCGGCGGCATAACGCTCTACGATTGAGAGTGTTGCATCCTCGCTGCAATCGTCGCCAATGATTATCTCTATCGGGAACGTTACCCTCTGTCGCTGCACGCTCTCTATGGCACGCCCTATGTAGGGGGCGTGGTTGAAGGAAGTTATGCAGACCGATACCAAAGGGTGTTCCATCGCGTCGTTATAGTTTCGTGAGTTTTGCAAACTTCGCCAGCAGAGTCTTCTCGCCGAAGTCGCGGAAGGCTATGACCACCTTATAGTCTGTTGCCATAGGCTCTATGCGACGCACCTCGCCACGCCCAAACTTGGGGTGTTCCACCCACTCGCCCACGTTATAGGGGCAGGGTGGCAGCTGTGATGTAGCTCCTGCCGCACCTGTTGCCACACGACGCAACCCCTCCGTAGGGCGTTGTGCCGATGTCGCGGGGTGTACTATGGCGGGGTTGGGCTCTCCTCGCTGCCCGCTCTTCTGCTGGAAACGTATGTCGAACTTCTTACGCAGCTCATCTATCGTAGATTGACCGTTGGCTTTAGGCTGTGCCGATGAGCTGTATGAGCGTTGAGGTGTGCCGAATGAGCGACGTGCCACCTGTGGTCGTGTGAACGAAGCACGAGGCTCATCCTCCTCTATCTGTTTGTGTATCGAGGGTCGACGCAGCTCCTCATCTATATCCACGTAGCGGCTGTCTATCTCCGAGAGGAAACGGCTCGGAGCCGAGAAACTCATCTCGCCCCACTTAAATCGCATCTCGCAGTACGATAGCATCACACACCGCTCGGCACGTGTCAGAGCCACATAGAATAGTCGTCGCTCCTCCTCCACGCCATCGACCTCCTCTATGGCACGCTGCGAAGGGAAGAGGTTTTCCTCGCAACCCACTATGAATACATATTTATACTCCAGACCTTTGGCTGAGTGTACCGTCATCAGCGTCAGCTTCTCCTCGTCGTTCTCCTCCTTCTGGTCCATATCGGTCAGCAACATAAGGCTCTGCAGCCACTCCTCGAGTGTCGCCACCTCATCCTCACCTCGCTCGCCGCCGCGTATCTCCGCTTCACGTTGCTCGGTGAAGAGCTGCATAGTGTTCAGCAACTCCTCGATGTTGTCTATTGCCGACTGATTTTCGGGTGTGTCCTCCTGGCGGTACTCGGCGAGTATTCCTGTGCGTGTAGCCACCTCTAAACCGAAGTCGTAGAGTGGCATCTCGACTCTCTTCTCGGCAAATGAGCGGATGAGGCTCACGAACTCTGCCACCTTGCGTGCTATGACCTTCTGCACCTTATCCTCTATCTGCTCTGCCTCGCTGACCAACGTATCTACCGCCTCCCACATAGAGCACTGACGCTCGGCGGCTATCATCCCGATACGCTCTATTGTGGTCTGTCCTACGCCACGTGCTGGGTAGTTCACCACACGTTTGAATGCCTCATCATCGCGAGGGTTTATCACTAAACGTATGTATGCGAGCACATCCTTCACCTCCTTGTGGTCGTAGAACGATGAGCCCTTGTATATGCGGTAGGGTATGCCTCTGACACGCAGTGCCGACTCCAATGCCTGCGATTGGTTGTTGGTGCGGTAGAGTATGACAGCGTCGTTCCAGCTGTCGCCCGTGCGGCGTATCTTGTCGCGTACAGCATTTGCCACCTCGTCAGCCTCCTCTCTGTCGTTGAAGAAGCGACGTATGAGTATCTTGTCGCCCTGCTCGCCCTCCGAGAAACACTTCTTCTCCAGGCGACGTGCGTTACGTGCTATGACCGAGTTGGCTGCGTCGACTATGGTCTGTGTCGAGCGGTAGTTCTGCTCTAACTTGAATACTTTGGCTGTGGGGTAGTCGTTACGGAACGATAGTATATTCTCGATTTTAGCCCCTCGGAACGAGTATATGCTCTGCGAGTCATCACCCACGACACACACCCTCGAGTGCAACAGTCCTAAGCGGCGTATGATGATATATTGGGCATAGTTCGTATCCTGATACTCATCGACTAAGATATAGTCGAATAGCTCCTGGTAGCGACGTAACACCTCGGGCTTATCACGCAGTAGTATGTTGGTCTGCAGCAGCAGGTCGTCGAAGTCCATCGCACCATTTTGTTTGCAGCGACGCACATACGCATCGTATACCGCCCCAAACTGCGGTATCTGCGTGTTGCGGTCCTCGGTGATGAGGGTTGTGTTGGCGGCGTATGCGGCAGGTGTTATGAGCGAGTTCTTGGCAAACGATATACGCGAGAGCAGACGTGCTGGCTTGTATTTGTCATCCGCTAAATTCATCTCCTTGCATATCGTCTTGAGCAGATTTTTGCAATCCGCTGGCTCATATATGGTGAAGCTCTGCGGGAAGCCTATCGCCTCGGCATTTTCGCGTAGTATGCGTGAGAATACCGAGTGGAATGTTCCCATACGTATAAATTTGCTGCGAGGTCCCACCATCTGCTCTATGCGGCTACGCATCTGCTCGGCAGCCTTGTTGGTGAAGGTGAGAGCCAATATACGGTGGGGCTCCACGCCCTGCTCGAGCATGTAGGCTATGCGTGTTGTGAGCACACGTGTCTTGCCCGAGCCTGCTCCGGCAATGATGAGCGAGGGATACTCATAGTTGAGCACCGCCTCTCGCTGCGAGGGGTTGAGTCCTTGTAAAATCTTACTCTCCATCGTGGCTTACCTCCTCGCTTGGTGTGTTGTTTGTTGTGTTGTCCTGCGTTGTTATCTCCTCTGCAGCCTCCTCGTGCTCGAGGGATATGCCCTCATCTGTCGCGAGGCTATCCTGCTCCACCGCAGGCTCTGTGGCGTTATCCGTTACCTCTGCGACAGCCTCTGCGGTTGTCTGCTGTGGTGTTGTGGCAGGGCTCTCATCGCCCCAAAATATGGTGTTGTAGTTGCCGAAGCCTATAGCCACCACAACTATGGTCGCCACGACAGCTACGCTACAAACAAATCCTGATATTCGCTTTATCATAACTCCTCATTAACGTGTTAACTCCTCGACTGCACGACGCAACGCCTCGTCGATAGGATATATGCAGTGGTAGAACGCATCATCCTCGAGCGGAGTGTTACGACCGATGTAAGCCTTTATCTGTGCCTCCATAACAGAGCGTGAGCGAGCTATCTCGCTACGGTTTGCCTTGACACCCTGCGATGCGGCGTAGTCGTAGAACTTCCGCATCAAATCCTTGTCGGCAGCGAAGAAGGCATCGAGCTCCGCCATCGAGTCGATGGAATCTATCTGCTGACGGTGGCGGTCGGTGTAGTCTATCGTGTAGCGGTAGAGTATGTTACGCACGCTCACCTCGGTGAAGTAGTTCGACACGTAGGTGGTATCCAGCGGCACAAACTCGTCGGGCATAATACCTCCGCCGCCATAGACAATCTTTCCGCCTGGCGTGGTATACTTCAGCGAGTCGGCAAAGTGTATGCTGTCGAGAGTGAAATATTCGTTGTTCTCTATTCGACGCACCATATCATCGATGTAATACTCCTCGCCCTTGCCCTTCTCGTAGGGGCGTTGTATACATCTGCCTGTTGGGGTGTGATACTTCGCTATCGTGAGTCGTAGTGCCGAGCCGTCGTCGAGCACCAACTGATTTTGTACCAAGCCCTTGCCAAACGAGCGGCGACCAATGATTGTTCCGCGGTCGTTGTCCTGCAACGCTCCTGCCACAATCTCACTCGCCGAGGCACTCTGCTCATCTATGAGCACCACCACCTCCATATCCTGTGCCGAGCCACGTCCGTTGGAGTACTGTCGCAGCTGCTCCTGCTCGTTGCGTCCCGTGGTGTATACTATGAGCTTCTCTTTGGGCAGGAACTCGTTTGCCACCAATATAGCCTGGTCGAGGAAGCCTCCTGCGTTGCCTCTGAGGTCTAATATGAGCTTCGTAGCCCCCGCCTCACGCAACTTATCCAGAGCCTCGTGCACCTCACGATATGTCGTCGATGCGAACTGCGAAAGGTGGATAAATCCCACCCCGTCGGCTATCATAAATGCCGACTCCACGCTGTGGATAGGTATCACATCACGCACCACCTCCACCGCTAACAGCTCATCTAACCCCTGACGCTCGACCTTCAGCTCGACGCTCGTGCCTCGCTTGCCTCGCAGACGCTTCATAATGTCGGTCTGTGGCATCTTGACACCAGCTATTATGGTGTCGTTGACGTATATTATGCGGTCGCCCGCCTTCACTCCTGCCTTCTCGCTCGGGCCATTGGGCACGACGTTGAGCACTATCACCGTGTCGGTGGCAGCGTTGAAGACTACGCCTATGCCGTCAAACTCACCCTCTAACGGCTCGTTATATGCCTGCATCTCTCTGCGAGGAATATATGCCGAGTGGGGGTCTAACTCCTTGATTATGTTGGGTATGACAATCTCCGAGAGCGAGTCCATCGAGATGGGCTCTACGTAGTTACCCTCGATGTAGATGCAGGTCTGCAATATCTTGTTACGCAGCAGCTCGTTGTCCACCAGCTGGTCCAGACCGAGCCCTCTCTCCAACACATTCAGGCGGTCGACCTGCTCTGCGAGCTCGTCGCGAAACTGCTGCTTGCCCTTCTCGATACCCATAAGGTGTCCGGCTGCCATACCTACGAAGATGCAGATGCACGCCACCGAGAAGATTATCGTTGTTACCTTTTGTCCCTCCATCGCAGCTGCTATTTGTTCTTAAAGGTGTAGGTCAGACCGAGCGTGAGCATCGAGTACATCTGCACCGAGGTGTTCTGTGCTTTGTCGTAGTTGAGCTGGAAGTAGACCTGTGTAGAGAAATATTTCGACGCCTTGAACGTCAGCGTGTTACGCCACTCTACCGTAGGGTGGAGGCTTACCACCTTATCCACCGCCGCAGGGGCTGTACCCACCTGACCGCCATCGTTCCACTTCTGGTATGCCTTCTCGTAATCACGCCACGCCTCAATCTTTGAGTGGCGTGCCACGTTGGTAATCCAACCGTAGTAGCAGTAGAGGTTGGTGTTGTAGTTGAACCATCCGTTGCTACCCCACGAGCGGGCAAACTCCACCTTCACTGAAGAACCGCCCGTGAAGAGGAAGTTCTTGTCGATGTCGACACCAAACCACGTCTTGTCGCCACGCTCCTCGTAGTTGTGGCGTATCTTGTCGTTGGCTGCGATGATACCGTTACCAGAGAGGGGGTTGAGCGATATGGTGAATGGCAGCTTGGCGTGTGTCGAGGTGTAGGTCATACCGACAGAGAGGTCCAAGTTACCTGGTGCCATAAATCCCGATATAGCGTCGGCACTCGTCTGCTCCGAGCGAGACTTGTATGTCGTCGAGAATTGGCTCTTGAGCTTCAACATAGCACTATACGCCCACTTCTCGTTGACCTTGTACGAGGGCTGTGTCTGGAACCAGAACTCATCGATGTTCTTGAACCACACTCCGTCGCGTGAGCCATCCTCCTGGTCAATCTTTATGCGGTTGTAACCATACTTGGCACTAAATTGGGTGTTGATGACGAAGCGTTCCTTGGTGAATGTGTGCTTGAGCCCTATGTTGGCTAATATTGTTACGGTGTTATCACCACCTCGGCTGTCGGTCCACGCATCGTTGTACGAGGTCATAGAGCCTTGCAGCGAGCCTGTTATCTCGAGCGAGTTACGCTCTTTACGTATGCGGGCACGCTCGGCACGAGCCTTGGCAGCACTGTAATAGTCGGTGCTGGCGTCGATGTTGACCATCTTCTGCTCAAATTTAATGTTGTCGCCACCCTTGGGAGCACTCTCCTCGATGGTGAACTGTGCAAACGCAGGTGTTGAGAGAGCCATCGCAGTGAGGGCGAGGGCAATAAATCGTAGTTTTTTCATATCTAAAGTTTTTACTTATACCTCTATAAAAATATTCTCACCCTACAAAGGTAAGACATTTCGCAAAAATAATTACATTTGTCGTGAACAAATAAACCAAAACCTTATGAAATATTTAGGAGCACACGTCAGTGCCAGCGGCGGAGTAGACAATGCACCCCGCAATGCACACTCAATAGGGGCAAATGCCTTCGCACTCTTCACCAAAAATCAGCGCCAGTGGGTAGCCCCCAAGCTCACCTCGGCACAGATTGACGCCTTCCGTCGTGCGTGCGACGAGTATGGTTTCCGCCCCGAGCAGATACTGCCTCACGACAGCTACCTCATCAACTTGGGACACCCCGAGGCAGAGGGGTTGGCAAAGTCGCGTGAGTCCTTCTTCGAGGAGATGGCACGCTGCGAGGCTTTAGGTCTGGACCGTCTCAACTTCCACCCGGGCAGCCACCTGCGTAAAATCTCGGAGCAGGAGTCGTTGCAGCTCATCGCCGACTCCATCAATATGGCTTTGGAGCGTACCCAGGGCGTTACGGCTGTCATCGAGAACACCGCAGGTCAGGGCTCTAACCTCGGCTTCGACTTTGAACACCTTGCATATATCATCGACCGCGTGGAGGATAAGTCGCGTGTGGGTGTCTGCATCGACACGTGCCACGCCTTTGCTGCGGGCTACGACCTCTCGAGCGAGGAGGGTTGCGACGAGGTGTTCACCGCCTTTGAGCAGACGGTAGGCTTTGAGTACCTGAAGGGTATGCACCTTAACGATGCGATGAAGCCTCTCGGCTCACGTGTCGACCGTCATAGCCCTCTGGGTGAGGGACAGCTCGGCATCACCCCTTTCAAATATATTATGCAGGATAGCCGCTTCGATGGTATTCCTCTTATCCTTGAGACACCCGATGAGGCTCGTTGGGCGGAGGAGATTGCATTACTCCGCAGCTTCGCAGAGTGAAATTGTCTAACAAGGCTCTTTCGGCATCTGCCTTGCCTGAGAAATGCTCATTTACGTTGGGTAAACTCCGCTTTCTCAGTCTGCGAGCAGCTTCAAAATAGCTCTTGTTATACAATTTCTACATATTCTACATAAATGGGGGCTGTTGCAACACGTTTGTTGGACAGCCCCTCAATAGTTTGAATACGTTAGTTAAATTCGAATTTACTTACTTGTTAACCATTCCATCTTTGTTAGGCAAGTAATGTGTTCCGTCCGCAACTCACCAACCAATTGTGATGACACGTTGCATTTGGTGAACATATACTTAAAACCGCATTTTTCTTGCACACGTTTTGACTTCTCGTTGCCATCGAAGTAACCAGCCCACATTTTCTGCATTCCCAGGAGCTCAAAGGCTCGATGTTGCAACTCACGAACAGCCTCGGGTATCAGCCCCTGTCCCCAATAGGGCACGCCAATCCAGTAGCCCACCTCGCATTCATTGTCGGGTAGTCCAATATTACTTTGCCTGCCTATCATCAATCCGATGCTGCCAATAGGTTTGCAAGTTTGCTTCAATACCACAGCGTAAGTCTCTACTGCGGAGAGAACTGTGCGGATTATTTCTCTGCTATTCTCAACGCTTGTATGTGCTGGCCATCCTGCAGCTGGCCCCACTTGTAGGTCTTTGGCATACTTGTATAGTTCGTCAGCATCATCCTCTTGCCAAGGTCTCAGCAACAATCTTTGGGTTTGTAATTCCATATCTATGAAATTCCGATTTATGGATGTAAAGATATACAATCCGATTTAACCTCTCTTGCAAAGTCTGTGCTTTACTCTCTACGCCAGATGATATAGCTTGTGTTGCGAGGCATCTTGCGGCGACCTGTGTAGTAGTTGGGTACACCGAACTCGTGCTTTTGCCCCTTGCGGTCCACTGCCCAGCCGTAGGCATCGCTGCCGACCAAATATACGCCCTGCTCGACACCCAACGCCACCAATGCTGCGGAGAAGTCGTGGAACGAGAGCTTATCCAATGACTCGACCATAAAAATCTCGCCATAGCGGTCGCATATAGCACGACGGATAGCCACATTCTCGGGGTTGTTCTCCACTATCGCACCATCCTTCACCAACGGATATTGGCGGAAGAAATGACCGCCCTTAGCCACCGCCTCATCGAACAGAGGCGAGTTGTCCGATACACCTACCGTTACCACGCCATCTATCGAGGCACAAAAGCCCTTCTTCGTGAGTCCCCAGGCAAGCTCCTCGCCCGCCATAACGAAGGCACCTAAGATTTTACCGTTGTCGCGGCGTATGTCGGCTGCCTGTGCGGTATAGATTATGCTCTCGTCCCCCTTGTCGACTCTACCCACGTGGAGCGACATCGTTGCGTTGTGAGGGATGAAGAGTCGCAGTTTGGTCTCTCCCACCGTAGTGTCGCGTAACTCGCAGAAGCCCTGCTCGAGAGAGTCCACCTGCTCGCCTATGAAGCGACTCTGCTCCTCAATCTCTATCTCTACCGCCTCCTGCTCGAAGAGTCCTACCTCCTCGATGGCGGCTATGCTCTCTGCCTCCTCGTCTGTGGTCTCTCCACCGAGAAATAGTGCTGCTACCGCCACTGCTACGACAACCACTGCTGCCACCACCGCCCACACTATCTTGCGTGGCGATGACTTGGCACTCGTACCTATGACACGAATCTGGTCGTCATCTATCTCATTAAGCACTCTCTTGTTCATACTACTTTATATTAGCCTCCTTCTCTATGTAATCTTTCAAATTCTTCAAAGCGTCTTTTGATGCCGACACCGTATGGTTGAAGTTTGCCAAGTCGGAGAGCACCAGTCGTTGCTTGGGAATGTTGATATAATGGATATAGGAGCGATTAATAATCACACTCTTACCTACACGAATAAATGTGTTATCACGCTTGCCGAGCTGGTCGCCTATCATATCCTCCAGCTGTCCAAGTTGATATGTGAGCGTACGCGACATACCATCGGTCTGCAACAACGTGGAGTAGTTGCCGTCGGATGATATACACACAATACGCTCGGTGGCTATTCGCACCAGCTCTGTCGATGTTGATATGACTATGAAGCGGGACATTTAGCTTGAATTACTGAAGCAAAATTAGCAACCTTTTTTCAAACCGACAACCATTTTTGTGGCAAATGTATGAAATGGCTGCTCTGGTGTATGAAATGCTGCGTGAACGTAGTGAAATGGTGAGAGGAGAACGACGGGAGGGTAAAATGTCATTTTTTGTTACAAAAAAATAGGATTAAATTTGTTTTTATCTAAACAAATGTATATATTTGCCAACAGACTGACAAAGAAACTATATATAATTAATCAAAACTAACCGACAATGAAGCTATCGTGTCCTTCAACCTGTGCAGCACTACAACATCCCGAATCGGGCTTTTACATCAAAAGATTGATGGCTGGAGAGAGCTTTACGCTGGAGCAGAGTGCATCTAATTCAATCATATTCCTTATGTACGGTACTTTGGAGATTGACTCCGAGGAGTGCAACGCCTATGGGCTCAGCGAGCGTCATATGGTACTCTGCTACAAGGGCTACAACTACACCCTTAAGGCTACCAGCAATACCGAGTTCATCGTGGCTCACTTCACCGCCCTGGGTGGTGCGTGCGACATCAGTATGCTCTCGAAACTCTTCAAGCGTCAGACCGCTCTGAAGTATGAGTTTGAGGCGATAGCATTCAACGAGCCTCTGCGTGATTTCCTCAATGGTATGTACCGCTACTTGCAGGATGGTATCGAGTGTCGTCATCTGCACTATCCATCTATCCAGATTCTCTTCGTGGTGTTGCGTTTCTACTACTCGCCAAAGGTGTTGATGCGTTTCTTCTACAACGTGCTCGACAGCGACACCTCGTTCCGCTCGTTGGTTGAGAACAATCGCCCTAAGGTGCGTACACTCAACGAGCTGGCAGAGATTTGCGGCTACGACATCTCGACCTTCAACGTCTTGTTCCGTAAGCACTTCCACGGTATCACACCATACAATTGGATGCAGGAGCAGCGAAGCAAGGAGATTTACCAATGTATCTGTAAGACCAACACTCCTATCGGTCAGATAGCCGAGGAGTACGGCTTCTCTAATGCTGGTCATCTGAGCACCTTCTGTCGTAAGTTCTGGGATATGACACCTATGAAGCTGCGTGCCAAGGCTCGTCGCGAGGAGGCTGAGGCGAGAGCCAAGGCTAAGGGCGAGAAGTATTATTAGACAAGGCGGTTTTTCTCTGGCAGAAAAACATTTTGATAAACACAGCAAGAGCGTGTCCACGACGGGCACGCTCTCGTTGTTTATATGTGGGATGACATCTGCCTCCTACTTGAATATCTGCTCGCCGAAGAGCACCAAGTAATCTCGCCAGTTACGCCAGATGTGTCCACCCTCCGACTCGTGGTAGATGTAGGGGTAGCCTAACTTATCGAGCTTCTCACGCAGGTCGACATTCTCCTTGTAGAGGAAGTCCTCCTTACCGATACCAATCCAGAAGAGCTTGGGCTGAGCCTCGAAGAGCTCCTTGAGTCGCTTGTCGCTGTCGCGATAGACCTCCGACTTGGTGGCATCGCCGCGGAAGACTGCTGCCGAGAACAAACCTACGTAGCCGAACACGCCAGGGTAGTATTGTGCTATGTGCAGCGAGTGGAAGCCACCCATCGACAAGCCTGCCACAGCACGATGGTCGGCGTCGGCTATTGTGCGGTAGTTGTTGTCTACGTAGTTGACAATATCTATGAACTGCTCCTCGTATGAGCCATCCATCGTGCGTGGCAACATAGCCTCGGGGTGAATCAATCCCTCGTGGCTCTCGCCTGGGGCAGCCTCCTGTGCCATATTACCGTTAGGCATAACGACTATGGTGGGTGTCATACGTCCCTGAGCAATCATATTATCGAATATCTGTGCGGCACGACCTAAGCCTAACCAAGCCTCCTCGTCGCCACCCATACCGTGCAGCAGGTAGAGCACAGGGTAGTGCTCCTTGCCCTCGGCATAGCCTGCAGGGGTGTATACGCTCATACGACGTGCCTTGTGCTGCTTGTCGCAGACCTCATACCACACGCGGCTCACCGTTCCGTGAGGCACATCCTGAACCGAGAACATATCGCCCTTTCCGCCTGGCACTATGAGCAGGCTGAATGTAGAGGCTATGTCGCGTACGGTGTAGACATTCGCAGGGTCTGTTATGCGTACCCCGTCGAGGATGAAGTTGTAGTTGTAGTAAGATGATGGCAGAGGCTCCGAGATATACTCCCACACGCCATCCTCCTTTCGCTCGAGAGCTACTACACCCGCTCTCTTCCACGTTCCGTGCTCGGTTGTTATCTCCTGCTCGGGCAACATATCTCCCGTGAGCTCTACACTCTGGGCGTTGGGTGCGTTCAGACGAAATGCGACACGACCATCTGCCAGCAGCTCGGGCGAGAAGGTCGATGAGCGGTGGTGTATGGTCTGCTGTGCAGAGAGTGTCATCACCGCCGAAAAAAGTACGAGACAAAATGTAAAAATCCTCTTCATATCATAAAAGTTTAGTCCAGCAATATAAAAGCAGCCCAATATTCGGGCGAAGGGTTATACTCCTCACGCACACGACGTTGAGCCTCGGCGAAAGCCTCACGCTTGGTCGCCCCGCCCTTCCACTCGCGGTAGAACGTCTGCATAAAGAGTGCGGTGGCTCTGTCCTCGACCTTCCACAGACTCATCATAATGCTCTTCACGCCCGCCATCTTGAAGGCTCGTTGCAGACCGAACACCCCCTCCGACGATATCTCGCCCAGACCTGTGTCGCACGCCGAGAGCACCACTAACTCTACATTACCCAGCTCCATCGTGGCTATCTCCTCCGAGAGCAATATGCCATCCTCCACCTCTGTGGGGAGCTCCTCGCCCAACCAGGCACGCTCGCCTCCCGAGAGTATGAGTCCCGAGCGGCGTAGTGGCGACGAGGATGTGTCGGTGTGGGAGCCGAAGCCCTGCGTGCGGTAAAATGGCAGCTGTTGAGCCTCCTTGTCGTGGAAGAAGAAGCCGTGGGTAGCTATGTGAAGTATCTGTGGCGACGAGCCCGAGAGAGCCTTGAAGCTCTCCTCGTTGCCCTCGCCACGTGTGAATAGTCGTGTCGTTATGCCTCGCTCGCCGAGTGTCGAGGCTATATCCCGCAACTCGTCGGCGGTAGCTGGCAGCTCGGCTATCTTGTCGCGTAGGTGGGGCGAGGGGTTGAAGCCACGCCGAGCTATGTGCTTGCCCTCGCCACGTGTGCGGCGACTTGCGAAGAGCATACTCTCGGCTGATATGTCGTACTTCAGGTCGCCATACAGTACCGCCTCGCTCTGTGGCTTCTGCTCACGTGGCAGACATAGCTCACGTGTTGAGGATAGACGCACGGGGTTGTATCGTTCGTTGGCTCGTCTGCCCTCTGCGTCGGTCAGCACCTCTATGTTTATCTGGTGGAGCACTCCTGCGGGGGCGAAGTATATGTTGTCGCCCTCGTTGATGTATGGCTCCAGAGCACCCCACACCATCCGATGCAGCTGCTCGGAGAGTCTGCCCGAGTATATCTTGTGTCCGTTGTGGAATATCTGCTCTATCTCGCTGCTGCTACCTATGTATACATATTGCGGAGCCTCCCAGTCGCGTCGCAACACCAAAGCTGCATAATATGGCTCGTCGGTAGCCTCTGTCGCCTCCATAAACTCCACCGCCACATCACCCTCGCCGAGAGCCATCTGTACGTCGAGACTGTTTATTCGCATTTGGTAATTATGGAATGCTGTCTGCTCTGCTATCTGCTTCTCGTTAGCCTCAATCTGCTCCTCGAGGCTCTTCTTCTGGCGGAGGGTATCCTCGGTGTGAGGCTTCATTGCGAGCTGGTTGAGCTCTGCCTGGTATTGCTTGGTCTGCTCCTGTAACTCGACGAGTTGCTTGCCACCGTGGTTGCGGATATATCGGTCGAGCTCGACGTTGTATGCCAGGAGCAAGCCCTTGCTGAAGAGCAGCGAGTTGTACGTCGTGTGCAGAGCTACTTTGTTGTCGCTCAGATTAGGTATGTAGTTCGATGCACTGAAGGTCATTATGTTACTCATATACTCCTCCCACAGGAACTCTCGCTCCGATGTTGTCATCGTTGCAAAGCGGTTGAATGTTATGGAGCATATTGTCTTGTAGAGTTGTTGCCAGAGGCTCGCTGCCCGCTCTTTGTCTCCTGCGTCAATATGATAGTTGCAAAGCATAAACAGACTCTCTACATATATCTCGTGCGAAGTGCCGTAAAACTCCTTGCAGCTATCGTAAGCCTTTAACAGATAGGCGTAACCATTCTCCGTGTCATCCTGCTCGCTGTAGGCGTAAGATATGGCGAGGAACATCTCGGGGATGCCCGAACGCATCTCCAGGTCGTACTCCTCGATCCACTTATCGGTTAGCTCGCCATACTCTATGCACGCAGCATAGTTTTCTAACGAATAGTGGATTCTACATATTTGGGATGCTATCCACGAGAGCTGAGCAATATCTATTTCCACCTCTTCCCCAGCTCGGTAGTATATGTCGTAAGCCTGCTCAAAATACTTCAGGGCTGATTGCAGGTCATTCAGTCCCATATAACTCGAGCCTAATACATAAGAGACGAATGCCTTGTGCTCAAAGGTAGGCTGGTCAACACCTTCGCATACCGCAATCATACTGCGATAAAGCTCTTCAGCCTCCTCTCTCTTGCCCAGCGATGAGTAGTATGATGCAAAGTTAACTCCGTATTGAACATATAGTATGTCGCTTGCATCCCGTAACAGGTTAAGATATGGTTTAGCTCGCTCGGCATATTCCACAGCCTTGACGTAGTCGCCCTTAAGACCCTTTATGTCGGCAAGATTAAGCATAGCGATACCCGTCAGTGTTGTATCATTGCTCGAGTAGGCAACATCCTCCAAATAGTACTCTGCTGTGCTGTTGTCTGCGTTGCGATAGCTTATGTCGCCCAGCACCGTATACGTTATGTCGTGCATTAGATTTAATGACTCGACCTGCTCTCCCTCGCTCCCTGCAAGGTCTATTTGTTGGTCGGTGATTATTCTATCGGCTCTCAACATATAATTTTCCGCCGAATATAAGTCCTGCAAGTACCAATACGACACGCCCATCATACAGAGCAGCTCGCCATACGCATAACGATGCAACTCCTGATTTTCATCCAGCCAATACTCCGCTGTCGACAGGTGCTCTACCGCCTTTGTGTAGTCATTACGCTCATAGCAGGCTTTGCCTATTATGCGGTGGCAGAGAGAGTGCTCGCCCGCATATTCTCCTCCGTCATCCTCTGCCTCTATCATCCGAAGAGCTTCGGTGGCATATTGTGAAGCCTCATCGTAGAGCCCTGCGTAGTGGTAGAAGTAGAATGCCAGCTTTAAGGTGGCTTTGATGCGGTCCTTGGCGTTCGTGCTCTGGGCGTACTGCACCCTGAGCTCATCGACGAGTGCCTGGTCGTATCCTTGCGACTCTACACTCTGCGATGCAGCTGTGCCGATGCAGCATATTGCCAATATGGCTGTTATGAAACGTCTCATTGTCCGGTGTGGTGTAAATATTCTCTTCTTCAACCTCTGCTTTGTCCGTTAGCGGTATTCGATGTGATACTCATAGAGCACGGAGTATCCCAGTGCGAGCTCTCTCGATATCTTTTTGTGCGATATGCGGTTACCTTTGGCGTCGTACTCCAAGACAGAGTGTGAGGCTAACGTGCCTGCTTGGTAGAATTTGTACTCTTCGACACCATACTTACCATAACGAGTCTGCTCTCGCCACTCTTCTGCTTGTTCGTCATACTCTCTTGTGTTGTAATACCCTGTATCTATCTTGTTTCCCTTGTTGTCGTATACGTTGTACTCGCGTGCGATAAGTTTGCCTTCGAGATACCGCTCACTCTTGAGCAGACGACCTTCGTCATCGTGGCTTACTAACGAGACCAGCGTTCCATCCTCGGTGTATGTCATCGTGCGATGCTCATTTGGCAACTCCTCATATTTGCAGAGTGTAACACTCCTTAGCTCACCTCTCTTCTTCTCGTCGAGCGAGCTGTAAAACTCCTGGCGAGTTATCCTCGCCTTTTCATCTCGCTCATATACCCACTGGTGCCTCTGATATCCAAACAAAGCATCATCATTGTATATTATCACATACTCTATCTTGTCGCCCCAGCGGTCGAGTTTGGTTATTCGGCGACTCACAGAACTCCACTCTTCGATTGTGGTGCCCTCCTCGCTATATTTTTGCTCGCGGTAGCTGATTAGGTTGCCCTCTGCGTCGTAGTTATTTTGTCGTGTGAGCCTCTTTGTGTCATCATAAATAAACTCTTCACGGAGCGTAACTCTGCCTATCTCGTCGCAAGAGATAATTTCTATCGGGTTGCCGACGTTGTCGTATCTTGTCTCCTTTGAGAGGTTCGGGCTCTCTTGCTTCTCCTTTGAGAGTTTGCCCTCGGAGTCAAACTCCACCACGCGACGCAGCTCCAACTCGCCATCGTATTGGTAGTGAACCTCCTCCACAATCTCTCCAGCAGCATTATAATACCTCATCTCTCGCACCTTGTTCTCTTGGTTGAGGTGTGTAAAACGCTTGAGGTTGCCCTCTGCGTCGTAGTCGTAGAGGTGTGTGAGCAGCAAGCTGCCATCGCCAAAATACTCCTTATATTCGGTTATCTTACCCTCGGCATTGTATGCTGAGGTCTGGACTATTCTCTCGTTGCCTGTGTTGTCTAACATCACCTCGCTCACCACATCGCCGTGGGTGTTGAATGTAAACCGCCTTGCCCGATATTGGCTCTTGTCGGCTTTGCCCTTGTCGTCAACGAAATATTGGTACTCTGTGAGTCTCTTCACGTCGCCATAGAGGGGAAACAACTCCTCGTTGTCCCAACCGTGTCGCTCGATTGTTTTATGTGAGGTGCTCTGAGCCTCGCACGACAGCGATACCACTAACATAGGCAGTAGTAGGGTGGCTCGCAGTAGATTGTTGAGGAGACTTTTCATAGTCATAGATATTATTGATTTCTACAAAGTTAATAAAATATTTGATATTGTGATGCTGTGGGCTACATCTTTTGGCAGATGATACGATATTGGTAGCCTCCCTCTGTACAGTCGATGACCAACTGTGAGTTGCCGAAGGCTGCCTTGACATTTTTGCCCGATGTGTAGCGGTTGGGCTTCACCTGGGTGAAGTGTCCTCCCTGCTCCGCCGAGAAACCTATCCACAGCAGGTATGACTCTGGCTCTACAACGACACGTTGTCCCACGTATGCTGAGCTGCACAGGCGGCACTCGTCGATGACGCTCTCGCGGGGAGCTCCGTCGCTCTCGACGATGAGCTGTGTGCATACATAGTCGCCATATATCGACTCCGACGACTCGAGATAGGTGTTGCAGCCGGCGAGTGATAGTGTGAGGGCTGCGGCGAGGATTGAGAGGATAGTTTTCATAGTGTGAAAGTTTTTAAGGTTTTTTGTTCTTGTTTCTAACCCTTTATCGCAGCGTGGAGCAAAAGGTAAACAGCTGCCGCAAAAAAAATCTCAAAAAAATGTGAGTAGCCCAAAAATTTTGAGTTTTCGATTCTATTTATTATATTTGGTGTTGCATAGTGAGCCAAATCAGCAAAATTATGGATATACGCGAGCCTAAACCTTCGGATAAAAAGAGCCTTGAGGTCTGCTTCGTGCGGAATATCGAGGCGTTGCAGGAGCAACAGATTTTTTTGGTGATGAGAGATAAACTACCGCCTCGCAGCCTCGAGGATGAGAGCCTGGAGTCGAGCCCCTTCTCGTTGCTGAGGTTTCGTGTGGCTCACTCCGACAAGGCTTTTGCGTTGATGATAGATGCCGAGCCTGCGACAGAGGGCGATACCGATATCTGTTGCGAGCTACGCTTTGTGGCGGCAGGCGTCGAGCACGTCGTGGCGGCTCAGGCAGGTGGCGAACTTGTGCTGCTCGATGGCTGCGTGGCAGAGGGTGTGCGTAGCTTCTCGTCGATGCAGCACCCTGCGTTGGGTGGTAAGCGTAAGTGGCGTGTTGTGATGCTGCCTATGGCGTTGCTTGGCTCTGCGGTAGAGCACGTAACACTCTCCCTGGCGGTTGATGATGTGCGGGGCGGACGGTTCGAGGGCGAGCTGAAGATTGTGTAATTTTCCAAAAATAACCACATACTAAGATGAACAAAGAGAGACTTTTTGCCATTGCCTCGCTCTTCGAGTTGGAGGGCACGGTGGCTGACATCACCCCGCTGGGTGAGGGCTTTATCAACGACACCTTTATCGTTAAGACTGAGGGCGACAGCCCCAACTATATTCTTCAACGTAAGAACCATCAGATATTTCCCGACGTACCGTCGATGATGGATAATATCCTCGCTGTTACGGAGCACATCAAGCGTAAGGTCGCCGACCCTATGCGTGAGACGCTGACCGTCATACGTGCTCGCGATGGTAAGCTCTATGCCGAGGTGGATGGTAACTTCTGGGCTGTATGCCTCTTCATCGAGGGCACGTCGAGCTTCGACAGAGCCGACTCGCCCGAGTTAGCATATCAGGGAGGTGTCGGCATAGGTCGTTTCCAGGCGTTGCTCGCGGACTTTACCGAGCCTCTGAGCGAGACTATCAAGGGTTTTCATAACATACGCCACCGCTTCTCGCAGTGGGATGCAACCCTTGCTGCCGACCCCGTAGGCAGGGTTAAGGAGCTTGCGGAGGAGATTTCGTGGATTGAGAGCCGTCGTGAGCAGATGCTTGCCTTCTGGTCGAAGGTTGAGGATGGCACTATCCCTACCCACGTTACCCACAACGACACCAAGATTAGCAACATCCTCTTCGATAAGGCTTCGGGCGAGGTGCTGTGTGCTATCGACCTCGATACCGTTATGAGCTCTACGTCGCTCAACGACTTTGGCGATGCTATCCGCTCCTATACCAACACAGGTGCCGAGGATGATAAGAATCTCGACAATGTGGAGATGGATTTGGAGATGTTCCGTGCCTACACCGCAGGCTACCTCTCGCAGCAGCGTGCCACGATGGTCGAGAGTGAGTTTGAGTATTTAGCCTTCTCGGGCTTGTATATCACCTTTGAGCAGGTGTTGCGTTTTCTGATGGACTACATCGACGGCGACAAATACTACAAGACCGCCTACGATGGTCATAACCTTGTCCGCACCCACGCACAGTACAAGCTCCTTCAGAGTATGGAGCGACAGTACGAGCAGATGCAATCTATCGTAGCCGAGGAGCGAGCACGATAACGCCGGCTATACAAATTCCACGTAAAAGGGCTGTCGCAACGTTTTGTTGGACAGCCCTTTGTTGTTGGGAGTCGGCGTCTTACAGCTCGCTCTTCCAGAGTCCGTGCAGGTTGCAATACTCATACACTGCCACAGCCTTCTCCTCGCCCAAGTATATCGTAGCCTCTGGCTTATCGTTGAGGTCTACACGAATACCTCCTCGCTCGGTCTCGACATAGATGAATGCTATGTGGTGAGCCTCCTCCATAGGATGAGCCACCGAGCCCACCTTGACGTTGAGCAGACCGCCCTCGAGCAGTGTTGCTACGGGCACGTGCTTCTCGCCACTTGCATCTACGGTGTTGGGTATTAACTCCTCCATCTTCGCTCCGCAGCATACCAATGGTACGCCCGAGTCTACTACCTTGACAACGACGTTGCCACAGGTCGAACACTTATAAAATTTTGTTGCCATATATCTTTGCGTTTTTGTCGGTTGAAAAATTTGTGGGGCAGGGGCATAAGCCAACAGCCCCACTGTCAAAAAATATCAATTCACTTAAAAAACAAACACTCTATCTGTATTATCTGTTATTCTGCTCCCGAAGCCAAAGGTGAAGCCTGGGTGTAGGTGCGTGCTGCAAGCTCCTTATCGAGCTGATACATACCATACTTGTCGCCCTCTACCGACTCAGCTGCGAATATCATATCGCGTGCCGACTCCTCCTCCTCGACCTGCTCGTCGACAAACCACACGAGCATATTTGATGATGCGAAATCGCGGTCCTCGGCTGCTATGGCTGCCAAGTTGTTGATAAGACCCGTTACCACCTTCTCGTGCTTGAGTGTCTCCTGGAACATCTCGAGTACCGAGTCCCACTCTGTGCGTACAGGCTCGATAGGCTTCAGACATACCTTACCGTCGCGTGAGTTGATGTAGTTCATCAATATGCGAGCGTGATCCTGCTCCTCTAACCACTGCACGTAGAACCAGTTGGCTACGCCCTTCAGTCCCTTTGCCTCGGCGTCCATCGACATCGAGAGGTAGAGATATGCCGACCATAACTCGGCGTTAATCTGCTCGTTGAGAGCTGCGTGTAATTTCTCGCTTAACATAGTTTCAAAAATTTTAAGGGTTTTCTAATATTTTGTTTGTGTTATAGTCGTTTATTTAATCAATGCGTTGAGCTTCTCGCGGAGCTCAGCCTTTGGTCTGCCACCCATCACTCTCTCGGGCTCTCCCTCTGTGGGGATAAATATGAGAGTCGGTATGGTGCGTATGCCAAAGAGTGCCGAGAGCTCCTCTTCTTCGTCGACATTGACCTTGTATATGTCGACCTTGCCCTCATACTCCTCTGCCAGCTCGTCAATCACGGGCGAGAGCATCTTGCAGGGTCCGCACCACGAAGCGTAGAAGTCTATCAGTGCGGGACGTGAGCCCAAAAATTTCCACTCTGTTGTCTGCTCGAAGTCTGCCACGCGGCGGCGGAAGCCCTCTTTTGTTAAATGTATCGCTGTCATAGTTATCTGCTGTTTTTATGTTTTTCTCTGTTTTTCTACTGCAAAGATAGAGCCAACAGCAGAGCCTGCAACGCCAAAATGATTGTTATTTCAAATAGCCTCATAAGTTGGGCTTATAGCGAGCCGTGCACCCGCGAAGGCGAGTGTCAGGGCTCTAAAAGGGTGAAAAATTTTCTCATATCGTCGTTCTCTTTCCAACAAAGATACAAATTATTCACAACTTTGTTGTGCTATTGTTGATTATTTGTTTGCTAAATATTGTGCCGAAAGGTTGTCTTTTCCCGATATTGCGATTATCTTTGCGGAGCAAAGAAAAAACAAAAACGACCACTCAGCGATATAATAGACAGATATACAATCAGTTATACCAAATAAATTCATTCATTAATCATTAAACAAAGCATTTATGAAGAAACTTTTACTTCTGATGGTTGGTCTGGCTGTGAGCTTCGCTGCTCAGGCACAGACTATCGTCTCAGGTACAGTCTTGGATGAGGCTGATCAGCCAATGATCGGTGCTACTGTGATTGTTCCTGGTACGACTCAGGGTGCAAGCACCGACATCAATGGTACATTCTCGTTCCGTGCGGGAAGTGATGCTACTGAGGTCGAGGTTAGCTTCCTGAACTACAAGACACAGGTTTTGAAGCTCGCTGCTTCGGCTGGTCAGTGCAAGTTGGGCGTTATCCGTATGGAGCCTGAAGCAATTATGATGGAGGACGTTGTTGTCAGCCAGTCGGTGGCTGTTCAGCGTAAGACTCCTGTGGCTGTCTCTACTATCACAGCTGCCGACATCGAGTATAAGCTCGGAGGTCAGGAGTTCCCTGAGATTTTGAAGTCTACTCCTGGTGTTTACGTTACCAAGGACGGTGGTGGTTATGGCGACTCTAAAATCAATATGCGTGGTTTTAAGTCGGCTAACGTCGCTGTGATGATTAACGGTGTGCCTGTGAACGATATGGAGTGGGGTGGCGTCTATTGGTCAAACTGGGCTGGTCTGTCTGACGTAACACGTTCTATGCAGACTCAGCGTGGTATGGGTGCTTCGAAGATTTCATCTCCATCTGTCGGTGGTACTATCAACATCGTAACCAACTCTATCGACGCTAAGAAGGGTGGTACATTCTCTTATGGCGTAGGTAACGACGGTCTGCAGCAGCTCTCATTGAGCCTCTCAACAGGTCTTACCGAGAAGGGCTGGGCTGCCAGCGTGCTCTTCGCAAAGCGTTGGGGTGATGGTTACATCCAGGGTACAGGCTTCGAGGGTTACAACTGGTTTGTAAACATCTCAAAGCGTATCAACGAGCGTCATCAGCTCTCACTCACCGCTTTCGGTGCTCCACAGAAGCACAACCAGCGTAAGCCTCTTTACGCAGGTCTTTCTATCAAGGAGTGGGACAAGGTAGCACAGTGGACAGGCGAGAAGGATAAGTATCGTTACAATGCTGTTTACGGTTTCGACAACAATGGCAAGGAGCGTACCTCAATGGAGAACGGCTACCACAAGCCACAGATTTCGTTGAACCACCAGTGGCAGATTAACTACAAGTCATCACTCTCTACCGCTCTGTATATGTCTATCGGTCGCGGTTATGGTTACTCTGGTCAGGGTCGTACATCGGCTTACCGCTCAATGTGGAACGGTGTTAACAACGGTATTCTCCGTTACGACTTCCGTAAGCCGGACGGTACATTCGACTACGGTGCAATCCAGGATATGAATGCTGCCTCTACAACAGGTTCTAATATGGTTATGTCGAAGAGTGTTAACAACCACATGTGGTATGGTCTGCTCTCTACCTACACCAACCAGCTTACTCCAGACTTGGAGCTCTCTGCCGGTGTTGACGTTCGTTACTACGTAGGTGAGCATACCAACGAGATTATCGACCTCTACGGTGGTGCATACTTCATCGACGATGCTGACCGTAAGAACGTTAAGGCTGTCAACAATGCTGCTGCCGCTAATCCTAACTGGGTTAACGAGAAGCTGACCGTTGGCGACACTGTATATCGTGATTACGATGGCCACGTTCACCAGGAGGGTGTGTTTGCACAGTTGGAGTGGACAAAGGATAAGTTCAACGCTTTCGTATCGGGCTCTATCTCTAACACAGGCTACTGGCGTGTTGATAACTTCTACTATGATGCAGCTCACGCTGAGTCAGACCACATCAACTTCCTCGGCTTCACTGCTAAGGGTGGTGTAAACTGGAACTTCACACGTTCTTCTAACGTATTCCTCAATGTAGGTTACATCTCACGTGCTCCATTCTTCTCTGGTGGTGCATTCTTGCAGTCTACAACAAGCCATATGACTAACCCTGACGCAGTAAACGAGAAGGTATTCTCTGTTGAGGGTGGTTACGGTTTGCGTACCGATAAGTTGAACGTAAACTTGAACCTCTACTACACAATGTGGATGGATAAGGCAGATGTTCGTTCAAAGCTTATGTCTGACGGCGACTACGCACGTGTAAACCTCACAGGTATCGACGCTCGCCACATGGGTGTTGAGTTGGATCTTCGTTATAAGCCTGCACGCTGGATTAACTTGACAGGTATGGTATCTGTTGGCGATTGGGTATGGAACAGCAACGCTAAGGGTTACTACTACAACTCACACGGTCAGCCATTGACAGCTAAGATGGACGGAACGGTTGCATCTGGCATTATGGCAGAGGATCACGCTTGGATTGAGCTTCAGCAGAAGGGCATCCACGTAGCAGGTTCTGCACAGACTACTGCTGCTGTTGGTGTTGACTTCTTCCCTATGAAGGGTGTTCGCGTTGGTGCTGACTTCAATGTCTACGCTAACAACTACGCTGACTTCTACCTCGGCTCAACAGCTATCGTGAACTCTACAGCTACTGTGAACGATCCTTGGCGTATCCCTGTAGGCCACCAGTTGGATCTTTCAGCAAGCTACTCATTTAAGATTGGTAAGGACGTACGTGCTACACTCTACGGTAACGTAAACAACCTCTACAACTACAACTACATTATGGACGCACAGTGCGGTACCGATGCTAAGGGTTGGGAGGATTGCTACGCTGTGATGTACTCATTCGGACGTACCTACACACTCAGATTGAAGATTAACTTCTAACCAATGGAGGAAAGACATTATGAATAAGAATATTATCACAAAGTTCTTGTCGCTCGCTGCCGTAGCCCTCATCGGTTGGGGATGTGAGACTAACTATTTCAACGAGCAGTATCTCGACGGATACGAGCAGGACAACACAATTACCGATGTGCAGACTATCAACTACACCCTCTCGGAGGATGATTACTCTGCTATCGCGAAGAATTCTACCAACAAGAAGATTGCTGAGGCTGCAGGTGAGGATGCTGTTGCAGCACTGAACGCTATCGGCAAGAATAAGTACTTCGGCTCGGCTGATGAGGCTGCAGCCTATATCCCAGCATTTGTTGCATCGGCATATCCTACCGTTGACGACGGTTCGGTTGTTATGGTAACCTATACCACCGCTACAGAGGTTCCTGCCGAGTTGCAGAAGATGAATGCTGCTACCGAGTATACACTCAAGGATGCTGACTACCAGACTATCTGGGGTAGCGAGGAGGAGTTCGTTAAGGCTATCACTCCAGCTACCGAGTCTCAGCTTCTGACAGTTGTTCCAAGCGAGGGTTTGGAGGCAGGCGACTATGTAGCTGTTACCTACAACTACTCAGCCGAGGAGCCAGGCGACGAGCCAGGTGTTCCAGCGGAGCCTACTACTTTCACTTCAGTTTTGGGTGCTGCTGTTTTGAACGACGCTGTTGAGGTTGTGGGTTATGTATCTGCTGTATCTTCACAGGGTATCGTTTTGACTGACGATGCTGGTTCTGTACTTATGTACAAGACCACAGGCTATGAGCTTGGCGATGTTTTGAAGGTATCTGGCACTATCTCTTCTTTCAACTGTGGTTTCCAGATTGGTACATCGGGCCTTACTGTTGAGAAGATTGGCACTACTTCAGTTAAGTATCCTGCTCCTGTTGAGCTTACAGGTGCTGATTTGGATAACTTGCTTGTAGAGCGCGTTTACGACGACTATTTGCAGTTTGTAAAGGTTGTAGGTACTGTTGCTGTTAGCGGTAACTACTATAATCTGAATGTAGACGGTACAACAGCTGCATCTGGTAGCTTCTACGGCTTGACCGACGAGCAGAAGGCTATTCTTTCTGATGGTCAGCAGGTTACCCTCTATGGTTACTTCTCTTCAATCTCAAAGAGTGGTGGTGCTCCTAAGTTTGTAAACTTCATTATGACTCATCTCAACGAGGCTCCTGAGGCTGCTGAGAACGTAGTTTACACATCTGCTTTCGAGGGTATTGCTGACGGTGATGCTGTTGAGGCTTACGGTTATATCTCTGCTGTATCTGCACAGGGTCCTATCTTCACCGATAACTCTGGCTCTATCCTCCTTTACAAGACCTCTGGCTATGAGGTAGGTGATAAGGTTGCATTGAGCGGTACTATCGGCTCATACAACTGTGGTTTCCAGATTGGCACATCGGGTCTTACTATTGCTAAGGTTGGTACAGTAAAGACTACTCCTTACTACGGTACTCCTATGGAGCTTACAGGTGCTGATATGGAGGCTTTGCTTACTTCTCGTACTGAGAACGAGCTGGCTTATTATGCTTCAATGACAGGTACTGCTTCTGTTAGTGGTAACTATATCAACTTCAATGTTGATGGTACAACAAACGCTGTTGGTAGCATCTACGGTGCAACCGACAATGTTAAGGAGGTCTTGACCGACGGTTTGGAGTGCACTGTTTACGGTTACTTCTGCTCTATCTCAAAGAGTGGTGGTGCTCCTAAGTATGTAAATATCATCGTTACAGGTGTTGACGCAGGTGATGGTATCGTGGCTACCCGTGCTTCAATCAAGATTGACGCAAGCGAGAAGCTCTACGCTTACCTTAAGTGGAACGGCTCAGCATTTGAGAAGAGCGACGTTTTGGCTGTTCAGCCAGCTGACTACAAAGCTATGGGTCAGACGTATGGTAACTTCACTAACCCAGACCAGGACACTTATCTCCCACAGTTCCTTGCACAGGCATTCCCTTATGCACAGGATGGCGACGTTAAGAACGTAGCATTCCGTTGCTTTGCAAGTGGTGCTACCTCTTGGAAGGTTGACGAGTACGTAAGCAATGGTCAGGCTTGGGTTAAGACTATCTACTTCGAGGATAAGACCGACCAGTTCCGTAAGGCTGAGGGCGTTTGGAATATCGACCGTACTTTGGAGTTGGACTTCACCAACACCTCAAGTGCCGATACCAAGGCGTTCTATCAGTACTGTGTAAACTGGGTATACGACAACAAGGACGTGCCTATGGGTGCTCCTACACGTGATAACGCAGGTGTTATCGTATCTACCGACATCGTTACTATCGATGGTGCTAAGCCAGCAGGTAACTATTGGGTATCTAACTACGGTAACAACGAGTTCTACACAGGTGCATCGGCATACCACGGCAATTTGGACTGGCGTCCATCAGCTGTAAAGGGTGCTTTTGCTGTTGCAGGCTTGGGCGACTTGTCTGATGACGAGATTTTGGCTGCTTTGAAGCAGAATACCACTGAGGTATTTGCTGAGGTGCTCCACTACGTATATCCTACAATGACACCAGAGGAGTACAAGAAGGTTGTCATCAAGGTTTACGCTTACGGTCCTAACAAGAACTACTCATTCGATTTCGCTGTTGTTGGCGAGGGACAGTTTGAGTATGTGGCAGACTCTATCACCGAACTATAGTAGAAATTCTCTAACAAGACTCTTGTTATAGAACTTCTCAAAAATCACAAAAGGGAGGGTGTTCCGCAATGGAACTCCCTCCTTTTTCGAGCTTTGCAAGCCTTGAACTCCCACTTTAAGCAGAAGACTTTAGTATCCCTTAGTATCCCTTAATATCCCTTAATATCCCTTAGTATCCCTTAATATCCTTTAGTATCCTTTAATCCCCCTAACTTAACTTTGGCAAAGCTGACGCTTTCCCTTGTCTGCTTCCGCTCGGCATAGCTCAAGCGAGCTTGACTCTGCCCTCGCTTACTCGCAGCCGTGAATTGCGAAACTACAAGTTTCGCTTCTCCCACGTAAACGGTGCAAACTCCGCCTTAGGGTCTCGCCACGATGGGCGACGCATCGCATATATTATATAAGGTATCACAACCATTACGATACAGCCTATGATAAGCACCGAGTACCATACGCGACTGCTTCCCGTAGCTATCTGACTTGGCGGTATGAAGCTCAGCACGAAAGCCATCAGCGAGCCCAAGAAACCTACCGAGCCTATCAGCCACATCAGTCCGTTGCCACCCTTGCCCAGACGGAACGGGCGTGCGAGGTTAGGCAACTTGTATCGCAGGCGTATCGCAGCGGCAAACATCAGCAGATACATTATCAGGTACAATAGTATGGTCAGCTGCGAGAGTATCTGATAGAACGACTGCACCGAGGGCATAACAACGAACAAGAGCGACAGCAGTGTTACGATAGCTCCCTGCACCAACAGGATGTTGCGTTGCACACCCCGACGGTTTGTGCGTTGGAAGAATGGCGGCAGATAGCCCGCCTTACCTACGGTGAAGATACCCTTCGAGGGTCCTGCCACCCACGTCAGCACACCCGCTAACACGCCGAAGGTCAACGCAATAGCTATCACGGGCGACGCCCAATGCAGGTGGAAGTGCGTGAAGTAGTTGTCAAAGCCAATCAGCAGCGACTGCGTGAGCGAAATATCCTTTGCGGGGATTATGAAGCCTAAAGCAAACGTGCCGAGGATAAATATCGCAACGGTTATGAGCGAGCCTATCAGGATAGCCTTCGGATAGTTTCGCGACGGGTTTTTCACATCCATCACGTGCACACCCATCATCTCCATACCGGCATAGAAGAGGAAGATACTACTCGCCAAGACCAGATTGTCCAACTTCGTCAAGTCGGGGAAGAATCCCTGCTTCATATCCATCTGATTCTCGCCGCCTGTCGAGATGTAGGCTATACCCAGCACGATAAGTATCGCTGCGGGTATTATCGTACCTATCATACCGCCCCACTTGCTTATCTTACCTACCCAGCTCAAGCCTCGCATAGCTATCCACGTCGCTATCCAATATATGGCGAGCACTATGATGAGCGTGAAGAGCTTGTTCGAGGCGAGCGACGCATCTGTCGCGGAGTCCATACCAATGAATGCGATAGATACCGCACCGAACGTCAGCACCGTAGGATACCATATCGTCGACTCTATCCATTGCAGCCATATCGCCAGAAAACCTGTCCTCGCACCAAAAGCCTCGCCCACCCAGCGAAATACTCCTCCCTGCTTGTCGGAGAACATCGCTGCGAGCTCGGCAGCCACCATAGCTGTCGGTATGAGGAAAACAATGGCGGCAAAGAGGTAGTAGAACGCCGACGATAGCCCATATACCGCCTCCGAGGTCAATCCTCGGAGGCTCACCACCGCCGTTACGTTCATTATGGCGAGTGTCATCACGCTGAGCTTGAAGCCCATCGAGATATTTTTCCTGTTCTGTTCCATCGTACATCAGCTTTTAGTGTGTGTATACTTTGCCTTTGTGTGGCTCTCGACGCTCGCACTTTAGTCGCGAAGGTGTCGGATACTCCAACTGCTCCAGCTCGGCAACGGCGGCAGCCATATCCTTCAGTAGCATATCCGCCACGTCGCGTGAGGTGTCGCGACGGACCACTATTCGCATCACCACCATCTGCTCTATGTTCTTCGGCATTGTGTACGCCGGCACCATCCATCCGCTCTGCTTGAGCTTGTCTTGTAGGTCGAATAGTGTCCATTTAGCCTTTGCTGCATACTCTGCCTTGAGCGACCAGATGAAGAGTGGGTTGTCTAGCTCCTTGGCGTAACACTCAAACTGCGGCATCTTGGCTATCTCCGAGTGGCAGTAACGTGCCACCTCCATCGTCTGCTGCTGTATGCGTGTGTAGCCCTCCATACCGAGGTGGATGAAGTTGTAGTATTGAGCTAAGATTTGTGCCGCAGGGCGTGAGAAGTTTAATCCCACCTGTGTTATGTTGGCTCCCAAGTAGTTGACGCTGAACGCCATCTCGCGAGGCATATACTTTTTGTCCTTCCATACTACCCATCCCAAACCTGGGTATACCAAGCCATATTTGTGTCCCGATGTCGATATCGAGAGCACCCATTTGAGTCGAAAATCCCACTTATGCTCGGGCTTGAGGAAGGGCAGGATGAAGCCTCCCGAGGCGGCATCTACGTGGATAGGTATCTCATAGCCCGTCTTGGCGTTATACGCTTCGAGTGCGGCGTCGAGAGCCTCCACATCATCGTTCATTCCGGTCCACGTAACACCCTGGATAGGCACTACGCAGATGGTGTTCTCGTCGCACATAGCGATAGCCTGCTCCACATCGAGCGTTGGGTGCTCCGCTGTCAGAGGCACTGTGCGAAGCTCTATCTGCCAGAGCTGGCAAAACTTCTCCCACACCACTTGATAGCCGCTGCTTATGATGAGGTTAGGCTTGTCGTAGGGCTTGCCTTGTGCCTTGCGACGTTCACGCCAGCGGAGCCACGCCGCCACGCCTCCCAACATACACGCCTCCGAGGAGCCTATGCCGACAGCTCCCGCCTTCCACTCTGCCTTCTCGGGCGAGTTCCACAGGTTGGCAATCATATTAAGACACCTGCCGCATATCACCGCCACACGCGGATACTCCGTCTCGTCGATGTAGTTTATAGCCACCGCCTCGTTCACCAGGCGTGTAGCATATTCGTCCATATATGTCGTGACGAATGTCGCCAAGTTCAATCGTGGCTGTGTCTGTGGCATCATCTCGTCGCGTATGAGGCGGTAGGCAGCCTTCGCCGAGGTGTGATGTTCTGGTATTCGCTCTGTGGGAGCTGGCTGCGTCGCTGTCGAGCAGCATTTAGGAGCCTTACAACACTCCTTTTTCTCTGTTGACTGTTCCATAATCTATAATTTTTTAGAGATTTACGCCCCTAAAAATCCATAAACTATGCCATTCTGCCACCCACCTCTTTTGCACCATTCTTTTTTTCTTCTTATCTTTGGTGGTGCATTGCGTGGTCGGTGCTTATGTGGAGTGTGATATGAGACTTTTTCTTCTTGCGATAGTTGCCTTTTGTGTTGTGGGTTGCGGTGAGCAGTCCGCTCTGCCTGTGCGTAAGGCTGATGCCCCCGAGCGTAAGGCGTGGGATAACGAGCGACACCCCCTCTATGGCGATGTCGAGAGCCTCACTACGGTGCTCCACCACTACGACGTGGACTATATGGGCGAGCGTGTTAGCCTTGTCGACACCATCCAGCAGGCATTCTTCAACGAGCGAGGTGATTTGAGCCGCCGCCTGCTCGCTGCACGCGAGGAGCGTGCTACGTATGATGCCGAGGGCAGGCTCATGGCTCTGACGACCTACGATGTCGAGGGTGAAGAGCTCTCTCGCCGCGAGTTTACCTACGATAGTGAGGGACTTTTGGTTCAGGAACGTACCATCTCTTCGGATGGGACTACGCAGAGCCTACGCAATGTCTATAACGTTGAGCGTCAGCTCATTCGTCAGGATGAGATAGATGCCGCAGGGCGTGTCGTTGGAGAGCGTCATAACACCTATGTCAACTCTCGCCTTGTCGAGAGCGAGGGCTACTATTTGGGCTCTTTTGTGGGTGGCGTGAGCTACCGCTACGACGCGGTTGACAACCTCAGCGAGCAGAGCTTTTTTATGGGCGATGGTACGTCGGGCGGTCGCCGCACCTACGTCTACGATGCGGTGGGTAACGTCGTGAGTGAGAGCCTCTTCGAGGGTGGTGCGACAACCCCTACTATGAGCTATGCCTACCGTTACGATGCCTCGGGCAACCGCATAGAGTGGCACCACCTCTACCCCGATGGGGAGGGTGTTATGCAGCTTCACGAGTTCTATCGCTATTGTTACGATAGCCACCATAATGTCATCCTCACCGAGTCGTTCTTCTCATTTGAGCCGGGCAACCTGCCCACTGCCGCCACGCCCGACTCCCGCCTCGAGGTCCACATCCGCTACCGATAATGTCAAATTTAGGCTGAAAATTCTTGGTTGTTCTTCAGTTTTTCTCTCCTTAAATTATTTCGCTGAGTTTTACGTTCAGGGCGTTGCAAATTATACAGAGAGTCTTTATTGTCATATTGGTTTTACCAGCTTCCAATCGACTTAAATTTGAACGCTCAATCTCACATCTGTAGGCTAATTCCTGCACTGTCAAGCCTTTTGATTTACGTATAGACTTGATATTTTTGGCGATTTTGCCAATTTCTTCCTCATATTTTATCATAAAACCTAAAAAAAATTAGAATTTAATTGCAAATACAAAGTTTAGTTAATATATTTGCACGACGCGTATCATATATGATACCAAATCAAGAGGGTTTGGTCTCTTCGGATAGGTGGAGTATCGGGTTGCGTTGTAGTATATATGATAATTTTGACAGTGTATTGACTCCTAAAAAAGGTTGCTATCAAATAGCAATCCCGTTGTCTGGTTCGCTGCATATATAAATATATATAGGTATAATTTTGAGAGAAACCGTTATTCGTTGAGAATAGTATTTTTAACAATATTTTGAGTATGAATATCAAGAAACTAACCCTTTCTGTTGTTGCAGCTTTGGCTTTTGTAGGCGTAGTAAGTGCACAGCAGAGCAAGACGGATGAGAGTGTTGAATTCCGTCCTCATTGGAATTTGCAGTTGCAAGGTGGTATTGCCAGCACTATTGGTGAGTCTTCATCTTTTGGCGATATGATTTCTCCTGCAATTTTTGTAAATGCTGGTTATAAGTTCCACCACGCGTGGGGTCTTCGTCTGGGACTCGGCGGCTGGCAGGGTCGGGGTGTTGTGGTATCACCCGAGATGGACTATTCGTTCAAGTTTATTCAGGGTAATGCCGATATTACTCTCGACTTGACAAGTCTTATTGGTGGTTTCAACCATCGTCGTGTTTGCAGTGTCTATGCTTTTGCCGGTTTGGGTGTGTTGCACGGCTTCGACAATGATGAGGCAACAGCTATAAATGCTAAATTGCCAGCATCGCCCAACCATTTAGAGTATTTGTGGGATAGCAAGACCTTCGTTGCCGGTCGTTTTGGTGCGGGCGTAGATTTCCGTGCCAGCGAGCGTGTATCTATCGGCTTGGAGGCAAATGCTAATATTCTTTCGGACCATTTCAACTCAAAGAAGGCTGGTAACTGCGATTGGCAGATTAATATGCTTGCCGGCGTAACAGTTCGTTTGGGTAAGAACCATCAGCCAAGTGCAGCTTATCAGGCAAAGGTCGACGAGGCTTTGGCTATTGCTGAGGCTGAGAAGGCAGCAAGAATAGCAGCTGAGAAGCGTGCTGCTGAGGAGAAGGCAGCTGCCGAGGCTAAGGCTGCAGCAGAGAAAGCAGCCGCTGAGAAGGCTGAGGCTGAGCGTTTGGCAGCCGAGAAGGCAGCAGCAGAGCAGCGTCACGCAGCGTTGGCTGAGGAGCACTCTGATAATATCTTCTTCCGTATTGGCTCGGCTCATATTCGCCAGAGTGAGGCAGAGAAGATTGATGCTTTGGTTGAGTGGATGCTCTCTAACGACGAGTTCCGTGTATCTATCGTAGGATATGCCGATAAGGAGACAGGTAGTGCCGCTACAAACGCTAAACTTTCGGAGCGTCGTGCTCAGAATGTGAAGGCTGCGTTGCTCAAGGCAGGTATCGCCGAGGAGCGTATCGATATCGCACATAAGGGCGACACTGTTCAGCCTTTCGAGGAGCCATCGAAGAACCGTGTTGTAATCTGTACTTTGGAGTAGAAACACCGTAAAATCCAAGATATATAAGAAGTTTTTTAACCAAATTTTTATTTTTTAATCTTATGAAGTATTTTTCTAAATTGCTGAGTATGTTCCTGTTGGGAGCAATGCTCTTGCCTGTAGGATGTACCGATTACGATGAAGACATTCAGGCTGTGAATGATCGTATCGACGACCTTCTTTCAGGTGAAATCGAGCCTTTGAAGGCGGATTTGGCAGCTGCTGTTGCCAGCCTCGAAGCCGCTATTGACGAGGCTGAGGCTACTATCACTGAGAAGCACAACAAAGACATCGAGGCTTTGCGTGCTGCTGACGCAGAGTTGGATGGTAAGATTGCTGCTGCAAACACTGCTATCGCTAATTTGGCTGCTGCTTTGGAGGCTGCCGAGGGTGATATCGCATCACTCCAGGGTCAGATGACCGATGCTTTGGCTGCTATCGAGGCTGCTGAGGAGGCTATTGCCGCTCTCAATGGCGAGGTAGATGGTTTGAAGGCAAAGGACGCTGAGTTGGCTGCTGAGTTGGCTGAGTTGACAGGTGTTATTAGCCAGTTGCGTACCGAGTTGGTAGAGATGATCGAGGCTAATAAGGCTGCTATCGAGGAGAACGCTGGTAACATCGCTGAGAACGCTGGCAACATCGCTGAGAATGCTGGCAACATCGCTGAGAACGCTGGTAACATCGCTGAGAACGCTGCTGCTATCGAGGCTTTGGAGCAGAATTTGGCTGACCACATTGCTGCTTTCACCGAGTATCAGACAGCTGTTGACACTAAGATTGCTGCTTTGGAGGCACGCGTAGCTGCTGCTGAGGCTGCTATCAAGAAGCTCGAGGAGGAGACTATTCCTGCTATGAAGGCTCAGATTGAGACCAACAAGGCTTTGAGCGAGAAGAACGCTGCTGACATTGCAAAGCACGCTGAGGAGTTCGCTGCATACCAGGCTGCTGTTCAGGCTACATTCGATGAGTTGGTAGCTGCTGACGAGGCTTTGAACACTTTGATTGCTACACTCCGTACAGATTTTGAGGCTCTCAAGGGCGACTATGAGACCTTCAAGTCGGAGTTCGACGAGTACAAGAAGGCTATCGAGGGTGAGTTGGCAAAGGCATTCGAGGCTATCGCTGCTAATGCAACTGAGATTGCTGCTGTAAAGGCTGACTTGGAGGCAACAAAGATTGATTTGCAGGCAAAGATTGACGCTACAAATGCAAACTTGTCAAACCTCGCTGCACAGCTTGAGGGTGTTGAGGCTTACATTATGCACCAGATGAAGGAGGGCTTCGACGCTGTATACGCCAAGTTGGCAGAGGATTACAAGAACCTCAATAGCCAGATTGACGCTGTTAACAGCGATTTGCAGAACTTCAAGTCTCAGATTGAGAAGGCTCTTGCTCTTGCTGTACAGGACTTGCAGACTTTGATTATCAATGGTGATGCTGCTGTTATGCAGACAGTAAACCAGTTGGCTTTTGACCTCCGTGCCGAGAGCGAGAAGGCTATTGCTGAGGCAAAGAAGGCTTTGCAGGATAACATCGACGCTTTGGATAAGAAGGTAGAGGAGTATAAGGCTGCTGCAGATGAGCTCTTCGCTGATCACCAGGCACAGATCAACGCTTTGCTTGGTCGTGTTCAGAGCTTGGTATTTGTTCCTGAGTACACCGATGGTATGGCTACTATCGATTGGGCTAAGTATGGTAACAGCTTCGTTGAGGGTAAATCTGAGTTGACTTACTCTGTATATCCTGCTGAGTGTGCTTCTGCTATGGTTGGTAAGCCAGAGTTGTTCACATTCGATTTGGAGGCACTCAAGACACGTTCTGAGAAAGCTCCTGCTATGACTGTTGTAGGTGTTGTTGCTGGCGAGAAGGCTGGTCAGATTGTTGTTGAGGTTGAGGCTCGCAACTTTGGCGAGGAGTTCTATCTTGGTGGTGTTGAGCCTAAGAACTACGCTGCTTCACTCGTTTTGAAGAACGAGACTGCAAATATCGCTTCTACTTACACTAACCTCGTAGCTTCAAACAAGCCTGCTACTGTTGAGTTAGCTGTTTACGATGCTGCTGACAATCTGTTGGGTATAGCAGAATCAACTGGTGTGGTAAATTTTGTTACTGTTCCTGATCAAACAATAAGCTACAATAAGTTGGATGAGAAGAGAATTATGGCTCAGGGTCATTATGTAGCTTACATTGTTGATGGTGAGAAGGTAAGCGAGGATGCTATAGAGTATGCAGTGCCTGCTTATTCACGCAAAATTGACCAGATTGCTGGCGGTTCTATTATCAGTTCATCTAATCCTGCTTTCTTTGTGCGTGAGATAGTCGCTGATGAGACAACAGGTGTTGATTTTGTTCACCTTTCACTCAAGGGTATGGAGTTGCCAGATGGTTCTATCACTGGTAATCCTGCTGCAGTTGGTGCACACCACGATGCTTTATATATCTACGATGTTAATGGTTTGAATATTGCTGTAGCCGCTCGTTTGAAGGTTACTAAGGAGATCGTTGAGATTAACTTGGGTAAGTTCTCTACATCTTGGACTTATGCTGCCGACGCTAAGGTTGATGCTTCGTTGTTCGACGCTGACACAACTAACGACCTTGTTTATGCTCGTACTTTGGATGTTGTTCAGGAGAACGTAACTACATCTAACTTGCCACTCGATACTTCTGTACTCGACATCTTGGCTTCTACTCCTGCAACTATCGAGGCACAGATTACAGGTGCTGCTGCAACAGGTGTAACTCCATCGTTCGCAGTTGTTGGTGGTAAGGCTTCAATGAGTGTTGAGGGCTTTGCTTGGAACAAGACTTACGATGTTGTGGCTACTTACGAGTTGGAGAATATCACTGTAACTGTCAAGGCTCAGTTCACAACTGTTGACCGTTCACGTGAGGCTGTTGAGATTACTCTGCCAGATGCAGGTATGATTTATGCTAAGGATCTCGAGTTCTCTAAGGAGAGTGCTCTCGATGTTATCTACAACGAGTTGAATACTGTTCACGAGGGCGAGACACTCTCTCACCTTGGTGTTATCGCTGAGGACTTCAATGCTCTTGCATTCCTGGCTGACATCTTCGTAACCAATGATATGGTTAATCCTACTAACACCGTTAACGGTAAGGATATGAAGGAGGATTGGACAACTAAGTTGAAGGTTGTTACTACTCCTAAGGAGGGTGCTGTTACTGATGATGGTATTACTGCAGATGAAGTTGAGAATATTTCTATTTTTGCAAACTACACTTATAAGTCAGACCTCGGCGAGCTTAAGATTATCGAGGGCTCTATCAAGTTGCCATACGTTAAGACATTCACTACTTACTATGGTCAAGAGGTAACTATCAAGCAGACTATCTGGATTGGCTTGCCTAAGTACGATTTTGTACACTCTCAGTTCCGCGTTGAGAACGACGGAGTATACTTCTCTAACGTAACTCCTGCTGCTACGTTTGATGCAAACGGTGATATGACTTCATTCAGCGTTGCTAACGTTGATATGGACGAGGCATTTGTAGTTGTTAAGAGTGGTAACATCCTCGATTCAGCTGCTATGACTGAGGCTGGTATTGTAAAAGAGTTCTATCTCGAGGGCGCGTACGATGGTATCACCATTGACACAGCTAATAATGAGATTTCTTACAACGGTGCAGCAGAGTATGTAGACGTTGCAGGTCGCCTCTACATCGTTAACTCTAACGGTACAAAGGTTGAGTTGCCAACATCATTCGCTAACACTTATAAGGACTACCAGGTTCGCAAGTTTGATCCTATCGTTGTTGAGGAGAATAAGATTACAGCAGAGCCTGTTACAGTAGAAAATGCTATAACCTATGAAGTGCCTATTGCCAATGAAATCAACGAGTACGCAAAGAATCTGTATGATTATCGCGGCTTTGCTCTGATGACTGGTGGTCAGTGGGTTGGTGTAGCTAATGGCTTCGACGCTGGTTGTGGTTTTGCTATTCCTGCTAATGATAGCAATATCTATGGTCTAAAGACTAATTGGTCTTGGCAGGTAGAGCAGTTGCCAGCTGAGATGGCGGCTATCAAGGAGTGCTTCTCATTCGACAACACTACAGGTGTATTGACATTTGACAACTCAGCACAGCTCGAGCTTGTTAAGGATGTTGAGGTTACTGTAACCTTCACTATCGATTACACTTGGGGTTCTAAGGAGTTTATCGTTACTGTAAAATTCCAGCAAAAGTAAAATATCGTGTTCGTGGCGGCTGGTTCCACAGCCGCCGCGTAAGGCTCCAAAAAAGGGTGTTAATATAGGTTATAATGTTTGATAAATTGGAGCCAGAGGCGTCCCCTGAGCCGGGGGACGCCTCATCTTTTTATTATATACCAATCCATATCATCCGCTGCGATAGTTTTTGTGCACTTTGTTATTTTATAATAAAGTGCTATCTTTGTATTGAGGAATTGTATCCATTTGAGATTATAGGTTATGGCAACTATTCGACTTACAAAGGAATTTACCTTCGAGGCAGCCCATTTTCTGGAGGACTACGATGGTGTGTGCAGTCAGCTGCACGGCCACTCCTACCGCCTCTACGTTACCGTGCGTGGCATCCCTTCGGATGATGAGCTCGACCCCAAAAATGGTATGGTCATCGACTTCGGCTACCTCAAGCAGCTCGTCAACGATGCTATCATCTCGGAGTTCGACCACTCGCTCATTATGCAGCGTAGCGAGCGTGCTATGGCTCTCGAGCAGCTGCTCAGCGAGGAGTTCAGCCGTATCGTTGTCTTGCCCTACCGTCCCACAACCGAGAACCTCCTTGCCGACTTCGCCGAACGTCTGTTGGAGGTACTCCCCGACGATGTAGAGATTTTTTCGCTAAGGTTGCACGAGACAGGGGCTTCTTATGCCGAATGGTATGCTTCCGACAATATTTGAGGTTTTTAGCGGTATCTTTTCCTTCGACACCCTCGGCAGTAGTCCCACTACAGCCTTCGAGAATCGAAGAAAAATCTCCACGCTAAAATTCCTCAAATACACAGGGGGAGGGGAGGTTTTGGCAGAAATAAACTAAACGTCATTCCCCGATTGGCGTAGCCAAGCGAAGGGAATCTACCTTATAGAAGGTAAAAAGTAAAAAGTGAAAACGAAAAGGTTAAAGCTGAAAACTAAAAGATTTTTATTGCGACTTTAGTAACCATTAGTAACCATTAATAACCTTTAGTAACCATTAGTAACCATTACTAACCATTAGCAACCTTTACTAACCATTACTAACCATTACTAACCCACTACAACCTTTAGAAGGCTGACTAATAATAGAAATTTTTGAATTGAACGAGTGAAACGAGTTTTTCTTATCGACGCTTATGCGTTGGTCTTCAAATACTACTACGCTTTTATAGGGCGTCCGATGCGTAACCGCGAGGGTATGAACACATCCATACTCTTCGGCTTCGCTAAGTTCCTGCGTGATATACAGCGTCGTGAGAAGCCCGATATGTTGGGTGTGGCATTAGACCCCAAGGGTGGCTCGTTCCGCTCACAGCTCTATGCCGACTATAAGGCTAACCGCCCCGACACCCCCGAAGATATCATCGCTTCACACCCCTACCTGCGTCGTCTGATACGTGCTATGCGTATCCCGCTCTACGAGATTGAGGGCTTCGAGGCTGACGATGTCATCGGCACATTGGCATTCAAGGGTGCCGAGCAGGGCTACGAGGTATATATGGTTACCCCCGACAAGGACTACGGTCAGTTGGTGGGCGAGCGTCGTAAGATATACAAGCAGCGAGGCGACGATGTGGAGATTATCGACAGCGAGGCTATATGTCAGAAATATGGCATCGCCGACCCTCTGCTGGTACGCGACATATTAGCTATCTGGGGCGATGCGTCGGACAACATACCCGGCGTGCCGGGCATTGGCGAGAAGGGTGCTGCGAAGCTCGTTGCCGAGTGGGGCACGTGCGAGAATATACTCTCCAACGTAGCCTCTATCAAGGGCAAGCAGGGTGAGAAGATTGCCGCCTGGGGCGAGAAGTTGCTCCTGGCAAAGGAGCTGACAACCATACGCACCGACGTGCCTGTGGAGTTCGATGCCGAGGATTTATCTATCTGTCCTCCCGACTACGATGCCTTGCGTAGACTCTACACCGAGCTCAACTTCACCTCTATGCTGCGTGAGGTCGAGGAGCAGCAACGTCGTGCCGCCACCGAGCCACAGCAGGAGCTCTCGCCCTGTTGTCGTGAGCGAGATGGCGAGCCACAACAGCCCCAACAGCCCCAACAGCCCCAACAGCCACAAGTGCCACAACCGCAGCAGCAGCCTATGCAGGGCGACCTTTTTGCCGCCTTCGCACCGCAGCCGACACCGCAGCCGACACCGCAACCCGCTCCACAGTCCGCAATGCCGATGGCTGCCGAGCCACAAGTCGCTGACTCTCTGGAGGATGATGTAGCCGAGGAGGTGAGATACGCAACCATCGCCGACACCCCTCACACCTACCACCTGGTGCAGAGCGTCGAGCAGTTGCAGTCGTTGGTTACACAGCTCAGTGGCGAGCGGGAGTTCTGCTTCGACACCGAGACCACAGGCTTCGACATCTTTGCGGATAGAGTTGTTGGTATCTCGTTTGCCGTAAAGCCCTTCGAGGCGTGGTATGTAGCCTTCTCTGCGGAGCATAGCGAGGAGTTTGCCTCTATGCTGCGTCCGCTCTTTGAAAATCCTGCCATCACCAAGGTGGCACAAAATATGAAGTTTGACCTTTTGGTCCTGCGTCGTCTGGGTATCGAGGTGCGAGGTCGAAAGATTGATACGATGATTCTCCACTATCTGTTGGATGCCGAGTCGCGACACAATATGAACTATCTTGCGGAGCGTTATCTCAACTATTCGCCTATCGCTATCGAGACTCTCATAGGCAAGGGCACCAAGCAGCTCACTATGGACAGGATAGCCCCCGAGGTGGTCAAGGATTACGCTGCCGAGGATGCCGATGTTACGTTACGTCTGAAGCAGGTGTTGTGGCAGCAGGTGTGCGAGGCGGGCTTCGAGGAGCTATATAGCCGCATCGAGGAGCCTATGATTCAGGTCTTGGCAGATATGGAGTACGAGGGTGTGAAGATTGACTGCGACCACTTAGCACGCTATGGTGTTGAGCTCTCGGCGACCCTTACCGACTTAGAGCAGCAGATACGCAGGGAGGCTGATGAGCCTATGCTCAATGTCAACTCGGCACGTCAGCTGGGCGAGGTGTTGTTCGCCAAGCTACGTATCACCGACAAGCCCAAGATGACCAAGACCAAGCAGTATAGCACCGATGAGGAGTACCTTCAGGGCTTTGCCCACTCACATCCTATCGTAGCAAAGGTGTTGGAGTACCGAGGCGTGAAGAAGCTGCTCTCGACCTATGTGGAGGCTCTGCCGCTGTTGGTTAATCGTGTGTCGGGACGCATACATACCTCTTACAACCAGGCTGTTACCGCTACGGGACGCCTCTCGTCGACTAACCCCAACTTGCAGAACATCCCCGTCAGGGATGCTATGGGACGACGCATACGTGAGGCTTTCATCCCTTCGGATGATGAGCACCTGTTGCTCTCGGCTGACTATTCGCAGGTGGAGTTGCGACTGATGGCACACCTGAGTGGCGATGAGTCGCTCATCGAGGCTTTCCGTCGTGGCGAGGATATCCACGCTGCCACTGCGGCGAAGATATTCCACCGTGAGCTCTCCGAGGTGAGCAGTGAGGAGCGTCGTCGTGCCAAGACTGCCAACTTCGGCATCATCTATGGCATCTCGGCTTTTGGCTTGAGCCAGCGATTGGATATACCACGCAGCGAGGCACGAGCACTCATCGAGGGCTATTTTGCGAGCTACCCGAAGGTGAAGGAGTATATGGAGCGAGTGGTGTTGGAGGCACGCGAGACGGGAGCTGTTACGACACTCTTTGGTCGCAAGCGTTACCTTGCCGACATCCTCTCCCGCAACGCTGTTGTGCGAGGTGTGGCAGAGCGAAATGCTATCAATGCCCCTATCCAGGGCACCGCTGCCGATGTGATGAAGCTGGCTATGGTCGACATACATCGTCGCTTCGCCGCCGAGGGCATACGCTCGAAGATGATACTCCAGGTGCACGACGAGGTTGTAATCGACGTGCTGCGTAGCGAGCTCGAGCAGGTCAAGCGTATCGTCAGCGAGGCTATGGAGGGTGCTGCGTCGCTCGCGGTGCCACTCATCTCCGAGGCTGGAGTGGGTGAAAATTGGCTTGAAGCACACTAAATAGCGGGGTGAAACGACCACGTATGATATAATAAAGCAACGAAGGATTACGTTTATATAATAAAACAGAGGAGGAGCGAAGGCTGCCTCGATACACTTTACAACAGGTTTAACATACAAGCATAAATGCTATGAAAACACTGCGAATGATACTCTTTTCGGCTGTAGCCGCAGCGACTATGGTCGGATGCTCTTCGGCGTTCTATGCGTCGAGTGCCTATGATGATATGTATTACACCCACTCGGGTGATGCCATTGCACAGAAGCAGGTGGCTGAGGCTGAGGCTCGCAAGGCTGAGGCTGAGGCACGACGTGCCGAGGCGTTGGCAAAGCAGGAGGAGTGGAAGGCACAGGCTGCACTCTATGAGGCTGAGGCACAGCGTGCTGCGGCGAGTGCAGGTGCGTCGGCTGCTGCCTCACAGCGTGTCGACAGCGACGGTATCATCATCGTTGACGATGACTACTACTATGACGACAACCCATACTCGGGTGTTGTAGCCAACACCTATGAGAGTGCCTATGCACGTCGTCTGCGTGGTTTCTCATCGGGCAGCTATCGTATGCCATCGAGCTACTACTCGTTGCGTTATGGCAACCAGATAACCTACGCAACAGCCTACGACCCTGCCTTCTACAATATTATGGTCTCGGGCGACGAGGTATGGGTAGAGCCAAAGTTCATCACCTCGATGTTTGGAACGTGGGGTGCGGTCTCTGTTACCGCTTCGGTCTATGCTCCTTGGTATAGTGGCTGGTCTATCTCGTTCGACCCTTGGTACTATTCGTGGATGGGTTATCCACGCTATTCGTGGTACGACTGGAATTGGAACGTATGCTATGGCGGTGGCTGGTATAGCAACCTCTGGTGGGGTTGGGGAGGCTACTATCGTCCTTGGCGTCCTTACTACTACGACTACTATTGGGGATGGAATCACCACTACCATCACCACTACTACCCACACTATCACCACCCTGTACGTCCTTACAACCCACATCAGTCGTCGTTCCATCACGGCTCACGTGGCGGCTCACGCTATGAGGGACGTAACTCGGGCATCCCTTCACGCGGTGGCGAGGGTGTAGCAGGCAGAGGTAGCATTGGCGGTGGTCGCCAGACACCTTACCGCTCACCAAGCAATGGTCAGACCTATGGCGGTGGCGACTCTCGCTCGCAGGGTACAATGCTCCGCGATGGTGTAGGCTCACGTGGTCGTGGCGTGTCGAGCGGTGCAAGCGTCAGCAGCGGCACATCATCTTCGCGAGGCTCTTTGAGTAGCGGTACACGCCTGAGCGGTGGTAGCAGCGGCTCTTCATCTCGTGGCAATAGTAGCGGCTCTGTCAGCAGTGGCTCATCTTCTCGTACGAAGAGTGGAACACGTATCAACAGTGGCTCATCTACTACCCGCCAGAAGAGTAGTGGTGTAAGTAGTTCGTCGAGCTCTTCACGCTCTCGCTCAAGCAGTTACTCGAGCGGCAGCTCATCGTCAAGCTCGTCATCACGTAGCCGTAGCAGCAGCTATTCGAGTGGTAGCTCATCACGCAGCAGCTATTCGAGCGGAGGCTATTCGAGTGGCAGCTCATCACGCAGCAGTGGTGGCGGTGGCTCTCGCGGTGGCAGCGGCTCACGTGGCAGATAGGGATATAAATAGAAAAACACTATACAACAATGAGAATCATACGTAATATAACACTTATAATTGCTGCGGTGGCTACTATGGGAGTAGCCTCCGCACAGCAGTTCCGCTTCGGAGGTCTTGTTATGGACCACGACGGAATGATGCCAGCCGATATGTATAAGCTCTCACAGGTGGGCTTCGGCTTTGGCTCGGCACGTTCTATGGCTATGGCAGGTGCTTTCACCTCTCTGGGTGGCGACTATGCGTCGGTAGGTATCAACCCTGCGGGCTTGGGTATGTATCGCCACAACGAGTTCACTATGACCCCTATGATGACCTTCCATAGTGCCGACACTACCTCTGCGATGGAGGGTGCTCAGAACTATGGCGAGAATAGTGGCAGCCGCTTCTCTATCGCCAATATGGGCTTGGTGCTCAACACCTTCGAGAGTAGCAACGAGCGTGGCTTGATGACCTTCAACATAGCCTTCGGCTACAACCGTATCGCCGATTTGAACTACCACTATGGCTTCAGTTCTCTGAGCGGCCCATCGGAGTATCCCTACCGCTCTATCGCCGATATGTACTCTCGCCAGTTAGGACAGGGAGGCTTGTTCCCGGGCAACAATGGCTCTCTGGGCTACGACTATGGCGATGCCTACTATTGGGGCGGTGCTTTGGCATATAATGGCTATCTGTTGGATGTCGAGAGCGATGACCTGGGCGAGTATTGGACCACAGCCAACCGCATAGGTGTCAACGCTTCGGTGGGACACACTACCGAGGTCGAGAGTCGTGGCTCGGTGGGTGAGTTCGATGTTGCTTTCGGTATGAACTACGCCAATAAGCTCTATTTCGGTATGACTCTCGGTGTGCAGATGGTCGATTGGCGTCGCCGCTACTATTATAGCGAGGACTACCTCTATCAGGGCTTGCCTCTTGATGCCGATGGTCGTGTGCTTGATGGTGCTGCCGAGTGGATGGACTACTATCAGGGCGTGAATATGTCGGGTGTAGGTATGAACCTCAAGTTAGGTGTTATCTATCGACCTTTTGGTGGCTTGCGTCTTGGCTGGGCTCTCCACACCCCTACCTACTACGCTCTGGACCGTGAGTATGCCGCAAGTATGGCTACCAACTTCAACGCCTATGGCGACCAGACTCCTGTCCTGGAGGACCACGGCCCTAATACCTGGGACTTCGCCTCGCCTACGCGTATGCTCTTCGGTGCGTCGTATACCGTTGGTCGCTTTGCTATCTTGTCGGTTGACTATGAGCGAGATTGGTATAATGGCATCCGTGTTAAGAATATCCCCGATGGCTTCGATATCCGCGAGTCGGACTATCGCTACGAGTTCAAACATAACTTTAAGGGCTCTAACACCCTGCGTGTAGGTGCCGAGCTGCGACCTCTGCCAGCGTTGGCATTGCGTGCGGGCTATGGCGTTACGGACTCTATGTTGAGCCAGCCTGTGGAGAGCTATTATAACTCGCCAATGCCTTATAAGTTAGAGTGTTACTCGGCAGGTCTGGGTATCGCCATAGGCTCTGCGTCGGTTGATGTGGCATACCAGCACCTCGACCAGCACAACAGCTCATATTATATCTTCTACGCTATGGATGAGAATGGCGTTATGGACTCGGCGAGCGACCTCTACACCACCACCGAGAAGCGAGATTATGTCAGCCTGTCGGTTACTTTCCGTTTCTAAAAGTGGGATAAAGGAATAAAAACCGCCCGAAAACGTGCGGGTTAAGCAAAAAATGGTTACTTTTGTCGTTTGAAGACAGGGGTAACCTTTTTTTGAGTTGTGAAACACGTCATTCCCCGATTGTATGTAGCTGGCGGAGAGGCGGAATAAATAAACGTCATTCCCCGATTGTGTGTAGCTGGCGGAGAGGTGGAATAGACAAAACGTCATTCCCCGACTGTGTGGAGCTGGCGGAGGGCGGAATAGACAAAACGTCATTCCCCGACTCACGTAGTGAGGCGAAGGGAATCTACCTTATACGAGCTGCAAGGTGAAAGTTTTTTATTGCGACTTTAATAACCCTTAGTAACCTTCAGTAGCCCTTTATGTATATATTAGAAAATTTTGAATTTTGAATTTTGAATTACGATAGTTTATGGCAGTAGAACTTAAAGATTTGACCAAGGTTGAGGATAACTACTCTAAGTGGTACAACGAGTTGGTCGTGAAGGCAGGTTTGGCAGAGAACTCTGCTGTTAGAGGCTGTATGGTTATCAAGCCTTATGGCTATGCTATTTGGGAGAAGATGCAGCGTGCGTTGGATGATATGTTCAAGGCGACAGGACACCAGAACGCCTACTTCCCACTCTTCATCCCTAAGTCATTCTTCTCACGTGAGGCATCTCACGTCGAGGGTTTCGCTAAGGAGTGTGCAGTCGTTACTCACTACCGTCTGAAGAACGACGAGGCAGGCAAGGGTGTCGTTGTAGACCCCGAGGCACGTTTGGAGGAGGAGCTCATCGTGCGTCCTACCTCGGAGACCATCATCTGGAACACCTACAAGAATTGGATTACATCCTACCGCGACCTTCCAATCCTCTGCAACCAGTGGGCAAATGTGGTGCGTTGGGAGATGCGTACACGTCTGTTCCTGCGTACTGCCGAGTTCTTGTGGCAGGAGGGACACACCGCACACGCCACACGCGAGGAGGCTATCGAGGAGGCAGAGCGTATGATTCAGGTCTATAAGACCTTTGCCGAGGAGTGGATGGGTGTGCCTGTCATCGTGGGCCATAAGTCGCCTAACGAGCGTTTTGCAGGTGCCGAGGATACGCTGACTATCGAGGCTCTGATGCAGGATGGTAAGGCTCTGCAGAGCGGTACCTCGCACTTCTTGGGACAGAACTTCGCCAAGGCTTTCGACGTAACATATACCACCAAGGAGGGTAAGCAGGAGTACGTGTGGGCTACCTCGTGGGGTGTCTCTACCCGACTGATGGGAGCATTGATTATGGCTCATTCGGACAACAACGGTCTTGTGCTGCCTCCAAAGTTGGCACCTATCCAGGTCGCTATGGTTCCTATCTATAAGGGCGACGAGCAGCTGGCTCTGATGAAGGAGCGTATGGAGCAGATTGCTTCGGAGTTGCGTAAGAAGGGTATCAGCGTGAAGGTTGATGCTCGCGACAATGTACGTTCTGGCTTTAAGTTTGCGGAGTATGAGCTCAAGGGTGTGCCTGTACGTCTGGCTCTCGGTCCACGCGATATGGAGAATGGCACTATCGAGCTCGCACGTCGTGATACACTCACCAAGCAGACACTCTCGCAGGAGGGTATCGCCGACTATGTTGAGAAGCTGTTGGAGGAGATTCAGCAGAACATCTTCCAGAAGGCTCTCGACTACCGTAACTCTATGATTACTAAGGTCGACACTTGGGAGGAGTTCGTTGAGGCACTCGACACTAAGGGTGGTTTCATCTCTGCACATTGGGATGGCACCGTAGAGACCGAGGTTGCTATCAAGGAGGCTACCAAGGCAACTATCCGTTGTATTCCTTTGGATGTAGAGCCAGAGGAGGGTGTTTGTATCCACTCGGGTAAGCCTTCGAAGTGTCGTGTACTCTTTGCTCGCAGCTACTAAAAAATTAGTTTACATAGGCTGATACTGCGTTACGCTTGCTCTCAAAATCCTCATTTACGCCAAGTAAACTGCGGTTTTTCGAGCTGCACAAGCCTTGTCTCAGCCTACCCAAACGAATTTTTGGCTGGCATATACTGCGTTACGTCATTCCCCGATTGTGTGGAGCTGGCGGAGGGGCGGAATAAATAAACGTCATTCCCCGACTCACGTAGTGAGGCGAAGGGAATCAACCTTTTACGAACTGAAAAGCCAAAGGTAAAGACTGAAAACTAAATTTTGAATTTTGAATTTTGAATTTGTTTCGCCTATGCGACCACTTCATCTACTCATAGCATTGCTTTTGTTGCCGTTTGTTGCGTCAGCACAGAGAGGCAACCCGCTCATCTTTGTCAATGGCGAGCCGATGACAAATGCAGAGCTGGCAGCTGTCGAACCTGAAGATATACTCAGTGTTGAGACTTTGCCTGCGGATGAGCAGACTATCGAGAAGTATGGTCAGGAGGCGTCAAATGGTGTGATACTTCTGGAGTTACGTTACGACGAGGAGGCACGTTTTGTGGTCGATGGCGTGGAGCAGAGCTTCAGCGACTATATAGCCTCGCAGGTTAAGTGGGGTGAGGCGGAGCCTGTGGCTCAGGTCATCATCTCCTATACTGTCGATGCCGAGGGCAAGGTGTGCGATTTCGACACGCTCAACTCCACAGACCGCCGTCTGCTGCGTCGCATACTGAAGGCTATGGAGTCATCGCCGCAGTGGATACCTGCCACTAAGGATGGCAAGGGTGTCGCTCGCCGCAAGGTGTTGAAGGTAACCCTCCCTCGTGGCAAGGAGCTCCCACCTGAGCGAGTAATCCTTATGCGATAGGGTAGCTTGTTGTAGAACTACAATAAAGGCGTGTCTAAAAACATGTTAGACACGCCCTTTTTTTATGCGGGGTTAATAGATGTTACATCTGCTTCAGGACACCGAAGAAGAGGCAAGCGATGACGAAGGTTACGATGATATTGAAGGTCTGTGCCACGAGGAACGACTTCAACAATGCACGGTTCTCCTTCGAGATGATATCCTTAAGACGTGTATCAAGTCCGATACATACGAAAGCCAACGAGAAGAACAAGCCTGAGAACATCTTGGCGATATCCTTCGAAGAGTTCTTCTTACGCTCTGGCTTCTTGTCAGCCTTGACCTCAGCCTTGACCTCAGCCTTAATCTCTGGCTTAACGTCGGCGTCAGCAATAATCACCGGCTGCTCAGCCTCCACATCAGCGGCAACGATGATATTCTTGGTAGCCTCCTTCTCGGCTGAAACAACGACTTCGGCTACAACCTCCTGAGCCTTAGGCTCCTTCAACTCGCCCTTCTTCAGCATATCGTTAGCCGAGAGAACAGAGAAGACAGCCGATGCGACAACGAAACCAAGAACGAACTTTGGGAACTTCTCCCACACGATACCCAACGATGGACGCTGCATCTTACCCGACTCGCTACGTGCCGAGAGGTAGAGTGCGATGAAGAATGCTACAACACCGATAAGGATGTTCTGCACGCCCTTAACAACCATAGCCACCTCGTTAGCCTTATCGCTGAAAATCTGGCTCGAAGCACCTACACCCGATGTGGTATCGACAGTACCGCCAATCCACGCACCGGCAACCTGATTTACAGTCTCGGGATCGTCGAAGATAAGAGGCAGAATCATATTTGCCAGCCAAGGCATCAGATAAATCATCGGAACAACGATGATAAGCACCAATGATACGATATAAGAGAGCTTCTTATCGTCGCAGTTAGCTACACGCGAAGCTGTGATACAAGCCGACACACCGCAGATTGACATACCGCTCGAGAGTACCATAGCTGAACGCTCGTCGACACCCATCTTACGCGACACCCAGAAGGCGAAGAACCATACGATGCCGACAACTAAGATAGCCTGCATAAGACCGTAAGCACCCGACTTCATAACCTCGTTGAAGAGAACCGTCGCACCCAAGCAGACAACACCAATCTTGATGAAGAACTCGCCCTGGATGGCTGGCTTCATCCACTCGGGGATGTGCCATACGTTACGGATGATAAGACCGAAGATAACTGAGAAGAATACTGCCTCGAAGCCAAACTCCTTGACAATACCAATCTTCGCTACGACCTGTGCAAGCATAGAGATAGCGAAGACAAAGATGAGCGACCAGAGCATACCCTTCATAGGGCGACGCATAAGCCAGCTACCCAAATAGAGTGCTACGAGCACAATGAGGAAAAGGATGAGGATGTCGTGCCAAGCAGCCTCGCCCACGAAGGTCGATGGGACACTTGGTACAGAGTGAGGAACGAGGATTGCCAACAACAACAGAGGAATACTCAACCACACGGTTACCCAATCCTCCACACGTAATTTCTCTAAAAATTGTTTCATAAATTGATATTTTTTGTTTGAAATAATTTTGCAAATTGCACAATCAGGACAAAATAAAGAAAAAAAACGCACATCGTAGTAAGTATTTATACCTAATTGTCGGGCTATAAGCGGTTAAAGTCTTTGTAAAAGAGTGATTTAGGCAAGGGGCAGATGGCGATGAAGGGCTACTCACAATCTACTTTTGCCCAAAAATATATCCCTGATAGAGAGTCAGATAGGGTTTTGAGGCTATCAAATATGGCTATTTGGGCGAGCGACAGAAATTTTATTTATACCTTTGTATAAAATAAACTATGACTAAATTATGAAGGCTCTAAAAAGACTCCTTATGATGGCGGCAGCAAGCGTCGTATCGCTCACCGCTTTTGCCCAGACACCGGCACAATATGTAGACACGACAATAGGTACCGACCTCAAGGGTTTCGAGTCGGGATACTGCGTGCCCGGAGCGACACGCCCCTTCGGTATGTTGCAGTTCACCACACCTATCGTAAACAAGGAGGTGGGATTTGTCATCAACCAGGTAAACGCCGGATGTAGCCACATGGGTAACTTCCCTATGCTTGCGATGAAGGGCTCACTCAACACTTCACCCGAGCGAATGATGGGTGGCAAGGTGCGTATCACAGAGGAGAAGGGCAACGCCGGATACTACGCAGCCAAAGTCGATGGCGACATAGCGGTAGAGATGACAGCTACCTGCCGCACAGGATTGGCTCGCCTGACATTCCCTGCAACATCAGAGCAGAACACCGTGATAATAGGCGGCGGAGTGTCGGCAAGCGAGATAGACGAGGCTGCGGTGGTCGTTACCTCGCCTCGCTCGTGTGAGGGCTACGCCGACGGTGGTAACTTCTGCGGCAGGGCAACACCCTACAAGATATATTTCGTGGCGGAGTTTGACACCGACGCTACCGTAACGGGCGTATGGAACAAAGAGCGACTCAGCGAGGGTGGTCGCTTCAGCCAGGGTGCCGACTCGGGCGTATACTTCACGTTTGACAACACAGGGAAGCCACTGCACTACAAGATAGGTATCTCGTACGTATCGGTGGAGAATGCCCGCGAGAACCTCGAGGTGGAGAATAGCGACTGGAGCTTCGACTCGTTGCGTGGCGAGGCAGAGGCAGAGTGGAACTCATATCTTGGCAAGATAGAGGTCGAGGGCAGCGAGGAGCATCGTAAGGTGCAGTTCTACACCCATCTTTACCACGTATTTATGGGCCCCAACATCTTCAGCGACTGCAATGGCGAGTATATAGGCTCGGACTTCGAGGTGCACACTGCACCACAGGGCAGGGAGGTATATGCCAACTTCAGCAATTGGGACACCTACCGCACGCAGATACAACTCATATCGATGCTCACGCCCGAGGTTGCATCGGATGTTGTGGTGTCGCATCAGCTCTTCGCCGAGCAGGCGGGAGGAGCCTTCCCTCGCTGGTCGATGGCAAACATCGAGACGGGCATTATGCAGGGCGACCCATCGACAATCTTGGTGGCTAATGCGTGGGCTTTTGGTGCGAAAGGATACGACCCCAAGCCTCTGCTTGCGATTATGCACCGCGGTGCAACACGCCCAGGGCTCAAGTGCCAGGAGTATGAGGTGCGTCCCAAGTTGAGAGATTATCGCGACAAGGGCTACACCAACGCCTCGCTCCACTTGGAGTATACGTCGGCAGACTTTGCCCTGAGCCGCTTTGCGTTGGATGCCTGCAACGACGCCTTTATGCAGTGGGATGCCGAGGGTAGAGCTCGCAGCTGGAAAAACCTCTACAACCCTGCCACAGGGTGGATTCAGTGCAAAGATGAGCAGGGCGAGTGGCGAGCATTCTCGGGCAGCTGGGAGGATTACTGCGAGGCTTCGTACAAGACATATTTCTGGATGGTGCCCTACAACATAAAAGGGCTGATAGATATCGTGGGTGGTGTAGAGGTTGCCGAGGCTCGACTCGATGAGCTGACACGACAGATTGATGCGTCGCCCTTCGAGGATTGGTTCCCTGCGGGCAACGAGCCAGGATTTCAGATTCCGTGGATATACAATTGGATGGGTAAGCCTGCAAAGACGTCGGCACTCATCAACCGCATACTCAACGAGCTCTACCACGTGGCGACCGATGGTCTGCCAGGCAACGACGATATGGGAACGATGGGTGCGTGGTATGTCTTTGCCTCGGTGGGTATGTATCCTATGATACCTGGTGTGGGCGGTTTCACCCTCAACACCCCTATATTTGAGCATATCACAATCCACCTCCCAAACGGTAAGGATATCACAATAAGTGGAGGCTCGGAGACAAAGATATACACTCAGAGCTTGCGTCTTAATGGCGTGGAGCACGACACAGCGTGGGTAGAGCTGAAAGATTTGGCAGGCGGTGCGACGCTCGAGTATAAGACCTCGTCGAAGCCCTCACAGTGGGCTACACAGACTACTCCTCCATCGTACGAATAGGGGAGAAGCAATTATAAAAGAAAAAGGGGCTGTCGCAACTTATTGATTGTTGGACAGCCCCTACTTTATCTATAAATTACTTTACTCTATCTCTTTTATCGACTCAATACCCTCGCGAGATAGCGACACGCGGAAACGCTTATAGTCGGTCTTGCCATCGTATTGGTACTGCATAACGATATTGAGGAAGTAGACCTTCTTGCAGTCGATGCGACAGAGGTTATTATCATCATCGAGCAGGTTGAGTGGCACGTAGGGATTATCCATCTTGTGGAGGAAGCTGCCCACGTTGAGACGGATGATATCGTTGATACCGTCGGTGTGGTAGACGCTGTTGGCGATGAGCTTCTCGCGGTCGATATGCACCCACTTACGATACAACAACACCTTATCATCCTTGATATGTCGCTCGGCAGAGACTATGGCGTGCTTCTCGCGTAGCTGCACCACCTCCTGCGGTATCTTGCTCCGCTGCAGGAAGTCGACACCCTCCTTAATCCATCCAATAGTCTGGTCGCCGACGGATATCTTTGCCTTATTATCGAAATATTTACTACCCTTGCGGTGGGCGAAATAGTAGCGTGCAAGCTCCTTGATACGGTCCTTACCCATATAGCTGATGACAAGCACCAAGAAGAAGGGCCACGTGAAGTTGCCGAAACGCTGCTGGAAATAGAAGCTCAGTATGGTGGCAAAAATCATCGACAAGCCCGCAGCGATACTCATATATATCTGCTCAATCATAACGCCATCGCGTTTCTTCGGCACACGCAAGTAGAGCGAGCTCTCGATATATTTCTTCAACACTCCGTGGGAGTATATAAGGTCGCGGTTTTCTAACCTGTCATCCTGCTTGAGCGACAGATAGCCCATCTTATCGCGATAGTTCTGCTCGTCGCGTATCATAGCCGACAGACGCTCGATGAGAGCGGCATACGCCTCCTTGTCGCCACTGAGCCACTGCAACAGGCGGAAGGTGTATTGGTTGAACATATAGCTCATAAACTCATCACCATAGTGGAAACACTCCATAACCTGGGCATCAACCGTAGGGGTGTTGATGATGTTACGCAGTGAGCGATATGCCGAGAGTATTTTACCCGCGTGGGATGCATACTCCTCGCTGAGAAATCTTACATCGTCGCGACGCTGATGCGATGTGCATATATGGTTGACATCCTCACGCAGAGCACTCTTGACGATAGCGGAGAAAATCTTTATCTGTGCCTCATACTCCGCAATGGCTGTTCGCGTAGGGTCGCTCGCCATACGCTCCAGAGCCTCACGCAGCTTACGCAGAGGTGTAGCCTCGCCACCCACGATATCACGCAGCAAGAAACGAGGCGTGATAAGGCGGATGTTGGACTTAACGTCGCGGTAGAAGTCCGCCTTGGAGTAGGTGGTGGGGTTGATATCAAGTGCATTGGGGACAAAAATCCACATATAGACCGAGAAGTCGTTATGACGCATCTTACGTCGCGTAACGAATCCCACCTTGAACTCGATAGAGAACTTGTCGTGTATCTTGGTCATTATGTCAATCATTGTCCCCGATGCCTTATATTTATGTTAGTCAGAAGAAAACAGACCACTGTTAGAAGAACAATCCGTCTGGTGTGTGTCCCAACCAACGCAGTACGGTATCACCCCACACCATAATCATAGCCCAGCCGATGAGCATCATCGTGAAGCCATACTTAAAGGTGTCGCTCCAGCTATAATGGTTGGTGGTGTAGAGCAGGGCTGCCGGCTTGGAGTTGAATGGCAACACATAGACGTGCTCGATGAGCAGTGCTACGGGGAATGCCAAACTCATAATAGGATAGCCGAACTTCTGTGCCACGCCGATAGCGATAGGGACAAATATCAGAGCTCGCATAGTCTTCGACTGGAACAGCAGAGCCGAGAAGAGCATCATACCTGTGAGCAGGAGGTACAACACCCAGAATGGTGTAGCCTCCGTAATACCCAGCGAGTTGAACATCACATCGACCATAGTCTTTGGCAGAGCTGTGGCATCCAGACCCGCACCAATGGCATAAGCACCAGCCGAGAAGAGCATCAGGTGCCAAGGGATATCGACATCGTTCCACTTAACGACACCCACGCCAGGCAGCAGAGCCACGACAGCACCGATGAATGCTACGGTCGTAGCGTCGATAGAGTGGAGCACGTCGGTTGTAGCCCACATACCGAGCACGCCGACAAAGATGGCGATAGACTTATACTCCTCGGTAGTCATCTTACCCATAGAGTCCAACTCCTCACGCAGACGTACCAGACCACCCTCAATCTGTGGGCGACGCTGCTCCTTAGGTATAGGGAAGATGACCTTAACGCCAATCCACCAGCCTATGACGAGCAGGAGTATTGCCAATGGGAATGCCGCAGCAAACCAATCGGTATAGCCTATTGAGCCCGACTCCAAGCCCATAGCACCACCTATGAGGGCTGCTGCCAGCAGGTTGGCACCCGAGCCTGTGAGAAATCCGCTCGCACCAATATTGACCTGGAAGAGGTTTTGCAGCACGATGTTACGTCCGAAGTTGTTGCGGTTGCCCTGCGACGCACCATACACCGCCGCAACAACCATAAAGATAGGCAACAGGATAGCCGCCTTGACAGTGGTGGCAGAGATGAATGCCGAGAGGATGACGTTGATGAGCAGGAAGCTGAAGAATACTCCCGATGCCGAGTGTCCGAACTTGAGGACAAACCACAGAGCTAAACGCTTGGCTACACGTGTCTTGACGAGCATCGAGGCGAGCACAAACGAGAGGATGTTGAGCCACATCACGGGATGTCCCAAAGTGGCAAAGGCAACCTTCTGTGTGGTAACCTCCGTAAGCACCAAACCCAAGATGACAAGCAGTGCTGTCAGGTAGTTGGGTATAGACTCGGTAATCCACAGGATGATAGCCGCAATGAAGATGGCGAGCATAGCATAGTTGGCACGTGTGAAGTCGTCCCAACCGTTATCCTCGATGAACTTGACTGCCTTCTTGATGCTCTCGTCGGGCTTGGCAGCCTTCTTCTCTACCACCGCTGGTACTACCTCGGGCGTTGGTTCGGTCTCAGCCTCGCTCAGCTGCACCGCAGCCTCCGTAGCCTCGGCAGTTACACCTTCAGCCGCAGCCTCCGTAGCCTCGCCCTCAGCTGCAACATCTGGTTGTGCGACATCTGCTACGACAGCCTCCACAGGCTCTGCAACCACAGCCGCAGGCTCTGCTACAACGACCTCCTCGGTAGGGATAAAATCGCTCTCTTTTAAGTTGTCGATAAAAGGAATATCCACAACCCAATAGACCAATATGAAGGCTACAATAGCCAATGGTCCTCCCACGCGAGCCATCCACTTCTCGAAAGTAGATTTCTCCATCTTGGGGAGTTTCTCGATTTTATAATTGTTCATATCCAGCGGGTCAAATGCTGCCTGCTTCTTATTCTCCTGCTCCATTTGGTTTAGTTTTATAGGGTTTTGAAAAGGGGTTGTCCGAAAACAACCCCTTTGATAGTGATTATTCCGTATTTTGGTAATCTAAAAATCAGAGTAAGTGGGTTATAGGCACAACGCCGATAGAACCTACTTATATGATTTTTACTTCCAGTTTTTGTAAGGATTCTTCATCAACATAGAGTTGTAATACTTAACGTCGCCGGTAACCTCTTCGCCCAGCCATGCTGGCTTAACGAAGGCCTCCTCCTCTGATGAGAGCTCCACCTCGGCAACGGTCAAACCGTCATTGTCGCCGTAGAACTCATCCACCTCGAAGGTGTGCTCACCCGACTTTACCAAGTAACGAGTCTTGTCGATAACACCTGGCTCGCAGATAGCGAGGAGCTGCTCTGCCTCCTCGGTAGGAATCTCCTTCTCCCACTCGAAGCGGCTTGCACCGCTCTGGCTACCGATGCCCTTGATGGTGATAAAACCCTTCTCACCCTTTACTCGCACGCGAACGGTACGCTCAGGTACAGAGCTCAAGTAGCCCTGAATGATGCGTGTAGCCTTGAAAGCCTCTGGCTTGAAGTCGCCTGCTACCAAGAACTTTCTTTCAATCTCCTGTGCCATACTCTACTCGTTTGCAAGTGGTTTGTTCGACATTCCGATAACACGCTTGATAGCCTGCAGGTAGTTGATGTTCTCAACACCCTCCAGACCTACGTCGGCGATAGTCTTCTTGATATCCTCAATCTCGGTTGACTCCGAGTTGATAGTTACCACCTTTGCACCGTTGATAAGTACGTTACCAACCTCGCAGATAGTGTCGTTGACCATATAACCGAAACGCTGCTTGTGTACGCGTACAGCTGCCAAATCAGGATTAGCCTCGACCATAGCGATGAACTCCTCGTAGGTGTAGGTATCCTTTGTAAGCTCTGGCATCTCGACCATAAAAGCAGGGAAAACCTCCTCCTTCAGTACCTGAGCCGAGATAGGGAACTCACCCTTCATCAGAGGGTTCCACTGCTCCAAACCGTCTACAGTCTGAACATAGGTCTTGATATCCATCTTACCATCACGAATCTTCGTGTTGTTGATATCGTTTGTGCGAGAGATGATATAAATCTCGTCGCTATGACGCTCCCACACCTTCTCGGGTACAGGAACTGACAAACGAGCCATACGCTTGTGTGCCTCACAGAAGCACTGACCAAAAGAGCGGAACTCGAAGCGTGGCTTCGAGATCGCTCCAATCTCCATTTTTTCCTTAGACATATTTACTAAAGATTAAAATTACAGAGTTAAATAGTGTGCCTTACGATTAGAAAGCAACCTGGAAACGCATTGCAAGCATATGGTAGTCAACACCACCCTTACCTACAACTGCAGATGACTTCTTAGTAGGCTCACCGTTCTTGTCGTAACCAACATAGAACTTACCCTTGTCGCCACCCTTACCGTTAGCGTACTTATCCTGATCGATATAAGAGTAGTTCAAAACGATCTTGATGTTCTTGTGAGGATAGTAGTTCAAGCCCAACTCATACATATTAGCCTTACCACCTGTGATACCGCTCAAGAAATCACCGTTAGCGTCGAACTTAGCATCGTTGAGGTCCATAGTCTGGAAACGTGCAGCGAGCTCCAAATCACCCCAGTTACGACCAGAAGTTGTGCGAGTGTACTTTGCACCACCTGCATCGTATGCCTGCTTACCACCGAAGAGAAGGTAAGAAGCCTGTACGTACCAACCATCACCTGTGAAACGCTTGAAGCCCTCATCACCGTAAACTACCTCGTTTACAGCCTCGTTCATATGAGCTGTACGTGAGAGGTAAGCAGCCTCATAACGCAAACCCTTGTAATGACCAGCCAACTCAACAGTCCAAGCTGTCTCATAGTCCAAACCAATCAAATCACCAGAGTTTACATACTTCTTACGGTTGATGTCAGTAGAGTTACGAGAGTCCATAGCACCGCCGATAACGTCGAGCTCGTTGAACTTACCCTCGTCCAAAGCTGCCATAATATCCTCATCCTCCTCGATCAACTCCTCGAAGTCCTTAATCTTGAACTCAGTAGTCTTAGGCTGACGTACAGAGAAAGCAGCACCGATGTGCAATGAAGCGTCCTCGTTGTTGATTGGACGTACTACGAACTTACCTGTGTAAGAGAGACCCTCGTTCATACCGTAGTCCTTGTTGTAGTCCTGCATAAAGCCCATAGCCTCAGAATCCTTGAGAGCTGGACCAAATACACCTGCTGACAACCAGAAGTGCTTGCGAGAGTACTTAACGTTCAAACCAAGGTGGCGAGATGGAGCGAGTGAAGTAACCATAGGACGCTCCATAAATACCAAGTAACGTGAAGTAGTGTTACGCTGGATAGAGAAGTTCTCCTTGAAGTTACCAGCCTTGATCTCCAGACCCTTAACACCGTTGAATGCTACAAATGCGTCCTTAATCTCAGGAACACCACTTGTCCAGTCGGTATCGAGCTCACCAGCCCAATTCTTACCGAGCTGTGCCTTCACAGCGAAACGAGCACGACGGATAGACATACCGTTACCAATCTTGTCAGCGTAACCTGGAGCACCGAAGAATACAGCAGCATCAGCCTGTACGCGAACATCGAACCACATCTTGTAGTTAGCCTCCTTGTTCTGGAATACGAGGATACCATCCTGTACAGTTGCATCAACTGGCAGAGACTCAACCTCCTGACCATACTGATTTACAGACTTCTCTGGAGCCTGTGCATAAGCACTAACGCCGAAGCATACAAGTGCCAATGAGAGTAAAAGTTTTTTCATCTTTTTAAAATTTTAGTTAATAAAAAGTTTAATAAAAAGTGTTTGTTTGTGTTATATCGTCTTAATAAAGTTTGTCAAATTCTGTTCTCTTTTCAGTCCGAGCTTTGCTCGCAGTCGGTGGCGTGAAATCTCGACGCTCTTGGGCGAGATATTCATCAACGTCGCGATGTACTTTGTCGAGAAATCCAATCTCAGCAGTATCACCAAACGTCGCTCCTGGCGTGTCAGGTCGGGGAACTTCTCGGTAAGTCGTACGCCAAAATCCTTGTGCAGCTGCTCTACCTGTGTGTAGAAGCTATCTATCTCGCTCGTGAAGTTCATCCTAAGGCTCAGGTCGGTATGCAGTTTGTCGAGCATCCTATCCTTCTCTGCCGCATCCTCTACCTTGCGTATCTGCTTCAGTTCCTCGTAGAGATGGTGTATAAACTCCTTCTGCTCGGTGATGTTCATCGCTACGCTAATTAGCTCCTTACGTTTGAGTTCCAGCTGGTTACGCAGGTTATCATTCTCCGCCTGCATAGCTTCGACCTCCAGACGGTTCAGTGAGCGACGGTTAGCCTCCAGCAGCTTTGCCTGCTCACGTGCCAAGAGAGCTCGCTGGTGCGACTTACGCCTATTTTGCAGGGTAATCAACGCAAGCAGTACCACCACAACGATAGCCAAGCTGAGCAGGACACTCTTCAATTCGCCACCACCCACAAAATCACCTACAAGAAGTGCCGAGAGGAGGTAGCCCAAAGTGAGTGAAATAATCAACGCCACAATGTTGACAACACATATCCTGACAAACTCATCGCCGCTCATCGCACTGCGTCGCTGCGAACGCGAACATCCCAAAAGCGAGGCAAAGAGCAAGACAACAGGCGAGATTATGGTCGGCTTAATGCCTATGAGTGAGGCTGTTGCATCAAACGAGAAGAAGAGTATAACCGCTGTGGTCGACAGCAACGTGGCAAGTGCAACCATCGGGTTGATATCAAACTCCCGCTCTCGCAAGACCGATATCAGAGTCATCTTACGATAGCCTGCCAACAACACTGCACATCCGAGCACCGCTAAAGACCAAGGGGTGAAAACCTCCATCGTCAACACTCCGCCGAGATTAATGCCGACAGCCATAAAAAGTAGCAATGTAGCTCCGCTAATGGCACATCCCATAATTTGCAGGAAACTCAGGTAGCGAATGTTAGCATCACGCAAAAGGGCTGACAACGCATTGAAAATCAGCACCGCCAACACGAAAGCTATCGCGGGTGAGACTATCCAGCCCAAGAAGTCGTGCCAGCCAAACGTCGCCCCCTCGTGGAGTAGGAAGCTGCGACCGACAAACGCTACCACGACCAGATATAATCGCGATATGTGGGGTGTGATAGCTCGGCATATAGCATAAGCCACCAGAGCTGCGGTGAAACAGACGAAGAGTGCTCTTGCATCGACCTCAACACCGAAGCTGACATCGCCTGCGAGGAAGTGTGTTCCTGCCAGCAGACTCACAGCCAACAATGGGAATACGAGGGCTCGGGGTGCAACATAACACGAGGCAGATGGTGCTACCATCAACGGTACTCCTCCGCGACTCACGAATATTGCGACGTGGGCAAAAGCAATGAGTATCAGCAGTATATCCATAGTTTAGTAGGTGCGTTTAACTGACATCACCGACAGCTGGTCTGCCACCTTCTCGCTCGCTCGCGACAACTCCTCGATGTGGAGGGCAAAGTATCGCAGGTGGAACTTCTCGCTCAACTTGAGTGAGTCCATCTCGTGGAAAACCTTTCGCTTGAGCAGCTTAGCCTGCTTGTCCGCCTCACGTTTGTAGAAATATACGCGGTGAATCTTCTCGGTGATGCCCTCGGGTGAGCGGAAATATGCCTTCGCAGCAGGTATCGTAGTCTCGACTGCCTGCGTCGAGAGCTCGGTGAGTTGCTGAATGTCGGCATTGAGCTCTGCTGGGATGTAAGGTCGCTCAATATCAAACTGATAGAGGTTGTCATTGAGCAGGTCAACGATGTGTCCCATACGCTCCAGAAGTCGCATCACGTCGCCACGCATACGGATGTATGAGGTACGGCTGTAGAGTCCGCTCTCAATCTCGCGTCGCATAAGCTCGGCATCACTCTCTAATTTGGTGATAGAGGCGAGGTTGTCATTAAAAGCCCCTGTCTCGGAGTAGAGATAGTTCTTTACTCCCTGCTTAAAAACCAATAATGCCTGATCGACAGTATCAAAGAACGATTCAATCTGCTGGTTGGTCTTGTCTATACGTTTGAAAAACCACATAGGCTACGATATTTTGTGTACAACAAAGCATCAGCCGACCAACTCGCATATATACAAAGGTAAATAAAAGTGGGGATTTTAGGAAGTTGCGTTGATTGCGGGCTAATGGGTGTCGTACTTTGTTAAGTTATAAATATAATTATTCAGTTGATTATTAGTAGTTTATATTTTCGTTGTAGTGATAAATATCTTACTCTCTCAGACTATATTAACATTTTGTAGAGTTTTTCATAATGCTAAATTAGCACTTTCAAACTAAAAAACAAAGCATTTGAGCATTTTTTAACTGCAATGAGGCGAGATTGCAGCGTGTAATAACAAAAGTGCACCGGGAGAGATTCGTTTTGGCGAGAATGCAAGGTAAGCGGAGGGAGGGGTGTGAATAGGCAGAAATGAACAAATCGGACAGAAAAAGTGGAGGCAGATTTTGTAGTTGTCATTAAAAATGCTATCTTTGATAGATTTTTAGGGCTAATTGGAGCAAATTAGCGGAGTTTATCACTATATTTCACTATATTACCTATTGGATTATGGCAATATTCAGAGTTGAAGGCGGAACGAGATTGAGCGGTGAGGTTGTGCCACAGGGTGCGAAGAACGAGGCTCTCCAGATATTGTGTGCTGTGTTGCTCACCAGTGAGCGAGTGGTGGTGCATAACATTCCACAGATATTGGATGTGATGCAACTCATTGAGCTACTTGAGCTTATGGGAGTAGAGGTGGAGCGTCTTTCGGAGGAGAGTTACTCTTTCCGTGCTGCCGAGATAAACCTCGACTATCTCCAGAGTGAGGACTACTACAACCGTTGTCGCCGCCTGCGTGGCTCGGTGATGATGGTGGGCCCTATGTTGGCTCGTTTTGGTGTGGGTTACATCCCGAAGCCTGGTGGCGACAAGATTGGTCGTCGCCGCTTGGATACCCACTTCTTAGGTTTCCAGAAGCTCGGGGCATCGTTCAACTACGACCTCTCACAACACTTCTACTCGGTGGAGGCGAAGGAGTTGAAGGGCTGTTATATGTTGCTCGATGAGGCATCGGTAACGGGTACTGCCAACATCATTATGGCGGCGGTGATGGCGAAGGGCACAACGACGATTTACAACGCAGCGTGTGAACCCTACATCCAGCAGTTGTGTCGTATGCTGAACCGTATGGGAGCCAAGATTTCGGGCATTGCATCCAACCTCCTGACCATCGAAGGTGTCAGCGAACTTGGTGGTACTGAGCACACTATGCTGCCCGATATGATTGAGGTGGGTAGCTTCATAGGTATGGCGGCGATGACGCAGTCGGAGCTCACGATAAAGAACGTGTCGTTTGAGAACTTAGGTATCATACCTGCACAGTTTGCACGTATGGGAATACGATTTGAGCAGCGTGGCGACGACCTCTATATACCGCAGCAGGACCATTACAGCATCGAGAGTTTTATTGATGGCTCGATAATGAACATAGCCGACGCTCCGTGGCCAGGTCTGACACCCGACCTGCTCTCTATCTTCCTGGTTGTGGCGACACAAGCCAAAGGTGCGGTGCTCATCCACCAGAAGATGTTTGAGAGCCGTCTCTTCTTTGTCGATAAGCTCATTGATATGGGAGCTCAGATTATCCTGTGCGACCCTCACCGTGCGACGGTCATCGGACACGACCACCGCATACGTCTGCGTGCCACGAAGATGGCGTCGCCCGACATACGTGCCGGCGTGGCTCTGCTCATAGCGGCTATGAGTGCCGAGGGTGTGAGCGAGATACAGAACGTGGAGCAGATAGACCGCGGATATCGTAAGATTGATGAGCGTCTGAATGCGTTAGGAGCGAAGATTCAGCGAATAGAGTAAACGAAGCGAGCCCTGAGAGGCAAGGAGTTAACGAGATAAAAAATAAAAAGATAGAAAAATATGTTTTTGGAAGGTTCTAAACATAGAGGATGGATTGAGGTCGTGTGCGGCTCGATGTTCTCGGGTAAGACCGAGGAGCTGATACGTCGTATGCGTCGTGCTGAGTTTGCTAACCAGCGAGTAGAGATTTTTAAGCCTGTGATAGATGTACGATACTCCGTGGAGGAGGTGGTGTCGCACCAGGGACACTCGATACGCTCGACACCCGTGGAGTCGCCACAGAACATCTTGTTGTTGGCACACGACGTGGATGTAGTAGGCATCGATGAGGCACAGTTCTTCGATGATAGCCTCGTCGACGTATGTCGTCAGCTTGCAGACTCGGGTATACGTGTCATCGTGGCAGGACTGGATATGGACTACACGGGTAAGCCTTTCGGTCCTATGCCGGCACTTATGGCAACTGCCGAGCACGTGTCGAAGGTGCACGCTATATGTGTGCGATGTGGCGACCCTGCTCACCACTCACACCGCCTAACAGCTGATGGTCAGCTTGTTATGTTGGGAGAGAAGGATACCTATGAGCCTCTGTGTCGCCACTGCTTCAACGAGGCAAAGCGAGAGAATAAGTAGTAGAAGATATATTTTGGGGGAGCGACAATGATAGACTTCTTACAGAGCGACACGCCGATAATTGTGCCCGACTCGGTGCAGAAGGCACGTTTTGCCGAGAGCGTACAGCAGCTCACCAATCTCGACCTGAAGGAGGTATGGGCAGAGATGGTGGATTGGTTTGTGTGGACAGGCATAAAACTGCTGGTAGCACTCGCGATATTCTACGTCGGACGATGGATTGTGCGACGCATAGTCAAGGTGTTGGACCGAATAATGACACTCCGCAATGTGGAGGTGTCGCTGCACCGCTTCCTGCTCACAGCAGCAGGCGTGGTGGGTAACGTCATAATTTTTGTCATCATAATATCGGTGCTCGGCTTTGACTCCACATCGTTTGTTGCGATGTTGGCGTCGGCAGGATTGGCGATAGGTATGGCACTGAGTGGCACGTTACAGAACTTCGCCGGAGGTGTGATGATACTTGTGCAGCGACCCTACAAGGTGGGCGACTTCATCGAGACCAATTTGGCGAGTGGCACAGTGATAGATATACGTCTCTTCACAACGGTGCTGCACACAGTCGATAAGAAGACAATCTACATCCCCAACAGCACAATATCGACAGGCGTGGTAAACAACTACTCTACCTCGACCACACGCCGCTGCTCGTGGAAGGTGTCGGTGTCGTATGGCGACGACTATGACCGCATACGTGAGGCTATGATGGAGATTGTAACACGCGACGGGCGAGTGCTCACAGAGCCTGCACCCTACGTACGCATAGATGCCTTAGCCGACAGTGCAGTGGTCATAGAGGCACGTGCGTGGGTTAAGAACGAGGATTTCTGGGCTGTATACGACTCCGTGACGGAGGCTTTCTACAAGGAGTTGCCGGAGCGTGGTGCAAGATTCCCATTCCCACAGCTCGATGTGAATATAAAGCGAGAGAGTTAAGGTTAAAAGTTAAACATAAACATAAAACAAGATTTAGATTATGGAATTCAAAGACATTTTGGTTATTTCGGGACAGAGCGGACTTTACAAATATGTGGCACAGTCAACACGTGGCATCATCATCGAGTCGTTGGCGGATGGTCGTCGACAGAGTGCTTCGGCTTCGGCTCGCGTGAGTGCTTTGGCAGAGATTTCGATGTTCACCGAGGGCGAGGATATACCTCTGGCAGAGGTCTTCACACGTATGTATGCCCACACCGAGGGCAAGGAGGCTATCTCGCACAAGTCTACACCCGAGCAGCTGAAGACATTCTTCGGCGAGGTGATACCCGAGTATGACCGCGAGCGTGTACACGTGTCGGACATAAAGAAGGCTGTCAGCTGGTTCAACATACTGCTTGCAGCGGGTATGACCGAGTTCAAGCTCGAGGAGCCAGAGGCTGAGGGCGAGGAGTAGCCTTTTCGGAGCTACGCCTGATATGTGGGCAAAACAAGCAGTGCGAGAGGGAGCCTCGCAGTTTATCGGGCTGTGTATAGCAACCCATAGAGGCTATATATATTAATATAAGGTGGATGTTAAATATTGCGAAGATGAGAAGATATTTTTGCTGGATAGCGACATTGGTCGTCGTGCTTGCGTGGGCAACGTCTGAGACTCGTGCCGAGCAGAGTGATGATAATGCTCTATTGCTCGAGTTGGATAAGGCGATAGAGAACAGGCGGGATTATGCCATCAAGAAGTCTCAAGAGATACGCAGCCTCACCGAGCAGGCACGTCAGATGGCTGTCGGAGAGGAGTTGTATCTGCTCAACGAGAGGATTATCGACCAATATAACACCTTCCGCAGCGACTCCGCAACGCAATATATCCTCCGCAACAAGGAGATTGCACGCGTAATGGGTATGGAGAGCCGCATCGTGGACTGCGAGCTGCGTTTGGCAGGTATGTATAGCGTGTCGGGACTCTTCCTGCAGGCTGACGAGTTGTTCGATAAGTTTGATTTTGAGGCTCTCACCAACTCACAGAAGGCTATATTCTGCTGGAATAAGATTCGCTACTACGAGCACCTGCAGATGTACTGCAACAACGAGAAGTTTGCCAAAGATTACTCCGAGCAGATTGACCAGGTACGCCACGTGCTGATGGATGTGCTGGGTGCCGACTCCGAGCTCTATACCACCGAGTTTTGCTTCTCGCTCATCCACCAGGGACGTTACAACGAGGCGTTGGAGATAACGCTCAGGCAATTTAACGATACCAACCCTAACACCCACGGCTATGCTATGAAGAGTATGCTCCTCTCGCGAATATACCGTCTGACGGGTAACCGCGAGCGGGAGAATCACTACCTGACGATAGCCGCACTGACCGACATAAAGTTAGCGGTGAAGGAGAATGAGGCGTTGCAAATCTTAGCGACTAACCTCTTCGAGGCGGGCGACGTGTCGCGTGCCTACACATATATGAAGGCGGCATTGGATGATGCCAACTTCTACAACTCACGTTTCAAGAGCTCTATCATCGCTCGTATGCTGCCCATCATTGAGAGCCGCTATATGAGCCAACAGTCTGAACATCAGCGACTGATGTTCATTGCTATTGTGGCACTGAGTGTGCTGGTGGTGGCTTTGGTTATGCTGGTGCTGGTGATACGCAAGCAACGCAATACGATAGCCGCATCGCAGGAGAACCTGCATAACATCAATGTGGAGCTGAGCGAGGCACACTTCGTGAAGGAGCAATACATAAGCTACTTTATGAAGCAGTGTTCGGACTATATCAACAAGCTGCACCTCTACCGCAAGGAGGTAAACCGTAAGGTGAAGAACCACCAGGCGGAGGATTTGTATAAGCCTTCGAACAAGGAGTTGGAGCGTGAAATCGAGGAGCTTATGCGTAACTTCGACGAGGCATTCCTCAATATATGCCCAAAGTTCATCGAGCGATTTAACGCCCTGCTTGTGCCCGAGGCTCGCTACATCATCGAGGACAAGCATCTCAACACCGAGCTGCGTATATTCGCCCTGATGCGTTTGGGTATTACCAACATCTCGCAGATAGCAGAGTTCTTGCAGTGCTCGCCACAGACCATCTACAACTACAAGAGCAAAATCAAGAGCAAGACGCTGCCTCATATCACAAATATCGAGGAGGAGATACAGCGTATGCGACTTCTGATGCCCAATTCATCTACTATGAAACCTACCAAAGACAACCCATACGGAGAAGGTAAATAATTGGTTGTCAATTAATTGTACTTTTTGGAATTCTACTTTTGATATTACTTTATATATAATATAGGGTTTTTTGCAAGCCATTTTGGGTTAATTTGCATAAAGCAAATGGCGGAGAGCTAACCAGCCGCCACGGTGCTGAAAGCAAACTATGAGAACCCAAAACTTCAACCCACAAAATTACCGACGTCGTAGCATCCGTGAGAGTTTATGCTCTGCGGTGGCTATCGTGTCGGTTTTTGTTTTTGCTGTGCTGTCGGCTGAAGTGAAGGCACAACAACAGCCCTATTTTGTCGATGGTTACCACGGTGGTGTCTATGGCCACTACCCTTTGGAGTGGAAGACACGCTTCATAGTCGATCAGATGGAGCAGCACCCCGAGTGGCGTATCTCGCTCGAGATAGAGCCCGAGACGTGGGACAGCGTGGCGGTACATACCCCTGTGGACTACCGCCGTATGCAGGAGCTGGTCAAGTCGCCACGTGTTGAGTTCACCAATCCGACATACGCTCAGCCCTACTGCTACAACATCTCTGGCGAGAGTCTTATTCGCCAATTCCAATACGGCATACGAAAAATCCGCGAGCACTTCCCCGACGTGGAGCATCTGACCTACGCTGTCGAGGAGCCTTGCTTCACCAGCTCGTTGCCTCAAATCCTTAGCCAGCTCGGCTACAAATATGCGTCGCTGAAGTGTCCTAACACCTGCTGGGGAGGCTACGCTGCACCTTTTGGTGGCGAGACAGTCAACTGGATAGGCCCCGATGGCAGCTCGATACTCACCTCGCCTCGTTATGCCGCCGAGGAGTTGCAGAAGGGCTCGGTATGGCAGACAACAGCGTGGGGCAACCACGCCGACTACCTGAAGGCTTGCCGCGAGGCGGGAATAGAGCACGTGGTGGGAATGTGTTTCCAGGATGCAGGATGGAAGAATGGCCCGTGGTTGGGCTATGGCGAGAATGTGCGTGGCGGCTCGAAGTATGTTACCTGGCGAGAGTATTTCGAGATGCTCGGCATAGAGCGTGGCGAGCAGGACTATCACTTCACGCAGGAGGATATACGTCCGGCACTGATGTGGGGCTCACAGGTTATGCAACGTATCGGTCGCCAGGTGCGACGCAGCGAAAATATCATCCCTCAGGCAGAGAAGATGGCGACTATGGCAGCCATACTCTCGCCCGACTACACCGCACCACAAGCTACCATAGATGAGGCTTGGCGTACTCTGATGTTGGCTCAGCACCACGACTCGTGGATTGTGCCTTACAACGGTCTGCACCGTCGTGGCACGTGGGCTGACTGGATTAGGGAGTGGACACGCAGTGCCGACCGCAATGCTATGGAGGTGATACAATCAGCACAGAACGAGATAGCCGGCACGACGGCTCAAACAAATAACACAGCTATACTGCGTGTTTGGAACACCCAGCCTTTTGCTCGTTGCGAGGTAGTGAGAGTAGCACTGCCACGCGAGTGGAGAGGTTATGAGGTCGAGGTGCAGGATAGCGAAGGAAATAGGTTTGGGGCTTTTTTAGGTAGAGGAAATTTGGTATTTGAAGCCCAAGTGCCGGCTTTTGGTTATACCACCTACCGCCTCATACGCACCGACCGCCGTGCAGAGCGAAGAAGAGATGTGGAGCAGTCAACGACGATAGAGAACGACCTCTATCGTATTGTCGTTGATGCCGAGAAGGGAGGCGTGATACGCGAACTCATCTGCAAGCAGACGGGAGAGAATTGGGTCGATAGCGAGTCGGCAGGCTGGGGCGAGCTGAAGGGTTACTTCCTCTCGCAGCGTAAGTTCCGCTCGTCGACAGAGACTCCTGCGAAGGTTACCACAGGACGCTGGGGCGAGATAGGCGAGTGGATGATGATTGAGGGCGAGATTTCGTCGCACCCATTCACCCAGTTTATTGTGATGTATAAGAACTCCCCTGTGATAGATGTGGAGCTCCGTATTGATTGGCAAGAGGATGAGGCGATAGGCGAGTTCCGTCAGCGTAATGCGTGGTCGACAAACCGCCGAGCGTGCTACGATGACCGCTACAAGCTCAACCTACTCTTCCCACTATCGTTCGGGGATGCTACACTCGACAAGAATGCCCCATTTGACGTGTGTCGCAGCCAATTGGAGAACACCCATTTCGGCAAGTGGGATGAGATAAAGCACAACATAATACTCCATTGGGTGGATGTGGCAGAGCGTGGCGAGAATAACCGCTCACTCGCCCTGATGACCGACCACACCACATCGTACAGCTTTGGCGAGGGAGAGCCTTTAGGACTCAACGTACAATACTCGGGAGCTGGCTTGTGGGGTAAAAAATATACTATCACCGAGGCTACACGCATCAACTACGCATTGGTGCCACACCGCGGCAACTGGGATGAGGCTGAGATAGAGCAGATAAGAGCTCTGCGTGCCGAGCCTCTGCTGAGCTCACTGCACGAGGAGGCTGCGATGGACTCCGCATCGCTGATGGAGCTGAGCGACAATGGCTATGAGCTGGTAGCGGCGTACCCTGTCGAGGAGGGTATCGTGGTGCGTCTGTACAATGCTGCCGCAGATGAGAAGCCACAGCAGCTTACGCTTGGCTTCGAGGCTGAGAAGGTGGAGCAGATAGACCTTAACGGGAAGACAACCGACCAGATAGAGGTAAAGAGCCGAAAGGGCAAGAGCAGCTTCAATGTGCAGATGCCTCGATTTGGTTTTAGAACATACGTAATATATAAAAAATAGAGTATATGGCACGATTAATAGCTTTTTCGGTGCTGTTTTTCGCACTCTCGTGTTGCCCCGAAGCAGAGGTGCAGAAGGCGGATTTCTCGCCAGCAGATTATGTCAACCCAATGATTGGTGCAAGCACAAGCACCGATGCGGCGGGCGTATATCACGGCTTGGGAAAGACCTTCCCGGGTGCTACCACACCTTATGGTATGGTGCAGGTGAGCCCCAACACCATCACAGGAGGCGACAATGCCCCGGGATATAGCAACGAACATAAGACTATCGAGGGCTTTGCGATGACTCATATGAGCGGCGTGGGATGGTTTGGCGAGATGGGTAACCTGCTCGTGATGCCTACGACGGGCAAGATGCATACCATAGCAGGTCGTGAGGATGGCTCTATCGAGGGCTGGCGTTCGGCTTACGACAAGTCGTCGGAGGTGGCAAAGGCTGGATATTACAGCGTGCAGCTCACTGATTACAATATCGGCGTGGAGACATCGGCTACACCTCACTGCGGTATTATGCGTTTCACATATCCCGCAAGTGAGCTGTCGCGTCTGCAGATAGACCTTGCACGTCGTATAGGTGGCACAGCCGAGGTGCAGAGCGTAAAGCTCGAGGATGAGAAGACCATAAGCGGTTGGCTGCGTTGCGTGCCCGAGACAGGAGGCTGGGGCAATGGCGAGGGTAACGTGTCGTATACACTCTACTTCTACGCTCAGCTGAGTCGCAGCTGGGGCGATAGTGGTGTCTGGAGTGCCGACATACCCGACACATGGCAGCGTAAACGCGATGAGGTGGTGTCGAAGCCATACTTGGAACGTGTAGCCCAGGCTGAGATATTGCGTGGCGTGAAGCAGGCTGAGGGTAAGCACATAGGTTTCTTCGGCGAGTTCCCAACAACCGAAGGAGAGGTCGTAGAGCTCAAGATAGGTATCTCGTATGTCGACGCAGAGGGTGCTAAACGCAACTTCGAGCAGGAGATAGCCGACAAGACATTTGACCAGGTACGCAACGAGGCTCGCGAGAGCTGGAACAGAGAGCTCTCGAAGATTACGATAGAGGGTGGCACAGAGGAGCAGAACGTAGTGTTCTACACTTCGCTCTACCACACGATGATAGACCCACGCATCTGTGCCGATGTGGATGGCCGCTACGTAGGTGGCGACGGTAAGGTGCACCAGGGCGAGGAGAGCTTCACTAAACGTACCATATTCAGCGGATGGGATATCTTCCGCAGCCAGATGCCTCTGCAGACCATCATCAACCCCGACGTGGTGAACGACATCATCTGTTCGCTCACCGAGATGGCAGAGTCGAGTGGCAGAGAGTATTATGAGCGTTGGGAGCTGCTCAACGCATACTCGGGATGTATGCTTGGCAACCCTGCCAACGTAGTGGTGGCTGACGCATACGCCAAAGGTATCAGAGGCTACGACGCCAAGAAGGCTTTGCAATATGCTATCAACTCATCGGCTAAGTTTGGTAACGACGCACTGGGCTATACCCCATCCGACTTGTGTATCTCGCACACACTGGAGTATGCTCACGCAGATTGGTGCGTAGCACGTCTGGCAGAGTGCTTGGGCGAGGAGGCTGTGGCAGCCGCATTTGACCGAAAGGCGGAGGCGTGGCGTAACATATTCTGCTCGGAGAAGGGCTGGTTCCGCCCACGTAAGGCTGATGGCGAGTGGGCTGCGTGGATTCCCGAGGCACGCACCACAGAGTGGTATGGCTGTATGGAGTCGACACCTTATCAGCAGGGATGGTTCGTGCCACACAACATCGAGGGCTTGGCGGAGCTCTTGGGAGGTCGCGAGGCTATGGTGGCTGATTTGCGAAACTTCTTTGAGAAGGCACCACAGGATATGCACTGGAACGAGTATTACAACCACGCCAACGAGCCTGTGCACCACGTGCCATTTATCTTTAACCGTCTGGGCGAGCCTTCGCTCACACAATATTGGACACGTCTGATCTGCCGCAACGCCTACTCTAACAAAGTCGAGGGCTTGGTCGGCAACGAGGATGCAGGACAGATGTCGGCGTGGTACGTCCTCGCATCGTCGGGCTTGCACCCTGTCTGCCCGGGCGACACACGTATGGAGATTACCTCGCCCGTATTCTCCCGCATCACATTCGCCCTCAACACGAAGTATGCCGCAGGAGAGAGCTTTACGGTGGTGGCTCACGACAACTCGGAGGAGAACATCTACATACAGCGTGCGGAGCTCAATGGCAAGCCATACGATGAGTGTTACATCGACTTCAGCGATATAGCCGCAGGAGGCGAACTGCACCTCTATATGGGTGCCGAGCCAACCGATTGGGGCAAGGAGTAACAATAACCCGCACGATGGCACGTAGCAAAAGAACAGAGAGATAAATTAGATATTAACCAATTAATAAACCATTAAAAAACAGAGAGATAGAATAGAGAAAAAGAGAACACACAACAATCGAGATTAAAAAAAGGAAACAAACAATTTAATTAACTTAATCAATAATAACAAAACCTAAAACTAACGCTTATGAAAAACTGTTACTTAAAGCGATTTTGGATGTTGATGGCTGCACTCTGTGTAAGCTTCGCATTCATATCGTGCGAGGAGAGCGATGAGGGTGCTGCTGTGGATCACGATCCTACGAAGCCAATCACTCTCGCTAAGTTTTGGCCTGATAAGGGCCCGATTGCGACACAGGTTATCATTGAGGGTACAAACTTCGGCACAAATGTCGATGAGATTACCGTACTCTTCAATGAGAAGCCAGCTACGATTATCTCTTCTACAGGAGATCGTATGCTCGTGTTGGCTCCAAAGCTCCCAGGTGAGGAGTGCGTAATCACCGTAAAGGTGGGTAAGAAGTCTGCTAAGTTCGACAAAATCTTCGATTACATCGTGCAGACATCTGTTTCAACTATCGCCGGTGGTATCCAGGCTGCTGCACAGCCTACGGGTACTGTATCGTTGGCTTCTTGGCAGTCAGCAAAGAAGTTGGAGCGTTCGCTGGCTATCGACTCTCAGGACAACCTCTTTATCACCATTAATGGTATCGAGGGTGGTTCGTGGGATAACGAGTGCCGCATCTATATGCTCAACGAGGAGGCAGGTGTAATCAAGGCTTTGCACGATGTAGGTCGTTGGTTCGGCTTCAACAACATCAGCTACGATTACAAGACCGACGAGGTTTACTGGTTTGGCTCACAGATGGGTGATGACGGTTATGGTTGCCTGAGCCGTATGAGCGACTACGCTGGCGTATCTATGGGTAACGTAGCGTGGGATAGCAAGCTCCCTTATACCGACAATATGACTTGTTGGGGTGCTCGTTCACACTTCGAGATGAATCCATCAGACGGTAAGTTCTACTTCTTCACTAATGAGGGCTCTTGCGGTCGTTTTGACCCTGCAACAGGTAAGGGTGAGAACCTCTCATCAGACGTAACAAAGGAGATGGAGGGCGACTGTGCCGGTGTCGTATTCGACCCTCGCGACAACAACATCGTCTATGTTGCTGCTAAGAACCGCCACTGTATCTTCAAGTTCGATATGGCAAACGACACAGTTGAGGTATGGGCAGGTAAGAAGAACGCAGCAGGCTTCCTCGATGGTGCTTTGGATGAGGCACTCTTCAATGAGCCTTGCCAGATGGCTTGCGATGGCGAGTATATCTACGTAGCTGATTCTAACAACCACTGTATCCGTAAGATTAACCTCTCAACAGGTTATGTATCGACTTTGGCAGGTGTTGCTCAGTCAGCAGGTTATGTAAACGGCGACGCACTGAATGCTCAGTTCAACAAGCCTATGGGCTTGGTACTCGACTCTGAGGGTAACCTCTATGTTGCCGACGCTGAGAACTATGCTATCCGTCGTGTAGCAACCGAATAAAGGTGAATACAAAATACTACTATCAATATGAAACGAATTTTATTTATATGCACCTTATTGCTCGCGATGGTGTCCTTCAATGCAAACGCTCAGAAGGCTGAGTCGTTTACCTTGAACGGTACTGTTGTTGACGCAAACAATGAGCCTATCATTGGTGCAATGGTTTATGTTAAGGATAAGCCGGGCGTGGGTACATTGACCGACGCCGAAGGTAACTTCTCTATGAAGATTGACCTCTACAACACTGTAGGTGTTACATTCCTCGGTTATGAGACCGTAGAGCAGGTTATCACCAACAAGAAGAATATTATTATCGTAATGCAGGAGGGTGTCGAGCTCGACGAGGTTGTCGTAGTAGGTATGGGTACGCAGCGTAAAGCCAGCGTAACAGGTGCTATCTCGACTATCGATACCAAAGAGTTGGAGGTGCCTGCTACAAACATCGTAAACACCCTCGGTGGTCGTGTTCCAGGTGTGATTACAATGCAGGCCAGCGGTGAGCCAGGACGTAACATCTCGGAGTTCTGGGTACGTGGTATCGGTACTTTCGGTGCTAACAGCGGTGCTCTGGTGTTGATTGACGGTCTGGAGGGCTCACTCTCGCAGATTGACCCTGCCGACGTTGAGCAGTTCTCAGTACTGAAGGATGCTGCTGCAACAGCCGTTTACGGTAGCCGTGGTGCGAATGGTGTTGTGCTCGTTACAACAAAGCGTGGTCAGGAGCAGAAGCTCGACATCACATTCCGTTCAAACTACACTATCTCGGAGTTGCGTCGTCTGCCTAACTACCTGCGTGCTACTGAGTATGCAGAGATGGCTAACGAGGCTGCAGTAGCTACAGGTATGTCGCCTCTGTATAACGACATCCAGATGGATATCATCCGTTACGGTCTGGATCCAGACCTCTACCCAGACGTTGACTGGCAGGATGCTATCCTCCGTCCCGTATCGTTCCAGCACACACAGTATATCTCGGCTCGTGGTGGTGGTTCTATCGCTCGTTACTTCGCTTCACTCGGTATGTCTTCGGAGTCGTCGGCTTATAAGAGCATGGGCGACAGTAAGTACAACAAGGGTGTAGGTTACAACACTTATAACTATCGTATCAACGTAGATATCAACCTGACAAAGACCACAGAGCTCTATCTGGGTGCTACAGGTTATCTCTCTGTAAACAAGCGTCCTTCAATGGGTCAGCCTTATAGCCGCGGTGCTCAGTCGCTGACTGACTGGATTTGGGAGTCGCAGGCTAAGACTACTCCTGTGATGTATCCATTGCGATACTCGAGCGGTGAGCTTCCATCGGCAGGTACTGCTGGTAACGATATCCCACCTCACGTATTGTTGAACTACACAGGTAACACTGTGGAGAACATCACTCGTAACTTGGTGAACATCGGTATCACCCAGAAGCTTGATATGATTACCGAGGGCCTCTCTGCAAAGGTTAACGGTTCTTGGGATGGTCAGAGCCTCTTCGGTGAGAGCCGCTACTCAATGCCTTCATTGTGGTACGCTCGTGAGCGTAGCAACACAGGTAAGCTGATGCTCTCGGAGCAGGTTGTTGGTACATCTGTTCAGTATAACTCACAGGCTTGGTCTTGGCGTAAGCTCTACTTCGATGCTCAGTTGCACTACAACCGTGCATTTGGTCATCACCGTATCGGCGGTCTGTTGTTCTACTACTTGGAGAGCACAGTTGAGTCGGGAGCAAGCGACAGTATGAATGCTATCGCTAAGCGTTACCAGAGCCTCTCTGGTCGTTTCACATACGGCTACCGCGACACTTACTTCGTCGATATGAACTTCGGTTTGAACGGTTCGGAGAACTTCCAGTCGGGCAAGCAGTACGGTTTCTTCCCTGCTGTGGCAGTGGGTTGGTCTCCAACACAGTACAAGTGGATGAAGGAGAATGTTAAGTGGATTAACTTTATGAAGCTGCGTGCATCTTACGGTCTGGTAGGTAACGACCGTATCTCTGCACTCCGTTTCCCATACCTTACTATCATCAAGGAGAACAATGGCACTATCACAGGCTGGGGTGGTCAGGGTACATTGACCGAGGACCGCGTAGGTGCCGACAACTTGGCTTGGGAGAAGGCAAAGAAGTTTGACGTAGGTTTGGATTTGCACCTCTTCGACGACCGCTTCACACTGACTGTCGACTACTTTAACGACCGTCGTGAGGGTATCTTCCAGCAGCGTGCTCAGGTGCCTGACTATGTCGGCGTTATCACAATGCCTTATGGTAACGTAGGTAGTATGACAAGCTGGGGTACTGATGGTAACTTCGAGTATTTCCAGCCTATCGGCAAGGATTTCCACATCACTGTTCGTGGTAACTTCACTCTCTCGAAGAATAAGATTAACAACTGGGAGGAGGCTGAGCAGCTCTATCCTTATATGAACAAGACAGGCTATCCTAATGGCGTGCAGCGTGGTTTCATCTCGCTCGGTCTGTTCAAGGATCAGCAGGATGTTGATATGAGCCCTTCACAGTTTGGTACAGTACGTCCTGGTGATATCAAGTATAAGGATGTCAACGGTGATGGTATCATCACAGACGACGACCAGGTACCTTTGTTCTCTTCATCGGGTATTCCTGAGTTTATGTATGGTTTTGGTGCCGAGCTTAATTATAAGAAGTGGACTTTGAACGTGATGTTCAAGGGTACAGGTAACAACTACTTCCTCTATGGTGGTTCGGATGGTGGCCGCTTCGACGGTTATATGCCATTCAACAATGGTTATAAGGGTAATGTCCTCACATTGGCATACGACCCAGCTAACCGCTGGACAGCAGCAGAGTACTCTGGCAATAAGGCTACAGAGAACCCTAACGCTCGTTTCCCACGTCTGTACTACGGTCATAACGTGAACAACACCAAACCTTCGACTTTCTGGAAGGCTAACGCTCGTTACTTGCGTCTGCAGGAGTTGAGCTTGAACTACAACCTCAGCACTCCTGGCTTGAAGCGTGCTTTGGGCTTGCAGTCTATCGATTTCCAGATTTTGTGTGAGAACTTGGCTCTCTGGGATAGCGTTGAGCTCTTCGACCCTGAGCAGGCTATCTACAACGGACAGGCATATCCTATCCCACGTCGTTTCTCATTGCAGATTTATCTGAACTTCTAAGCCGAAACATCAAAACTAAGCAATTATGAAAAAATTATTTATATTACCTATCGTTCTGTTCAGCCTCTCGTTTGCTGGCTGTAACTTCCTCAACGTAGACGACTACTTTGAGGACACATTCTCGGAGGACGATATCTTCACCAGCCAGTACAACATTGAGCGTTACTTCAATGGTGCTGTTGAGGAGTTGCCACACGATGGCCGCATCTATTACTGGTGTAATGTTCCTGGTGCTACGGCTTCGGATGAGGCGGTGAGCTGCGGAACATTCAACAACGGTTTCCTCGATGTACAGTTCCCTGGAACTTTGCTTACTACTAATAAAATCTCTTATACCGCTACCGGTGGCTGGGATTGGGACTTCAACGTATGGCCTAAATGCTATAAGATTATCCGTAAGTGTAACACTATCCTGCCTAAGATTGACGAGGTGCCCGATATGAACGCTTTCGATAAGATGGAGCTGCGTGCCAAGACTCGTTTCCTGCGTGCTTATGCCTACTATCTTATCCTCAGAAACCAGGGCCCTGCTATCCTGTTGGGTGATCAGGTTCTGGATACCAACGAGGAGCCTTCATACTATCTGACTCAGCGTGCTACATACGACGAGTGTGTAGATTACATCTGCTCTGAGTGGGAGGCTGCAGCAGAGGACCTTCCTTTGGAGAACCCTGTTGATATGTGGGGCAGCCCAACAAAGGGTACTGCTTTAGCTCTCACTGCACGTCTGCGTCTGCAGGCTGCGTCGCCTCTGTTCAACGGTGGCTCGGTAGCTAAGCGTTACTTCGGTGGCTTCACTCGTAAGAGCGACGGCGTACACTACGTATCACAGAAGTATGATGAGCGTAAGTGGGCTTTGGCAGCCGCTGCCGCAAAGAAGGTTATCGATTTGGGTGTTTACCGTCTGCACACTGTCGAGGCTGACGACTACACATTGCCATTGCCAGCAAATGTTCCTTCGGCACAGTTCCCAGAGGGAGCAGGTGGCATCGACCCATTCCGCTCTTACTCTGAGATGTTTACAGGTGAGACACCTAACATCCAGAACAAGGAGATTATCTGGGGTACAACCCAGGGTATTACCGACCAGATTGACGTTTGCTTCCCTATCCGTTTGGGTGGCTCAAGTGCAATCTCTATCCCACAGCGTATTATCGACGCTTATCGTATGGCTGACGGTCGCGATATCAACAACTCAAGTGCTGAGTATCCTTATGAGAACCGTCCTTACGACTCGAAGTGCGTAACCGATGCTGACCAGTATCTCTCAAAGGAGTATATCCTCAAGGGTGGTACCTATAAGGCATACGCCAACCGTGAGCCACGTTTCTACGCAAGCATCGGCTTCTCGGGTGCATACTGGACTATGGAGTCTACCTCATCGGAGGATATGAAGCATAAGGTTGTTGAGTACTACAACGGTGCTCCTCAGGGTAAGAACAACACTCAGACTATGGGCGTTTACAACCTCACAGGTTACACCTGCCGCAAGTACATCCACCCACGTGATGCACGTACAGGTAACAACCCACGCGTTATCCAGAAGACATTCCCTATCATCCGCTATGCAGAGGTGTTGATGATTTATGCTGAGGCTTTGAACAACCTCACCAAGTCGCACACTATCGACGGTGTAACCTTCAGCCGCGACGAGATGGCTATGGCTACAGCATTCAACCAGGTACGTTACCGTGCAGGTCTGCCAGGAGCATCGGCTGAGGAGTTGGCTTCAACAGAGTCATTCAACGAGGCTATCCAGCGTGAGCGTTTGGTAGAGTTCCTCCACGAGAACCACCGTTACTACGACATCTGCCGCTGGGGTATCTTCGAGGAGTTGGAGCGTGAGCCTCTGACAGGTTTGAACATTGAGGCTGGCGAGTGGGAAGGCTTCTACGCACCAGTTATCATCTCACACCAGACTATCCGTGAGCGTTCGTTCAACTCGAAGTATATGTTTATGCCTTTGAACCGCAGCGAGCTCCGTAAGGTGCCAAGTCTGGATCAGAACCCAGGATGGGAAAAGTAATAACCCTAAATCAAACTAACGATGAAAACAATAAGCAAAATCATAATCATTGCCGCCGTAGCATTTAATGCTTTATGGTTGAGCTCTTGCGAGAAGGAGTTCTACAAGGATGAGCTCTATCGTAAGGAGATTTCGATTGTCAGCGGCGATAACAACATCATCGGTCAGGAGTTTGAGTATGGTGGCGACGAGGGTCTGTTGGCTCTCTATGCAAGCGGTACTACTCCACTCGATGAGGACTGCACAATTAAGCTCACCCTCGATACCGAGGCTATTGGTAACTACAACCAGCTTAACTTCGATACTCAGTTCGACTCTTACGCTATGCAGCTGCCCGACGAGAACTACTCTGTCAAGAGCTGGGAGGTGGTGATGAAGGCTGGCGAGAACACAGCGTTCCTGCCTATCAACGTAACTATTGATGACCTGTTGCCATTGGAGACCTACTTCATTCCGGTGCGTATCGAGAAGGTATCGGCTTATATGACCTCTCTTACAAAGTATTACGCTCTGCTGGAGGTACACCGCAAGAATGAGTTTGCAACAACTCAGCGTAGCACCTACTACACAATGAACGGTACTACTCAGTCGGGATGGTTGATTAACAACATCTTCGGTTCAGATGTTCGCCGCCAGAGCATCAACTCATCGAAGTTGGTTACTCCTATTGGAGCCAACAGCATCGGTATTATGCCTGCTGCAAAGGTGTCGAGCGACAAGCGTACTATCCGCCAGATGAGTCTGAAGGTTACTATCGCCGAGAACGAGTGGATTAACGCTCCTGTATATGAGGAGGGTATCCTCACCGACGAGGTGAAGCCTTTGCGTAAGGTTACTATCGAGCCTTATACCGACTCTTCAGATGCTATCGAGGTGGTTATGTCGCCTGTCGAGGTGTCGGGCTACGACCCTACAACCGAGACCATCTATCTCTACTACCGCTACCGTATGCCATCAGAGGGCATCTGGTACGATGTACGCGAGACTATGGTTCGTGCTGAAATCTAAAAATTTTAATTAGAGAATGATTATGAACAAGAAATTTTTATCACTATACCTTATCGTATTTGCTGTGGCAGCGTTGGTTGGCTGTACCAAGTACGATATCGAGGAGGTACCTTATGAGGATGGTCCTGCTATGCCAGAGACTTTGACTCCTCCAGCTGTAAGCCCTGAGTGGGGTCTTGAGCTGATGTATAATGAGGGTGGTCAGGCTGATTGTGTTTTCGTATACAAGGATAAGAAGTACGACCAGATGTTTACCCGTACACTCGGCTGGAACGGTGGCGATGGCGTGTTGACTACCGCTCTTCCCGATGGTAACATCTATTGGACTTTCAACGATAGCTTCTATGGTCGTGTAAATCCTGAGACACGTGCTCGTTACAACTCTAACTTCCCACGTAACTCTATTATGGTTCAGACAGGTGAGCAGAGCGACGAGAACCTCGTATGGCTCAACGAGTTTATCAACACCGACAATCCCGATGCTTCGAACTACTATCAGGCTCGCACCCACATCCGTCATCCAAAGGCATCTTTGTCTGAGGGACAGATTCAGGCTGGCGATATTGACCAGGACTTCGTATATTGGGCAGGCGATGCAACAGTTTACAACGACCCTGCACGCGGCAACGTGCTTCAGATGTTGTGGACAGGTGTTGACCTCACTCAGGGCAACGGTGCGATGATTAACATCGACGGCTGCTTGCGTGAGTATAGCTTGGAGGGTGCTCCTGGCGATGGCACCTATATGTCGGTACTCTCTACCAACTACGACTTCAAGGCTGACGGTCAGGGCTACGGTTCTACTATGTTCGAGGATTACGAGGAGGGTCATATCTACCTCTACACTACCAAGCAGGATGGTCTTATCTGCCGTCCTTGTGTAGCTCGTACCAAGACTCTCGACCTTGCAAGCGAGTGGGAGTACTACATCCGCAACGTCGAGGGCGAGTGGGTATGGCAGACTCAGGTTCCTACCGATGAGGAGATGCTCCGTTCTTACATCTCGGAGTACTCGGGCTCAATGCCTTGGGTTGTAGAGCGTGATGGCGTATACTATATGTTTATGGAGGGCTTCCCATTTGGTCGCGACGTATATATGTATCGTTCGGAGACCCCTTATGGTCCTTTCGTAGACCGCGAGTTGCTCTTCACATTGCCTAAGACTCTGGATAAGTTTGGTGATGTATACCACCAGCGTTGGTATATGATTAACCTCCAGGAGTCGCTTTCACGTGAGGGTGAGTTGGTATTCTCTACCAACAGCGACCCAGTAAACTTCTGGGATAACTTCAACCGTGAGGGTAGTGCCGACTTCTATCGTCCATTCTTCTTCCGTGTATATGGCTGGGAGAATGTTTACAACGATGTAGAATAAGATTATGTTTTTCGTGTACCCCGTCTTACGGGGCGGGGTACATTTTTTAATTTTGACAGATGCGAGTTTTATTTGCGATAGCCGCTTTATTTTTAGCTACAACGACTCTCCAGGCACAACAACACCTCTCGCTCAATAGCGATGCAGAGGGTGTTGAGTGGCAGGTAGAGCCAATAGGTGAGGGCGAGTCTTTGCCCGCAGTGAAGGCTGTGGTGCCAGGTTGTGTCTTTACGTCGTACGTGGAGGCGGGCGTTGAGGAGGACCCAAATTTCGGTGATAATGTACATCGCGTCGATAAGCGACGTTATGACCGAGATTTTCTCTACACGTGCCGTTTTACCACCCCATCGCTGGGGGAGGGTGAGCGTCTGTGGCTCAACTTTGAGGGCGTAAATCGCAAGGGTAAGGTCTATCTGAACGACACCTATTTAGGTCTGCTCGATGGCTTTATGCAGCGAGGCAAGTACGACATCACATCGCTTGTCAAGGCTGATAATGTGCTGCGTGTCGAGGTGGAGTGGGTAGGACACCCCGTCCCCAACTTCCGCTCGCCAACCTATATCGCTTCGGCGAGCTGGGACTGGATGCCTTATGTGCCGGGACTGTTGAGCGGTATCACCGACGACGTGTTCCTCACAACATCGGGCGACGTAACGCTCCAGGACCCCTGGGTGCGTACACATCTCGCTCGCTCAAACGACAAGGCTTTCTTGACGCTCCAGACCGAGGTGCAGAACCACTCTGCCCAGACGTGGAAGGGTGTGTTGCGTGGCGAGATAGAGCCTTTGGGCATACGTTTCGAGCAGGATGTTACTGTTGAGGCAGGTAAGAGCAGCACGGTGGTGCTTAACCCACGCAACGAGAACTCTTTGGTTGTGGAAAATCCCGCCTTGTGGTGGCCTAACGGTATGGGTGAGCCTGTGTTGCACGATATGCACATAGAGCTTGTGCAGGGCGAGATGGTTTCCGATGCGGATGATATCCGTTTCGGTATCCGCCAATACGGTTATGAGATGGTCGATGGCATCTTCTGTCTCAAGATAAATGGCGAGCCTGTATATGTCAAGGGTGGTAATTGGGGTATGAGTGAGTGGCTGCTACGCTCGCGTGGCGAGGAGTATGACCTCCGCATAGCTCTGCACCGCCACCTGAACTACAATATGATTCGTAACTGGATAGGCTCCGTTACAGATGAGGAGTTCTACGATGCGTGCGATAAGTATGGTATTATGGTCTGGGATGACTTCTGGCTCAACTCACACCGCAACCTGCCGCACGACCTGCATACATTCCACGCCAACGCCATAGAGAAGATTAAGCGTCTGCGTAACCACGCCTCGATAGCGGTGTGGTGTGGCGACAACGAGGGTGTGCCCGAGAAACCGCTCGACGACTGGATGCGTGGCGACGTGGCATACTACGATGGTGGCGACCGCCATTATCAGTCGATATCCAACTCGCAGGGCTTGTCGGGAAGTGGCCCGTGGGCTAATATGCATCCGAGCTGGTACTTTACACCCTACCCTATGATGTATGGCTATAAGGGACGTCCCGAGTGGGGCTTCCGCACAGAGATAGGTACAGCAGTGTTTACCACCTTCGAGAGCTTCCGTAAGTTTATGCCCGAGGATAGCTGGTGGCCACGTAACGAGATGTGGAACAAGCACTACTTCGGTCCTCTGGCAGCCAACGCAGGTCCCGACCGCTACGAGGAGGCTCTGGCAGAGAACTATGGCGAGCCACAGGGCATCGAGGATTTCTGCCGCAAGGCTCAGCTGCTCAACTTAGAGGTCAACAAGGCTATGTATGAGGGCTGGCAACACCATCTGTGGCAGAATTCTACGGGTATAATGACGTGGATGAGCCAGTCGGCATATCCATCGCTCGTATGGCAGACCTACGACTACTACTTCGACCCTACGGGAGCCTATTGGGGAGTGCGTAAGGCGTGCGAGCATATCCACATACAGTGGAGCCACGCCGACGACTCGGTGCGTGCTGTCAACACCACTCTCGCGGCACTCGACTTTGTTGAGGCTACAGCCAAGGTCTACGACCTCGATGGTCGCGAGCTGACACAATACTCGCAGCAGCTCAAGTCATCACTCTCGCCCAACTCGGTGCAAGAGCTCTTTACGTTGAACTTCTCGGTGGGTAACTTGGCACGTGGGGCGAAGGTGAGAGCCTCTTCGACCTCACGCGACGCACAGCGAGCAAGTGCTGTAACCGACGGTAAGGGAGGCACACGCTGGGCAAGCGAGTATAACGACGCAGAGTGGATTGAGCTCGACTTGGGCAAGCAGACTACATTCAACGAGATAGTGCTCAAGTGGGAGGGTGCTCACGCAACAGTCTACCGCATACTCCTCTCGCAGGATGGAGCACAATGGCACGAGGTGCACGCCGAGCAGGAGTGCAAGGGTGGCGAGCAGCATATCGCTGTGGAGCGACAGGCGGCACGTTACGTCAAAGTGGAGTGCTCGAAGCGAGCTACGCAGTGGGGCTACTCGCTCTATGAGATAGAGCTCTACAACCGCGATGCGAAGACTCCACAGCTCTCGCCCGTACATTTCATACGTCTTGAGCTGAAGGATGCCGAGGGTAAGCTCCTCTCGGATAACTTCTATTGGAGGGCTACCGAGCGAGGTAACTATCAGGCACTCAACACTCTCGCCCCAGCAAAGCTGAAGACTACGACACGTCTTATTACGGAGGGCGAGCGTAAGATAATACGCACTACGGTTAGAAACGTAGGTCGAGGTGTGGCATTTGCCATCCACATCCAGCCACGTCGCACAAGCGATGGCGAGCGAATACTGCCTTATGTGGCGGAGGATAACTACATCACGTTGCTTCCGGGCGAGAGCCGCACACTCAACTTTGAGTTCGATGGAGAGTTGCTGCCCGATGACCGTTACAGCGTCGACGTAAAAGCTTATAACAACTAAAAAGTAAAAACTAAAAACTAACAGCCAAGAACTGAAAACTAAAAGATATAATTACTATGAAAAAACTTATTCTTCTTTGTGTGCTTTTGGCGAGTGTCGTATGTGGCACACAGGCACAGCAGGTAGCTCCTTTCAAGGATGGTGAGCGTGCAGTATTTCTGGGTAACAGTATTACCGATGGTGGTCATTACCACTCTTACATCTGGCTCTACTATATGACCCGCTTCCCATTTATGGATATCACAGTCTGCAACGCAGGTATCGGTGGCGACACAGCAGCCGATATGTTTGACCGTCTTGATGGCGACGTGTTCGACAAGAAGCCAACAGTCCTGATGGTAACATTCGGTATGAACGATACAGGCTACTTCGAGTTTGGTTGGGATAATGCTGCCGAGGCAACAGAGAAGAAGTTCCAGCAGTGCTACGATAACTTCAAGCTCATCGAGGCTCGTCTGAAGAGTTTGAAGGGTGTGCGTATCGTGATGGTGGGTGGCTCTCCATTTGATGAGACAGCAGAGCAGCAGAGCAACTCCTGGAAGAATAAGAACACCGTTATGCAGCGTATATCGGAGTTCCAGCGTAAGGCTGCCGAGGAGAATGGTTGGGAGTTCATAGACTTCAATGCTCCTATGACCGAGATAAATCTGCGTGAGCAGGCTAAAGACCCTAAGTTCACTTTGTGTGGTACAGACCGTATCCACCCAGGAAACGACGGTCATATGGTTATGGCATACCTCTACCTCAAGGCTCAGGGCTTCGTAGGTAAGGAGGTGGCTGACGTAGAGGTAGATGCTGCCAAGTTGCAGGCTCTGCGTGAGAAGAATTGTAAGGTGAGCAACATCGAGGGCAACCGTCGCGAGCTTAAGTTCGACTACTTGGCTGAGGCTCTGCCTTATCCTCTCGACACAATCACTCGTGGCTGGGGAGCTGTGGGCACTCAGGCGGGCGTAGATAAGGTCGTACCTTTCACCGAGGAGATGAACCGCGAGATGCTCACGGTGAAGAACCTCAAGTCGGGCACCTACGGTCTCTATATCGACGATGAGCACTGTGGCGACTTCACATCGAAAGAGCTCGCCGAGGGTATCAACCTTGCCAAGATTGACCGTACACCACAGTATCAGCAGGCGTTGGCTGTGATGCACCTCAACGAGATTCGCTGGGAGGTGGAGCGTAAGTTCCGCGAGATAGCGTGGGTGCAGTGGGGCTTCCTGCAGCAGTATGGCTTGGCAGAGTCGTTTGACCGTCGTGCTGTGGAGGCTATCGACCGCGAGAAGGGCAACAACGGTTGGGTGAATGCTCAGCGTGGCAACTACTCGACAATGATGTATGAGGCAGTTCGTGAGGCTCGTACCGAGCAGATGGATGTGCTTGTAGATAAGATTTACGAGGTGAACAAGCCTCAGGTAAGACGCGTAGAGTTGCGTCAGCGATAGACTTAGTGTAAAACCCCAAAATAAAAACATCCGATGAAACGACTACTCCTCGCTGTTGCGTGTGTGATGATGCTCTGCTCGGTGGCTTCGGCTAAGGGCGTGAGCGTCGAGGCACTGCGTGTATGCCATCTGGAGAAGCCCCTCGCCATAGACACCCCTACACCATCGTTCAGCTGGCAGATTCACTCTGCTAAGGAGGGCGATGAGCAGACCTCGTACCGCATTATGGTGGCAAGCTCTGAGGAGCTGCTGGCACGTGGCGAGGCTGATGTGTGGGACTCGGGCACGGTGGAGAGTGAGCAGTCGGTGCAGGTCGTATATCGTGGCGAGCCTCTTGAGTCGCGACACCAATATTGGTGGCAGGTGGAGCTGACAACAGCCCTGAGCCGCAAGGTGGTACGCTCCGAGGTGAGTCGTTTCGGCATAGGAATTATCGACGCCGAGGATATTGCGGGCGAGTTCATCGGCGTGGAGGGCTCGGGAGCACGAGCTGTTATGCTGCGACAGAGCTTCGAGGTGGAGCAGAGCTTCGATGCAGCCCTTATGCAGGTAAACTCTTTGGGCTATCACGAAATATGGATTAATGGCAAGCGTGTAGGCGATTCGGTGTTGGCTCCTGCCATTTCGCAGCTCAACAAACGCTCACAGTGGGTATGCTACGATGTAGCTCCATATCTGAGCGAGGGAGAGAACGATGTTGTCATCTGGCTCGGTCAGGGCTGGTATAAGCGTGGCACATTCGGTCGCTGGGCAATGGATGAGCCCTACACAGAGCCTTTAGTGAGAGCACAGATAGAGATCTATTCGGATGGTAATCCTGCGACAATATGCTCGACAGATGACTCTTGGCGTGGTGCCGAGACGGGCTACCGCGACACAGGCTCGTGGAATGCCCTGGACTTCGGTGGCGAGCAGGTCGATGCACGACGCAACCCTATGTCGATGCAGCGAGAGGATTTGGATGCTATGGCGTGGGGTAAGGTCATTGAAAGAGAGAAGCCTCAGATGGTGGCAACACCTCAGATGGTGGAGGCTGATAAGATACAATACCGCCTTGAGCCTCAGCGTGTTGAGCAGGTGGGCAAAGGCGAGTGGAAGGTAGATTTCGGAAAGGTTATAACCGGTTGGTTGGAGTTCAAGGCTGAGGGGTTACTCTCCGGCGAGTGTGTTGAAATAGAGTATAGCGACGAAGTAGACAAGGAGGGTAACCTTCTCGACCAACGCCAGCACGACAGCTACATAGCACGTGGCGAAAATGACGTGTTCTGCAACAAATTTAACCATCACGCCTTCCGTTATCTGCGTATAAAGGGGTTGAAGGAGGCACCGTCGAAGGATAATATGGCGGCACTTGCCATATATACCGACTACTCGACCGACTCCTCGTTTGAGTGTTCCGACGCAGACCTCAATGCCATACACGCGATGATACAGCGTACGATGACGTGTCTCACGTTCAACGGTTATATGGTCGACTGTCCGCACCTGGAGCGTGCAGGATATGGTGGCGATGGCAACTCCTCGACCATAGCCTTGCAGACTATGTATGGCGTAGCTCCTCTATACCAGAATTGGGTACAGGCGTGGGCTGATGCTATGCGTGAGGGCGGTAGCCTGCCACACGTGTCGCCTAATGCGGGAGCAGGTGGCGGAGGTCCTTATTGGTGTGGTTTCATCGTTATGGCACCATACAACACCTATCTCAACTATGGCGACTCTCTCATCGTGGAGCGTCATTACGATAAGATGGTGGAGTGGATGGGCTACGTAGAGCGTCATTTCAAGGATGGATTGAAGCACCGCTGGCCCGATACACCTTACCGCGATTGGTATCTGGGTGATTGGTTGGCTCCGTGGGGCGTAGATGCCGGCAATGGCGACTCGGTGATGTTGGTCAACAACTGCTTCATAAGCGACTGCTACGCACGTATGGCAGAGATGGCTCGTCTTGTAGGTAAGAGAGCCGATGCCGAGCGTTGGGAGCAGAGCCGCAAGGCACTCAATGAGGCTATACACTCCCGTTTCTACGACGCCGAGCGTCAGGCATACGCCACAGGCTCGCAACTCGATATGGTCTATCCTATGCTGGTCGGAGCAACACCCGAGGAGCTCACTGCGGATGTTCGCGAGAGCCTGATGCGTTACTCCGAGGAGCAGATGAAGGGACACATAGGTGGCGGCTTGGTTGGCGTACCTCTCATCACACGCTGGGCGATAGAGGCAGGCGAGGTAGATTGGATGTACGGTATGCTCAAGAAGCGAGACTACCCTGGCTACCTCTATATGATTGATAATGGTGCGACAGCTACCTGGGAGTATTGGAATGGCGAGCGTAGCCGCGTACATAACTGCTACAATGGCATAGCGACGTGGTTCTACCAGGCTTTGGGCGGTCTGCGACCTCTGAGCGAGGGTGCAGGATATAGCCGCGTGAGGATTGAGCCACAGGTGGCTGAGGGTGTCGAGTGGTGCAACATATCGAAGCAGACACCTTATGGTGAGATAACCATCGGCTGGCAGAAGCACCAGGATGAGTTCGTGATGGAGATAACATTGCCTGTGGGCGTGGAGGCTGAGGTGGTGATACCTGCCGAGGCACACAATATCAAGCACAACAAGCAGAGCTTGCAGAGCGGCGAGCTGGTTGTGATAAAGTCTGGAAGACACGTAGTGAAGTATAATATTTAGTGATGTCAGATATGAAAAGAGAACTTTTAAGAGCAATTTGTGTGGTTGTAGCACTGTGTGTTGTGGCGGTAGCGTCGGCACAGGGCTCAAAGCGTGAGTATGTGAACTATGTCGACACACGTCAGGGTACAGACTCACACTTCGGACTGAGCTACGGTAACACCTACCCCATTACAGCTATGCCTTTTGCGACACACGCCTGGGCACCTCACACAGGTCCTAATGGCGAGGGTTTCAAGTATCAGTATTTCCTCGATGAGATACGTGGCTTGCAGCAGGTGCATCAGTGTAGCCCCTGGGTGAGCGACTACGCTGTCTACACCTTTATGCCCGAGGTGGGCGAGCTTGTTGTCGATGACGAGAAGCGAGGTGCCAAGTTCAGCCACGACAACGAGATAGCACGCCCCCACTACTACTCTGTACAGTTCGACAACGGTATCCGCTCCGAGATAGCACCTACCACACGTGCGGTGCATCTGCGTTTTAGCTTCCCTAAGAAGGGTGGCGACGCATATCTCGTCTTAGACGGTTACAACGGAGCGAGCGAGATAGAGATTGACGTGGAGCGTCGCGAGATAAAGGGATGGGTTAACAACCACCGCTTTGTGAACAACGCCAAGACCTTCCGCTGCTACTTCGTGGTGCGTTTCGACAAGCCTTTCGAGGAGTGGGGAACGTGGGAGAACGAGCACAACACGATAGCCAAGGGCGACAAACACGCCAAAGGTAAGGGCTACGGTGCTTACATCCGCTTCAAGGCAGGTGCGAAGGTGCAGGCAAAGGCGGGCTCATCGTATATCAGCTCCGAGCAGGCGGTGCTCAACCTTGAGCGTGAGGTAGGCGGCGATAAGTCGCTCGAGGTTACGAAGGCACGCGGTGCTGCTACGTGGAACGAGCTCCTGGGCAGAGTCGATGTCGAGGGTGGCACCGAGGAGCAGCTGCGTACATTCTATTCGTGTCTGTACCGCTCAAACCTCTTCTCGCGTAAGTTCTATGAGCTCAATGAGGCAGGCGAGCCTTACTATTACAGCCCTTATGACGGTCGGGTGCACGACGGATATATGTATACCGACAATGGTTTCTGGGATACATTCCGCTCGCAGTTCCCACTTACGAACATACTCCACCCAACGATGCAGGGTCGCTATATGAATGCACTGTTAGCGGCACAGGAGCAGTGTGGCTGGCTGCCTTCGTGGTCTTGTCCGGGCGAGACAGGAGGTATGATTGGCAACCACTCAATATCGCTCCTAACCGATGCGTGGGTGAAGGGCATCCGCACATTTGACCCCAAGAAGGCACTCGAGGCGTATGCTCACGAGGCTATGAACAAAGGTCCGTGGGGCGGTGCTAATGGTCGTGCCGGATGGAAGGAGTATTGGCAGCTGGGTTATGTCTCATATCCCGAGTCAATGGGCTCGACAGCACAGACATTGGAGTATGCCTACGATGACTTCTGTGCCTGGCAGTTGGCTCGTATGACGGGCAATAAGTTCTACGAGGAGATTTTTGCACGTGTGATGTATAACTACCGCAACGTCTTCGACCATAAGACAGGCTTTATGCGTGGAAGGCTGAAGAGCGGCGAGTGGGTAGAGCCATTCGATGCGTTGGAGTGGGGCGGAGCATACTGCGAGGGTAATGCCTGGCACTACAACTGGTCGGTGTTCCACGATGTGCAGGGCTTGATTAACCTCTATGGCGATGATAAGACCTTCACGGAGAAGATAGATGGCGTCTTCACCGCCAGCAACGAGATTAAGCCCGGAACATACGGATATGTCATCCACGAGATGAAGGAGATGGAGTTAGCCGGTATGGGACAGTATGCCCACGGCAACCAGCCTATACAGCACCTTGTATATCTCTACAGCTACGCAGGTCAGCCCTGGAAGACACAATATTGGGCACGCCAGATTATGAGCCGCCTCTACAACTCTTCGCCCAAGGGCTTCCCGGGTGATGAGGACCAGGGAGGAATGTCGTCGTGGTATGTGCTGAGTGCGTTGGGTATCTATGCTGTCTGCCCTGGCACCGACCAATATGTGTTAGGTAGCCCAATCTTTGAGCGTGCCACCATCACTATGGAGGATGGCAAGCAGTTCATAATAGAGGCTGCGGACAACTCGGAGCAGAATGTATATATCGACGCTGCCGAGCTCAACGGTGCAACACTCGAGCGAAACTGGATTTCGTATGGCGAGATTACGCAGGGCGGCAAGCTATCGCTCAGGATGTCGGCAGAGCCTAATCGTGAGCGTGGAACGGGCAAGGAGGCAGCTCCTTTCTCGCTGTCGAAGCCTTTGGAGTAGGTCAACTTGATTTACCAAAACGTGATGACTTACACTTGTTAAACGACTGATTGATAACGAAATAATAAAACTTTTAGTTTACCGACATATACTTTGACACTCCCACGCACACGCACGCGTAACAAAAGAGTTAATTTTGTGATAGTGTGAAAAGTGGTGTCGGGAGATTGGACAGAAAACGAATAAATTAACCGATAACTGAACACGTAAAACTTTTCAGCCTATGAGATTTTAACCAAACTACAAACCTACACACAGAAGAGCCCACAGGGCGAGTAACTAAATGAATTTTAACAAAACCTAATCAATATGAAAAAACTAACTTTACTTTTAGCTTTCGCACTTGTTCTTGGTACAGTTGCTTGTAGCGACGACGACAACAAGTTGCCTTACATCCCTTATGAGCCAGAGGAGCCCGAAGTACCTGCTGCAGGTGAGGACCCTGCCATTCAGGAGGGAACTTACTATCTCAATGAGGTATTGCTTTGCGACCCTGCTCACCCAGCAGGCATCAACATCAAGGACAAGGTGAATTTCTTCTCATCAATGTCGATGACTATCAAGCAGTCGCCAACCAAGCTTTTGGTCTCTATCGACGACTCTAACTCTCCTTTCGACGCTTGGGGCGTAGAGCTTCCTGAGGGCGATATGGAGTGCACACTCGACACAGGCGTTGTGCCTAACGAGCTTCGCACAGTAGATGGTCTGTTGTTGGCTACCTTCGAGCGTAACGGTTTCACCGTATCGTTCCAGCTCGACAGCGACCAGTTGACTTATAAGTATAAATTCCAATAATTTGAGTAGCTATGAAATTTTCAAGATTACATAAGATTCTTTTCGTTGCAGTAGGTATCATCGCCGGCGTATTTATCGCTTGTAACGAGTGGGACTATATCGACCAGCCAGAGACAGTATACCTCAACGAGGATGTTAAGGTTACTGCACGCATCCGTATCGAGCCATCTACCAACTACGATTCACGTCTTATCTTTGGTATATATGCACCAAAGTCTTTGGACTTGAAGAACAACGCAACATTGATTTTCAACACTGAGAATATCGCAGCGATTTTGGGAGCAGATTACCCTCAGGCAATCGATATCAAGAATGAGACACTTACTCCTATCGATATGGCATCTGCTGCTCCAGATGCAGGTGGTAAGACCTACGCAGAGGCATTTATGGAGCAGTTTGGCGTAGGCGAGAACGCATCACTCGGCATCGAAATGGAGTGGGTTGCTTGGGAGTCAAAGATTCAGACTTATATCTCTGACAAGTTGCCAGGCGACGTTGCTCACAATCAGCATTTCTTTGCTACTGTTGATATCACATTCAATGCAGGTCCAGAGGAGTTGGAGTGCTACTTGGGTTATGCATCTTTGAACGCTGTTAAGGGTTTCAACAGCTCTGATGAGCAGTTCTCTCCACAGATGTTTAAGCGTTTCGTAGTTGATACTTACGAGGCTCCAGCATTGCCTACACTCACAATGGTTCAGTCTGTATATCGTTTCGGCGATATCTTCGGTATGGAGTTCTCTGACACTGCAACAGCACTTGAGGGCGAGAGTGAGATTTATATCTGCGGTCGTGCAACTCTTACAACAGGTGAGGTGATCGAGGTTACAGAGGCAGTTGACGCTAACCGCTTGCAGCCTATCTCACGTCGTTTGCCAAACGGTGAGTATCAGTACTTGTTTGAGAAGTATATCTATCCTCCATTTATGTTCAACCTTGCTGACGGTCAGAAGATTGATGCTTTGACAATTTGGTTTATCAACGCTGATGGCTCAAAGGTTGTAACTGAGAGCTACGACGGCGTAGCATTCGTTCTGGAGCAGACTCCAGGCTCAATCCACGATGTTGAGGAGCCAGTGGAGCCTGAGGTTCCCGAGGAGGGCGGCGAGGAGACTCCCGAGGAGGGTGGCGATGCTCCTGTAGAGGCGTAACGGTCAAGCACTCACTTATAAACTCATAGATAGAAGCAAGAGGGTTGTCTGCTGCGGCAGGCAGCCCTTTTGTATTGTGGCAGGGGCGGTTATGCCCGTCGCCAAGAGATAGCACAAAACGTGCTCTGCTTACAATTTGTATCCACCGAAAAGTTGAATTATAGCCGCCGAGCAGCGTAAATAATTACAAATTGTAATTAAAAGCGGGTGCTGAGGGGCGTTTTATTTGCTCGTGTGCTATCTATTTCGTACTTTTGCCTACAAATCGTAAGTAACAAATAGTAAAACAATATAAACAACCAGATTATGTACGGAAAAATTAAGGAGTATCTTCAGCACGAGTTGGCTGAGATTAAGGCTGCCGGTCTTTATAAGACCGAGCGTGTAATCTGCTCTCCACAGCGAGCAGAGATTGAGGTGGCAGGTAAGAGTGTTTTGAACTTTTGTGCCAACAACTACCTCGGACTGTCGGACAACCCACGTCTGATAGAGGCTGCAAAACGTGCTATGGATGAGCGTGGATTTGGTATGTCATCGGTACGTTTCATCTGCGGCTGTCAGGATATGCACAAAGAGCTGGAGAAGGCTATCGCCGACTACTTCGGCACGGAGGACACAATCCTCTACGCTGCCTGCTTCGACGCTAATGGTGGCGTATTTGAGCCACTCCTAAGTGAGCAGGACGCTATCATCTCCGACGCTCTGAACCACGCCTCTATCATCGACGGTGTGCGTCTGTGTAAGGCTGTGCGTTACCGCTACGCTAATGCCGATATGGGCGAGTTGGAGGAGTGTCTGAAGAAGGCACAGGAGCAGCGTTTCCGCATAATCGTTACCGATGGTGTCTTCTCGATGGATGGCAACGCAGCACCTCTCGACAAGATTTGTGCTTTGGCAGAGAAGTACGACGCATTGGTTATGGTCGACGAGTGCCACTCGGCAGGTGTGTTAGGAAAGACAGGTCGCGGTATCACCGAGCTCTACAACCTGCGTGGCGAGGTCGACATCCTGACAGGTACACTCGGCAAGGCTTTTGGCGGTGCTGTGGGAGGCTTCACAACAGGACGTAAGGAGATTATCGATATGTTGCGTCAGCGTTCACGCCCATACCTCTTCTCTAACTCACTGCCACCAGCAGTGGTAGGTGCCGGCATAGAGCTCTTCAAGATGCTCGCCGAGAGCGACGAGATACACGACCGCTTGGCAGCCAACGTGGAGTATTTCCGCGATAAGATGACATCGGCAGGCTTCGACATCAAGCCTACGCAGTCGGCTATATGTGCTGTTATGTTGTACGACGCGAAGCTCTCGCAGGACTTTGCAGCAGAGTTGCAGCAGGAGGGAGTCTTCGTTACGGGCTTCTACTACCCCGTAGTGCCAAAGGGACAGGCTCGTATACGTGTTCAGGTGTCGGCAGGACACACACGTGAGCAGTTGGATCGCTGCGTCGAGGCATTTATTAAGATAGGTAAGAAACTCGGTGTGCTCAAGGCATAACCCAAACGGAGAGGTATGACAAAGATTACATTAGACGCAACCGACCGCAAGATACTCCGCTTCCTGATAACAAACGCCCGCACACCCTTTCTGGAGATTGCCCGCGAGTGTGGAATATCGGGTGCGGCTATACACCAACGCATAAAGAAGTTAGAGGAGTCGGGCATAATTAAGGGTAGCCGCTTAGTGGTAGCACCCAAGACCCTGGGCTTCGACGTGTGTGCCTTCGTATATATCCGTCTGTCGGATATCACCCACCAGAAGGATACCATCGAACACTTAGAGCGTATACCCGAGATTGTGGAGTGCCACAGCGTAACGGGAGCGTACAATCTGTTGGTTAAGTTGTACTGCACCGACAATGAGCACTTTATGCAGTGTATCGAGAACAAGATTTACCACATACCAGGCATAGCAGGTACCGAGACCTATATGTCGCTCAAGGAGTCGTTCCAGCGAGAGATAAATATCGCCGACATTGAGGATTAAAACTTTAACACGAAAGACAATATAACGAAAAATGAATACAGAACAGTTTATATCGCAGATAGCCTCAGCCTCGATAGAGGCACTCTACGGTAAGGTAGAGCCACAGATGGTGCAGATACAGAAGACGCGTAAGGAGTTTGAGGGCGACTACACCCTCGTTACATTCCCACTGCTGCGTATGAGTCGCCAAGCACCCGAGGCTACCGCCCAGGCTATCGGCGAGCATATCGTAGCAAATAACCCACAGATTAGTGCTTTCAACGTCATCAAGGGCTTCCTCAACCTCAGCCTCGCCCCTGCATATTGGGCAGAGGTGGCACGCGAGATAGCCGCAGCGGAGCGTTATGGCTTTGCCGAGCCTACACACCGCAACGTGATGATTGAGTACTCGTCGCCTAACACCAACAAGCCGCTGCACTTGGGACACATACGTAACAACCTGCTCGGATACTCCGTAGCACAGATTCTCAAGGCTAACGGTCATAACGTCATCAAGGTAAACCTCGTGAACGACCGCGGTATCCACATCTGTAAGTCGATGCTTGCGTGGCAGCTCTATGGCGAGGGTGAGACACCTGCCTCGTCGGGTATGAAGGGCGACCACTTAGTGGGAAAATACTATGTGGAGTTTGACAAGCACTACAAAGCCCAGATAAAGGAGCTCGTTGCCGAGGGTATGAGCGAGGATGAGGCAAAGAAGAGAGCACCTATAATGCTCCAGGCACAGGAGATGTTGCGTAAGTGGGAGGCTAAGGATGAGGAGGTATACTCACTGTGGCAGACTATGAATGGCTGGGTATACGAAGGCTTCGACGTAACGTATAAGGCTTTAGGTGTCGACTTCGATAAGGTATACTACGAGTCGCAGACCTATCTGCTGGGTAAGTCGCTGGTGCAGGATGGATTGGACAAGGGCGTATTCTTCCGTAAGGAGGATGGCTCGGTGTGGATTGACCTGGAGGCTGACGGACTGGACCAGAAGCTGCTGCTGCGTGGCGACGGCACATCGGTCTATATGACACAGGACTTGGGTACTGCCCTGAGCCGTTTCGAGGAGAATAAGCTCGACGATATGATATATGTGGTGGGTAACGAGCAGAACTACCACTTCCAGGTGCTGAAGCTCGTGCTGAAGAAGTTGGGCTACGAGTGGAGCGACAACATATACCACCTCTCATACGGTATGGTGGAGCTTCCCGAGGGTAAGATGAAATCACGCGAGGGAACGGTTGTCGATGCCGACGATTTGATTGAGGATATGGTCGCTACCGCACGCGAGATGTCTGCCGAGCTGGGTAAGTTAGACGGCTGCACAGAGGAGGAGGCTAACGCCATCTGTCGTATGGTGGGATTGGGTGCTCTGAAGTATTTCATCCTGAAGGTAGACCCCAAGAAGACTATGCTCTTCGACCCACGCGAGTCAATCGACTTTAACGGTAACACAGGACCTTTCATCCAATACACCCACGCACGTATCTGCTCTGTCCTGCGTAAGGCTGAGGAGGCTGGCATAGAGTATGGCGATGCAGCGTTTGCCGATATGATTCGCGAGGAGGTGGAGATTGTGAAGCACCTCTCACAGTTGCCAGCTATCATCGCTCAGGCAGGCGAGACACACTCTCCTTCGCTCATTGCAGCGTTTGCCTATGAGCTCGCCAAGAGCTTCAATGGCTACTACCACGACCACTCTATCCTCCGCGAGGAGTGCGAGGCGACAAAACGTATGCGTCTGCGTCTGGCAGCTACTGTGGCTCGCACGCTGCGTCAGACTATGTCGTTGCTCGGCATTGAGGTGCCCGAGAGAATGTAATGTGCGGTATGAGAGCCCTGATTTTTACAGTTTGGATGTTTACGATGGTAGCCTGCACCTCAACACAACCGAGTGCTGTGCTCTATCGTAACCCTGTCATAGACCGCGATGCCCCCGACCCCACGCTCATACGGGCGGAGGACGGTGCTTTCTATGCCTACACCACTATGCGTGGCGGCAATGTCCCCATCTATCGTTCCGAGGATTTGGTCGAGTGGGAGCATATAGGAGGTGCTTTTCGCGAGGGCGAAGTGCCCAACTATGTCCCCAAGGCTGGAATATGGGCTCCCGACATCAACTATATCAAAGGACAATATGTGCTCTACTTCTCTATGTCGACGTGGGGCGGTGAGTGGGAGGCAGGCATAGGTCGTGCCGTGGCTGACAAGCCCGAAGGTCCTTTCACCCAGACCGAGTTTTTGTTCGACTCACGCGAGATAGGCGTGCAGAACTCGATAGACCCTGTCGTATATCAGGAGGCAGGGCGTTGCTACCTCATCTGGGGTAGCTTCCGAGGTATCTACCTCGCCGAGCTTACCGACGACGGATTGGAACTGCAGGATAAGCCACTGCGACAGATTGCCGGCACAGCATATGAGGGCTCCTACATCCACAAACGTGGCGAGTGGTACTACCTGTTTGCGTCGGTGGGCACCTGCTGCGAGGGGCTTAAGAGCACCTATCAGACCGTCGTGGGACGCTCACGCTCACTCTTCGGACCCTATGTCAACCGCCAGGGCGAGAAGATGATGGATAACTGCCACGAGGTGCTGCTCTCGGGCGACGATAAGGTCAAGGGCTCGGGACACGACTCGCAGATAGTGCGTGACGATGCCGAGCAGGAGTGGATACTCTACCACGGATTTGATGTTGCTGAAGCCAAGGCGGGCAGGAAGACCTATCTCGACCGTGTGTGGTGGGATAGCGAGGAGTGGCCACACATAGGCGACGGAACACCTACACGCGAGGGTATAGCACCGACTTTTAGAAAGAGATAAACGTAATACCAAACAAAAAATTGATGATATGCAGACCGTAGCACTCATATATGACTTTGACGGTACTCTCGCCCCGGGCAATATGCAGGAGTATGACTTCATACCCGCTGTGGGCAAGAGTAACAAGGAGTTCTGGTACGAGGCAAACACGCTGGCAGAGGTACACGATGCCGATGCGGTGTTGGCTTATATGTATCGTATGTTGCAGGAGGCACGTAGCAAGGGGCTCTCGCTGCGTCGCGAGGCTTTCCAGGAGTCGGGCAAGAAGGTTACCTACTTCAAAGGTGTCGAGCAGTGGTTCTCACGAATGAATAAGTATGCCCGAAAGAAGGGACTCAACCTGTTGCACTATATCAACTCGTCGGGTCTGAAGGAGATTATCGAGGGCACATCTATCGCCTCGGAGTTCAAACATATCTACGCCTGCTCGTTCCTCTACGATGTGGATGGCATAGCCTATTGGCCTGCTGTGGCGGTCAACTATACCAATAAGACACAGTTTATCTTCAAGATAAATAAGGGTGTCGAGTCGGTCTTCGATGCCCAGAAGGTCAACGAGTATATGGAGGAGGATAAACGCCCTGTGCCCTTCAAGCGAATGATATACGTGGGCGACGGTACGACCGATATACCTTGTATGCGATTGGTTAAGAACTTCGGCGGACACTCCATAGCTGTCTTCAACCCCGAGGAGTCAGCACGTCGCGAGGGTATGCAGTCGCTCATACACGACAACCGCGTCAACTTCGTCTGTGCAGCAGATTATAGCGATGGCGAGGAGCTGGATACGGTCGTGAAGAGTATCATCGACAAGATTGCCGCCGACGTGCGATTAGATGAGCTGCAAGGATAAAAAAAGGGCTGCTCAGCTCCATTTTTACTATGCTTCGTTCGCGTTATCCAATCACCAAAGCCCTCATCCTCCTTATTCTCGGCATCGTGCTTAGCGGTGCAGCGGAGCCTCCGTTAGTCTTTACGCTGTCGCTCGCGTTGCTCTCTTTTCTTGTGGCGTGGGCAGCTCACTCCTTCCGGGTGTGGGCATTGTTGGCAGCCATTGTGCTCCTTGGTGTTACCGTTGGTGAGATTGCTGAGCCGCCACACTTAGAGCGAGGCATCCACGAGGCTATCATACGACTCGACCGCCCCACCTCTGTGCGTGAGGGCGAGCTCTTGGGCGAGGCTACCCTCTGTGCCCTGCGTGGCGATGATGGGTGGCAGGATGTGGGCTGCTCGGTGCGTTTTCGCTGCGATAGCTCTTTAGCGGCTGGCGAGGCAGACTTGCTTCACGCCCTCTTCTATGTCGTGCCCTACGAAGCTGCATCCCCTTCCGCTTTCGTGCGGAGTATCTCCCGTCAGGGCTTCGCTGCCGAGCTACGTTATTGCGATGGCACTCTTATCGCTCTCCGCACCGACGACCTCACCATAGGTGAGTCGCTACGCCACTTCTCCCTCTCGCAGCTCGACGCCCTGCCTTTGCGTAGCGATAGCCGAGCTGTCGTTGAGGCTATCACCACCGCCCACACCTCCTCTCTTACGCCCACTCTGCGTGATAGTTACTCCCTCTCGGGTATGTCGCATCTGTTGGCTATCTCGGGCTTGCATATAGGCTTTGTCGTGCTCTTTGCCCTTCTGCTTTTTCGGTGGGTTGTCCTCTTTCGCCACGGTCAGATACTTCTCTCAGCCCTTGTCATCGTTGTGGTGTGGCTCTACGCCTTTATGGCGGGCTTACAACCCTCGGTGCTGCGTGCCACCATTATGTTCTCACTCTTCGAGCTTCTCACCCTCTTCTCTCGCCGCACGCCCATCCTCGAACGCCTCTCGTTTGCAGCACTTCTTATGCTTCTGTTCGATGCCTCCACGCTCTACGATGTAGGCTTTCAGCTCTCGTTTGTGGCTGTGGTGGCTATTGTCGTGTGGGGCACGTCGTGGGGCAGGCTGTGGCAGAAGGGTAGTGCCGATGAGAGCTTGCCACGTCGCCCAAGTCCGCTTCGGCGTTGTTTGACGTGGTGTCGCAGGTGGCTATGGCTCTCGCTGAGCCTCTCTGTTGCGGCGAGTGTCGCTCTGCTACCTCTCACATCCTACTATTTCGGTACGTTATCATTATGGAGCGTCATCACTTCGCCTCTTATGATTCCTGTCAGCGGTCTTGTCGTCTGCCTCGGCTTTGTCGCTATCGTGCTCCCTGTGGGCGATGTGTCGGAGCCTCTTGCCTGGCTGCTGGATGTGAGTGTCGGTGTTATGAATGATGTCGCTGCGTGGTGCAGCTCCCACGAATGGCTTGTCGCCTCGTGGCGTTGCGAGGGCTGGCAATGTGCAGCTATGTATGGCGTTATGGTGGTGCTTACGCTTGCCGCCACACATAAAAAATAGGGCTGTCGCAACGCATTAGTTGCACAGCCCCTATAACTTGCCTCTTTGTGAGTGGTTACCAGAGGTAAATATTCAAACCAAACACCACCGAGTGAGTATACTGCTTAAAGTTTATGCCCTGCACCGGCACGTCGTACACACCCTTCTGCGAGGGCTCTACGCGACGCATATTACCTAAATATCCCAAGTAGAGGTCGCAACGCAGCGACTCCGCTATGCACAGACGCATACCGCCACCGGCACCTGCTGTCGCACCCACCGCCTTTGACTCTTTGTCGGTGTAGAACTGAGGGCCTATGTTCAGATATGTAAACCATCGCATCGGCTTACGTCGCACCTGCTCGCCGAAGTAATACTTGAATGTTCCATACAGAGGTATGGCATTACCGTTGCTCTGGAAGAGCAGACCGCCCTCCAGTCCTGCTGTGAAGTGTGGTGTGAACTTATATCCCACGCCGAGCAGCACGTTACCGCCCATGAGTGATGGCTTCGAGTTATATTTCGTTAGCTGCTTGTAATCCTCAAAGTTTATGCGGTTTTGTGTTCCGAGGGCGAAGTTCATCGACGCACCTATCGACACTGTCAGCTTATCTTCGGGCTTGTCGAGCGTATAATCTTTCTCCACCTTCTTACGCTTGTATCGAGGCACGAAGTGTCGTTGAGCCTCTGCTGCTGTTACTCCCACAAAACATATGAGGAGCACTATTGTCAAAAATTTTTTCATCCGTCGTTGTATTATTTTTGCGGGTCTTGCCACCATAACGTGTCGCCGCACCCTTTTATTTTATCCCTCTGATGTTTTTCTCCCACGCCCACGCACTACGCAGTGTGTCGTCTAACTCTCTTTCAGCCCTCCATCCGAGCTCGTTGTTCGCCAACGATGTATCAGCCCATATAGCCACTACGTCGCCCGCACGTCGGGGTGCTATCTTGTAGTTCAGCTTCAGGTCGTTCACTCTCTGGAAGCTCTCCACTAACTCCAACACCGACACTCCGTTTCCCGTTCCGATGTTGAATATCTCATATTTCGCTTTGTTCTTACCCTCTATCATTCGCTCTATGGCTACCACGTGAGCTTTTGCCAAGTCGACCACGTCGATATAATCTCTCAGGCACGACCCGTCGGGTGTGGGGTAGTCGTTCCCGAACACGCTCAGACACTCACGTATGCCGGCTGCTGTCTGTGTGATGAATGGCACAAGGTTTTGTGGCACGCCACGTGGCAGCTCGCCTATGAGAGCCGATGGGTGAGCACCTATGGGGTTGAAGTAACGCAGTGCTATACCTTTCAGTCCCTCGTATGCTGTTACTGCATCACGCAATATATCCTCGCACATCTGTTTTGTGTTGCCGTATGCCGATGTCGCAGCCTGGCGTGGTGTCTGCTCTGTTACGGGCAGCTCCTCTGCCTCGCCATATACTGTTGCCGATGATGAGAATACTATGTTTTGACGCTTGTATTCACGCATCAGGTCCACCACATTCATCATCGAGAGCAGGTTGTTGCGGTAATATTTCATTGGGTCTGCCACCGATTCGCCCACCGCTTTGAATGCTGCGAAGTGTATCACCGAGTCGAAGTCATACTTCTTGAACACCTCACGCAGAGCCTCTTTGTCGCAGCAGTCCACCTGCACGAAGGGCACCTCTACGCCTGTTATCTTACGCACTCCCTCCACTCCGCTCATATCGGAGTTCGACAGGTTGTCGGCAACCACAACATCATATCCTGCCTCTATCAGTTCTACTGTTGTGTGCGAGCCTATATATCCCGCACCGCCTGATACCAAAACCATCTGTTTCATTCTCCTTTGTTGTAGAAAGTTTCTGCAAAGATAAGAAAACTCCCCGAAAAGAGAAAACAACTCCCAAAAAGCTTTTCATTTTCGGTTATTTACGTATAAATACCTACACGTGTTACGCCCAAAATTACGACCTTTGCGTAGTTTATTCACTAAAACTCAATAGATTATGAAGAAATTTTTACTTTTAGTTTCACTTTTTGCCGCTACGGTGTTCTCCGCTCAGGCACAGGATACCGACTCCAAGGTCGAGTCTTTGGAGGCTGATGTTGCGTCGCTCAACGAGCGTGCTGCTACGTGGGATAAGATTTTGAAGGCACTGCCCAAGATTTCGGGCTATGCACAGATTCGCTACGATTATAGCGATGTGGGCGAGGGTCTCTCTACCTTCCAGTTGCGTCGTGTACGTCTCTCGTTCGACGGAGCTATCTCTAAGAAGGTCGACTATAAGTTGCAGGCTGAGCTCACTTCGTTCAAGCTCGTCGATGCCTATTTCTCTTATAAGCCCTTCACTCAGTTCAATCTGCGTGTCGGTCAGCAGAAGTTACCTTTCTCTATCGAGAATACCGACTACGGTCCAACCAAGATTGAGCTCATCGACTATCCTATGGCTCTGACCTACCTCGTTGCTTATAGCGAGAAGCTGGGCGATACTACTCTCAAGGCTAACGGTCGTGATTTGGGCTTTAAGTTCTATGGCTCTTTCCTTAACAAAGTCATCGGCTACGATGTGGGTATCTTCAACGGTGCTGGTTTGAATGTCAAGGATAACAATAAGTCGAAGGATGTCGTGGCACGTCTCTCTATCCGTCCTGTTGCAGGCTTGCTTATCTCAGGCTCATATATGTGGGGCGAGTGGGGTGCCGACTTCCTCAAGCGTGAGCGTTGGGGAGCAGGTATCTGCTACGATAAGGGTGCTTGGTTGGCACGTTCGGAGTATATCGGTGGCACTACGGGCTCTACTACCAGCGATGGTGTCTATGCTATGGCGGGCTATCGTTTCTGTAAGAATTTTATGGCTCTTGCACGCTACGACCGCTTCACTTGGGATACCGATGCTCGTTCAGCCTCTACCGATGAGAGCTATACCGTAGGTCTGCTGTGGCAGCCTGTTAAGTTCTTGCGTCTGCAGGCAAACTATATGTACCAGGACTTGCATACGGGCTGTGGCAATACATTCCAGATTCAGACATCTGCTATGTTCTAACCACTCCCTACGCGTGTTGGTTTAATGTAAGAGGCTCCCGCAGCCTCTTATTTTTTTGCCCCTCACTCTTCCTCTTCCCCTCTCCTCTCTCCTCTCTCTCCTCTCTCTTCTTCCTCGCTCACTCACTCACTCACTCACGACGCCCTCGGTAACACGGGTAACCAATTGGTTACCCGGAACATTTCGCCTTCTCCCTACGGTGTCGTGGGTAGCTTTTTACTCCCCACACCGCCAAAACTAAAAAGTATTTTTCTATTGCGACTTTAATAACCCTTAGTATCCCTTAATAACCTTTAGCATCCCAAAAGTTTCGCGGGTAGTCTTTTTACTACCCACGACGACTAAAACTAAAATGTGAAAACTGAAAACCGAAATGTTAATTTTGAATTGTAAAACTCGTCATTCCCCGCCTTGCCCTGCAAGGCGAAGGGAATCTACCTCATATAAATTCAAAGGTAAACTTAAACCTACAAACTGAAATCTCCTATCTCAGCCACAGACTTTACTCTCCCTTAATCTCCCTTAATATCCTTTAGCATCATAAAACTCTGCTTTCAATTCCACAACCCGAGTTGCGTTTTCAAATCTTAAAATTGCCATAACTCCAATGTTTTAAGGTTAAAAAATGTAATTTGTTTTATAGGTATCAATAATAAAGGTCGGAGTGTCTACACTAATGCATAGACCACTCCGACCTTCTTGGATATTTCAAGAAAGTTAAATTACCCCCCCCCTATAGCGGATTTTAATGGGCTGTTATTTATCTGTCCGTCAAACATTTATATCCCCTTTTTGTCTATTTTTCTCCTTGTTTTTATGCTTGTCGTCGAGCACCTCCTGGTAGTTGTTGATGATTGCTCCGGTTACGACATTGAGCAGCAGGAACGCCGAGAGCACCACCCACGTGATGTGGAACAGGTTGATTATCATCGGTGATGTGTTGATGAGCCCCAGCTCATACGCCTGCATACTATTGTATCTCACGTCAGCCCACGCATCACCCGTCAGCTCGCGGAAGAGTGTAAACATCGCCTCGCCCACGTTGGCAAATGGGTCGGGAGCACATTGTGGGACGTTAGATGCTGTCTGGCAATACTCCTCATAGTTGGCTTTTAGCTGCTCCGATGCACTCTCCACGTCGGGCATACGGAACAGGCCGACACCGATGATTGCAAACAGATAGATGAATATCACGAAGAGTATGATGTTGTAGAACATCGACACCAGCGAACGCAGCAACACCGATATTATGAGCTTTATCTCCTGCGACACACGCAGCAGTCTGAGCACGCGGAAGACTCTGATAACACGCAGAGCCATCAGAGCTGATGGGTTTGTTATGATGGATGTCGGTATGTATCCTATCACCACTAACGTGAGGTCAAACAAGTTCCATCCGCTTGCGAAAAACTCCTTTGTGCTATCTGCGGCAATGAATCGTGCCAATATCTCGAAAGTGAATATTCCGAGAATGATTTTCTGCACCACAGTTATCGCCTCGCAGCTTACGGCGGTCTCCACGCCAATAAGTATCGAGTTCACTATGATTATTGCCGCTATAGTGAGCTCAAATATCTTGTTCTCCGTCAGCGACCGACAAAACGATTTAAGTTGTTTATACATAGTTGTTTTTTTCGTGTCTTACAGCTATCTTTTATCCGTTAATCTACATAATCCTGCATACCGAAATCCTTACCTTCGAGGCGAGAAACCATCTCCCGAGGAGCAATCAATTCTTCTCTCTGCTTGGTGTTGCTGCCCCAATATCTTGTATCCTCTTTATATGGTAAATATTGTCGGTATCCGTCTTAGCAACTTTCAATGCTGTATTTCATTCTGTCACGCAGTACGTCGAGCAGTTTGGAGAACTCGGCAGGTCTGCCCTGCACGGTCGTAGGCCACTGCGATGTCAGCACAACCTCCTTGTCGGCGAGTTTAATTGTCGGCACATCGGGGCGACGACCAAAGAAGTCCACCTTTCCTTTCTCGTTCAGGATGTTGAGATACTCGTTGTAGTCGAGGAATACGGTATCCATATTTTTCTTGAAAGCAAAAGCCTCCTTGAGCTGTTCGTGAGTGGTGCCGGGGTGCTCCGAGAGGTAGTACATCACCACATCGTTTACAAACTCCTTCTTTGTCGAGTATACCTTGCCGTTGAACTTGTACGACGATGTGTCGCGGTTGAACTTTGTAGGCTTCTTCATCGGGCCATCAAAAGCCTTGAGGTTTGTTACAGCCGACATCTCGAGTGTTGCCTCAATTATCTCTCCCAGCTGGTCGTCATTGCCGACTATCTCTGCAATCTTGTTGAGCAGTGTCGATACGCTGAAGGCTCTGTTGCTGAGGAATGTCTCCTTCTGGCACATACGATATACTATCTTCTCCCACTCTTCGTCGAACTCCTCCGTTTTGTCCAATACCTCTGACTCCTGTGCTGTCAGTGGACGGAGCTTGAGTTTCGATGCTATGGTCTCGTTCCAAGACTTGAAGTCGGGAGCCTCCGTCAACTGATTGTAGATATACGGATAAGCAATCTGTATGCAGACCAACGAGTAGTTGATGAGTTTGTCGAGTACTGTTATATTGTTCTGTGCTCCCGTCTGCTCCTCATAAATTATCGATATCAGGGCGAGGGTGTTTGTCAGTCGCTTCAGAGAGCGAGGGTTTGTACCTACCGAGAGACGTGTTATCTCCGACAGTTTCTCCGCCAGCGAAGGGTCTTTCAGCTCCTGGTCTGTGAAGAACTCTATCTTTCCCAGAGCATCCACCAGGAACGAGTCCACCGAGTACGAAGCCACCGGCATAGAGAATGGCAGCTGAATTATCTTGTCGAAGAACGAACGGAACTCACGCTCGTTGGCATCTGTCAGCTCGCCGAACTTTGGTTTCAATCCTTTGATTACTACGTCGTAGTCTATGGCGAGAATGAATACGCACTTCTCGAGGTCGAATATGTTCTTCAGCAGCTCCAGAATCTCCACCGCCACGGGTGGGTCTATACGGTCAAGATCGTCGATGTAGAACGTGAAGCCCTGCTTCGATGTATCCTTTGACAACGCCTCATCTATCAGCTTTGCAATCTCCTCCTTGAGCTGCGATATGTCCGATGCGGCACTCTCCTTGCCCTCGAAGAGATCATCTACCACTCCGCCATCGATGCCTACAGTGCCTGCGACCATCTTTGTACCTACCGATGCCATCTTCTTGAACAATCCGCCAATCTTACGTTTGCTCTCTGCCCACTTCTGGTCGCTTGGGTGGAGAGCTCCTATTTGGTTGATTATACCTTCAAGGATTGACATAATGGCTTGCGATGGGGTCTTCATCAGCGAGTACTGCCAGGTGTTAATCCATACAGGGAAATATGGTGCATCGTTCACATCGCACAGGTTGTAACGCAACAGGTTCATCAGCGATGTCTTACCGCTTCCCCACTCACCCTGCAGGGCGATTGTTATCGGGGTGTCGGTCATACGAATATATTTAATCAAAGCATTCTGATATGCCTGAATACCAAAAAGGTCCTCCTGCGTATGTTTACGCGGTACGTCTATTATGCTTGACTTCATCTTTTCAAATTTTAACTTTCTTCTTCTGGCTAAGTTTGTCGTTCGTGAAAAACTTTTTATCAGCCGCTTGCGATGCGTTTTCTGTGTTATATCTCGGCTCCCTAATCTCGGTTGGGAGAGGTTGTTAGTTTGCTGCTGAGCAGCGGTTTGTTGCCTCTACGCGACGCGAATCATCATACGTTACGGTTGCTATGTTGTAGTCGTCTCCTCGTACTTCATCTTGTTCAAACGATGTCTTCACCTCCGTCTTGAAGAGCTTTGCCACCTTGGTTGCAAGGGCTATGTCATCGTTAGCCAATGCCATATTGAGTATCTGCTCGCATCGGTCATTGTAGAATCGCACCCACGTTTGATATACTACGTGGTCAATAGCCAACGAAGCACCCACGCCGGCATCATTGTCGTAGAACATTCCCGAGCCGTGTTTTCCCTCCGATAGGGGAGCTCCCTCTGTGGGTATGGCTACCAGCAACGATATGAGCTTGCTTGTCTTGTCTGCTGCCTCTCCGTAGTATATCGACGTAGCCTCCTGACCGAAGATATATGCCATCGCCGTATGATATTGCTGCTGTTTTTGGCGAGCTTCTCTGTCGTTCCACGCTCCACCTCGCCACTTTCCGAACTCCTGGGTATAGTCGTTATAGAATGAGTTCAATACCTTTTTAGCCCCTACGAAGTCGCCTTCGGCACAGAGTGTGTAGTATTCCTGCTCTTGTTCCGTTGCTATTCCTGAGAAGCCACCACCGTCCATCGGATCGTTGTCGACATCTAATACTATCTGACTCAGCCCATACACCACGCCAACTATCACCAGAATAATTAGCCACTTACCTTTTATCAGCTTTGAAAATGTATGTGATCCTTTGCTTGAGGAATGGTTTTTTTCGTTAGTTTTCATATGACCTCTTTTATTTGTTACATCCTTTCAATTTTCAATGATATGCCTTGCCACATAGACTGCGAACAGTCTATGCCCCTTCGTTCTCATTTGGTGGTTTATCTGCACCTTCTCAGGGCATCTTTTGTTCTCTCAATCTCTGCTTTCCAGCCCTCTATGCGGCGGTCGTGGTATGCAGCCTTGTCAATCTTGTTTTTGCGATACGAAGCCTTTGAGTATGACGACGATGCATTCTTTATCAGTCGTGCGTAGCTGTCGTTGTCGCGTTTCTTTGCCTCACGCTCATCCGATATGTAGCGTCGTAGGTCTATCAGCTTCTTCTTGTAATACTCTTTACTCATAGTGCTTATTTTTTAAGGTTATTATTTCTTTTTTTGTTACATCCTTTCGATAATCAACTGCACCATATACACAGCGAATACCCACGCAGCAAAGCTCCACGCATATCCCAACACTGCTGTCACGCTGAAGCTGAATATCTGGTTCTTAGATTTTGCCCAGAACCAACGTGGGGGTATGTCGTTGCCGTATGCTACCATACCGAATATCAGTCCTACCACTCCCACGGCTCCGCCATAGATTAACATCTCTGGCTCGTCGTAGACTATACATCCGATAAGTCCAAATGCCCCAATAGTGTTTACTATCGGAGCCAACAGGTTGATTATATATGCAATAACAAGAATCATAATCCAAAAATTAAACTACTTACCGATTCCAAATATTATTGTTCCAATATCAAAAATTAACATAGATGAACTATTTAATTATAAACTCCTCTTAACGGGTCCATACCCGCATATATATCACTCTAAAGGAGCTGTGCCAACTCCTCCTTTGCGTTGTTTTTACTTCCAAACACCCTTCTTACAACCACTCTTCTCGCACTCGGCGTTGAACGACGCAAGAGTCTTATCATCGCTGGTTGATGATGTGTAGTAACGATGATTCTCGCCATTAGTGTAGCACACCTGGCAGTAGAGTCCGAATACTGTATCAAACTCCTTCTCAAGCGACTTAATCTTCTTGTTGCCCGATATTGAGATGTCGCCACCAGAGTCGGCACGACGTACCGATGCGAGTGTCCTGTCATCTGGAATTCGACCACCCAATGAGTCACCTTTCTTTACCATCTCTCGGCTATAACTATAGCATACATAGAGGTTCAGATAGGGGAACTTTTTGTTGAACTCCTTACGCAAAGTACCCACCTTCTTGTTACCCGTAACCGATATCTCTGTTGCACTCTTTGAGGTGGTAGTAGTCTTCTTCGCTGCAGGTTTTGCTGCGGCAGTCTTCTTTGTAGCTGTGGCAGTAGTCTTCTTCGCTGCTGTAGTGGTCTTTTTCGCAGCTGCACTCTTTGTAGCACTCTTCTTAGCCGCTGTAGTGGTCTTCTTAGCTGTGGTTGTTTTCTTGGTTGTAGTAGTCTTTGCCATAGTAGTAGTTTTTTAGGTTTCTTTGTGATATGAGGTGCGGTCAGGCACCTCATACCTGTGTGTCGAGCCGATTATTTACCAGCAGCAGCGAGAGTGATGTCGTTGTCAGCCAACTTCTTATCATCCTTGTCAGCTACCTGTACGCCGATACCGTACAACTCAGCAATCTTCTTCTCGAAGCTACCTACGCGGAGGTTGCTACCTACAACGAGCTCGCCGCCCTTGTAACCCTCAGCACGCAATGAAGCGAGTGTAGCGTCCTCATCAGCCATAGCACCCTTGCAGGTTACGCTCTTGTAAACACGCAAAGTTGCACCAAATGTCTTCTTAAAGTTGTCCTTCAAGCTCTTGACCTTCATACGGCCATCCAATTTGAAATCTGCCATAGTTTTTAAGTTTTTAGTTTGTTAATAAAATAGAGTGTTAGTTATTCTTCTTCTCGTTAAGAAAATCTACAAGTTTAGACCCAAACTGACGTGTGTTCCACGCAGGGTCATACTCGAAGCCCTCCTTCTCTGCAATCTCTCGCAGGGCTCCCTTCACATTGTCGTATATGCGATAAATCTCTATAGCACCGTTATCCAGTACCGATACTACATACTCGCCCGAAATTACCGACTTCTTTGCCATTTTTTACTTTTTTATAGGTTAATAAAGTTCTCCAAACTCCCTGTTTAGAATATATCTTGTCCAAAAAAAGTTATTCCGAGATCAACACCGAAACACTTCTCGAAAATGAGCTGTGCAAGTGTCAGCACCGCTGCCAACGCCAGCAGAGCAAGAGCAACCGTCTTGCCCGTCACCACCGTCTTCTGTCTCTTCCTTCGTGCCATAATTACTGCTTTAAGTTTAGTGTCAAATAGTTACAATCTGATAGTAAAATTTCACATCATCAACAATTTTGTCTCTCCACGCAATGGTGTACGAATTCTCCAGCTCAAATGACTTGTATGACTTCATTTGTGCACACGCACTCTGCTCGTTTTGCCAATGTTTAATTGGCGAGTGCGTACCCTCGGTTAAATTCAGCAGATAGTTATTCGACTCTTTCCTGCTTCCTTTGACATAGTATTCGTCGTTTGTTACGAACACCGCTAACCCTCCTTTGACTCGCTCAAAGCGGTTGCGTACCAGCTCCACGCGACGCACATCCTTCCAGAAGTCGTACATTCCCAGGTCCTGAGCTCCTTGATTTTTCATCACTACTACTTTGTCTTTCAGCTCTTCATCAAAGCGTGTGATTGTACGCTCCACCTTTCGGGTTTTGTATTTCAGCTCCACAGGGCAATACTCGCCATCTTTTCTGACCACTATGTCGAGTCTGAGCTCGCTGTCCCATATATAGTTCTCAAGCTCACTCTTAGGCACATAATACTCCACGTCGACATCGTCGTAGTGGTTTGCCGACTTACGCAGCCACGTAGCTAAATGCATCTGCAGGTCTCGCTCATTGAATAACAACTCCTCGTTGCTCTCTATGAAAGCGAAAACATCTGCCCGAACAATCTCTACCAAACTTGCCATAAAAATTTCCTTTTTTGTACCTCTGGGTGCGGTCAGACACCTGCTCCCCGAATATCTGTTCTCCTCTTCGTTGTTGCTAAATACTGCCACAAGGGGGATTTAGGGGAAATCTTATGCACCCCTGAAATAATCACTTACCCTTGATGCTGCAAGAGTGATGAGAACCGCAATGGCGACAGTTATAATACCCGTAAGAATAGTCCACCACTTCCACAAAATTATTTGTGCAATGATGGCGATGACTGCCAATGCCCAAATAACTATATTGACGATATTCCTGCGGGCGTTCTCCTTGAAATCTTCGCAGAAGTTTGCTGTGAAAAATGCAATAACAGCAGTTACAGGTCCTGTTGCCAAGGTCCACCATCCAAAGAAGATAGCCTGCACAATAATGAGCACAAGAGCCAAAGACCAGACGCTCAAACGAATGATTCGTTTCGTCGAGTCTACAGGTTTTGCGTCATTGTCACAATCCTTAGGAGTCCTCTTCCTTCTCTTAATGTACTCTATTTCATCATCTTCCTCCTCGAGAGAGTCTTCCTGATCCATTTCGGAGTCATCATCAATCAAGGTTTCCGCTTTGGTCATTACCTTTTCTAATAAATTATCCATTTTCATATTCTGTAAATCTTAATAGAGTAAATATTCCGTGTTGTTTAATACTCGCCGCGTGCAGCCTGACCTATGGTAATGCCATTTGGAACGAGCTTGGTGCCTTTGGCATCCTTGATCTGAACTGTTACGCCGAAGTTCTGGTCAAAGAGCTTCTCTGCGTCGCCCACCTTCATACTCGCTTTGATTTTCAATCCATCGGCAGTCGACTTCACATCTTTGGTTGTCTTTTTGTTGAGTGCCGCCAATGTCAGGTCGCCATCCGCAATCTGTGCTCCCTTGTAGAATACAAGCGAGAGGTTGAACGCCTTCTTAAAGTCTGCCGACAAAGTCTTCAATTTCTTGTTTGGAGCCACTGTGAACTCGCCACTCTTGAAGTTGTCTAAGATATTATTCAAAATTCCCATATTATTGTGTAAAATGTTTATTATGCTGTGTTTCACCGACTTATCACGCCACACAGGGAGCTGTCATACTCCCTGTGTCGGTGTGCGTTTTTTTAGAAGGCGAGTTCCAGTTCTTCCTCCTCCTTTGCCAAATCTATGATGAGCAATACTGCGCGAGCATCGTCAATACCCAGAGCCGAAGCCACTGCGAGCAGGTTATCCACCTCCTCTGTGCCGAGTACGCCATCGACAATTGCAATCTGCAGAGCCGCCTCGAAAACTATCTCAGCCTCCTCCTCGTCAATTTCCGCAGAGTTGTTGAGTATATACTCGTTCACCTGCTCCTCGTTCATATTCTCCACTTCACCTAAGGCAGCCTCCACTGCTGCTGTCAGCTCAGCGTTATCCAGCTCCAAAGCCTCAGCTATCTCCTCGACAGCCACCTTCTCAGCCTCATCGTATACTCCGTCAGCCCAAACGACTGTTGCCAGCACTGCGGCAAGATTCTTAATATCGGTATTCATACTATTTGAACAATCTTAAAATGCGGTTTTTCAAACTATTTTTCTCCTTGCGGGCTTTTGCCATACGGGCACATATTGCCTTACCCTCCTTGGTACGCTTGTCGACAGTACCACTCTTGGTCTTTTTGACCGAAGTTGTTTTCTTAACAGCCATAATATCAATGTTTTATAATAATTTTACTCCAAAATAATGAACTCTGTACGACGGTTAGCCTCTGGGTTGCTCTCGTCGATAGGCTCCGATGAGCCCTTGCCTTCAGACTCCAGACGCTCAGCAGCGATGCCGCGTGATACGAGGAAGTCAACCGCAGCCTTGGCACGCTCCTCCGAGAGACGCTGGTTGAACGCAGCATCGCCCTCCGATGATGTGTGTCCTACGAGCTTAAGTCTGAGCTCTGGGTGCTTCTCCATCAGCTGCTGCAGGTCGTGCAATACGAACTTGGCATCGTCTGAGAGGTCAGCCTTACCCTTCACGAATGTAGCGTTGTTGAAATCCTTCTCAATCTCCTCTACGCGGTCCACGTAGACGATTTTCTCCACCTCTACAATCTTCTCGACCTCTACAACCTTCTCTACCTCTACTACCTCCTTCTCGGCAGGCTTCAGAGCGAAGAAAGCAGCTACGCCACCTACGAGCAGGAGCAGCAGGAGCCACAACCACCACAACGACTTCTTCTTACCCGGCATAGGTGGCACGTAGCCATTCAGATACTCCAGACGAAAACCGCCCTTCTTGCCACCCTTGTCTGCAGCCTCAAACGATGCAATCTCTATATCGTATAGTTTGGCGTGCGACACCATACGCTCAAAACTTGGTTTTGTCCACATCTTTACTACCGACACCCTCTTATTGTCGCCCATTGTGAGCAACTCATCTTCTGCCTTGAAGTATCCGTCCCAATCTGCAGTTGTACCCTTATCTTCGGCGTAAACGAAGTTCTCTTTCACTCCTTTGTCGGGGTTTAACTCATTTGGAAATGCCTTACGCAAATCCTCTAAAGTTGCTTGCGGGTACATCACCATATATGCGTGTGCAATACCCAATGCGGTACGGTTTTGTGCCTTACCATAGACTCTTACTTTACTTGCCATAACATTATTATTTTTTTTGGTTTGATCTTTCAAGTGGGGCTTACATTTTACTACGCTTGGTGCATAAAAACAGAAAGCGTAGACTAATTACTTAATCTCCGCTGATAGGTCCTAGGAAAACCGTGGTAAGAAGAAAAAAGCAACAGCCTACGCCAAGAATGCGTACACCGGGTGGTATACACAACCAGCGATAGGGTTTGTCCTCTCTTACCGTAAATGAATTTCCTAGGTTCATCAGCGAGAATGACAAACACTTTCGTGTAAATCAAAATATTTCCACAAATATATGAAAAAATTTGACAAAACCTACCAACACCTCTAAAAATCTGACATTTCAAGGAGTTTTCGAGGGGCGGGCTGTTGCTGTTACAAAGATATGAAATGTTGACAAAGGAGAATTTGTCTTTTGTTGTCTTATTGACTACTCTTCGGGATATGGAGTGTATTGTAAATTGTTGTTGCGTAGCGAGTCGTAGTAAACTATCTGTTCCAAATCCGACTCGATGTAATACGAGGACATTGTATCCATTGCTGCCACCGCTTCTAAGTAGCGTTGCTGATATATCTCCCCATATTTTGTTGCTACAATTGCTTGTTCCGCCTCATCAAGCGTCTCTGCTGTTATCGCTTTGCTGAGCGAGTCGCATCGCTCCCACATAATGAGTACTTCCTGAGTTGCAAACTCTATATAATGAGATGCTTTGATGTGTTCAATCGAGGTGTTGCAAATCTCGTTTATTCCACTCTGCATCCTTTGGATTAGCTCCTTGCGATGTCTCTCTTTTCGGTGTGTCCTCACCACCCACAATGTCTGTACAGCCACTGCCGAGATAATGATTATCGCTACCAGCAGATTGAGGGCAACCCTCCAGCCTCGGTTGTGGCGGTGCCACGCACGCTGTAACTCCTCGATGTTGGCATATCGTTTTGCAGGGATGGCATTGGTGCATCGTTTGGTAATAGACGACACTCCCAACATCTCCATCATTATAATACCTATGCTATATATATCACTGCGAGCATCTATCCTGTCGGCGTGTGCCTGCAACTCGGGTGAGGCGTAGCGGGGTGTACATCCCAAGCTACGCAGGGCATACTCTGCATCGCTGTCTGCCAATCCGAAGTCGATAAGTTTCAGTGTGTTATCCGCACGTGTTATGAGTATGTTGTCGGGCTTCAGGTCGTTGTGTATTATGCCTCGTTTGTGGAGATATCCGACAGCCGCTATCAGCTCTGCGAATATGCGTTGGCGTTCCTTTTTGGATGGATTTTCTGCTATGAACTCTGTGAGTGTTCGCCCCTCGATATACTCCATCACTATGCCCATTCCTATGGGCAGCTGTTCTATGGTGTAGATGTGAACGATGTTGTGGTGGTCGCACTCTAACGACAATTCATACTCGCGACGTAGCATACGTTGCTGAGCTTCCGAGTTGTCTTTTGTTGTCTTTATCAAGAAACGTTTACCATTTTTATGGGCTATCCAAAGACGTGATAGTGCAGTGATTCTCAACTCGTTAAAGTCGTGAAACTCCTCTGTGATAATTCCATTTGAGCCTCCTTGTTCTCTTATTTCACTCTCTTCTACCATATTGGAATTTTTGTTTGTCAAAGATAATAATTATTTTTGCAAATATGAGCATCCGTCGTGATATACCACAAATTCGTGTTTTGCGTGAACGCGTTGAGAGACGTTTTGGTAAGCGTTTTTCGGTGCACGCCGACTTTTTGGCATTGGTGTCGGTTATTGAGATGGAGTTGCGTCAACACATCTCCGAGAGCACTCTGGAGCGTGTGTGGGGCTACTCTACGCGAGGCTATGACACCGTTTCGCTCCGTACTCTCGATGTCCTGTCGACCTATGCTGAGGGGTGTAGTTGGCACGACTTCTGTCATCGTTTGCAGATGGCGGCTGAGAGCGAGTCGGAGCTCTTCAGCGTTGAGCATATCTCTACTGCCGATTTACAGGTAGGTGATCGTCTGCAGATAGGCTGGCTTCCCGACCGACGTTGTGTTATTCGCTATGTGGGTGATAATCGTTTTATGGCAGAGAGTTGCGAGAACTCCAAGATGCAGCCAGGCGACAGCTTTTCGTGTCTGCAGTTCACGCTTGGCAAGGAGCTTGTTATGTGTGATTTCATTCCGTTTAACACCTCCTCTCCCACCTCACAGTCCTATATCGTCGGCAGCCGCAATGGCTTGACCTCCCTCTGCATCGTGCACTAATCTTCTGTGCAAATTTTCGGCAGGAAGACTTTAGCCTCGCCAAAACTGAAGGGTAAAAGGTACTTTTCTATTGCGACTTTAATATCCTTTAATATCCCTTAGTATCCCTTAACAACCCTCAATTTAACAACCCTCAATTTAACCTCCCATTCCTCTTCCCTAATACTCATTTTCCCAAAAATGTGGATGTTTTTTGAGCTCTTCTCTTCAATTGCTATTTTCACTAACCTATATTTTCTGCCGCACCTAAAAGTTGTAATCGACAGAAAAACAATCTTTTAACATTTGCTCTTTTCTATAACTATCCACTTTTTTTGAAAATTTCGCCAGGCAAAATCCACTCTGCCACGCCCTTTTCTTTGCCGTTATCTTGTCTGTTCCACTTATTACACGTAGGTTGTTTTGCTCAAAAGCGTGATTTTCAGCGTGTTGCAATTTTCTAAAATCTATATTTTTACTTTATCACTTCGATAAATGGCACTTTCGAACGATTATTATCACTAACTTAGTGATACGATTAAGCGGCGAGCCTAAGCCCAGCGAGCAGAAGATGTTGTTTGGTCGGAAAGCCTAAACTCACTATACAAAACTAACTAATAACTAAAAGCCTATGAAAAACTTGACAAAAATCGCATTGATCCTTGCGATCATCTGCGTGAGCACAGCTTCGGCATTTGCTCAACAAGTGAAGGGTACCGTTAAGGATAAGGCAGGCGAGCCCGTTGTCGGTGCTACTGTTATTATCGATGGTACTTCTATCGGCACAACCACAGCTTTGGATGGTTCATTTGCCATCAATGCCAAGGAGGGTAGTGTGCTGGTAGTATCTTACATCGGTTACGCCACACAGAATGTAGCCGTTGAGGGTAAGACATTCTTTGATATTCTCCTCGAGGAGGATATCCAGGGATTGGATGAGGTTGTTGTTGTCGGTTATGGTACTCAGAAGAAGAGTGTCGTTACGGCAGCTATCTCATCTATCACATCCGACGACCTGAAGGCTCAGTCGAACACACGTATCGAGAGCGTTCTTCAGGGTATGACCTCGGGTGTAACAGTAACCGCTCCTTCGGGTGCTCCTGATGCTGCTGCACAGGTACGTATCCGTGGTGTCGGCTCTATCAACCAGTCAGGTCCTCTCTACATCGTTGATGGTTTGGCTATTTCGGGTGGTATCGACTACCTCAACCCTAACGATATCGAGCGTATCGAGGTGTTGAAGGATGCTGCGTCGGGTGCTGTTTATGGTGCACGTGCTGCCAACGGTGTTGTTTTGGTAACAACGAAGAAGGGCGAGAAGGGCCGTGCTACTGTTAACTACGACTTCTCTTATGGTTGGCAGAATCCTTGGCGTAAGCCCGATGTGCTGAACGCTACCGAGTATGCAATCATTATGAACGAGGGTTACATCAACGCTGGTCAGGCTCCTATCTACGACGACCCATACTCTTTGGGTAAGGGTACCGATTGGGTTAGCGAGGTTCTCAACGACAATGCTCCTATTATGAAGCACGACCTCTCTATCTCGGGCGGTAACGACAAGACTACCTACGCTCTCTCGGCAGGTTATCTCTCACGCGAGGGTACCGTAGGCGGCAACTATGACCGTTCTAACTATGAGCGTGTAACTGTTCGTGCCAACATCGGTACAACCATCTTCGACAAGTCGAAGGATCGCGATTGGCTCAACAAGATGTCAGTTCAGGTGTCGGCTTCTTACGCACGTATATTAGCAACAGGTATCGAGGCAAACTCTGAGTTCGGCTCACCTCTGGGCTCTGCTATGAGTATGTCGCCACTGTTGAACGTATATGCTACTCCAGAGGAGGAAGAGGCTTACAAGACTCTCTATCCCGAGGGTTATCCTCATATCGTACGCGACGCTGATGGTCGTGCTTTCACTGTTGTCGATGGTGGTATCTACAACGAGCAGACCAACCCATTGGCATCGCTCTCATTGCCTGGTACAAAGTATGAGACCGATAAGTTCATCACCAACTTTGTTGGCGAGTTGCAGCTCTTCGATGGCTTGAAGCTCCGCTCTTCTGTTGGTATCGACCTGGCGTTCTGGGGCAACCACGGCTACAACAAGCAGTATTTCCTCTCTTCAAAGCGTTACAGCTACAATACTGTTGCTGCGGAGACTACCTACGACAAGGATGGCAACGCAACCGTTACCGAGAAGACCAACTATGCTGAGTCTGCTTCTCAGGAGATGAATCGTGGCTTCCAGTATCAGGTTGAGAACGTGCTCTCTTATGAGAAGTCATTCGACAAGCACTCTATCTCTGTTATCTTGGGTCAGTCGGCTATCTCTTCTACCTCGGCTAACGTAGGTGCGTCGGCTCGCGGTTTGATGTATCCTTACGACCCATATAAGATTAGCGTAAATAACACTCTCGGCCAGCAGGCTGATGGCGACCGCAACGGTTGGGGCTCTTGGAACTCTATCCCTTACCGCTTGGCATCATATTTCGGTCGTGTATCGTACAACTACGACGAGCGTTATATGGCTGAGGTTACCTTCCGTCGTGATGGTTCTTCTCGCTTCGGTTCTAACAACAAGTGGGGTAACTTCCCATCAGTATCTTTGGGTTGGAACATCAAGAACGAGGCATTTATGCAGAATGTAGATTGGCTCTCAGCATTGAAGCTCCGTGGCTCTTGGGGTGTCAACGGTAACGATGCTATCGGCAACTTCGTATATGCTGTATATATGAACTCTGGTAACAACTATGTATTCGGTTCTGGTGGCAACGGCTCTGAGTCTATCATCCTGGGCTCTAAGCCATCGGGCTTGGCTAACCCTGACGCACGTTGGGAGGAGTCTCGCCAGACCAATATCGGTATCGACGCTACATTCTTCAACAACCGCTTGACTCTTACAGCAGATTGGTACAACAAGAAGACCGCTGGTATGCTTCTTTCGATGCCTGTTCCTGGCTATGCTGGCGACTCTGCTCCTACGGGTAACTTGGGCGATATGGTCAACAAGGGTATTGAGTTTGAGATTGGCTGGCGTGATATCGTAGGCGATTTCAAGTACCACGTATCGGTTAATGCTACCTATAATAAGAATGAGTTGACATATTTGGGTGATGACTCTACTCACCTCTACGGCTCAAGCCATAAGATTGGTCAGCTCACACGCGGCTCTATCGGTCTTCCATTCCCATACTTCTATGGTTACGAGACCGACGGTATCTTCCAGAATATGGACGAGGTTAATGCTCACGTCAACGCCGATGGTCAGCTCTTGCAGCCTAAGGCAGCTCCTGGTGATGTTCGTTTCAAGGATCTCAATGGCAATGGCACCCTCGACGATGGCGACCGTACAATGTTGGGCAAGGGTATGCCTGATTGGACTTTCGGTATGAACTTGGGCTTCGAGTGGAAGGGCTTGGACTTCAACGCTCTGTTGCAGGGTCAGCTGGGTTGCGAGGTATTCAACGTATCACGTCGTACCGACCTCTACTACGTCAACCTCAACCGCTCTATCTTGAATCGTTGGACCGGCGAGGGCTCTACCAACGAGTATCCACGCTTTATGTTCGACTCAGCTAACGAGAACTACCGCGTATCTGACCTCTGGTTGGAGGATGGCTCATTCTTGCGTTGCCGTAACTTGCAGATTGGTTACACTCTTCCAATGGAGCTTACCAAGAAGGTAGGTATCTCACGTCTCCGCGTCTTTGTTATGGCTGAGAATCTCTTCACTCTTACCAACTACACAGGATGTGATCCTGAGGTTACCGGTGGTAATGGCTTTGGTACTGAGGTTGGTATCGACCGTGGTGTATATCCACAGGCTCGTACTTTCTCTGTTGGTGTAAACCTTACTTTCTAACCTTAAAACCGAATGATTATTATGAAAAAGATATTTTTCGCATTTAGTGCATTAGCGGTTTTGCTCTCGGCGTGTACCAAGGATTTTGTTACCGTGAAGCATAACGCTTCGGAGCCGCTTGAGGAGTATTTCACAAGCGAGGAGCGTATCTACCAGTCATTGGTTGCAGCTTACGACTCATTGGAGTGGCTCGACTACTTCGACCAGTATTGCAACGCTTTGACTCTTACTCCCGATGTAATGGCTGACGATATCTATGCAGGTGGCTCTAACGAGGGCGACCAGCCATCTATCGTCAAGACTCACTACTATACTCTCACCTCTACCGAGCAGTTGGACCGCATCTGGACAATCTGCTACTCGGGCATCAACCGCTCTTGCATCGTTCTGGAGCACGTTGACGCTGTTCCTGGTATGGCTGAGGAGACCAAGCAGCTCTTCAAGGCTGAGGCTATGGTTTTGCGTGCCTTCTATTACAACCTCTTGTGGAAGTATTGGGGTAACGTACCTTACTACGATGTAAACCTCGGTGCACCTTATTTCGCACCTCAGTTCACTGCTGACGATGTATATACGAAGTGTGTTGAGCACCTCGAGACCGTCTTCGCTATGAATGTTCTTCCTATGAAGGCTGCCGCAGGTCAGGAGGGTCGCGTAACCGCAGCTATGGCTTATATGCTCTACGCCGAGATGGTTATGTATCAGAACGATACTGAGCGTTACGACGAGGCTTTGGGCTATATGGAGGATATCATCGCATCGAAGCAGTACGCATTGGTTCCCGACTTCGCTTCTATCTGGCTTGAGTCAGGTGAGTGGGGCTCGGAGTCTATCTGGGAGATTAACTACACCTCTGAGGGTGCTGCCCGCGATTGGGGTACTCCATTGGTGGCTGGTGGTACAGTTTATCCTATGCTCATCGGTATCCCTGGTGCTACCGAGGCGAGTGGTTTCTCTGATGGCTGGGGCTTTGGTCCTGTTGCTAAGCACGCTTACGAGATGTATAACGAGGGCGACCAGCGTCGTGATGGCGGTATCATCTGCTACAACGATGTTTTCGACCCTATCCCACAGGATAAGTGGCGTTGGCAGGGTACAGGTTACTACTTGCTCAAGTATGTAGCACGTCGTAACGGTACTCACGGTCAGATTGCGTCTGCCGATATGAACCACTGCAACAACGTTCGCGTATATCGCTATGCCGAGACATTGCTCAACGCAGCCGAGTTGTCAGTTTTGACAGGCAAGGATGGCTCACGTTACCTCCAGGAGGTGCGTCAGCGTGCAGGCTGTACCGACACAGGTACCGACCAGGCATCTATCATCGCCGAGCGTCGTAAGGAGTTCCTGGGCGAGGGTAAGCGTTATTGGGACTTGGTACGTTCGGGCTTGGCAGAGCAGACTTTGAAGGCTGCTAACCACGAGTGGCGTACAGTGGATTGGAATCCAGGTAAGAAGTATTGGCCATTGCCACAGGCAGAGGTTGATAAGGATCCAAACCTTGTACAGAACGTAGGTTACTAAACCTCCACACCTTATTATTTAATTAATAAAATATGACAATTATGAAGAGATTGTTTAATTATATCGCTGCTGTGGCATTTATTGTGCCTGTGCTGTTGGTTGGATGTACACCCGACTACACAACACCGGACCAGGGTCAGTTGCCATCAGCTCAGGATTTCAATGTTACCATCCAGGTGGACCAGGAGACCAACTATGTTACCTTCACGTTGAATAACCCTGGTATGGTTCCTATGTTCATCTTCGGCGATGAGAAGGTCGATGGTAAGGCTAACAAGACTTATGCTTACACAGGCAATGGTCTTTCACTCCGCTTCCGTGATGCAGGTGTTCACACTGTTGAGGTCAAGGCATACAATGCTCACGGCATATCGGTAGGCTCTAAGGTCTACGAGTTTACTCTCGAGAACACCTATCGCGACCCATTCGATGCTACTCCTTATATGACAGCTTTGGCTAACGAGTGGCAGTGGGATTCAGCTACTGACGGACACTTTGGTTGTGGCTCTATCGTTGCTGAGACAGGACAGGCTAACCCCGACAACCCGGGTGTTGACTGGTGGAAGTGCGGTCCTAACGGTAAGGATGGTATGGGACTTTACGACGATAAGTTGACCTTCACCGCTGCGGGCGAGTTCACATTCGACCCAGGTGAGGGTGGTACAACCTACGTCAATTGGGGTGTCGCTGAGAGCGGACTCTACCCAGGTAACTACAACAACGACGAGCAGGACTACCAGGCTCCTGTTGAGAGCTTCACCTGCTCATACTCTATCGAGAGCAATTGGAACGACGCTGGTATCCAGGAGTTGTACTTGGTATTGGAGGAGGGACACAACCTCTCTTATATCCCTCACTTGACAGCTATCAACGAGCCACGTTACCGCTTCTTGGAGACTAACATACCTGATATCCGCAAGACCCTCTCACTCGTTAATGAGGCACCAACCGAGAATGGTGGTGGCGGTATCGCTTGGAAGTATCAGTTCACTCCTGCAGTCCGGGTTTTGGGACCAGAGGAGATGTTGGCAGGTACAACAGGTGCAGGTAAGGTATGGGTTATGGATTCTGAGGCTCAGGGCCACTTGGGCTGCGGCGATAGTGTTGGTAACGCTGCCGGCTGGTGGTCAGCTCCTCCAGGGGACAAGGCTGCATATGGTCTCTATGACGACGAGATTACCTTCTATCCTGATGGTAAGTATGTCTACAACCCAGGTCCTGATGGCAAGATGTACATCAATTGGGGAGTAACAGCTATTGGTCCTAATCCTGGTGTTGAGCCTGATATCGATATCGACTGGACGCTCACCGAGAGTACTTATGAGTTCGATGGCTCTACTATCACTCTTGCTCCAAATACTCCTATGGTATACGTTCCTTCGGATTATGTTTGGGAGAACCCTGTATTCCACGTTAAGTCTATCACCGAGACTCAGATGGTTGTTGTTGCCGAGAATCCTGGCTGCTATTGGCAGATGATTTTCAAGGCACGCGACATCGAGGCTCCAAATCCAGACATCCCAGAGTCTTTGGACCCATCAGCTGCGGGTAACCTCTGGAAGGGTGGCTATGAGGTAACTTATTGGTTCGCTAATAACGATTGGACACAGATTGCTAACCCTGATGTAGAGGTTGACGGTACAACCTACCGCATCACTATCCCTGAGGGTATGGGTAGCTTACGTTGGCAGGGTCAGATGGCTATCTTGACCGACATCAACCTCGAGGAGGGCAAGAAGTATGACTTCCAGGTTAAGCTCTACTCTGAGACTGACCAGGGCCAGGTTATCACTATCAAGCTCTGCAACGGTTTGGCAGGCTCTAACGACGACCCATTCTTCTTCGATCCTATGGTAGGTATCACCTCTTATGAGACTACTACCTATATCAACTACGGTTTCGATGGTAAGGTGGTAACTCCTGCGAAGCTTGTTTTGGACTTCGGTGGCTGTGCTATTGGCAGCGTTATCGAGGTGAGCGACTTCGTTCTTCAGGAGCACGTCGAGTAACATAAACTCTTTTAGGCAAGCAGAGCCTTCGGGCTTTGCTTGCCTTTATTCTTTATTTTTTCTATATTTACTACGCAAAATTTAACATTTAACTTTGATATGAGAGTCATACATTTCTTTGTCGGCATCGTTTCCCTGTTTTACCTTGCCGCTACAACCTCTTGTAGCGAGTCGGGTGCTACCCCAACACCTACCCCTGCGGGCAACTTGCAACTCAGCGTTGAGGCCCTTGCTGTGAGCTACGAAAAGCAGACAGCGGACATCACTGTTGAGGCAGATTGGGAGTGGGGCGTTTACCCCCAGGTAGATTGGATTACCGCTTCGCCAAGCGGCGGTGTGTCGGGCACAACCAAGGTACGCCTCTCTATCGCAGAGAATAAGACGGGCGACGTGCGTCAGGGCAGTGTCGAGTTCCGCATCAATGGGAAGGTCATAGAGCTCGCTGTTCGCCAGAACTATGCTGTCGAGGCGGTGAGTATCGCCGATGCGAATTTCCTTGCGGCACTTCTTGAGGACCACGACACCGATGGCGACGGAATTCTCTCTACGAAGGAGGCTTCGGAGGTACGTCGCATAGAGTGCTCATCAAAGGGTATCCGCTCTATGGCTGAGCTGGGCGTCTATTTCACGCAGATTACCAGCCTCGACTGCTCCGATAATGAGCTTAAGAAGTTGGATGTGTCGAAGCTCACCAAGTTGCAGTCGCTCGATTGCTCGGGCAACAATCTTACCTCTATCGATATTCAGAACTTGCAGTCGCTCACCACATTTGACTGTACCGACAACCCTTCGCTTGCGACTATCTACGTATGGTTCAACTTCTCGGCTCCTGCGGGCTTCTCTAAGCCTGCTTCGGCAGAGTATGTCGAGCCCGATATCCCTACTCCAGAGGGCTATCAGCTGGTATGGCACGATGAGTTCGACACAGCGGGCGTAACCTCTCCTTCGACCGATAAGTGGTGGTACGAGACAGGCGATGGCGGCTGGGGCAATAATGAGCTTCAGGACTATGTGTCGGGCGGCAAGTATAATGGCACACGTATCGCCGAGGTGTCGGATGGCACGCTGAAGATTACCGCACAGAAGATTGACGGTAAGGTACGCTCCGTACGTATGAACACCGTCGAGGGCTGGACTTATGGCTATTTTGAGGGCAGATTGAAACTCTGTAAGGGTAGAGGTACCTGGCCAGCATTCTGGATGATGCCAAAGAACTTCCGTGCTTGGCCCGACGATGGTGAGATAGATATTATGGAGCACGTAGGCTACCACGAGAATTTCGTTTCTTCCTCTATCCACTGTAAGGCTTACTATCACTCTATCGGCACGCAGAAGACCCACGAGCTCTATCTTGCTACCGCCACTTCGGAGTTCCACACCTACGCTTGCGAGTGGACACCCGAGTATCTGAAGTTCTATTTCGATGGCAAGCTCCACTTCACATTCAATAACGACGGTCGGGGCAATAAGGACACCTGGCCATTCAACGCTCCGTTCTACTTGAAGCTCAACCTCGCGTGGGGCGGTAATTGGGGCGGTGCTGAGGGCGTCGATGAGACGTGCCTGCCTACCACCTACGAGATTGACTATGTGCGTGTGTTCCAGAAGATTGAATAACCGTAAAACTTCTATATTATGAAACTTAAGCACTTTGTTTTGCTCCTTGCAGCCCTTGCTTGTAGCTCTGTGGCTATGGCACAGGCTGACATCGAGCAGCGTGTCGAGGAGCTGTTGCAGAAGATGACCCTCGAGGAGAAGATTGGACAGATGAATCAGGTCTCTGGCGGTCTTCAGTTCAGCAATGAGATTGCCGCAGGTCATATTGGCTCTGTGTTGAATATCGTCGACCCTGTCGAGGTCAATGCCATCCAGCGTATCGCTGTCGAGCAGAGCCGTCTGGGTATTCCGCTCCTTGTGAGCCGCGATGTCATTCACGGCTTCCGCACCATCTTCCCTATTCCGCTCGGTATGGCTGCTACGTTCGATACCGATATCGTTGAGCGTGGAGCACGTGTTGCTGCTGTGGAGTCTACCGCAGCAGGTATCCGCTGGACCTTCTCGCCTATGCTCGACATAGCACGCGACTCACGTTGGGGACGTGTTGCCGAGGGCTCTGGTGAGGACCCATATCTCGACTCACAGATGGGTGTAGCTATGGTTAAGGGCTATCAGGGTGAGAAGTTCGACGACCCTACTTGTTTGGCTGCCTGCGTTAAGCACTTCGTGGGCTATGGTGCTGCCGAGGGTGGCCGCGACTACAATACCGCTATGATTTCGGAGCGTTCGCTGCGTAACACCTATTTCCCTGCTTTTAAGGCTTGTATCGAGGCTGGAGCATTGACTCTTATGACCTCGTTCAACGATGTCGATGGAGTCCCCTCTACGGGCAATAAGTGGCTCCTAAAGGATGTGTTGCGTCAGGAGTGGGGCTTCGATGGTATGGTCGTTACCGATTGGAACTCTTCGGGTGAGATGGTTATGCACGGTTTTGCCGAGGATTTGAAGGATGCCACCGCTATCTCTATCAATGCGGGTGTCGATATGGATATGATGTCGTTTGGCTTTATCGCCCACACCAAGACTCTCGTTGAGGAGGGCAAGCTCTCTATGGCAACTATCGACAATGCCGTTCGTAATATCTTGCGTCTTAAGTTCCGCTTGGGCTTGTTCGAGAATCCTTATGTCGATGAGTCTTTGGCACGTAAGGTGGCTTATGCTCCCGAGCATCTGGCTGCTGCCAAGCAGTGTGCTGTTGAGTCGGCTATCCTGCTGCAGAACGAGGGTGATGTGTTGCCCCTGAAGAAGGGTAGCACTATCCTTGTTACCGGCCCTATGGCTGATGCTCCTTACGACCAGCTCGGCACCTGGACTTTCGATGGCGAGGAGCAGTATACCGTTACCCCTCTGAAGGCTCTGTCGGCTCATTTCAACGTCATCAATGTCCCCACTTTGGCATATAGCCGCGATAACGATACCAAGTCATTTAAGGCGGCACAGAAGGCAGCTCGCAAGACTGATGCTGTTGTCGTTTTCGTGGGCGAGGAGGCTATCCTCTCGGGCGAGGCTCATAGCCTTTCGCAGCTCAATTTGCAGGGTGCACAGAGCGAGCTTATCGCCGCTATGCACGCTACGGGCAAGCCTGTCGTTGTCGTTGTTATGGCGGGTCGTGCCTTGACTATCGAGCGTGATTTGGCACAGTGCGACGCTATGCTCTATTCGTTCCATCCGGGTACTATGGGTGGCGAGGCTCTTGCCGATTTGTTGGCTGGTGTGGCTGTCCCTTCGGGCAAGGCTCCTATGACCTTCCTGCGTGATTCTGGTCAGGCTCCTTTCTACTACAACCACCCTATGACAGGTCGTCCAAATTTGGGTAACGAGACTCTCCTGAACGATATTCCGCTCAAGGCGGGCCAGACCTCTTTAGGCTGCACCTCGTTCTATCTCGACTCGGGCTACGGCCCTCTCTTCCCATTCGGCTATGGTCTGTCATACACCACCTTCGAGTATAATAATATCGCGATTGACAAGCAGACATACGATAAGTCGGATACTATCCATATAGCCTTCGATTTGACCAATGCGGGCAAGGTAGATGCTACGGAGGTTGTCCAGATTTATGTCCGCGACCTCGTAGGCTCTGTTGTTCGTCCTGTCAAGGAGCTCAAGGGCTTTATGCGTGTGTCGCTCAAGGCTGGTGAGACACGTCGTTGCGAGTATGACATCCCTGTCAGCGACTTAGCTTATTGGAACTACAATATGGAGTATGTCGTTGAGGCAGGACGCTTCGAGTTGTGGGTTGCCGGCGACTCTGCTTCGGGCGAGGCTCTCGGCTTCGAGGTTAAGTAATCACAGAGCACACAATGAAAATAGCGACCTGCAATGGCAGGTCGCTATTTTCATTTACCAATTGTCTTTATCCTCTCCTCAAAGCTGCTTCTGTCGCCCAATGCAAAGTTTTTCGTGCGTGCACGATAGTTATATATCGTATTTACCGAGTAACGCAGCAGCGATGCTATGCGTGAAGAGTCTGTTATGCCAAGTCGTATCAGGGCAAATATACGGTGCTCTGTGCTGAGCGACTCGCCACGTTTAGGCTCTATGTGTGCCTCTGGCTTGAGCAGTGCGTTAAACTCATCCACAAAGTTGGGATATAGGTTCAGGAACGCATCGTCAAACATCTGATAGAAGTTCTTCAGCTCCTCATCCATCAGCTTCGATGATGATAGCTCACGCTCCAACTCGGCTATGTTACCACGCGAGAGCTTACGTTTCACTCCGCTCTGCATCTTGGCAAACTTATCTATGTAGTCCGAGCACATCGCCAGGAATAGGGCTATATACTCCTCCTTCACAGCATTTGCCTCACCCAAGTTGCTGTTCACCGTTGCCAGCTTGTCGTTGAGCACCTTCAGCTCCTCGTTTGTCGTTACTATATGTTCATTCATCTGACGTATCTGTCGTGCTTTGCGATGTGATGAGCGTAGCAGCCACGCCATATAGCAACATAGTGCCAGGAGAGCTATCGCCAATACCGATATTATCATCGCTAAGAAGCAGGAGTGTTTCTGCTGCTTCACCAAGTGTGCTTTGTGCTGCTCCTCCTTCTCGCGGTACGCCTTCTCTATGTGGGGCATTATGCCCGATATCTGCCAGGGGCGTAGCTTTGCGTTGTAGAACAGAGCGTCGTTGAGCGATATTGTTACGTAGCGGAATGCTCGCTCCACCTCCTCGAATTCGAGTATGCTGTTCGCTAAGCTGCACAGTGCTGCATTATCTTTCGTTGCTGTGCGTATGTCTGCCATTGCCGAGCGTGCAAACCACTCGCACATCTCCTCTCGTCGCTCCAAAGCCTCGAGTATGCGTGCACGGTCGTATGCGTACATAGCATATTCGTGCTCGTTAGGCTGATATTTCGATAGTAACGCCATATTGAGCACCTCTGCCTCCTCCCAGCGTCCCTCCTCGGTGAGTATATGCACCTTCACATATTGGTGCACAGGGTCCTCCTCATCTGTCATCTCCAATATGCGTTGGCAGTAGTAGTTTCGCTTCATATCCGACCTCTCGCGGCTCTCTGCGTCGCTTGTGTAGTGGCGGAAGTCTGTGTGGAAGCGGCGTTGAGCCACGTAGTAGTTTATCTTTTGGTAGGGTTGCAGGTTGAGTGTATCTATCTGCTCCGACAACATCTCTCCTGCCTCATAGTACATACCCGATGTGGCGTAGAGCATAGCTCTGTCTATCTGGTCATCCGTTATGAGGGTGCTGTTTCGCATACGTACCGAGAGTTCATATCGGCGGTCGAGCATCTCCATCGCCTTGTCAAATTGGAACGACAGATACTGCTCATACAGATTTTTGTATATGTCGTACTGCTGCTGGAGCGATAGATTGTCGCCCTCTAACATACTGTTTATAGCGTCAATGTTGGTCTGTCGAGCCTCTACAAATTGCTCGGCAGCCTCCAATGTGCTATCCAACTCTTTGAGTATGTTCTCGCTCTGTGCCCATAGTGTGAGAGGAGACAGAAAGCCTGCTGTGGCAAGTAGCCACGTCGTGATATGTCGGTATAGTTTTTTCATACCATAAAGTTACAACGAAAAAGCTTATCTACACCATTTTTTATCCACTTTTATTTTTTGCTATACTATTTATTTACAACACATTATACTCCAGCCAATCCACCTTTATTTTCCCACATCCTCTCCGCCTGCCACGATATTGCCTTTTTCCTTAATTTTGTGTAGATGTCTAACCAACCTTTTCAGTTATGCGAAACACCCTCTACTATCTCCTATTTTCTCTGCTTATGGCTTTTACGGCTTGTAGCGAGGACTCTTCGACTCCACCTCGTGAAGTCGCTCTACGTAGTATTGTCTGCTCTACGGATGAGTGTGTCATCTCGGTTGGAGGTAGTGCCGACTTTAGCTTTAGTGTCGAGGATTGTGAGGCTCAGTTTGACTATGAGGTAGGCTCTGCGGGGTGTCAGGTAGAGCTGCGTCTGAGCGATAAACCTACGCAGCAGCCTCAGCTATTCGTTTTGGAGCGTGTGGCGTTGGCTCAGGGCGTGGGCAACTATCGTGCTACGTTACGGGATAGGGGCGATGGCGTACCCTATAAGGTCGATGTCAACCTTGTCATCAAACTACCATCGGGCGAGCTGGTACGTTCCGATGTCGTTACGGTGCGAAGCAGCAATTTTGTAGGTGGTGTATACAATATCAGCCTACGCCGAGCAGACAACCCGTCGCTCAGTAGCGATGTCCACTTCTCCTACGACGGCTCTCACCATAGCTACAACGCCCATATTGACGATTATATAGCCCTGCGTGAGTTCGTTGTAACTATCGAGGGCATTGAGGATGAGACGCTTAGCATCAATGGCGAGCCATACGATGCCAAAGCCAAAATCAACCTTCGCAGCGATGCGACGCTTCGTGTGGAGTACGAGGGCAACACCACCGATTATACGCTCCATTTGAGCTGCTTTACAGGACTCCCCGTTATGAGTATCAACACCCCTGGTGGTGTGGGCGTGTGGTCTAAGGAGGAGTGGGTTGAGGGCTCCGTTATGACACTCGATGGTATGGGCTTGTTCGACGATATGACCTCTGTCGAGCTCTCTATCCGAGGTCGTGGCAACTCCACCTGGGGCTACGAGAAGAAACCTTATAATCTCAAGTTGGAGAAGAAGCAGTCGGTTATGGGTATGCCCAAGCATAAGCGTTGGTGTCTGCTTGCTAACTATATGGACCGCACGCTGTTACGCAACCGCGTAGCCTACCGTCTTGCGGAGTATACCTCCCTTGCCTGGACTCCACGTTGCGAGTTTGTAGAGCTCTTCCTCAATGGCGAGCACCTCGGACAATATCTTCTTACGGAGCACATCAAGGTCGACGAGAATCGTGTCGACATCACCGAGATGGAGACCACCGACAATAGTGGCGAGGCTGTTACGGGAGGCTACCTTCTGGAGCTCGACTTCCACTACGATAACGTATGGCAGTGGAAGGGTGCGAGTGGCACACCTTTCGCAGTCAAGTATCCCGATGAGGAGGATTTGACCGAGCAGCAGTTCGCCTGGATTAAGAGCCATATCGCCCAGGTCGAGTCGGTGCTCTATGGCGGCGATTTCGCCGATGCGGAGAGCGGCTATGTCAAATATATTGACCCAGAGTCGTTTGTAGACTATTGGCTCATCTATGAGATATGTGTCAACCACGAGTTGGGTAACCCTGGTAGTGTCTATTTGAGCAAAGACCGCAATGGTAAGCTCTTTGCAGGCCCTGTGTGGGATTTCGATTGGGGCACCTTCTCTTTCAAGGCTTCGCCACACGCCGAGTGGGGCTTGTTCATCCAGTGGGCGTGGTGGTATGACCGTCTCTTCAAGGATGAGGCTTTCACAGCCTTAGCTCGCGAGCGATGGGCTCTTCTGAAGCCTCGCTTCGAGCAGATTTTCGATTTCATCGCTACCGAGAGCGACTATATCCGCCTTTCGTGGCAGCGTAATTTTGCTCTGTGGAGTATCTCCACCGATATCAATGGTGATGAGAAACTGACATTTGATGCCGCTGTCGAGAGGATGATATCCGTTCTTCGCCGACGTATTGATATCATCGACACCGCACTCAGGTAGCCTAAGAATGTGAGGCTCCTTACCCAATATGTAGCCCCGAGAGATAGGTATAAATTGAGATTTTATTTTTCTGGTAGTCGGCGACGGAATTCAGCACAGATGATGCCCGTCGCCATTGCTACGTTCAGCGACTCCGAGCCCTGACGGTCGGCAGGGTAGGCGGGTATGAGCAGTCGGTGCGAGAAGTGCTGCTGACACGCCTTGCTTACGCCCTGTCCCTCGTTGCCCATAACAATCACACCACGCGGCTCAAACTCCGAGTCGTATAGGTTCTCGCCATCGAGCATCGTACCATATATAGGAGTGCCCTCGGCTGCGGTACGCTGCAGTAGGGCAGCAAGTTCTACGTAATGTACCCTCACACGCAATATAGCCCCCATCGTCGCCTGTACGACCTTGGGATTGAAGCAGTCGGCACACTCCTCCGAACAGAATATATCCTCCACTCCAAACCAATCCGCCAAGCGTATTATCGTACCTATATTACCCGGGTTCTGCACTCCATCCAACGCCAACGACAGCCGCTTTGCGTCGGCTACGGCAGGCATCTTCCAGCGAGGCTTCTCTACGATGGCTACGCACTGCGATGCGGTTTTTAGCTGCGACAGACGCTCCATCTCCTTGCTGCTGACCATCTCGGCACGACCTCCAAAGTCGTTGTGTGTGGAGTATATATGGCGTATAGGCAGCTGCGAAGAGATAATCTCCTCGATGAGCTTCTCGCCCTCGGCTATAAATAGCCCCTCGGCATCACGCACCCGCTTATCGGCAAGTGAGCGGACAAATTGTATCTCGGCTTTAGTCATCTGTTGTAGAATTACAACACAAAGTTAGCAAAAAAAACACTCCGACAAAAATTATCGGAGTGCTTCGTATTGTTGGGAATTGATTTCCTACTTGAGCAAGAAATCTACGGTGTAGAGAATCTCCTCAGCCGATGTTGCGATGTAAGCTGTGAACTCTCCCTTCTCCGATACCCACTCGTGCTTCTTATCGTCGAAGAACTTCAAATCCTCCTCGGTTATGGTGAACTCGGCAATGCCACTCTCGCCAGCCCCCAAGTGGAGTTTCTCGAAGTCCTTGAGCTCCTTCACAGGACGAGGCAGATATGACTCCTTGTCGCCTATGTAGAGCTGTACGACCTCTGCTCCCTCACGCTTGCCTGTGTTACGCACCTCGCACTTGATGGTAATCTTACCGTTGCCACCCTGCTTGATGGCACTCTTGCTAACCTCTGGCTCGCCCACCTCAAATGTGGTGTAGCTCAATCCGTGTCCAAAAGGGAACAACGCCTTCAGCTGCTCCTTATCTGCCCAGCGGTAACCTACGAATATGCTCTCTGTGTAGTGCACATCCTTTGCTCCTGGCCACTCGCCCACAGAGTGTGCCGAGTTATCCTCCAGACGTACAGGGAATGTGAATGGCAGGTGTCCCGATGGGTTTACCTCGCCGAATATCACCTGTGCTAATGCGTTACCCGACTCCGAGCCGAGGAACCAGCCCTGCATAATCGAAGGCACCTTCTCTACCCAAGGCATAGCCACCGCATTACCCGATATGTTTATCACAACCAAGTTCTTGTTAGCGGCAACCAAAGCCTCGATAACCTCGTTCTGACCGTATGGCAGAGCATACTCCGAGCGGTCTGCACCCTCGCAGTCCTGACCCTCCTTCTTGTTCAGACCACCGAAGAAGAGCACCACGTCAGCCTTCTTGGCTGCTGCCACTGCGTCAGCGATAAGCTGCTCGGCAGAGCGACTCTCGCTCAAATCCTGACCCGACTTCACGCCGTTATACTCGCCTGTAACGTCGCCCACGTAGCCACGCTCGTAGAGAACCGTCGCCTTGTCGCCTACATAACGCTGAATACCCTCCAGCGGAGTGTACTCCTTCTGCACTTTGAGTGATGAAGAGCCACCACCTACGGTCATCATCTTGATAGCGTTCTCACCCACAACGAGGATGGTCTTTGCCTCAGCCAAATCCACAGGCAACACCTCGCCCTCGTTCTTGAGCAATACAACGCCCTCGCCTGCTATGTCGCGTGCTGCCTGCAAGTGTGCCTCGGTATTCATCGAGCCGAAAGGCTTGCGGGTGTTCATTGCTGTACGGAATATCAGACGCAAAACGCGACGCACCTTGTCATCAAGCTCTTTTGTTGTGAGCTCGCCGCTCTGGATAGCCTTCATATAAGGCACTGCCATATGATACATATCGTATGCGTTGCTTGCACCCCAGTTCAGACCGTTTGTCCACGAACCAAACTCCATATCCAATCCGTGCAGAGCCGCCTCACGTGTGTCGTGTACGCCGCCCCAGTCCGAGAGAGCTACACCGTCGAAGCCCCACTCGCCCTTGAGGATGTCGTTCAACAGATATTGGTTGTGGCAGCAGTGCTGACCCTTATAGCGGTTATACGCAGGCATAATAGCCCAGGCACCGCCCTCCTGTACTGCCGCCTTGAATGCTGGCAGATAAATCTCATACAGAGCACGGTCATCCACTACTACATTCACTCCGTGTCGCTCAATCTCCTGGTTGTTCAGTGCGAAGTGCTTCACACACGCCGCCACACCATTCTTCTGCACGTTCTGGATGTAGGGCACAACCATCTTCGATGCTAAGAGTGGGTCTTCACCCATATACTCGAAGTTACGGCCATTCATCGGTGTACGATAGATGTTCACGCCCGGACCGAGCAACACATCCTTCTCACGATAGCGAGCCTCCTCGCCGATAGCCATACCATACTTTGCCGACATCTCTGGATTCCACGTCGCAGCCAGACAGGTGAGTGCTGGGAATGCTGTACACGAGTCGTTTGTCCACTTTGCCTGGTCCCACTCGTCCCACATAACCTCCGGACGTATTCCGTGAGGACCATCGGTGCACCACACCTCAGGTATACCCAGACGCTCTACGCCCGCCGATGAGAACTTCGACTGTGCGTGAATCAAATCAATCTTCTCACGCAGTGTCAGACGCTGCAACGCATCCTCGACACGCTCCTCTAACGGAGCATCCTCGTTCAGATATACAGCTATCTCAGCCTTCTCTGGCACTGTAGCACATCCTACGGCAAAGAGAGCCGCAGCATAAAAGAGTTTTTTAAGTTTCATAGTTATTCTGTTATTTAGTTTGCTATACAATGCAGGGCGTGTCATTAGCGGCACGCCCCACAAAGTTAGGCATTTTTCTCAAAAAGAGAAACTTATATTTCTACCTCGGTGAAAGTAACAACCACGTTGTCCTTACCAGCCGAAGCGTCGATTACAAGGCAGTACGCATTATTCTCTACAAGCTGTACGCCATCAGCCAACTCAAGGTTACCCTTAACGGCAATCAGGTCGCTAACGAGAGTAGTGTTCTCCGCTGTCATCTCACCACCCCAACCGTTCTGGTGGAAGTACTTGAATGAGAGATAGTCGTAACGGAAATACTGACCGATTGAAGAGCCCGTCTCAGGACCAGCCAAACCTATTAACTGATATACACCAGGCTCAACCTCAGGCATACAGTAAGCAGCACCAGGATTCCAACCAAACTGGAAGTCCAATGATGGAAGACCTGTACCCCAGCCCATCAACCAGATAGCACCTGAGCCATCGTCAGCGAGAGTAGCGTCTGTTCCGTCAGCATTTACTCGCTTGAAGAGAACCATCTTAGTATCGGTGTTTACAGAAATCTTGTAGTGTCCATCAACAGGCAAGAACTGCAAGCCCTGAGCGGTCAAGCTCACATAGTTAGTATCAGCGTACCAAGCTGTCAAGTCGCCGAAGCCACCAGGAATGAGCATATCGCCCTGCTTGAGCTCAAATACACCTGCGTAGTTAGCAGCGTCAATCTGCTCGAGCAGAGTGCCGTTGATTGTCAAGTCCTCCTTTGGAAGCTCTACCTGACCAACCTTCTCAACAGCGAATGTGCCTGTGCCACCGTTCCAAGTGAGTGTGAATGTGTAAACACCACCTGGCTCGAAAGTCTTACCCTCCTGGAGATATACGTTACCAGAGTCGTATCCATCAACACCCTGACCTACCAGGATAAGGTCGCTTGTGCAAGAGAGCATATCGCCCTTCAACTCAACAGGACCCCAGCCATTGTTCTGACCGAAGAACTTGAAGTTGATACCGTCAGCCTTCATTGACAAACCGGCAATAGCAGTAATCTGATGCCTATCAGCAGCCACAGGAGCCAAGCACAAGCCCTTCTCAGGAACCCATCCTGGAGCACCTGCCAAGTTTGGCTTACCAAGACCCTCACCTACGAGGTACAAAGCACCCTTACCAGTTGCAGTGTCGAACATTGCAGGAACACCTGCAGCGTCGCAAGTCATAGCCGATACATACTCAGCAGCAGTATCGAACTGTACGAGGTAGTAGCCGTCAATTACGTTACATACCATCGAGCCATCACCGTTAGATGTGAACCAGTCTGGGTCGATAGTCCAAGCCGAGATATCCAAGCCCTCCAAAGTGTAAGTCTCGCCCTGCTTCAAAGCAACAGCAGCAACATACTGAGAGTCAGAGCCATCACGAAGACCGAGCTCTGAGCCAGCAAACATCAGCTTGAGGAATGGAGTAGCCTCGAATGAGAACATATCAAATGTGATAGGATACTCACCTGCCACAGCGTTGCTGAGTGGAATATCAGCTGTTGAGTCCCAAGCGATAGCACCGCTCTTCCAACCGAAAGTAGCGATAGTGCCATCAACGTCCAACTCGTCTGTGCGGAAGTAGCCCTTAGGCTTCTGTGGGAACTCTGCAGTTACAGAGTAGAGGTAACCGCTCTGGCGAGCCATCTCATACTCCTGGTCGCCTGATACGAAGTAAATCTTATCAGGCTGTGGACGGTAAACTGCTACTTCTTTCTCGATAGTTGTCAAACCGAACTCGATGTTCTGACCTACCAAAGCCAACTTAGCTGTTCCGTCAGGAATCTCCGCAGCGAAAGGAACCAGAACAGTACCCTCATAAGTACCGTTAGTCTTTGTACGGATAACAGTCTCTGCTACCATCTCCTCGTCGAAGAAGAGCTGAGCCTTGAGTGTAGAGAGTGGACGAACGTCGTTCATCGAAACCTCAAAGTGGATGTTACTACCGAAATATGCCTCAGCGTCCACAGCCACAACATTCATCTGAGGGCCCTGGTCTGTTACACGCAACTCGGGATCATCCTTACATCCCACCATTGTAGCGATAGCCAAGAGTGGAAGTGCGATGTATTTCAAAATTTTCATAGTAAACTATTGTTTTTTGTTTGTTCATAATTAATTCTCACTCCAACGCAATGACGCAATTGACGCTGCAGGAATGGTGAAACGGAATCCCTTTGCAGGACCCTGGAATGCTACCGAGATATCCTTATTAGAGCGATTCAACGCCAATACAGCGTATGAACCGTCAGGGTTAAGGAATGCCTCGTAGGTCAAGCCGTCAGCTGTGTAGCCCGAGCTCTTGATACGCTTTGCTCCAGCCTTCACGACCTTCGAGCAGTGTGCGATATCGTAGTAGTGTGAGCTGTACTCGAGCGACTCGTAGCTGTAAGTGCCATTGTTAATCTGTACTGCACCGAAACAGGTCGAGCAACCGCCTGGGCGGAAAGGCTTACGATCCTGGTCGAGCATCAGATTCCACATAATAACACCGCTACCGTTGCGAGACAACACGCCGAGGAAGTTATGCTCGAAGTCGTTCAGGATACAAGACTTCAACACGCCCTTCCAGGTACCATCGCCAATCCAAGTACCGATAGATGCCTCGGTGAAGTAGATTGACTTGTCGGGAGCCATCTTGTTGATGTAATCCAGCTCCGATACGTGTCCTCCGTAGCTATGCCAAGCCGAGCCGTCAGCATACTTCGATGCCTCAGCGTCAGCAAAGATGTGCAAAGGATAACGCTCCTGACCCGACTTGTTGTCGTAGTTGTAGTTGTGGTCGAAGAGCAAAATCTTAGTGTCGATACCCTCACGCTCAAAAGCAGGACCTAAGTGCTTGATAAACGCCAGCTGGTCCTCCCAAGGCATATAGAGCGACATAGAGTTACCGTGGTTGAGAGGCTCATTCTGCATTGTGATGGCGAAGATAGGGAATCCCTCTGCCTCCATCTCCTGCACCCACTTCACGAAGTACTCTGCATACTCGTCGTAGTACTCTGGGTTCAGACGACCACTTGTCCACGAGTTGTAAGGAGCCTTCATAGTGTTAGGGTTAACCTTCATCCAGCGAGGGCAAGACCAGGGCGAGCCCATAATCTTCAAATTAGGGTTGATAGCCATAATCTCACGCAGCACAGGGAATATACCCTCACGCTCAATCTGTGGAATCTCAAAGAACTCTATACCCTCCTTGTCGCAGCAGGTATACTCATCCATCGAGAAGTCCGAGCCACCGATGTGCATACGTATAAAGCTAAAGCCCATACCCTCCTCGGGGTCGAAGGTCTCCTTCAGGAAACGAGCACGGTCTGCTGCCGACATCTTCATCAGATTGTAGCACGATGAGCCTGTCAAAGCTGCACCGAAACCGTCGATATCCTGATAGGTCTCCGTTGGGTCCAACTTAATCTTCGAAGGCGACATACTCACCGAAGCAAACCTGGTATCAATCTTCGTGAAACGATACGCCAAGTTCTCCGATGTAACGTAAGCCTCCACATCGCACGACTCCTCTGCGGGAGGTGTAGGAGGTGTTGGCTGTGGCTCCTCGCCGCCATTGTCGCTATTGCTTGAGCAGGAAGCACATCCTGTCGAAAGCAGGAGTGCCACCGCCCAAAACATAAATTTACTCAATTTAATCATCCTATTACTTTAATATATATTAGTAACCAGGGTTCTGCTCGATGTTTGGATTCTCATCCAAAGCAGATGTTGGGATAGGAAGTATTACACGCTCATCGCTCAGAGGAGTACGCACTGCGAACCACTCGTCGTATGAAGCTGAGCCCTTTACATTACCGCCATCGTGTACCTCCTTGAGCTTCGAGAAGTCTTCACCGAAACGCATCAGGTCGAAGTAACGGTGTCCCTCGTATGCGAGCTCCAGACGACGCTCGTTCAATACGTAGAGCTTAGCCTCCTCAACACCTACATTCTCAGGAAGAGCTGCAATCTTGGCACGCTCACGAACGCGGTTCACGAGTCTCATAGCACCCGATGCGTCGCCCAAGTTAGCCAAAGCCTCTGCGTGGAGCAGCAATACGTCAGCCAGACGTGCGTGATAGATTACAGTGATGTTGGTAGGAATCTTACCCATAAATGCGTAGTTGTCCTTTGGATAATACTGCTCCCAGTCGCACTTGTCCCAGCGGATAGATATGTTCTTACGCTCGGTGTCGCCCTGTGCGTCGTATGCCTCAGCAAGGTTACGGGTAGGAGTACACCACTTAATCCAGCTGAATGAATCCTCAGGCTTGAAGTGGTTACGCCAGAACATCATAAAGAACCAGTTACCACTTGCTGGCTTATCGTAACCAGCCTCGAAGATAGACTCTACGTTGTTGTGCATAGATGTCTCAGCATCCAAATCGTATGCCCACAAGTTTGCATAGCTTGGGTCGAGCTGATAACCCATAGCCTCGATAGCCTCACAAGCAGCCTTAACCTTATTCCAGTCGCGATACTGCTTGAGTGAGTACATCTTAGCTACGAGATACTGAGCGAAGCCCTTCGATGCAAAGTCCTTCTCTACTGACTGTGGCTCTGGAGCGTGCTCGCAAGCAAATGCCAAGTCCTGCTCCAACTGAGCCTTCAAAGTCTCAGCGTCTACACGCTTAGGGAAGTACAAAGGATAAACCTCCTCTACATTGTCAGCGTTGATTGCAGGTGGGATAGCTGTCAGCATAGGGATATCACCGAAATACTGAGTCATCAGCAGCCACATATATGCACGTACGCACAACGCCTCTGCCATCCACTGGTTATACTCTGTCTCAGAGAGAGTAGGGTCGTTCTCCTTCACAGCGTCAAGGTTACAAATCACATTGTTAGCCTTGCTTACACCGCTCATGAATCCTGTCCAGAAAGTACTTGGGAACTCGTTATCCGAAGTAAAGGTGTTAGCCTCCATCTCGGTTGGTTTACCGCTATCGCCCGCACCGTAAGCATCGTCTGCACGGCAAGCATTAGCAGTCAGATGCTTATAGTTAGCATCCTGGAAATCGCCACGCAGCCAGTTATACATCGCTGTACGCTGACCCTCGATATCCGCTTTAGTCTTGATGGCACTCTCGTTCTCGTTACCCTCAGGTACCTCAACGTTGCCCTCATTGTAGCCGGTCTCTGGGAAGAGCTCCAAGTTGCAAGATGAGAGCATTGCACCCAGACCGAACACGCTAATTGCTATAAATAACTTTTTCATATCTGTATTCTCCTTATTAATCATTAGAAGTTAACATTAAGACCTACGACAACGGTACGAACGTTAGGATATGTACCCCAGTCGATACCCATAGATGTTGCAGATGTCGACTGGCTAACCTCTGGGTCGTAACCTGAGTAGTTTGTCCAGGTGATGAAGTTCTGCAATGTGATGTAAGGCTGAATCTTCGAGATGTGGAGATGAGCCAAACGCTTGCAAGGGATGTCGTAAGAGAGGGTGATGTTCTTAACCTTTAGGTAAGATCCGTCCTCAATCCAACGAGTTGAGTTACGTACGTTGTAGTTGCTTGTTGTAGCACGTGGTATATCGGTAATCTGACCAGGAATTCTCCAACGACGCAAAACCTCGGTAGTCTGGTTGTAACCGTTGTACATACCCTCAGTCTCGATACGTGATGCGTTGAAGATATCGTTGCCATACGAACCTGTGATAAGGATATTCAGGTTCAAGCCCTTCCAAGAGAAGTTGTTGGTCATACCGAATGTGAACTTAGGATTAGCGTTACCAATCCAGGTCTTATCCGATGGAGTAACCTGACCGTCGCCATTGATATCGCGGTACATCAAATCACCGGTCTCAGGATCAACACCGTCAGAGATATAACCCCAGAACTTCGAGAGAGCGTGTCCAGGAGTCATACGAACAACGTAGTCGTTGGTCATATCGGCAGTCTTCGAGTAGTAGTAAACCTGCTGAAGATCCAACTTCTCCAACTCGTTGCGGTTGAGTGAGATGTTGAAGTCTGTTGTCCAGTTGAAATCCTTGTGAACGATGTTACGTGAAGAGATAGCGAGCTCCAAACCCCAGTTTGACATCTCACCCTCGTTACGCATGATTGATGGATAAGGTGATGGCAGTGGTACCCACATCAACATATCCTTAGTATATTTATAGTATGCGTCCAAAGTAACCTCCAAGCGGTGGTTGAACATCGACCAGTCGATACCGACGTTAGTCTGTGTTGTAGTCTCCCAAGTGAGGTCCTCATTCTTAATGTTTGACTGACCACCCAATGTAGGAACGTCCTGTGAGTGTCCTGACTCAGTCCAGTTAGTGTAGTTTGTGTTGTACTGCTGCAAGTAACCGTAGTCGCTCAAACCAGCCTGGTTACCTGTCTGACCCCAACCTACGCGGAGCTTCAAGTCGTCAATCCACTTCACATCCTCCATAAACTTCTCGCCAGAGATACGCCAAGCAGCAGAGAATGATGGGAAGTAACCCCACTTATGACCTGGAGCCAGCTTTGATGAACCATCGGCACGGAAGTTAGCGGTGAAGAGGTACTTGTGGTCGAAGTTGTAAGATACACGTGCCAGGTATGACATGATAGCCCACTCTGACTTACCGTAGCTCTGACCACGCAAGCCACCGTTGTTACCACCATTGATGTTAGGTATAGCGTTGTTGTGCCCTGCTGAGAAGTAGCTACGGCTACCTGAGAGCTCCTCCCAGATAGATGTAGTAGCCGATGTACCACCCATAAGCTCAATCTCGTGGCGACCCATAGTGCGGTTGTAAGTAAGGATGTTATCGTAAATCATACGACGGTCCTCTGAACGAGTGTCAGAAGCTGTACCCTGCTGCTCGCGACCATAAGTTGTACGGATAGGATCGAGGAATGAAGAGTTGTGTACCCAACGAGAGTCAACCGATACTGTTGACTTGAATACCAGACCCTCGTAGAGGTTGAATGTCAAACCACCGGTAGCCAACAGACGGCTTGTTACGCCCTTGTTGTAGTCTGTACGAGCCATATTCTCCAGAGGAGAAGTCATTGTAGCACCGTAGAAGTTGTTGTAATACTGCTCGGGAGCATCTGGGTTCCAGATAGGAGCGTAAGTAGGAGTTGTAACTGTTGAAACAACTACGCCCGCACGGTTACCTCCCTGACCAGAGATGATACCACCCTTGCTTGTATAGTGTGAGTAAGCAACCGATGCGTTAGCTGTGAGCCACTTACGAATCTTACGGTCGAAGTTCACCTTCACGTTGAAACGCTCTGCCGAAGTTGTGCTGATGACACCCTTCTCGTTGGTGTAACCACCACCTACGTAGTAAGCACCCTTCTCATCACCGTCAGAGAGTGAGAACTGATAGTTCTGGTTAACACCTGTTGAGTATGTCTCATCAAACCAGTCTGTCTGGTCGGTAAGAGTTGTTGGCAGACCCTTGATAAGACCAATCTCCTCCTGCAACTCCAAATACTGCTGTGTGTTCAGTACGTCGAAAGTCTTAGTTACGTTAGAGATACCTACGAAAGTAGAGAATGTAACTAAAGCACCATCCTTCTTGCTACCCTGCTTGGTAGTAATCAGAACGACACCGTTTGCAGCACGCGAACCGTAGATAGCAGCCGATGATGCATCCTTCAATACCTGCATTGTCTCGATATCGTTTGGAGAGAGGTATGCGATAGCGTACTCACCCTCACCTACAGGCACACCGTCAACAACATACAATGGGTCGTTTGACGAAGCGATAGAAGATGCACCACGCACGCGGATAACCATTCCTGAGCCTGGAGCACCGTTAGGCTGAAGTACCTGTACACCGGCAGCCTTACCCTGCAATACTCCCGAAACCGAGGTGATAGGGCGGCGGTCCAGGTCGTCAGTGTCAACAACCGATACAGCTGTTGTCAAATCCTTCTGCTTTACCTGACCGTAACCGATAGCCACGACAGCCTCGATACCGATTGCGTCTTCAGCAAGCTCAACGTTCACGTTGCTCTTACCCGATATGTTCACCTTCTGTGATACATATCCCAAAGACTCCACTGTAAGCTCGTTGCCATTCTCACGGAGTGAGATAGAGAACTTACCATCCACATCAGTCGCAACACCATTCATTGTGCCTGTCTCGATAACAGTTGCACCAATTACAGGTTCACCGGTTGAGTCTACAACCTTACCGGTAACGACCCTTTTTTGTGCGTCAGCCGCAGTAGCGAATGACAGCAACATCACTACCAACAAAGAGGTAACTATACCTCGCTTGTTATCCAGTGACATCAGTTTTGTAAAAAACTTTCTCATAAGATAGGGTTTTAGTAAAGATAGTTTGGTAATTAATAAAAAAATTAAAAAATATTAGAGTTATTTTTCAAATAATCGTTTGTTATACAAATTTATATAATGTTTTTTAATGAATTTTCGTAGAGAAAAAAAATATAAATGCTCTTAAATATTAACACTTTGATTATTATGCGATTAACATTTGGCAAGCGTTCAAAAATATAAATTCGCAGGACTAAAAAAGAGTTAAAAACGGCGGTTTTAAGGGCTGATTTTGCTGTTATTATTTAACTTTTTGAGGGCTATGCTGTGTTTCAAATTTTTTATTATCTTTGTACTCCGTAATCCATTATTCGAATGAGAAAATTAACAGCAATTCTATCTTTGAGTCTGGTTTTGTTATCTGCTCCTGTGGCGGCAGACGGAGAGATTGACAAATTGATAATCACTTTAGACAATCGTATCGAGCAGCGTGATACCTATCGGGCTAATCGTGTGCAGCGTATCGAGTCATTGATGGCTCTTTACAAGAGCGAGTCGAGCTCGGCGGAGCGTCTGTATGCTCTCAACGAGCGGTTGATTGAGGAGTATATAACTTTTCAGGCAGACTCGGCTATCAGCCTTTATCAGCAGAATTTATCGTTGGCTCGTACCTTAGGCGATATGTTGCTTTTCGAGCGTGCAGCGATAGGTCTTGCTCACTTTTATGCCTCTACGGGACTCTATTATGAGGCGTCAGAGATTTTGTCGCACGTCGACACGTTGTCGCTCCCTCAGCCGATGCTTTTGGACTATTATATCTCGCAGCAGAAGCTCAACGATGAGTTGCGTCTCTACTCCAACGATGCTACGCAGGCTTCTCGTTCGTTGCGGTTGGCGAAGTATTACAATCGTGAGATTTTACGCCATAGCGACATAGGCTCTTATACGGCTCGCTGTGCCGAGTTGTGGAGTGCTGTTCAGCGAGGTGATGACGATGCTGCCGTAGAGCTCACGCAGCAGATTATGGAGCAGGTACCCGAGCTCTCTCGCGAGTGGGCTACTGCCGCCTTTATGAGGGCTCTTGTCGAGCAGAATAAGAGTAATAGTCAGGGCTTTATCGAGTGGATGATACGGTCGGCACTCGTCGATATGCAACTTGGCATACGCGATTATGCGGCACTCAAGAGTATCGCCTCACACTATTCGCGTACCGATGTCGAGCGTTCTATGCGATATATGCGTGTTGTTATGGACGATGTCCAGGCTTTCAATTCGCGTCTGCGACCTTGGCAGGATGCTATGATTTTGCCCGAGATAGAGAAGGGCTATCACTCCTATACCGAGCGTATGGCAGCCGAGCACCGTTTGTACATCTATCTGTTGACTGCGTTGGTCATCGTTGTCGTGCTGCTGTTGATTTACGTGGTCTTCCAGAATAGACGTCTGCGTGATGTGCGACGCACGATGCGAGATGTCAACCTGAGCCAGCAGGCATCTGTTGAGGAGTTGCGTGAGGCTACCGAGCGACTCACCAAGCTCAATGTGCAGATTACCGAGGCTAATGGTGTCAAGGAGGAGTATATTGGTATTTTTCTTCAGGTCTGCTCCGAGCATATCGATAAGATTGTCGCGGAGCGTCGACAAATCCTCAAGCAGCTCCGTGCGGGCAAGGCTGAGGAGCTACGTAAGCAGCTGGATACTCCCGAGTTGGAGCACTCCGAGCTCAAGCAGTTTTACAATCTCTTCGATAGCACATTCCTGCGACTCTATCCCACTTTCGTTGAGGAGCTTAATGAGCTGCTGGCTGAGGACTCTCAGATTATCCCTCGCAAAGGTGAGTATCTCAATACTGAGCTTCGTATTTTTGCTTTGATACGACTCGGTATTAGCGATACGCCACGTATAGCTTCGCTGCTTCACTATTCGCTGTCAACTATCTACAACTACCGCTCCCGTATACGTTACCGCGAGGGCATAACGCGAGAGGAGTTCGAGCGTCGTCTGCGTACGATAGGCTCTTTCAATCGCTAATATGCGGGGGAGCCCTCCTCCTCGCTGTTCTATTTTTTGCGACTTTAGTATCCTTTAGTGCTCTTTAATACCCCTTTTAGCCCCTTTTGCCCCCTTTTATCTCTCTTCGCCTCCCTTCACTCTCCCTAAAAATCGACAATTTTATCCCATCATAGGTCAAAAAATGCTAATAATTGGAAATTATTAGTATATTTGCTTTTTGAAACTGAAACAATTGATTATGTCAGATTATAAACTAAAGATAGGAATTACTCAGGGCGACACCAATGGTATAGGCTGGGAGGTCATCCTCCGCACGTTGGGCGACAGTCGTATTGTGGAGCTTTTCACCCCTGTGGTCTATGGCTCACAGTCGGTCGCGAAGCACTATGCTGCCACCCTTGATGAGGAGTGTGGTCGTGTTCAGTTCAATGTCGTGGGCTCGGCACGTGAGGCACGTCGTGGTAAGGTCAATCTTGTGGAGTGTGGCACGCCGTCTGTCGTTAAGGCGGGCGAGCCTGCGAAGGAGGCTGGTGCTGCGGCTGTCGAGGCTTTGGAGCGAGCTATTGTCGATTTGCAGGAGGGCGAGTTGGCGGCTCTGGTTACCGCTCCGATAGATAAGGAGATGGCACAGGGCGAGCACTTCGCCTTTACGGGACATACCGAGTTTGTCGCTGCACACGCCGAGGGCGAGCCTATGATGATTATGTGTAGCGAACGTCTGCGTGTAGGTTTGCAGACCATCCATATACCGGTGGCAGATGTTGCAAAGTCGCTCTCCAAGGAGAAGATTGTCGCTTCGCTCAACACGCTACGTCATACGTTGAAGCAGGACTTCGGTATTGTCGAGCCGCGTATCGCTGTCTTGGCGTTGAATCCTCACGCTGGCGAGGGTGGTATGCTCGGCACGGAGGAGCAGGAGATTATCCAGCCGGCTATTGTCGAGGCTTTTGAGTCAGGTGTGCTGGCTTTCGGACCATTCCCTGCCGATGGGTTGTTTGCGAGTGGTGCTTATGCCAAGTACGATGCTGTCCTTGCTATGTACCACGACCAGGGGCTCACCCCCTTCAAGACTCTCTCACCCGATGGTGTTAACTTCACTGCGGGCTTGAGTGTTGTACGCACCTCACCCGACCACGGCACAGCGTTCGACATTGCGGGTAAGGCTAAGGCTGATGCTCAGTCTATGCGTAATGCGATATATGCTGCGATAGATATTGTCCGCAACCGTGAGGCGTGGGAGCGATGGAATGCCAAGCCGCTGCAACATTTCGAGCGTGAGAAGGGTAGAGATGTCTCGGTCAAGGATTTGAAACTCCCCGAGGTTGAGGAGTAACGAACTAAAAACGAAAAACTGAAATGTAAAAAGTTTTTTATTGCGACTTTAATAACCCTTAGTAGCCTTTAGTAGCCCTTTATTTTAGCTATTAGAAAATTTTGAATTTTGAATTTTGAATTAATTTTCCGGAGGAAAATCCCCGTATTCCGTCTCGTAATTGTGGAAGCGAGGATGACCTCAAAACATAAAAAACTATTAAAACAACTATGATTAAGATTTCCTTTCCCGATGGCAGTGTAAGAGAGTTTGCCAAGGGAACAACGGCTTACCAAGTAGCAGAGAGTATCAGCCCTCGTTTAGCTGCCGACTCACTTGCTGCAGGTGTAAACGGCACGACCGTTGATTTGAATCGTGCCATTGAGGAGGATGCCTCAATTAAGTTTTATAAGTGGGATGACGCCGAGGGCAAGCACGCCTTCTGGCACACCTCTTCTCACCTATTGGCAGAGGCTTTGGAGTCTCTCTATCCGGGTATTAAGTTCGGTATCGGACCCGCTATCGACAATGGTTTCTACTACGACGTAGACTCTCCTGTTGCTATCACCGAGTCTGACATCCCTAAGATTGAGAACAAGATGATGGAGCTTGCCCGCCAGAAGGAGGAGCTCATCCGCACCGAGGTATCCAAGGAGGAGGCGTTGAAGACCTTCACCGAGAAGCAGGATCAGTATAAGGTGGAGCTCATCCAGGATTTGGAGGATGGCACCATCTCATTCTATACCAACGGTAACTTCACCGACTTGTGTCGTGGACCACACATCCCTAACACGGGTGTCATCAAGGCAGTGAAGCTCACCTCTGTTGCCGGTGCTTATTGGCGTGGTAACGAGAAGAACAAGATGCTTACCCGTATCTATGGCGTATCGTTCCCCAAGAAGTCTATGCTCGACGAGTATTTAGCTATGTTGGAGGAGGCAAAGAAGCGTGATCACCGTAAGTTGGGTAAGGACTTGGAGCTCTTTATGTTCTCGCAGCGTGTAGGTCAGGGCTTGCCTATGTGGTTGCCAAAGGGTGCCGAGCTGCGTGATCGTCTCGAGCGTTTCTTGCGTCAGATTCAGAAGGAGTATGGCTACTTGCAGGTCATCACCCCACATATCGGTAACAAGGATTTGTATGTTACCTCGGGCCACTATGCCAAGTATGGTAAGGACTCGTTCCAGCCTATCCACACCCCATTCGAGGGCGAGGAGTATCTCTTGAAGCCTATGAACTGTCCTCACCACTGTGAGATTTTCCGTTCTAAGCCACGCTCATATAAGGATCTGCCTGTTCGTCTGGCAGAGTTTGGTACTGTTTATCGTTACGAGCAGTCGGGTGAGTTGCACGGCTTGACACGTGTACGTAGCTTTACACAGGATGATGCTCACCTCTTCGTGCGTCCCGACCAGCTGTTGGAGGAGTTCGAGAAGGTTATCGACATTGTGCTCTATATCTTCCGCACGTTGAAGTTCGACAACTATACCGCTCAGATTTCGTTGCGTGATCCCGAGAACAGGGAGAAGTATATCGGTACTGACGAGAATTGGGAGAAGGCAGAGTCTGCTATCATCCAGGCTTGCCAGGAGAAGGGACTCAATACCACTGTTGAGCTTGGCGAGGCAGCGTTCTACGGTCCAAAGCTCGACTTTATGGTCAAGGATGCTCTGGGACGTAGCTGGCAGCTGGGTACTATCCAGGTAGACTATAACCTTCCTGAGCGTTTCGACCTCACATATAAGGGTGCTGACGATAAGCTCCACCGCCCAATTATGATTCACCGTGCCCCATTCGGCTCTATGGAGCGTTTCGTTGCGGTGTTGCTGGAGCACACTGCTGGTAAGTTCCCATTGTGGCTCACCCCTGACCAGGCTGTTGTCCTGCCTATCTCGGAGAAGTACAACGACTATGCACAGCAGGTGGCACGCGAGCTCTCGCGTAAGGATGTACGTGTCCAGGTTGACGAGCGTAACGAGAAGATTGGACGTAAGATTCGCGACAACGAGCTCAAGCGTATCCCATTCCTGCTCATCGTCGGTGAGAAGGAGGAGGCTGAGGGCAAGGTCTCTGTTCGTGTTCAGGGCGAGGGCGACAAGGGCTCAATGACTATCGCCGAGTTTGCCGAGCACGTAGCCGCTAAGGTCCAGGCTGAGATTGATGCAAATAAGATGGAGTAACATCCACTAAATAATTAACTTAAACTTTATTAATTTGGCAATTACACAAAAACCATTTCCTCCACGTCCAATGGGTGGAGGAAACCGACCTCCACAGCAGGGTGCTCGTGGCAGACAAGAGAAGGACAACCCCAACCGTATCAACGACGAGATTACGGCACCTATGGTCCGTTTGGTAGGCGAGAATGTCGAGCCTAACCTTGTGGTACCTATCCGTAAGGCGTTGGAGATGGCAGATGAGATGGAGCTCGACCTTATCGAGATTTCGCCTAAGGCGGAACCCCCTGTGTGTCGCATTGCCGACTATCAGAAGTTCCTCTACCAGCAGAAGCGTAAGGCGAAGGAGATTAAGGCTAAGCAGGTTAAGGTTGTCATCAAGGAGATTCGTTTCGGACCTCAGACCGACGACCACGACTACAACTTCAAGCTCAAGCACGCCGAGAACTTCATCAAGGAGGGAGCCAAGGTCAAGGCATCGGTCTTCTTCCGTGGCCGTTCTATCGTCTTCAAGGAGCAGGGTGAGATTTTGCTCTTGCGTTTTGCTACCGATTTGGAGGAGATAGCTAAGGTAGAGCTTATGCCTAAGCTCGATGGCAAGAAGATGAATATGATTCTTGCACCTAAGGGCAAGAAGTAGTTTTTGGTGCTCATAAGCAATCTGTGAGCGGGGGCCGAGCTTTGTCGGTTTCCGCTTTCGGGTTGCGTATTTTTGTAGCACCTCTTGTTGTGTTATTATTTTCCCGAGCCTATGAGAGCAATCACTATTTTCTCCAAGTTCAAAGCCACGGTTCTGATGTTACTCACCCTGTGGGTTGGCAGCATCACTGTTGGGGGCTTGGTCTATGAGCACTCCGATGTGGATATCCTCTCGGCAGATATTTTCACTGCCGGCGGTATGGTCTACACCTTCAACAATATCTTACCGACGCTTGCGGCACTTGGTATGACGCTTCTCTTTGCGGCTATTGTTGTGCATCCGCACTGTCGTGTTTTGCGACGCAGTGCTCTTATGTTGTTGCTTCTGGCTTTTTATGAGCTTGCGACTACGTGTATCGACCTTCCCGCTTATTGGGACAGCTACTATACGCTCCACATCGATATGTACGACATCACCGTCTGGACCGATGTGGCTGTTGCCACACTCGCTTTAGTCTGCTTTGTCGTCTTCACCGCTAAGCTCAGGTGTCTCTTCCTCACTATCCTGGCATTCTTCTTCTCTGTTTTCAGCCTTGTAGGAGTTATCTATATGCTGATGATGACTGTTCTGCCACTCGTTAGTGATTCGTTCTGGGATGATTTCATCACCTCTTCGGACTACCTTTCTGTCTATAATATCATCAATATGATGGTTACTTTGGGTATGCTCTCTATGACCATCTACTACTTCCTGCTCCCATCGGCTGTGCGTCGTCTGGCTGAGCCGACAGGTGGTGTGCAGGGGGCAGCTTCAGCATCGGGCTCCGATGATGCTACAGCCTCTGCCTCTTCGGAGGGTGTAGAGTCAACTACTTCGGATGTGCCTGTTGTTCCCGCTATGCCCGAGACTCCCAAGTTCCCACCTACCCTTGAAAACAAAGAGTAAAATCGTAAGATGAAGACCGTAGCATTTATCCCCATCCGCCTCAATAGCGAGCGTGTCGAGGGCAAGAATCTCCGCCTGTTGGGTGGCAAGCCTCTGCTCTGCTACCTGGCAGAGAGCCTCGTTGCTGCTAAGGGTATCGACGAGGTCTATGTCTATTGCAGCGATGAGCGTGTTAGGGAGTTCCTTCCCGAAGGTGTCCGTTTCCTGAAGCGTGATAAGAGCCTCGATAGCAACACAACTCTCGGTCGCGATATCTACGATGCCTTCACACGAGAGGTCGCTGCCGACATCTATCTGTTGGCACACACCACCTCACCTTTCATCCGCACCTCTACTATCGAGCAGGCTGTCGCTAAGGTGCAGCACGAGGGCTATGACTCAGCTTTCACTGCCGAGAAGATACAGACTTTTGCGTGGTGGCAGGGCAAGCCTCTTAACTATGAGCTCACGCATGTGCCACGCACCCAGGATTTGGAACCTCTGTTCGTTGAGACGTCTGCACTCTTTGTCTTTCGTTCCGATGTGTGGCGTGAACACCACCGCCGCATAGGGTTCAACCCCTGTATCATCGCTACGGATCGCATCGAGAGCCAGGATATCGACAATGAGGACGACTTCCGCCTTGCAGAGGCTATCGTCGCCGCCGGGTTACATACAAAGTGAAAACTGAAAGGTGAAAGTTGTGAGTAAGCGAGGGTAGAGTCAGGCTTGCTTGAACTATGCCGAGCGAGAGCAACTAAGGGAAGACTTTTAGGTCTTTCCAAATCTCCGCCGTAGACTTTAGTATCCTTTAATAACCCTTAATAACCTTTAACTCCTCCAACTCCCACACAAAAACACTACGGGTAACCAATTTGGTTACCCGTAGTGCTATATAAAAGGTCAATTACTAATTACTCTTTTCTCATTCCTCATTGCGAAGCTAAATCTTCGCCAACGCCTCAAATCCCTGACCGTATACGCCCATTACTGAGCCCATCGAGATAAATGCGTTAGGGTCATATTTGCGTGCTGTCTTGAGTATCATCGATGCGTCGCGTTTACGACATACCACCATCACTATCTTACTTGGCTCTTTGGTGTACCATCCTGTGCCATCAAGCACTGTTGCACCGCGGTGAGCCTCTGTTATTATGGCGTCAGCTATCTGCTCGTAGTGTTTGCTGATGATAAATATCTGACTCGACTGCTGGCTGCCCGACTGTATGAGGTCTACTGTGTAGCCAAATACGCCCACCATAATATATCCGTATATTATCATCGCTATACCGTCTGCCACGTTGTTAGCGATAAATATTGAGCTGCCGATGATGAAGAAGTCGCTCGAGATAACAATTCTACCGTAACTTATTGTGCGATATTTGTTTATTATCATCGCCACGATGTCTGTTCCACCTGTCGAGCCACCCTGCGAGAAGCACAGCACCACACCTATACCTGCCATCACCGCACCGAGTATTACCAGCAGTAGCGAGTTGGCGTCAATTCCTTCGGTATACTCCACGAGTATGTTATCCGGTATGAGCCACTTACACAAGTCCATCGCTATTGACAGCACTATGATACAGTATACGGTCTTTATTCCGAACTTCCAGCCTATTATGAAACCTGCTATCAGCAGCAGTGTTGCATTTATTATGAATACAAATGTACCGATAGATATCATTGGGAAGAAGTGGTTCATCAACATCGACAAACCTGTTGCACCGCCACCCATACCTCCGGCAGGCATAATACACGCTACCCAACCCAATGCGTAGCACGACATACCGATAGCCATCAGCAGATACTCCTTCAAGCCGATAGCCAACTTTCTAACTGTACTGTTCATAACCCAAGTAACTTATAATTTGTAATCTATTTCCTGCGTTTTGCTTACTTTTTCGTAGTAAAATCAAAATTCGGGTGCAAATATATAAAAATATCTCCTTGATGTACACCTTTTTGCTCCAATCTTTTATCGAGCATTGCTAAAAGTTGTTCGTTACGTACCAATCCCCACCCTTTGGTGTGGTGAAAACGTGGTGGGCACTCGCCAGCGAAACGCTCTACGACAATGTCGGGACGCAGTCGTCGCAGTATCTCGGTGAATAATTCGATATACTCCTCTATGCTCCAGAAGCGAAATCTCTCGGGATGGGCGTCCCACTCTGCGGCGAGGGGTGTCCCTTTGAATAGTTGCAGCTGGTGAAACTTTATCGTTGTCAGCGGCAGCGAATTTATTACCTCGGTCTGCTCTATGAGCATTGCGTCGCTCTCGTCGGGCAGTCCGAGTATGAAGTGTGCTCCGCAGTGTATGCCTCTCTCGGCTGTGAGCTCCACCGCTCGGCGTGCTGTTGCGAAGTCGTGCCCTCGGTTTATGCGTTGGAGTGTTGTGTCGTAGACCGATTCTATGCCATACTCTATTGCGACATATTTCTGCTTGGCTATCTCGGCGAAGTAATCCAACTTCTGCTCATCTACGCAGTCGGGACGTGTGCCGACAACTATTCCTGCTATGCTTGGGTGTGCAAGAGCCTCGTCGTAACACCTTTTCAGTTGCTCTAATGGGGCGTATGTGTTTGAGTATGATTGGAAGTAAGCCAAGTAATGCTCAGCTTCGCGGTATCGGCGTGTGTGAAACTCTATTCCCTCGTTTATCTGCTCTGTTATACTTTTGTGGCTCTGGCAGTACGAGGGTGTGAAGGCGGCATTGTCGCAGAATGTGCAGCCTCCTGTCGAGATTTTCCCATCACGATTTGGGCAGGTGAATCCTGCATTTATCGTAACTTTCTGCATCCGCCTGCCAAATGTTCGGCGGAAGTATGCTGCATAGCTGTTGAAGCGGCGTGCGTCGCCCCACGGATATAACTCTGCCATAGCTTCCAACGATTAAACAGATATGCAAAAGTAGATAAGTTTCTACAAAAAATCGCCTTCCGAGCCAAAATTCTCACAAATGATTACTAACTTTGACCTTTGGAGCGGTTACTCCGCCCTATACCATATATATAATATAGATAACTAATTATTGCCTCTGATGCTCTACGCCGAGATAGTCCTGCCTTTGGCACAACCCACCTACACCTTCGCTATCCCCGAGGGTATGTCGCTTGCTGAGGGCGACGCTGTGGCTGTGCAGTTTGGTGCCAAGAACTACTATACGGGCATTGTCTGGAGCATCACTGACCGTCGTCCCGATGTCAAACGCCTCAAGTCTGTTGTGAGCCGCCTCTACTCTCATCCTCTGCTCTGTCGTGAGCAGATGCGTTTCTGGGAGTGGGTCGCCTCCTATTACTTGTGTACGTTGGGCGAGGTTATGCGTATCGCTCTGCCTTCGCTCATCAAACCTAAGGCAGGCAGTATCGAGGAGTTCTCCGATGAGCTGTTCTCGCCTCGCCAGGAGCACTGCTTGCAGCTCTCGGAGCGTTGGTGTGATGAGACCCTGCTCCGAGAGGAGATTTCCCGTATCGAGCGACGTGCTCCACGTCGTGCTGCGTTGCTTGGCGATATGCTTGCGTTGCTTACTCGTGGCGAGAGGGTAGTGCCTCGTTATCAGCTGCCTTACGATGCTCCGCTGCTGCTTACGATGCGTCGTGTAGGCTATCTCGAGTCGCTCTACCGCCCTCGACGCTATGGCTCTTTCCACGATTGCCCCTTTATTTTGCCCACTCCCTCTGTGGCTCAGCAACGTGTCATCGATGATATTCGCTCTTCGCAGCAGGCAGGCGTAACTACCCATCTGTTGCGAGGCATTACGGGCTCTGGTAAGACCGAGATTTATATGCAGTTTATAGCCGATGTTGTTGCTCGCGGTGGCGATGTGCTGTTTCTGTTGCCCGAGATAGCCCTCACCTCGCAACTTATCGAACGTCTGGAGCGAGTCTTTGGCGAGCGTGTTACGGCATATCACTCCAAGCTCTCGCCACAGCGTCGTACCGAGACTTTCCTCCGCCTCTCGCAGAGTGAGGGTGGCGAGATTGTTGTTGGTGCTCGCTCGGCTATATTTCTCCCTCTCAAACACTTACGCCTTGTCGTTGTCGATGAGGAGCACGACCAGAGCTATAAGCAGAGCGATACTGCTCCCCGCTATAATGGTCGCGATTTAGCTGTCGTTTTAGCCTCTCTTGTAGGTGGCAATGCACTGCTTGGCAGTGCGACACCATCGCTCGAGAGCTACTATAATACCCTGTCGGGCAAGTACGCCTACTCCGAGCTTTTGGAGCGTTATGGCGATGCTGTGCCGCCACGCGTTGTCATCTCCGATACGAAGCGAGCCTTGAAGCGAGGCGAGCGACGTGGACACTTCAACCTCGAGCTCAAGCAGGCTATCTCTGCCGCTTTGGAGCGAGGCGAGCAGGTTATGTTGTTCCAGAACAGGCGAGGCTATTCACCCTCGTTGCAGTGTGGCGACTGCGGCTGGTCTTTGCGTTGCCCGTCGTGTAATGTAACGCTTACTTTACACCGCTCTTCGCAGCGTATGGAGTGCCACTATTGTGGTCATACTGAGGCAGTTCCTACTGCTTGTCCTTCGTGTAAAGCTCCTCTGTCTATGATGGGTTTTGGCACCGAGAAGGCTGAGGATGCTGTGCGTGAGCTCTTTCCCGAGCATAAGGTCTTGCGTCTCGATAGCGACACCTCGACCTCCGAGCGAGCCTATCGTGATATCGTTGGCGAGTTCGAGCGTGGCGAGGCTGATATCCTTGTCGGCACGCAGATGATTACCAAGGGTTTCGATTTCGGCAGACTCTCGCTTGTGGGTGTGCTCAATGCTGACAATCTTATGCTCAATCCCGATTTCCGAGCCTCGGAGCGAGCCTTTCAGCTGCTCACTCAGGTGGCAGGACGTGCTGGTCGTCGTGAGCGTCAGGGCGAGGTCTATATCCAGACTGCCGAACGCGATAATCCCGTCATTTTGTGGGTTGAGAGTGGCGACTATGTAGCTATGGCTCGCCACGAGTTGGCGGAGCGTCAGACGTGGGGCTATCCTCCCTATTCGCGTCTTCTCCGTCTGACTTTGAAATATTCTGATTCACAGACTCTTCGCTCGGCTGCTGCGACACTTGCCAAGCGTCTGCGTGAGCATTTCGGAGGTCGTGTCTTCGGACCTGTCGAGCCCTATGTCAACCGCATCCGTGGCGAGTGGATTGTCCAGATTTTGCTCAAGGTTGAGATTACCAGCTCTGTGGCTCGTGCCAAGCAGCTCTTGCTCTCACGTCTTGAGGAGCTGGCGAGCATTGCCGAGTGGAAAAAAATAAATGTTACCGTCGATGTCGATCCTCAGTGATGCCCGCTCTTGGTTGAGCAATCTCCTTATGCCTCGCACGTGCCCTATCTGTGGCGAGACTATCCCTGTGGATGGACCTCCCATCTGCTCGTTGTGTGAGATGCTTGCTCCGTTGACCAATTTTCATCTTGTGGAGCAAAATCCTATGGTTACTCAGTTTTGGGGACTTATGCCTCTGCATCACGCCTCGGCTATGGTGTGGTATATCCACGGCAGTGGCTGGCAGCGAGCTATCCACGACATCAAATACCATCGCTGTTTTCATCTCGCTCGCGAGTTGGGTGAGTGGTGGGCTGTGCAACTTGGGCAGAGTGAGTTTTACCGCGATATCGATGCTATTGTCCCCGTTCCGTTGCATTGGCGTCGTCGCCTGAGTCGCACCTATAATCAGTCGGAATATCTTGCCGATGGCTTATCTAAAGGCTTGGGTGTCAGCGTCATCCGCAATGCTGTTCGCCGCTCTCGCTACAACACCTCCCAGACCTTTCACTCTGCGACGGAGCGGTGGGATAATGTCGAGGGTATCTTCCGTGTTACCCGCCCCGAGCTGTTGTGTGGCAAACATCTGTTGCTTGTCGACGATGTCTTCACTACGGGAGCTACTATCATCTCTATGGGCAACGCCATTCTCGCTGCGGCGAAGGATGTTACACTCTCTGTTGCCACGCTCTCGGTGAGCAAGAGTCGCTTCGATAAGATTCGCTAAATCATCCTTTTGTGAGCTTATCCACAACCGCTGTTTATAACCCTATAAACAGAATGTTTATATTTTACTCTGCGATAGTTTGGCTGTTGGCAGAAAAAAGAGTAATTTTGAACATCGAAACCGTAACATCTCACTTTTTTGATATCTATGGCTAAGGAGTATAATCGTTCACAACGAAATAAGAAGGCATACGAGGATTTGACGCAGACCTCTCCCGATGGTGTTGTACCGCCACAAGCTGTCGAGCTTGAGGAGGCTGTGCTGGGAGCTTTGATGCTTGAGCAGGACAGTATCATTGCTGTTCAGGAGTATGTCCACCCCGAGACTTTTTATACCGAGGAGCACCGCCTTATTTTTGAGGCTATCGAGCACCTCTCGGTAGAGATGAAGCCCATCGACCTCTACACCGTTACCGAGCAGTTGAAGGTCGTAGGCAATCTGAAGAAGGTCGGCGGTGCGAAGTATCTTGCCCAGCTCACTCAGAAGGTGGGTTCGGCTGCCAACGTCGAGTTTCACGCCAAGATTATCGCCCAGAAGCACGTTCAGCGAGAGCTTATCCGTTCGGCTACCGAGATTCAGCGTCGCTCGTACGATGAGGAGCAGGATGTTACGGAGCTCATTGGTTTTGCCGAGCAGGAGATTTTCAATGTCTCTGAGGGCCACGTCAAACGTGCTGTGCAGAGTGCATCCGATGTGTTAGCTAAGGCTATGCGTCAGATTGAGGAGGCGAGTAAGAATACCGATGCTTTCATCGGTGTCCCTTCGGGTTTCAACTCTGTCGATAGGGTTACTTTGGGCTGGCAGCGTAGCGACTTGATTATCGTTGCGGCACGTCCCTCTATGGGTAAGACTGCTTTTGTGCTCTCTATGGCACGTAATATGGTCATCGACTACGACAAGCCTGTGGCTTTCTTCTCGTTGGAGATGCCTGCTGTGCAGCTTATGATGCGTCTTATCGTTGCCGAGACGGGTCTTGACTCGAAGGATATCAAGCGAGGTCGCCTCACTCCCGAGCAGTGGTTGCATCTGGAGAGTGCCACCAAACCTTTGGGCTTGGCTCCATTGCATATCGACGACACTCCGGCTCTGTCGGTCTTTGAGTTCCGCTCTAAGGCTCGCCGTTTGAAGCGTCGTAACAATATCGAGATTATCATCATCGACTACTTGCAGCTTATGACCTGTCCGAGCGATTCGCGAGGCAATCGTGAGCAGGAGGTGGCTCAGATTTCGCGTACACTGAAGGCTATCGCTAAGGAGTTGGAGGTGCCTATCATCGCCCTCTCGCAGCTCAGTCGTGCCACCGAGACGCGAGGTGGTAACCACCGCCCACAGCTCTCCGATTTGCGTGAGTCGGGAGCTATCGAGCAGGATGCCGATGTTGTAGCTTTCATCCATCGTCCCGAGTATTACGGTATGACCACCGATGAGAATGGTACTCCTACTGCGGGTATGGCTGAGATTATCATTGCCAAGCACCGTAATGGAGAGGTTACCGACTGTAAGCTCCGCTTCCTGAAGGAGCAGGCACGCTTCGCCGACCTGGATGCTGGCGAGGGCTCTACTGCTGCCGACCGCTATGGAGGTGGTGCTCCTGCCTACCGTGAGATTCCGAGCAGCATAGGCAGCGAGGGTGAGTTCGGTGGTGGCTTGGGTAAGGTCAATGGTGGTGATGAGTTTGGTATCGACATCAAGCAGCCTCGTCCTTTGACGGATGAGCCTCCATTCTAAATATCTCTCCGATGGTAACACGTACAATCACAGGAGCTGTCGCGGGCATTGGAGCTGTCGAAGTCGTCGTCGAGGTGAGTATCACCGGCGGCGGCTTAGGGCTTTTTATTGTCGGCTTACCCGATAATGCTGTCCGCGAGAGTGAGCACCGCATACGTTCAGCCTTTGAGAATTCCGCCTTTAAGATGACCGCCCGTAAGTGTGTCGTCAACCTTGCTCCTGCCGATTTGCGTAAGGAGGGCTCTGGCTTCGACCTGCCTATCGCTGTGGCTATCCTGGCTGCTATGGATGAGGTCGTTGTGGAGTCGCTCGACGATGCTTTTTTCCTGGGCGAGCTCTCTCTCGATGGCTCTGTGCGAGGTGTCAAGGGTGTGTTGCCTATCGTTGCTGAGGCACGTACGCAGGGCAGACGTCGCATCTTTGTACCGCTGGAGAATGCCGAGGAGGCAGCTGTTGTCGAGGGTGTCGATATCTATGGCGTGGGTAGCCTTTCGGAGATTGTCGAGGTGCTCAATGGAGCACGTACACTTACCCCTACTGTGGGACAACGCCACGAGGAGTTCTTTGCCGAGGAGCGTTATGCCGATGATTTCAGCGATGTCAAGGGTCAGCTGCACGCCAAGCGAGCTTTGGAGATAGCTGCTGCGGGAGGCCATAATGTCATTATGATAGGCCCTCCGGGCTCGGGTAAGACTATGCTTGCTCGCCGAATGCCCTCTATCCTTCCTCCTATGAGCTTGGAGGAGGCTTTGGAGACCACCAAGATACACTCTGTTGCGGGTAAGCTGGGTACGTGTCGGGGCTTGATGCTTCATCGCCCCTTCCGCTCGCCTCACCATTTGGCGTCGCCGGTGGCTCTTATCGGTGGCGGACAAAATCCGCAGCCGGGCGAGGTGTCGCTGGCTCACAATGGAGTATTGTTTTTGGACGAGATGCCCGAGTTTGGTCATAGTGTGCTGGAGGTGCTGCGTCAACCTTTGGAGGATAAGCGTATCACTATCTCGCGTGCCAAGTATGCTGTCGAGTACCCCTCTAACTTCACCCTTATAGCCTCTATGAATCCTTGTCCGTGTGGCTACTACAACCACCCCACGAAGGAGTGCACCTGCTCTGCGGCAGCTGTCCACCGCTATATGGGGCGTATCTCGGGACCCCTTATGGACCGTATCGACCTTCACGTCGAGATTACCCCTGTGGCTATCGATGAGATATCCTCTACGGAGCGTGCGGAGTCGAGTGCCGAGGTGCGTCAGCGTGTCGTTAAGGCACGTCAACGCCAGGCGGAGCGATTTCGGGGGCTTGGTATCCATACCAACACTATGATGTCGTCGGCTATGCTGCGTGATATGTGTCCGCTCTCTCCGCAGTCGCGTACGTTGCTCGATAGAGCTATGGAGCGGTTGCAGCTCTCGGCACGAGCCTACGACCGTATCATTAAGGTGGCACGAACTATTGCCGATTTGGAGGGTACGGCAGATATCGAGCCACAACATATTTCGGAAGCTATCACCTACCGCTCTCTCGACCGCGATAGTTGGGGACGTTAGGAGTTAAATATTTTGAAGAAAAACGCTATGAAACGAGTTATACTCTCTGGAGGAGGTACGGGAGGTCATTTCTACCCTGCAGTCTCTGTCGCCGAGGCTTTGAAACGTAAGTGGGGCGACGATGTCGAGGTGCTCTTTGTGGGTGCCGAGGGTAAGATGGAGATGGAGAAGGTGCCTTCGCTGGGTTACAATATTGTCGGTCTGCCTATCGCAGGCATCCAGCGTCGCCTGACGCTTAAGAATCTAGCCCTTCCGTGGAAGGCACTGCGTAGTGTCTGGGAGGCACGTAAGGTCATCCGTGAGTTCCGTGCCGATGTCGTTGTGGGCTTTGGCGGCTATGCGAGTGCCCCTGTTATGTGGATGGCACAGCGTATGGGTATCCCGACACTTATGCAGGAGCAGAACTCCTTTGCCGGTAAGGCTAATAAGTTCCTCTCGAAGGGTGCTAAACGCATCTGTGTGGCATACGATAGGATGGAGCAGTTCTTTCCGAAGGATAAGATTGTTTTGACGGGTAACCCTCTGCGAGGCTCTTTCGCTGCCAAGAGCGGGAAGAGCGATGCCGCTTTGGAGTATTATGGCTTCAGAGCCGATGTGCCTACGCTGCTTATCGTGGGTGGCTCGCTCGGCACACGCACTCTCAACGAGATGATGAAGGCGTGGATTCTCTCGCTCGAGGGTGAGGCTCCGGTGCAGGTCATCTGGCAGACAGGTAAATATTATGAGCAGGAGATGCGTGCTTTTCTGGCGGAGCATCCGACCAAAAATATCTTCCAGTGTGCCTTTATCGAGCGTATGGACTACGCCTATGAGGTTGCCGATTTGGTCATCTCGCGTAGTGGTGCTTGTACCATCTCGGAGCTGCAACTCGTCGGTAAGCCTACGATTTTTGTCCCTTCGCCCAATGTGGCAGAGGATCATCAGACCAAGAATGCTATGGCTCTTGTCGAGAAGGATGCCGCCCTTATGGTTCGGGATAACGTAGCTGTTCGGGAGTGTATGCCGCTGGCGTTGCAGACGCTCTCGGATAAGGCTCTGCTGGAGTCGCTCCGCGAGAATATCCTCTCGCTCGGTATTGCCGACTCGGCTGACAGGGTAGTTAATGAGATTGAAAAATATTGGTAATGAAGAGCTTTCAGAATATCTATTTCCTGGGTATCGGTGGCATCGGAATGAGTGCTATCGCCCGCTATTTCCTCCACGAGGGTAAGTGTGTCGCAGGCTACGACCGTACGGAGTCGGCTCTGACACGTGCTTTGGCTGCGGAGGGTGCTTTGGTCAACTATGAGGATAGTGTGGATGCTATCCCCGAGGCTTTTCGCGATAGGGAGACCACTATGGTTGTCTATACCCCTGCTGTTCCGCAGGAACATCCCCAGGTGCGTTTCTTCGCCGAGGGAGGCTTCTTGGTAGAGAAGCGTTCGCAGATGCTCGGTCATCTCTCTGAGGGTAAGTATGTTATGGCTGTGGCAGGTACTCACGGTAAGACCACAACCTCTACTCTCGTTGCGTGGCTCAACAGCTCTACGTCTATGGGTGGCAGTGCCTTTTTGGGTGGTATCTCGAAGAACTTTGGTGGCAACCTTGTCTTAGGCGAGGGTAACCGTTTGGCTGTCGAGGCTGATGAGTTCGACCGCTCGTTCCTGCGTCTTAAGCCCGATGTGGCTGTCATCACTGCGGTCTCTGCCGACCACCTCGACATCTATGGTACGTATGAGGCTGTCGTTGAGGCGTTTGGCGACTTTGCAGCCCTCATCAAAAGGGGTGGCGACTTAGTGCTGAAGCAGGGTGTCGATATCAGACTACCCGAGGCGATTGATATCTGGCGATATAGCTACGATGAGCCTTGCGACTTCTATGCTCGCAATGTACGATTGCAGCAGGGTGGCTACTACCTCTACGATGTGGTGTTGCCCGATGGTGTCGTTGAGGATTGTACGCTGGGCATCCCTGGCTGGGTGAATATCGAGAACTCGGTGGCTGCCGTAGCCTCTATGTGGTGTGCAGCACGTAAGCGAGGCGAGGTGTTTGATTATGAGGCTGTTCGCCGAGCGTTGGCTGAGTATGTGGGTGTCAAGCGACGCTTCGAGTTCTATCTCAATACTCCTCGCCAGGTCTATATGGACGACTATGCTCACCATCCCGAGGAGCTGGAGGCTACGATTACTTCGTTGCGTGGTATGTTCCCCGAGCGAAAGCTGACCGCCATTTTTCAGCCCCACCTCTACACTCGCACCCGCGACTTGTATGTGGAGTTTGCTGCGGCACTCTCTTGTGCCGACGAGGTGGTGCTTGTGCCTATCTATCCGGCACGTGAGGAGCCTATCGAGGGTATCACATCGGAGATTATTGCCGAGCGTGTAACGGTGCCTTGCGAGATATGTGAACGAGAGAATTTGGCAGATTTGCTACTCTATAAAGATACCGATGTCGTTGTTAGCTTCGGTGCAGGTAATATTGATGCTTGTTGTGCGGCTATTGCCGAGAAATTAGCAACGAAAGCGGGAAAATAAGTTACGAAAAGGGGTGAATAAGTTACGAAACATACTTCTCTACGCTCTGTTGTGGGCATTTATCGCAGGGTTTATCATCTTTTTTGCTGCTAAATCCTCCGAGCACTATGCCTCGTCGCCTCTTCAGCATATCGAGGTTTGCGTGAGTGATGAGAGCGGTAATGGCTGTATTACAGGCAGGGATGTAATCGCTTGGATAACAGCCGATTCTGTTGTCGCTATCGGCGAGAAATTGGACTCTGTCGACATCTATCGTGTGGAGCAGAGTGTGCGTGCTGCGGAGTGTGTCGAGAGTGTGGGTGCTTATCTGTCGTGGGGAGGTACCCTTTTTGTGGATGTAACACCTCGCTCACCGCTCTTTCGCCTTCATACTCAGGGCTTTGACCATTATGTTACGCGTCAGGGCTATGTCTACACTCTGCCTGCCGGCAAGAGTATCTATGTGCCTGTGGTAAGTGGCGGATATGTGCCACCTTTTGCTCGGGGCTACCGAGGCGAGGTGAAGAGCGTTGTCGACTCTGTTATCTCGGTGTATGACAGCGAGATAGCCCGATATGAGGAGGAGAAACAACCCTTCCAGCAGAAGATAGATTCGCTCGATAAAGTGCGTCGTCGCATAGCCAAGCAGCGTATTGTGCAGTATGACGATGAGCCCGATGAGGAGTATGCGAAGCGTGTGGAGTATAAGCAGGCAGAGAAGCGTCAGAAGGTCAGGGCGGTGCGTTATCAGCAGCGTTTGCTGGGCGAGCAGATAGCAAAACTCGCTGCCAAGCAGCTCTCGGAGCAGAATGAGAAAAAAAAGTTGCTCAAAAGATATGAAGATTTCGTGAAACTCATTACCTTTGTAGAGTATATTGAGGGCACTCCATTCTGGAGGAGCGAGATAGTGCAGATTGAAGCCTACTCTACGAGTAGTTCGGAGCTGGCACTCAGGCTCGTACCTCGCTCGGGCAGTTTCATCATCGAGTTTGGAACGCCTGACAACATCGAGACAAAACTTGCTAATCTCAAGCGTTTCTACGACGAGGGTCTGACCAACGTCGGATGGAACGAGTTTAGGCGGGTGTCGGTGGAGTATTCCGAGAAGGTGGTGTGTAGCCGCTAAATGGTTGTAGCAGAGTAAGAAAAGAAAAAATATATTGACAGTGGAGAAGAAGAATTATGTTGTAGCCGTGGATATCGGTTCATCGGAGGTGGTCGTTGCCGTCGGCTCGTTGACCGACAGCAATATAATCCACATCGAGGCAATCGCACGTGAGGCTGCCGAGGGTATGGTTGCCGGCTTGGTGGATAACAATCAGCTTGTGTCGAAGGCTCTGAAGAGTGCTATCGACAAGGTGGAGAGTGCGTTGGGTATTAAGATTACCGACGCCTATGCGACTTTGTCGGGTAAGTTCGTGCGTTCGGCACGTTACACCGACCACGTCTTTGTGAAGGATGTCGAGAACTGTATCTCGATGCAGGATATCAAGTCGCTGGAGGAGCGTATGAACAATGTGAAGGCTCCCGATGATGAGTATATTATGGACTCGTATCCTATCGAGTATAAGAACGATAGCGGCGTGAAGCTGGCTCGCCCTGTGGGAGCATATAGCAAGCAGCTCTCGGCAACGTATAACTTCATCCTCTGTGAGCGTGCGGCTAAAGACCGTCTGCGTCGAGTATTCATCAATGCGGGTATCAACCTCAAGGGCTTGTATGCCAGCGGAGCTATCATCGCCGAGAGTCTTGTCTCGAAGGATGAGATGAAGGAGGGTGTAGCTATTGTGGATTTGGGTTGCGGTGTTACCGATATCGCAGTATACTACGACAATGTGTTGTGTCATATGACCTCGCTGCCTATCGGTAGTGCAGCAGTCAACAACGATATTCATCACTTCACAACAAACCTCTCTGCCGAGACTGTCGAGAAGCTGAAGGTGGCACAAGGTGTAGCCATCGTTACAACAGAGCCCGACAAGGAGGTGAAAATCGTTAAGGGTAGCTCTACGCGAAGAATCTCGCTCTACAACCTCGAGAAGGTTATGGAGGCACGTATGACCGAGATTGCCGAGTACGTGTGGCGTGAGATACGCGAGACGGGTCTTCGCTCGAAGCTCGCCGGTGGTATCATCCTGACGGGTGGTGGTGCCAATATGCGACGTGTGGCGGAGCTCTTCCAGAAGGTTACAGGTCTTGATGTGAGAGTGGCAAGTGCCGAGGTGGGTGTCGATGCCGAGCAGGCAGAGTTGGTTGCAGGCAACGACCTGACGCTGGCTATCTCGCTGCTGTTGCGTGGTGCGAAGGATGGTGCTTGTCCTGTACTCAATATGCGTAGCACAGCACCTGTGCAGCCTCCTGTACACCACGAGGAGACTTCTGATGAGCAGACCAAGCCGGCAGATGTGGATGAGAGCGACGATTTTGATGACGACATCCCCGAGGGCAAGAAGCGAGGCGGACTCTTCGGTTGGTTCAACAAGAAGCTGCAGAAGGCATTCCGCAACCCTGAGGAGGATTTGGAGGATGCCGACTACGACGATGTAGCGAAGGATAATGAGGAGGATTTCTAAACGAGAAGAGCTATGCAGGAAGATTTGATTAACGAGATAAATGTGCCCAAGACCGACAACTCGATAATAATGGTTATCGGCGTGGGTGGTGCTGGTGGTAACGCTTTGAACTATATGTGGAAGATGGGTATCCACAACGTGGAGTTCTTAGCTTGTAACACCGATAAGAGAGCTTTGAACAGCCTCTCTATCCCCGAGGATTGTAAACTCGTTCTGGGTGAGGGCTTGGGAGCAGGCAACGACCCAAAGCGTGGTCGTGAGCTGGCTATCAAGTCGATAGAGGATGTCAAGCAGCGTCTGGAGGCGAAGAATATCAAGATGGTATTTATCACCGCCGGTATGGGAGGTGGTACAGGTACGGGAGCGTCGCCTGTGATTGCTAAGCTGGCACAGGAGATGGGTATCCTGACCATTGCCAACGTAACCTACCCACTACGAAGCGAGGGCCCCATACGCCTTACACAGGCTACAAAGGGTATTGAGGAGTTGCGTCAGTACGCCGACTCACTCATTATTGTCAACAACGACAGCATCTTAGACCTCTACGGTAAGTTGCCATTCAGCCAGGCTTTTAATAAGGCGGATGACATCTTGGCTTCGGCGACAAAGGGTATCTCGGAGATTATCACCGTAAATAACGCCTACATCGTTGTCGATTTTGCCGACCTGAAGCGTGTGATGAAAGGTAGTGGTCGTGCACATATGGGTGTGGGTGTGGCACGCGGAGCAGACCGTGCCAACGAGGCTGCACGTAACTCACTCTGCTCGCCTCTGCTCGATAACAACAGCATAGCGGGCTCAAAGTATATCTTGATTAACATCGCGGCGAATGATATAGACTCTATTACCTATCAGGAGACGATAGACGTTCAGAACTACATCCAGAACTACGCAAGTTATAAGAATGACGATGGCGAGGTGTGTCAGGCAAACCTCATCTGGGGTGTCAGCTCGAAGCCTATGGCAGAGGATGAGTTGGAGGTCGTAGTGGTAGCTACGGGATTCTCGGATGACAACGATATCAACCGACTAATTCAGCCTCTGGAGCAGATAGAGCCTGCTACAAACTTCTTCGACCCCGAGCCTGTGAAGCCTGCGGTGATTGAGGAGCCTCAGGTTAAGGAGGAGGCACGTCCCGTAAGCCCTGTAAACAAAGACCCACGTCGTGTGCCTAACGGTCCGACAGTCCTGGAGCGTACGAGTGGCAGATATAAGGATATCGAGCTTAACAGCAAGACTCCTACCTACACACGTAAGGGCGTGCAGATGATTGTGGAGAAGAGCTCGCACTCACGCAGCAAGGAGGTGATGAGCGTAGGCTCTGCGGAGCAGCAACCCGAGTCGGGCGATTTGTTCAATCCGATAAAATAATTCAGAGGATAAGAGTTGGATTTACTGAGTATCACATATCTGGGCATCTCGTCCGAAGCAATCGTTATGCTCGTCGTAACGATTGTCTTGCTTTGTCTCTCGGCACTGATGTCGGGCTCCGAGGCTGCCCTATTCTCGCTCACACACCGCGAGAAACAGCAGATGGAGGAGAGCGGTGATAGCCGCGACCACGCCATACTCGCTCAGCTGGCAAATGTCGACAGGCTGCTGGCTACGATTCTCATTGCCAACAATCTGGTGAATATCTGTGTCGTTATCACATCATCCCGTTTTTTGGATATGATAATGCTGACAGAGTCGCTGACCATTGAGTTTATCATCAAGTCGGTTGTCGTTACGTTCCTGCTGTTGCTCTTCGGTGAGATTTTGCCTAAGGTGTTCTCGCAGAGTAGACCTTATAACTTCTCACGAATGGTCATCTATCCGATAAAGGTGGTGTCGGCTATTGTCTACCCTATATCCTACATCCTTGTGCGTACGGGAGGTAAGATTAGTCGTATGGCTTCGCGTAATGCCGAGATATCGATGGAGGAGTTAGCCGACGCGGTAGATATGACCGCCGGCTCATCGAAGGAGGAGAAGAAGATGTTGTCGGGCATAGTGAACTTCGTCAACACCGAGGTGGAGCAGATTATGCGTCCACGAATAGATATCGTGGCTCTCGACATCAAAACCCCATACGAGCAGGTGAAGCAGCTCATCATCGAGGCTGGATATTCGCGTATACCGGTCTACGACGAAGATTTGGATAATATCAAGGGTGCCCTCTACGTGAAGGATTTGTTGCCTCACATACACTGCGGTGATGAGTTTGGCTGGCAGCAGCTTATACGTAAGATATATTTCGTGCCCGAGCATAAGAAGATTGACGACCTGCTGCACGACTTCCAGGAGAATAAGATTCACATAGCTATCGTCGTCGACGAGTATGGTGCGACGCAGGGCTTGGTGTCGTTGGAGGATATCTTGGAGGAGGTCGTGGGCGAGATTTCCGATGAGAGCGATGTCGAGGAGAGCTTCTACGAGCGACTCAACGCCAACACCTATCTCTTCGATGGTAAGACTCACATAATAGATTTCGAGCGAGTGATAGACCTCGGCGAGGATATATTTGAGGATGTGCAGGGCAGAGCCGAGACTTTGGCAGGACTGATGCTTGAGCTGCGTCGCGACTTGGTGAAGAAGGGCGACACGGTGGAGGCACACGGTATGCGTTTTACCGCCGAGAAGATGGATGGCAGACGTGTCGACAAGATTAAGGTCGTCATAAGTAAGGAACTCTATGAAGAGTAATGCCCCTTGTGTGTTGCAGTGCTCCGATTCTGCTGGAGCGAAGAGAATGCTAATCATTGATTACATACCACCTATGGAGGCTTTGTTGGCTGAGGCTAACGAGGCAGACCTTCGTGCGGTAGCACCGTTCACAGCAGAGAGTCGTCGTCGGGAACGTTTGGCGTGGCGAGTTATGCTGCGGAGGGCGTTAGGCAGAGAATTTGAGGTAGAGTATCTTCCGAGTGGGAAGCCTCAGCTGCGAGATGCGGAGTTCAGCCATATCTCGGTGAGCCATTGTCGCGATATGGTGGCTGTGGCACTCTCGACACGCGAGTGTGGCGTAGATGTGGAGCTGCTCGAACGACGTTTTGCCGCTGTTGCCGAGCGATATATGAGCCCCGAGGAGATTTCGTTGGTTAACTCGGATGTGGAGCGAGCTATCGTGTGGTCGGCAAAGGAGGTGCTCTATAAGATGGCGGGCACAGAGGGCTTGGATTTGCGTCGCGAGATACGTATCGTGGAGATAAACGCTGCGGAGCAGAGTGTGCGTGGCGTAGTGGAACGCCGAGGTGAGCGACTCGTGGAGCGTAGCCTGCGTTACTGCTATCCCGATGCGGAGCATATCGTGCTCTATGGATTATAATGGCAGGATAGAGGTGTTTGTTAGCCTAAGGATGAACACCCAAACGATAATTTTTGTAACTTTGCCTCGCTTATGAGGACTCAGGATTCACCCCTTTCACTTGGTACCGACTCACTGTCGAGTCTGCTGTGGCGATATGCTATGCCGGCTATCATCGCACAGGTCTCATCGTCGCTGTACAACATCATCGACAGCATATTTGTCGGTCAGGGTGTGGGACCGATGGCTATCTCGGGCTTGGCACTCACGATGCCTGTGATGAACCTCTCGGCAGCCTTCGGTGCTATGGTCGGCGTGGGTTCATCGGCTCTGACGTCGATACGTCTTGGTCAGGGTAATAAACGTGCAGCGGAGCTTATCCTGGGTAACGTGGTGCTGCTCAATGTGGTGATGGGTGTGGCGTTTATGGCTCTGGGACTCATCTACCTCGACGATTTGCTCTATCTCTTCGGTGCGAGTGATGAGAGTATACCATACGCACGTGAGTTTATGCGTGTTATACTCATCGGAAATGTAATAACACACCTCTATTTAGGATTGAACAACCAGCTGCGTGTTACGGGCTATCCACAGAAGGCGATGCACACGATGTTGCTATCGGTGGTGCTCAACCTGGTGTTGTGTCCGCTCTTCATATTCGTGTTCAAGTGGGGCATTGCGGGCTCGGCGTGGGCAACGGTCATAGCACAGACGGTGGCTCTCGGCTGGCAGCTGCACCACTTCAGCAACCGACAGAATTTCCTCTCGTTCCGTCGCGACTCTTTCCGCTTTAATTGGGATATCGTGCGAGGTACGCTCAGCATAGGTATGGCACCCTTTATGATGCAGTGCTGTGCCTGCGTGGTGGTGATTTTTGTCAATAACACGATGCAGCACTATGGCGGCGACCTGGCTATCGGTGCCTATGGCATAGTGAACCGTGTGGCGTTCCTCTTCACGATGGTGGTTATGGGACTCAACCACGGTATGCAGCCTATCGTGGGCTACAACTACGGAGCGAAGAACTATGAGCGTGTACGTCGTATACTCTTTATGACCATCGGCTGGGCAACCGTAGTAACGACGGTCGGCTTCCTCGTATGTCAGCTCTTCCCCGAATATGTGGTGCGACTCTTCGCCAAGGAGGATGGCTCGGGCGACGCTACACAGCTCATAACACTCGCCTCACACGGTTTGCAGACAATACTCATAGCCTTCCCTATCGTGGGCTTCTCGATGGTGGTGGGTAACTTCTTCCAATATATAGGAAAAGCAAAACGTGCCATCATACTCTCGATGACACGTCAGCTTATATTCATATTGCCTCTGCTCGTTGTGCTGCCTCCGCTCTGGGGACAGGATGGCGTGTGGTACTCAATACCTATCGCCGACACGATGGCTATGTTGCTGGCTCTGGTGCTGCTCATCTATCAGCTGCGTAAGCTGCGTCGCACGCCCGATAGTGAGCATAGCATATAATGCTCCAGCCTCACCTCTAACCAAAATCTATATCTCAAATGTAGCACCCTCCTCAGCAATATCCGTTGCAGGGAATATCTCGCGACACTCAGCCAGCAGTGGCTGCAAATCCTTATATCGTGAAGAGAAATGCCCTATGAGCAGACGTTTAGCCTCGGCTTTGAGGGCTACGTTGGCGGCATCTACCGTCGCACTATGACCTCGCTCGCGTGCCAAGCGACGCTCCGCAGCGGCGTAGGTAGCCTCGTGGTAGATGATGTCGACACCCTGACACAACTTAGCCAGACGTGCCGAGTAGTTGGTGTCGGAGCAATAGGCATAAGCCTTCGCAGGGTAGGGTAGGTAGGTGAGACGCTCGTTGGGGATGACCTCACCGCTATCGAGTGTAATGTCCTCGCCTCGCTTGGCGGCTACAATCTGCTGCACCGAGAGCGAGTAACGCTCTATGGCAAACTTATCGACATTGAGCTGCGGCTCCTTCTGGCGGAAGAGGTAGCCAGCGGTGAGTACGCGGTGGCGGAGCGGTAACGACCATACCTCGGTGGTGTCGTTGGAGAATATCATCTGGTGCTTGGTGGTATCTACCTCTACCCACTCGGGTGTGTAGGGCAAATCCTGCTCAAAGAGTCGCATAAAACCCTCCAACATCTCACCAAAGGGGCGTGGGGCGTAGATGCGTAGCGGTGTGCGACGACCGTAGAGCCCCAGCGTCGAGAGCAACGGAAACAACCCGTAGAGGTGGTCTCCGTGCAGGTGAGAGATAAATATGGCACGTAGCTTCAGAGGCGAGATGCCCAGACGGGACATCTGCCTCTGTGTGCCTTCGCCCGCATCGACCAAGAAGTACTGCTCGTTGACGTTCACCACCTGCGATGAGGGGTGGGCGTGAGCTGTGGGCTTGGCTGATGCGTTGCCGAGTATGGTTATCTTAATGCTCATTACTTACTCAACAGATAACGCTCGCAGTCCAATGCTGCGATACATCCCGAGCCGGCAGCTGTGATAGCCTGGCGGTAGTGTGGGTCTTTCACGTCGCCAGCAGCGAAGATACCCTCGACGCTGGTGCGTGATGTGCCAGGGGTGGTTACGATGTAACCCTGCTCGTCGAGCTCTAACTTACCCTTGAAGAGCTCGGTGTTGGGGTGGTGTCCTATGGCAAGGAAGAAGCCTGTGATGTCGAGTGTCTGCTCCTCGCCCGATGAGTGGCGGATGAGCACTCCTGTAACGCCATCCTCGTCGCCCAGCACCTCTACGGTGTTGTACTCGAAGAGCACCTTGATGTTCTCCGTAGCGAACACACGCTCCTGCATAGCCTTCGAAGCACGCAGGAAAGGCTTACGCACGATGAGATATACCTGCTTGCATATCGATGCAAGGTATGTAGCCTCCTCACAAGCGGTGTCGCCACCACCTACCACAGCAACATTCTGCTTACGGTAGAAGAAACCATCGCACGTAGCACACGCACTGACACCCATACCGCGGAACTTATTCTCCGACTCTAAACCGAGATACTTTGCCGAAGCTCCCGTAGCGACGATAACGCTCTCAGCCTCAATCTGCTTCTCGCCATCGATGGTGGCGATGAAGGGGCGTGAGTCGGTCTTCAGGTCGGTAACGATGCCGAAACGTACGTCGGCACCAAAACGCTGTGCCTGACGCTTCAAGTCGTCCATCATAGCCTTGCCGGTGATACCCTCGGGGTAGCCTGGGAAGTTCTCAATCTCGGTTGTTGTGGTGAGCTGACCGCCTGGTTCGATACCCTCGTAGAGCACAGGCGAGAGGTTTGCTCGTGATGTGTAGATAGCGGCGGTATATCCCGCAGGGCCACTACCTATGATAAGACATTTTACGTGTTCCATAATTATTGTGTTTTATAATTTATTGTTTCTCAATTATCTCTCCCGAGTAGTTGAAACATATCCAGCCACTCTCCGTAAGCACGTTACTGCAACCGCTATGGTGGTCAAACTCCACTATCTTATAGCGAGGTGGTATGATGAATGTTCCCTGTTTGTCGATAAGTCCCATCCCGCACTCTGTCATCACCTCGGCACGCCCTTCGTAGAAGTCGTTAACCCACATAAAAGCAGGCTCGATGACCACTCGCCCACTCTCATCCATAAAACCCCACCGCTCGTTGTGCTCTATGGCTATCAGCCCCTCGCTCATTCGGCGGTGGTGCAGATATGCAGTGGCTGCAGAAGAGCAGCTATACGTGCCATACTCCTCCGCAAGATATGTGCCCTCAGCCAACGATACTGCTATCTGCTCACGCAACTGTTTCAGAGCCTCTCTGTCCTCGCCATAGCCTTGTGTGGCGTAGTACCAGCGTATGGGGATGATGTTGTGCTCGCCATCTATCATCAGGTTCTCCTTACGCAGGTTTCGGTGCGATATGTCGGCTGCACGTAACAGCTTCTCCAGATGGTGCAGCTTGTCGCAAAGCACCTCGGCATAGTGTCTATCCTCGGCTGCCATAGCCACCGCATCGCTATATGGCAGGGCGTGCGGTAGCGGCTCCAATAGTATGTCGCACGTCATACGCTCGCCACGACTACCCTCATAATACATCTCATCACGTAGCACCTTCAACTCGGGGACTATTGACTCCGAGAGGTGGAGAGATGGAGCCCTAAATCGCTCAACATATCGCAGCGAGATAGGTGAGAGCGGCATCAGCAGCAGATACTCCCTCTCATCGAGCAAAATCCTCGCCTCGGCAAAGAGTGTCGAGCGGATGACATCGCTCTGTAGCCATTGCAACGAGTGAAGCGTTGCGAAATGTGTCAATGGACTCTCTAAAGCCCTGCGAAACGCAAATATCGTCGTCATAGTGCTCTACTGTAGTGTTGGACCACTGCGTGAGCCGATATTGAGTATTGATATCAGCTCTACGATGTTGGCGTTATATCCCATAGCCTTGTAGGGTGCTTTGTGCTCTTTGCCCTTCAACTCCGCTATTGCCGCATTGAATATCTCGGGCATAGTGCTCGACAGCTCGGCTATAAGCTGCGTGGCGAGGTTAGCACCTCGGAGCTCCTCCGCTGTGGGAAATATGAGCGAGCGAAGGTCGTTGTCGTGGCTCAGATGGATGTTGAGCATCAACACCCCTCCATCCTGAGTCCCCTCGCGACGTATCGTTGCCGCTATATCTCTCAGGTCGTTTGGGTTGCAGTCCGAGTACTCACCGTCGGTAATGTTGATAACAATCGGCGGAAAGCTCTCGGCATTGCGTTCATCGCTGCACCAGCTGTGAACTATCTCTTTAATCTTCACAAAAGCCTCATAGAGCGGTGTGTTGCCCATAGCCTTTGGCTCAAACCATAGCGGCATCGTTTGCTCCACGTTCTCTCGCTCGCCACTCTCGTCATACTGCTCATAGCTTATAGCGTAGGGCATAGCCTGACGCTCGGCTAACTTGTCTATGGCGACAAAGTTCTCGTCGCCGAGGAGCATCTCTACCTGGTCATCGCCATACCCCACGATGGCTATGTCGTAGTAGTTACGCAGAGCATCGGTACGACGACAGCGGTCGATAAACTCCTGTATGAGCGAGCTCGTTATGAGTGTTACCGCTTGAGACTTACTCATCTGTCGCCTTCCCATACGTATCATCTCCTGCATCGATGCCGAGCGGTCGATAGCGATAATGAAGGCTGTTCGGTGCTTTCGTGTAATCTCTTGTGTGTACATTGGGTTGTTATTCTACACAAAGATAATAGCTTTTCCCCGTTATTGCAAGATGTCGTCTATCGTAACGAACTGTTGCTCGCCCTGTTCATCCACAAAACTGACGCTGCCATCGCTATATAGCTTGAGTCGTGAGGCTCTGCCCAAAGGGTATATGTCCGAAGAGAAGAGCCTTATCGTGGAGTAGTAGCCCTCGATGCCCACTATTGTTATGTCGTGGCGAGGCTCTAAGATGCTGTCGTATAGTGGTGGCACAACCCATCCTTCGTTGCAGCGAAGTCCCCACTTACCTGCCTCCTGCTCGACCTCTATTGGGGTGTCGGTGCGAGCGATGGGCTCTTGTAGCAGATGACGTAGTGTCGGCAGAGCCACCGTGGGCGAGAGCAACAGACGTGCGATAGCCACCTCACGAGCTTTGCCCAGCGAGGCAAAGCGTGTGGCTAAGTGGTCGACAAATGTTCTGTCGAGAGAAAAAATCTCGCTTGGCGAGGGAGAGAAGCTGTAATTTAGACGATACGAGTCAAGTATACTCCTGTCTATCTCTGCCCAGCGTAACATAGTGAGCAGATAGGCTATCGAGTAGTCGTCGATGTGGGCATTGAAGTGCTTGGCTGTGCGTAGAGGATGTTGATAGGCTGCTGTACCTATCTCCGTCGCCTCCTCGCCCGAGAGCTCGGGCACAAAGGCGGCATCCCAATCTACGAGGTGCATCTGTCCATCCTCGGCGAGGATTATGTTTTCGGGTTTTATGTCGCCGTGAGCATACGGCTTGTCAAGGAGTATGCGTGAGAGCTGTTCAAAGGCATTGGCTATGCGTCGGATGTCGCACCGCTTGTCGGCTAACACCCTGTCGAGTGGCGTGCCTGCGATACGTGGATATACCACGCAGTCGACGTAGTGTCGCTCGCCCATAATATTGTACACAGCAAGCTCCTGGGGATGATACCGCTTGCCATAAATCTGCGACAGCCGAGGCTTGTGGCGAGTGTAGCACTTTATCATCACGCTCTCACCCTCGATGCGTGCTGCCACGACAACCGACGAGTTACCCACTAAGAAGCGAGCACCCTCCGCCGCCTCAGCCTCCACCACCACGCCACGCAGTGTTCGCCACTCGGCAGTGGGCGAGAACAGGGCATTGGTTATTGAGGCTATAGTGTGCATATCGTTGACAATTGAAAAGAAGCTGTCTAACAAGGCTCCTTTGTCGTTACGCTTGCCCTCAAAATCCTCATTTACGCTAAGTAAACTGCGGTTTTTCGGGCTTCGCAAGCCTAAAATTAGCTCTTGTTAGACAACTTCTACATAAAAGGGTATCGCAACGTAGCTGTCGGATGCTCCCTTGTGTTTGTTTAGTGTCGCTGGTTTAGCATCCGCAGTTGCAGTCATCGCTGCCGCAGTCGCAACCGCCTTCGCAGTCGCCGCCACAGTCGTGGCAGTGGCAACCGCCCTGTGATGCGAGATCCTCAGGAGTTACGTCGCGTACCTCGACAACCTCGACATCGAAGTTAAGAGTCTTACCAGCCATAGGGTGGTTGAAGTCCATCTTCACGGTCTGCTCGCCTACCTCCTTCACTGTGCCGAGCATACGGTGTCCCTCGGCGTCGCTCATAGGTACCTGGCTGCCTACGAAGAGAATCTCCTCTGCCAACTTACCGTCAACCATAAAGATATCCTTTGGAAGGTCTACGATAGCCTCGGGGATAATCTCACCGTAGCCATCCTTAGGCTCCAGGGTGAACGATACCTTCTCGCCTGGCTCTTTGCCCATAATAGCACCCTCGAACTTAGGCAGGAGCATACCTGCACCACATACGAACTGCAGAGGCTGTCCCTCGCGAGACTGGTCTGCTATCTGTCCATCGACGGTCAGTGTGTAGTGCACCGATACCATCTTAGAGTTTTCTACTTTCATATTATCTCAGTATTAAAATTTTACTTTGTTTCTTTGCTTTGCAAAGATAAACACTCTGACGAGAGAAACAAAATTTCAAAGTTTAATTTATGTCTAAGAGTGCAATTTTTTGAATAAAGTGTTAGTAAGCAGTCGTTTTTGAAAATTATTTGTATCTTTGTAATGTCGCAGTGGGCGACAGACATATTTTTTAGTGAAAGTGTATTCGCTTTCTCCTTGGTCCGAAATCTGGAAAATTTCAATGCAACAGGGAAGCAAACGCACTCGTCACCTTGTATTGGTCTAAATCGTGGCTGCATTCTTGCGGCCATATCCAATACGGGTGTGGGGTATTGTTTATTTGTTGCATAGGTATTCCAGAACCTCGGATCGGATAAACGAATCGGCTCCACACTTTCTTTTTTATATTACACGTCATCCGGAGTCGGGGCGTTACTAACCAACATTGTTATGAGATTGTTTAACAAACTCCTTTGGGTGTGTGCTGTCGTGTTATTTGCCACGCCTGCAGCCTTTTCACAGGATATCATTGTGTTTAAGGACAAGGCTTCTGACGAGATTCAGGTGAAAGTACTTGAGGTAACTAAGAAGAGTGTAACGTACAAAAAGTGGAGCTATCAGGATGGTCCGACATTTACATTGGAAGTCGACAAGATTCTTGCCATAAAGTATCAAAATGGCGAAATGCAAACTTTTGTGAAAGAGAAAAAGTCGGATTCTAAGGAAAAGTCTGCAAAGACGAGAGAAGATAAAAAAGTTGTCTCAGAGGTCTCGACATCGAAAACTGTGGATGCACAAGTTGTTAAAGCTGACGACACATCGCAAATTTATAGTTTAAGCAGAAGTCAAACCACTTCCCCAGCTGCTTCCACAACCACAGCAAATAATGTAGCGGCTGCAGGTAATGTAAGTGAGAGTGTAAGCACGTCAAAAAGTTCGGTGTTGCCAGCAAAGTTGCAACCAACAAAATCATATTCAGTAGGCGACTTTTTTGAGTATGGAGTATCTTACTTTGCACCATTTGAAGAGCCTGGTACAGGTTTTTATATGGTCGGAAGCCAAATGTTTTTTGGAGATAAGGGTTTTGGAGCAGAATTCCGTGTAGGTTTCAATTTTGGATTAGTTGATTCTGAATATGCTTCATCGATTTTCTTGATAGGCCCATCTTATGGATATGCAATAAACGAGAATATAGCTGTTAGTACATCTCTTAATTTCTTAGGTGCATATAGCAACGACGAATTTAATTGTGGAGCAGCATTTATGCCAAAAGTAACACTTAAGTTTGGTAAGGTCTTGCCTTGGTTTGGCGTGAACGCATCTTATGGTGCGGGAGCCGATGATGTAGTATTCGGATTCCAAGTAGGTGTTGGTTTTACTTTGTAATAATATTAAAGATTCAATAATATTCCAATCAAACATTGTTTACTATGAAAAAGATTTTTTGTTTAGTTTTTGCAGCTATGTTGTGCTGCGGTTTTGTTGCTTGTAGCGACAGCGACGAGAGTGCTAAGATTGATAGCGACAATCTGATAGTAGGTACTTGGACCTTTGAGAAAGGTTATGAGAATGGCTATGGATATTGGTATGCCGAGGAAGATGGTTACGAAGAGATTGTTACCTATAAGTCAAATGGTACAGGAGTTGTGCGTGTTCGTGAATATGATGAGGATTACGGCTGGGACGGTCCTGAAACGATTAACTTTGAGTGGGAGCTTGTGGGCTCAAAGTTGTATGCTGTATTTTATGGAGAGGAAAGTGTGTCAAGAGTAGAGAAATTGACAGAGCGAGAGTTGGTTTTATCTGATGAAGAAGGTCGTTACTACTATGTACGTTAGGATTTAATATCCCATATTTTAAGTGCAATCAAAATCTTGGTTGCACTTTTTTTATTGGTCGGGCTGAGGTGTTGTGTTGTTGTATGGCTTGCTTTTTGCAAAAATTTTGCGAGATTTTTGGAAAATATGACATTTTTGGTAAAAAATATTTATATTTGTAACGCCAAAGTTATATAACAAAGGTTAAGACTATGAAAAAGTTACTCTTTTTGATGCTCGCTACGGTGCTCTGTGGCGGTATGGTTGCGTGTGATAAAAACGACGATGCTACATCGCAGACTATTGAGCAGCTGCTCGGCGACTGGAGCTTGGTAGAATATAAGATGAACGATAAGGTGGTGGCTCTCGAGGATGAGGACCGCACAGTAGAGATTCGTTTCGAGACCCTCGGTAGGGGCCTGCACCGTGAGAAGGCTCGTGATGACTACGGTCAGTGGTATGACGAGACGATGGCTCTCGACTGGAACTTCACAGGCTCACGTCTTACAATACTGCGTCTCGATGGCGAGCGTAAGTCGGGTGTCGTGTCGTTGGTCAGCGAGACAGAGTTTATGTTAGACTGCGGCGACGGATATATGGAGCACTTTGTTCGCAAGTAGAGCGTAGCAGAGGGGAGTAATATAGGAGCGTAATATAGGAGTATTTACATACATATACAAAAAATAGGGACTGTCTGAACAGCCCCTATTTTTTTGGTCTACGCCAAAGCTGCTACTCCTTATTGCAGCAGACAAGGTTGCGGTCGCCGTAACCGTTGTCAATCTTGCTGACATAAGGGAAGAACTTCGATTTGGCAACCCACTCCAATGGGAAGGCAGCCTCGTGGCGTGAGTATGGGTGCGACCACTCACCTGCAATCTCCAATGCAGTGTGTGGTGCGTTGACAACGACATTATCCTTCTCGCCTGCCGCAGCCGCAGCCTCGCACTCACGCTTGATAGCCACCAGAGCCTCGATGAAGCGGTCCATCTCAGCCTTTGGCTCCGACTCTGTTGGCTCGACCATCAATGTCTCGTGCACAGGGAACGAGAGCGTAGGTGCGTGGAAGCCATAGTCCATCAGTCGGTGAGCTATGTCGCCACAGTCGATACCGTAGTCGTGCTTGAAGTTGGTAAGGTCGAGAATCATCTCGTGGCCTACACGACCTGTCTCACCCGAATAGTATGTGCGGTACTCCGACTTGAGAGCCGATGACATATAGTTGGCATTGACGATAGCCATCTCTGTAGCACGACGCAAGCCCTCCTCGCCCAACATTTTGATATAACCGTAGGTGATAGGCAGAAGCATAGCTGAGCCCCAAGGTGAGGATGACACTGCTGTGATACCCTGCTCACCACCCGTAGCTACGACAGAGTGTGTAGGCAGGAATGGCTTAAGGTGCTCTGCCACGCAGATAGGACCTACGCCCGGACCACCGCCACCGTGAGGCATTGCAAAGGTCTTGTGGAGGTTGAGGTGGCAGACGTCGGCTCCAATGTAGCCAGGGTTGGTCAAGCCCACCTGGGCATTCATATTCGCTCCATCCATATATACCTGACCGCCAGCGTCGTGCACCGCATCGACAATCTCGCGTATGCGGCTCTCGAACACTCCGTGGGTCGATGGGTATGTTACCATCAAGCCACTCAGCTCCGAGCTATGCTCCTCAGCCTTTGCCTTCAAATCCTCGACATCGATATTTCCGTTGGCATCGCACGCCACAGTTACAATCTTCATACCCGCCATAGCTGCCGACGCAGGGTTTGTGCCGTGAGCCGAGGCTGGGATGAGTATTATATTGCGGTAGCCCTGACCACGACTCTGGTGGTAGGCACGTATAACCATCAGACCGGTATACTCGCCCGCAGCACCCGAGTTAGGCTGCAGTGAGCAGGCAGCGAAGCCTGTAATCTTCGACAAATCGCTCTCCAACTCGGCGATGAGCTCCGCATAGCCCTCCACCTGGTCGGCAGGGGCAAATGGGTGGATATTCTGGAAACCCGCAAGCGAGAGTGGCTGCATAATAGCTGCCGCATTGAGCTTCATCGTGCACGAGCCGAGCGAAATCATAGAGTTGGCAAGCGAGATATCACGCAGCTCCAACTGCTTGATATAACGCATCATATCGCTCTCCGAGCGGTAACGGTTGAAGACAGGCTCTGTGAGGATAGCACCTTGACGCAACATAGCCTCGTCGATAGCTATCTTCTCGGTGAGCTTCACAGCCTTCGCCTTGCGAGATTTTGCCTCGGCGAAGATAGCCACCACAGCCTCTACCTCCTCGCGTGTTGTAACCTCGTCGAATGATAGACGTACCTTGCCCTCGGTGGGGTAGAAGAAGTTGATGCCTGCCTCCAAAGCGATATCCTGCACCACAGCAGCCTCAGCCTCCACTTCGAGTGTGTCGAATATATTGCGTGTTGCTACGCGGTAGTCTAAAGCCTTGAGTGCTTCGGCTGCAGCTACGGCTGCCGTGTGGGCTGTCAGTGCTGCACGACGTAGTCCCTCTGCACCATTGTATACGCAGTAGAAGCCTGCCATCGAAGCCATCAGAGCCGATGCGGTACAGATGTTCGATGTGGCACGCTCACGCTTGATATGCTGCTCACGCATCTGCAACGACATACGCAGTGCGTTGTTGCCTAAACGGTCGACCGATACGCCGATGATACGACCAGGGATGTTACGCTTATACGCCTCGCGGCACGCCATATATCCTGCACTTGGACCACCAAAGCCCATAGGGCAACCCAAACGCTGCGAAGAGCCTACTGCGATGTCGGCTCCCCACTCGGCAGGTGGTGTGAGCAGGGCGAGCGAGAGGATGTCGGCTGCTGTAGCGACCAAAGCTCCCGCCTTGTGTGCCTTCTCGGCGAAGGCTGCATAGTTGCGTACCTCGCCCGAAGCAGATGGATACTGCACCAGCACACCAAACTCCTTACCCGAGAACTCATACTCGCTGAAGTCGTCAACGATAAGCTCTATGCCAAAAGGCTCGCTACGTGTGAGCAGCACGTCGAGTGTTTGCGAGAAGATATCTCTGTCGACAAATATCTGGTTGCGTCCCTCCTTCACTGCCTCGCGTGAACGCAGGGCATACATCATCAGCATAGCCTCGGCAGCCGCTGTCGCCTCGTCCAAGAGTGAGCAGTTGGCAATCTCCATACCTGTCAGCGAGAGTATCGCGGTCTGGAAGTTGAGTAGAGCCTCCAAGCGTCCCTGCGATATCTCTGCCTGATAAGGGGTGTAAGAGGTGTACCACGCAGGGTTCTCAAAGACATTACGGCTCACCACAGCTGGCACTGCCGTAGGGTAGTAGCCCTGACCGATGAATGAGCGGAACTGCTGATTCTTGGCAGCGAGGGCTGCTATGTGTGCTGCGAACTCATACTCACTCATACCCTCCGTAGGCAGGGCGATAGGTTTCTTCAGGCGTATCGAGGCAGGGATAACCTGCGAGATAAGCTCCTCGACGCTCTCCACGCCGATGACATCCAGCATCTGCTTGAGCTCCTCATTCTGGCTCACGCCGATGTGTCGGTTGTAAAACTTGTCGAACATTGTTTTGTAGTTTTTTTATTGATTATTTATTTGTTGTCATTAATACTTGAAGCTGCTGCCTCCGATAAACTCACGCAGGATGGATGTAGGAGGTATCTCCTCGCCACCGAGTGGGGTGAAGTTGTCGAGGAACTTCAGCAGTCGTCGTGCCTCGCCATATTCGGGCTCGGTGTCGGGCACCTCACGCAGTATAGGCTCTACCTTGCTACGCAGCACGCACAACTCATAGAAGAGCGAGGTGTTTATCATCACATCGGCATTCTCCTGATAGGGGAATATATGCTTCTCCTCGCCACGACGTACACTCTCCCAGCGACGCAGTGTCGAGAGGGCGTTGCTGCCACGTGTGTAGTAGTCGCGTGTCATACGACGCAGCAGACGGTTGTCGGTCGTGGCTATGCGTGAGAGGTTATCCATAGCAACCGACGTCAGACACGAAGCATAGATGCAGAACTTCCTGTCGCGGCTGATGCTTGGTGTGAGGCGTGGGTTCAGGGCGTGTATACCCTCGAGGATGAGTATCGAACGCTCGTTGAGCTGTAGGGGCTCTTCGTGCCATTGACGTGTGCCGCTGATAAAGTCGTAGCGAGGTATCTCGACACTCTCGCCTCGCTCCAAGCGGAGCAGATCCTCGTTGAGTAGCTTCAAGTCTATCGCCTCGAGAGCCTCGTAGTCGTAGTCGCCCGACGCATCGCGTGGCGTATCTTTTCGCTCCACGAAGTAGTCGTCCAACGAGATGAGTACAGGCTCCAAGCCCATAATACGCAGCTGGATACCCAATCGTTTGGCTGTCGTAGTCTTGCCGCTTGACGAGGGACCCGAGATAAGCACCATACGCACTCCTCGCTGGGTGTTTGCCTCATAAATCTTGTCGACCACCTGTGCCATCTTACGCTCGTGCAGAGCCTCGGCAACCTTTATGAGTGTGCCACCGTCGCCCTGCAGAATCTTCTCGTTGAGGTGTCCCACCGTAGGCACACCCATAACATTTACCCACGCGTGGTACTGCTTAAAGACGTCGAACATCTTATCCCACTGCACATTCTCATCGAGTGTGTCGGGCTCGCGGCGTGAAGGTATCGCCACGTAGAAACCGTTGTAGTAGGCACGTATGTCGAACAGGTGGATATAACTTGTGTCGGGGGTGAGAGCCCCATAGAAGTAGCCCACCACGTCGTCCATCACGTACATATCGCTATATAGTCGCTGGCGGGTGTTAAGCAGAGCAATCTTATCCTCGTAGCCTTTCGAGCGATATATAGCCTCCACCTCCGTCGTAGGGAGTGTTACTCGCTCGATAGGGTAGGCGTTGTCGATAATCTGCTGCATCAAGCCCTTGAGCTTTATAATCTCCTCGTCGGTAGGTGGCACATTGTCGGCAAACTCGCAATATACGCCACTGCCGATGCTGTGTCGGATGTGTAGCGTACGATTGGGGTTAAGCATATAAGCTGCCTTCTGCAAGATGAATGACAGGGTGCGCTGATAGACACGGTAACCCTCAAAATGTGTGATGTCGATAAATCGCACCATCAAAGGTTTGAATATGCGGTAGTTCAACTCCTTGAGACGGTTGTTGACGTATGCCGCCAGGAATGGATGTTCGCCCTCAATCTGCAACTGTTGTAATAGTTCGCGAAGCGATGTTCCCATCTCCACCTCAATGGTCGAGAGGGTGTTCTGGCATATTACTTTGACCTTCTGCATAGAAAATAGCATATAATTTTTGTAAAGATAAGTATTTTATTCCGAAATGCGATGGTCATATTGCACAAAAAAGGTGCAATCCGTTGAGGAATGCACCTTTAATAGTCTATATGCTTGCGTTTATTTCAATCCGCACTTCTTCAAAATCTCCTTTGGAACGATGTTCTTGTTTACCATAATATCCATAGTCTTGTACTCTACGAATGGGCGTGAGAAGTAGTAGAAACCATCGTATGGTGGGCGCTCGCCCCAAGAGTTCTGCACCTTATAGAAAGGAGCACCTGTCTGGTCTACGGCTGTGCCTACGATAACCATACCGTGGTCGTCGGTTGTCTCATAGTTGTCGTATGCCTCCTGACGCATCTGCTGAGTGATAGTCTTCTCCTTAACAGGCTCCTTCAAAGAGTAAATCTCTGCCAACTTCTGAGCCTCAGAGAGCTTGCCCCACTTCTCGGCGTCAGAGCCAACCATATTCTTCTCTACATCCTCTGGGATGATACCGATAGCCTTGCGACCTACGAAGCCCTTCTCGCTCACGTCGGTACCCCAAGCAACAGGGTGGCCCTCAGCCAGAGCAGCGTCTACAATCTGCATCATCTCCTCCATAGGTACGTTATACATCTCGTCCCACAACCAGTTGTCTGGCACCTCCAACACGAATGTTGTGTAGAATGGGTGGTGAGTGAATGATGTGAACTCCACATAGTCGCTCATCTTGATAGGCAATGACTCGGCAAATGACTTAGGAGTGTACTCCTTGCCATTGTAGGTGAAGGTCTCGGGCATAACGCCGAAGTAAGCGTCGAGGATGCCATTCAGACCTGCCTGCCAAGCTGTTGTGAGCTTACCATTGCCATTCTTGATAACAGCGTCAACATAAGCCTTCAATACGTTGTCAATCTCGTTGAACTCAGGCAGCTCGGTGCCGTAGTTCTGACCTGTATAGACCTCGCGTGGCACGATGCCATACTTCTCGATGGCGTGTGTTACGTCGTGAGCAGCACCGCCGACAGCGAAGTTCAATGAGCCGTGCAGACGCACATACTTTACAGCCTTCTCGAAATAGATGTTACGTACAACCCACATCTCCGAGAGCTTAACCTGCTCGCCTCCAGCACGCAAAATCTCCTCCTCGAGGAATGAGAGGGTAGAGTAGCACCAGCAGGTACCACTACGATACTGGTTGGTGATAGGTACAGTCTTCACCTCATTCTTATCAGTAAACTGATAGCCCTCAGCCTCCTGAGCCGATGCAGCCATCGAAACGCCGAACAGTACGGCTACGAGAAACAAAAATTTCTTCATAATAGTAAGTTTTAAGGTTTTATATTACTTCTTTTTACTTCTTTACTTTTTCTTGGTGTTCTTAGGGCTGTTTACTATCGCTATACACTCCTCATACGAGAGCTGCTCGGGCTTCTTCGACGATGGGATGCGGTAGTTCTTACCCTTGTAGGCGATGTAAGCACCATAGCGACCATTCTTGATGACAAGCTCCTTATTCTCGCTGAAGGTCTTGACAGGCTCCGAGGCTGCCTTAGCTGACGCCTTCGACTCCTCCAAAAGCTCTATCGCACGCTCACGCGTTACGGTATAAGGGTCATCGTTCTTACCGAGAGATGCGAAGGTCTTGCCCTGGCGTATGTAAGCACCGTAGCGACCTATGCCTACCCACAGCTCCTCGCCATTGTACTCGCCTAAGTTACGTGGCAGAGCAAAGAGCTCGATAGCCTCCTCCAGCGTGATAGACTCTATGAGCTGTCCCTTCTTCAGCGATGCAAAGCGGGTGTTACCATCCTTATCCTCAATCTCCACCATAGGGCCATAACGACCGATACGCGACTTGACGATGTTGCCCGTCGCAGGGTCGGTGCCGATGATGCGTACCTGTGAGTTCTTGTCGTTCTGTGTCTCGATAGCCTTGTCGACCATAGAGTGGAATGGGGTGTAGAAACGCTCAATCATACCGTTCCACGTAATCTCGCCATCGGCTATGCGGTCAAACTCCTTCTCGACATTTGCGGTGAAGTTGTAGTCCATAATCTGTGCGAACTGCGACTCCAGGTAGTCGTTCACAATCATACCTATGTCGGTAGGTGTCAAACGGCTCTTCTCCTTGCCGTAGCTCTCGGTGTGCGACTTCTCGCTAATCTTACCCGACGTGCCGAGTGTGAGCGAGAGGTACTGACGCTTCTGGGCGTCGCGGTTCTGCTTCACTACATAGCCACGATTGATGATAGTGGTGATTGTAGGTGCGTAGGTCGAAGGACGACCGATACCCAGCTCCTCCATACGCTTCACGAGTGATGCCTCGTTGTAACGTGCCGGAGCAGTCGTAAAACGTTCGGTGGCTGTCATCTGCAGGCGGTTAACCTTCTCGCCTACAACAACCTGTGGCAATATAGCTTCGCTGTTCTCTGTCGCTGCATCCTCGTCGATAGACTCCGAATAAAGACGCAGGAAACCGTCGAAACGTACCACCTCGCCACTTGCTACGAACTCCCACTTTGTGCCATCCATCTCGATAGATATCGTTGTGCGGTCGACATCGGCTGCCACCATCTGCGAAGCTACGGTACGCTTCCATATAAGGTCGTAGAGCTTCTTTTCGGTTGCAGTACCCTCGATTGTCGTGCGGTCGATATATGATGGGCGGATAGCCTCGTGAGCCTCCTGAGCACCCTTGGTCTTGGTCTTATAGTTGTGTGCCGATGAGTATTTCTCACCGAACATACGGGTAATCTCTGTCTTACACTGTGCGATAGCCTGTGCCGAGAGGTTTACCGAGTCGGTACGCATATAGGTGATAAGTCCCTGCTCGTAGAGACGCTGTGCGATAGACATCGTCTGGGCTACCGAGATGCCGAGCTTGCGACCTGCCTCCTGCTGAAGTGTCGAGGTGGTGAAAGGTGCTGCGGGGTAGCGTTTCATAGGCTTCTCCTCCGCCTTACCTACGGTGAAGGTAGCATCCTTACAGCTCTCTAAGAAAGCCATAGCCTCCTCCTTGGTCTCGAAGCGTGTCGTCAGCTCCGCCTTGAACGATGCCTCGGGGTTGCCTGCGGGTGTGAACTGTCCCACCACGCGGAAGAAAGGTGTCGAACTGAAGCCTATAATCTCTCGCTCACGCTCCACAACCAATCTCACTGCTACGCTCTGCACACGACCTGCCGAGAGTGCTGGACGCACCTTCTTCCACAGCACGGGCGAGAGCTCAAAACCCACGATACGGTCCAGCACGCGGCGTGCCTGCTGGGCATTGACCAGATTCATATCTATGGTGCGAGGAGTCTCTATCGCGTGAAGGATAGCAGGCTTGGTAATCTCGTGGAAGACAATTCGTTTAGTCTTCTCGATAGGCAGGTTAAGCACCTCTGCCAAGTGCCAGGCGATAGCCTCTCCCTCGCGGTCCTCATCGGATGCCAACCATACGGTCTTCGCTTCACGTGAGAGGCGGCTCAAGTCATCCACTACTCGCTTCTTGTCGGGAAGGATGAGATATTCTGGCGAAAAACTGTTCTCTGTGTCGATACCGAGTCCCTTCTTCGATATGTCGCGGATATGTCCGAAGCTCGACTTAACGATGAAATCCTTACCGAGGAATTTCTCTATGGTCTTAGCTTTCGCGGGGGACTCTACAATAACTAAATTCTCTTGCATTTCTCTGCTTGTCAATTAAGACGACAAAACCTAAGTAAGCACTTAGGTTGTCGTTATACTTTGTATATCTTTTTCTATCGTACCAGGGTGTAGGTCAACTCGAGCTCTATGGCTGCCGGATTGATTACACTGTCGGCACCTTGTACCTTCGTGTGTAGGAAGTCGAAGAGGTTTGTCGCCTCAGGACCTAAAAATATCTTTCGAGGCAGGGCTAACTTCGAGAAGTCGAGTTTGCCATTCTCGTCGGGCTCCAACTTCAACACCGAGTTGATAATCTCCTGGATGTACGATGTGATGTTCATCTCGTAGCAAGCCAAACTGCGGTTCATATATCCGCCATAGACAAGCGTGCCACCCGAAGCCTCCACCGAATACATATAGTCGGGGATTGGGGTCAGCGACTTGAAGTTGGTGTACAAGCCCAGACGGCTCATGGCATTGTCCATCTTCTCGCCCATCGTTACAGGGTTCATCGCCAAGTAGTCGTACGACGCATCCTCGATATAAATCTTCAGTGCAGCCTGATTGACTGCTGCCGACTGGTGTGTGAGCTCGCCCTCGGCGTTGCGGTTGAGTGTACGCAACGAGTAGAGGAACTCATCCGTAAGACGCAGCTCTGTTACCACGCCACCGCAGCCATCTACGTAGCAGAGCTCCACCTCATCGCGGTTGTTGAACGCCTCCTCCTCTGCCGAGCCCTTCACAGGCTCCTCAAACTGCAGATGCGAGAATGCCGACTGCGAGTAGTCGAACTCCACACGCTGAGCCGAGTAGTTGCCATCAACACCGGCATATTGGTCGCGGAAATAGTATATCACGTTGAGTGTATCAGCCATCAGCTCGCTGTCGTTACCCATCGAGCGGGTACGAGCGAAGAGGTTGATACCGGTGTCGGTAGGGCTGAACGTGTAAGCCGAGCCCTCACCCGTTACCGATGTTACGTCGGGCTCTATGTAGAGACCGTGGAATGTCGCTATAAACGCCGAGTCGCTTGCATAAGCCTCTGCACCACCATTTGCCAAGCCATTCTCATCGAGCTCCAGACACATCAGTCGGCGGATAAAGTCGGCTGTAGCAGGGGTCTCCTCCATACGCACTAACTCCGATGTGGTGTAGATACCCTTTTCGTGATTTGGGAACTCGAAGGTGAAGATAGGCTCTGCCGAAGGTGAGAGGTGTCCCTCGCGACGTGGGTTGTAGTTGAGGTACTTCACCGAGTCGGTGCTCTCGCCTCGCTCCAACATAGCCTCTGTCAGCTCATATACGTTGAAACGTATCGGTTTGAGCGTGTCGCCCGCAAATGTGTCCACCGCAAAGCGGAAACACATAGAGTCAAACACGGGGCGATAGCCGAAGCCGAGCGAGTCGCTCACAGCACTCATAAAAAGATATTGGCTTGCGAAACTCATCTTACGTGAGCCAAACTCGTCGTCGTGCTGCACTCCGAGAGCCAACCTGTCGAGCTTGTTACCTGCCACAGAGTCGCTGCGGAACAGACGTGCCTCAAAGAGCTTACACTCTCGCACGTTGTCGCGGTCGTGAGCATCGATAATCTCACCGCCCTTGTAGTGGCGATGATATATCTCCATCTGCTGATGTCCTGGCGTGAGTTCGCCTCCCAATGTATAATCTGCTGTTGTGTTACAGCCTACGCACCACACCAGGCACGCCGCTGCCACAACTCTCATCCAACTTAATACTCTTTTAGAGTTCTTCATAAAAACGGTTATAATTGTCAAAACAATCTGCCTCATCGGGGCTCTGATACTCCAGCAGAGGCTTGCCGCTCTGACGTGCATACTCTACTAACTTCTCATCAGCCTCGTCTGAAGCGATGACCACTCCATCGGCATAGTCTATAACGAAGCGATAGAGGTTTTCGTATGATGCAACAGTTAAATTCTCGAGATTTTCATCATCCACACCCTCCTTTGCCAACTTATCCTTAAATGTAGGGCTGAGAGGCTGGGTGAACTTGTCATCACAGAGTGATACCACCACCTTCACATCGCGGAACAATGGGTCGTCGGCAAATGTCTTTTTCAGATAGAGGGGAGCTACTGCTGCCATCCATCCGATACAATGCACCACCGAAGGTTGCCAGTTGAGCTTACGTACGGTCTCAATCACTCCGCGAGCGAAAAATATTGCTCTCTGGTCGTTGTCCTCAAACTCGTTGCCGTTCTCGTCGGTCAGCACAGCCTTACGGGCAAAGAAGTCATCGTTGTTGATGAAATAGACCTGTATGCGGGCAGCCGAGATTGAGGCTACCTTGATAATGAGCTGGAGGTCGTTGTCGTCGATAATCAGGTTCATACCCGACAGACGTTGCACCTCGTGCAGTTGATTGCGACGCTGGTTTATTGTGCCATAGAGAGGCATAAACGTACGAATCTCATTGCCACGCTCCTGCATAGCCTGTACCAATGTGCGACTGAGCGAAGAGAGCTTGCTCTCAGGCAGGTAAGGCATAATCTCCTGACAGAGGTAGAGTATGTTGCGTGAAGCCATAGTTATTGAGTTTTAATCAATGTGCAAATATAATAAAAAAATTCTAAAGAATAAGCATCGCATCGCCGTAAGTGCCAAAACGATATCCTTCCTCTTTAGCCACCTTGTAAGCCTCCATCGTCAGCTCGTAGCCACCGAAGGCTGCCACCATCATCAGCTGAGTAGAGTATGGCAGGTGGAAGTTCGATACCATAGCGTTAGCCACCGAGAAGTCGTATGGGTAGAAGATGAACTTGTTGGTCCAGCCCTCCGAAGGCTTAATCATACCGCCTGTCGATACCGATGTCTCCATAGTACGCATAACGGTTGTGCCGATAGCCACCACCTTGCGACCCTCTCGCTTGGCGTTGTTGACCATTGCGGCAGCCTCCTCCGATACGATAAACTGCTCCGAGTCCATCTTATGCTTCGAGAGGTCCTCGACATCGACCATACGGAAGTTGCCCAATCCTGCGTGCAGCGTGATGAAGGCAGAGTCGATACCCTTAATCTCCATTCGCTTCAGCAGGTGCTTCGAGAAGTGCATACCCGCTGTCGGAGCCGCCACAGCTCCCTCTTTCGATGCAAATATTGTCTGGTAACGCTCGGCATCCTCCTCCTCGACTGTCTCGCGTACCCAGCGTGGCAGAGGTGTCTCGCCCAAGCGGTAGAGTGCCTCCTTGAACTCCTCGTAGGAGCCGTCAAAGAGGAAACGCAGTGTACGACCACGCGATGTGGTATTGTCGATAACCTCGGCACCCATCATCTCGTCGCCACCGAAGTAGAGCTTGTTGCCGATACGTATCTTACGTGCTGGGTCGACCAACACATCCCACAGACGCAGCTCGCGGTTGAGCTCACGCAGCAGGAAAATCTCTATCTCGGCACCTGTCTTCTCCTTGTTACCCTTCAGACGTGCAGGGAACACCTTCGTGTCGTTGAATACGAAGAGGTCCTTCTCGTCGAAATACTCTATTATGTCCTTAAAGATTCGGTGTTCGATGCTACCCGTAGCACGATTTACCACCATCAGACGCGACTCATCACGATTTATTTCGGGATACTTTGCCAGCATCTCGTTGTTGAAATCGTATCCGTATTGAGATAACTTCATATAATTGTTAAATTTTCAGATAGTTGAAAGACACAAATATCAATATAAATACGTTTTTTTCGTTATTTTGTTTCACACTCGGCTAACTTTTTCATAAAATCTTCCAACTGCCAGCCATTTTCTACGGTGAAACCGCCCGAGCGGGTGCGACGCAACGAGCGAAGATATGCTCCGCTGCCTACGCCCTCGCCTATCTCGTGAGCCAACGAACGGATATATGTTCCCTTCGAGCAGCGTACTCTAATCTTTAGCAGAGGCTTCTCCCACTCCAAAATCTCCATCTCGTATATTGTGATGAGAGCCTTCTTCAGCTCCACCTCCTCGCCGGCACGTGCAAACTCGTATGCTCGGACTCCCTCGACCTTCTTTGCCGAGTAGATGGGAGGAGCCTGCAGTCGCTCACCCGTAAGGTCGCGTAGCGTCTGCTCCAACATCTCGCGTGTGATATGCTCCGTAGGGTAGCGTTTGTCGATAGGGTGCTCCATATCGTAGCTCGGCGTTGAAGCTCCCAACTCCAGCTCGGCTATATACTCCTTCTCCTCAGCCTGTATGGCATTGACCATCTTCGTTGCCTTGCCTATGCAGACGATGAGCACACCCGTCGCCAATGGGTCTAATGTTCCTGCGTGTCCAATCTTTATCTTCTTGTATCCCAAGCGGTTGTTGAGTGCGAACTTTATCTTACGCACCACATCTGTTGAGGTCCACTCCAGGGGTTTGTCTATCACGGCGATATATCCCTCGCGGAAATCTATGCCGATGAGTGATTGAGAGTTATCCATCTTTTATAAGAAATTACACATTATAGATACTATGCCCACTACGGCACAATAGAGTGCAAACCAGATGAGTTTGCCTCGCCTCACGATGCCGAGCATAAATTTACACGCCAGGCATCCCACCACAAACGAGGCGATGAAGCCCGCTGCGAGAGGTGCTGTGCCGATAGATGAGAATACCACCTCGCCCTTTACGACGTTGAGCAGCATCTCGCCCAGGATAGGGGCTAATACCATCAGAAATGAGAAACGTGCCACTGCACTCTTCTCTGCTCCGCCAATCATTCCCGTAGCTATCGTTGAGCCCGAGCGTGATAGCCCCGGCATAGCTGCTACGCCCTGGGCTATACCCATAGCTATAGCGTTGCCATACGATACCCCCTTCGAGCTGTTGCTCCTTGCCTTCGAGGCGAAGAGGAGCAGCAGGGCTGTCAGTAGCAACATAGCTCCCACTATCGTGAGGATGTAGGGCGACGAGAGCATCGCATCGAGATAATCTTTCAGCGTGAAGCCCACGATACCGACAGGTATCATCGATATTATCAGCTTAAGGATATATGCCTTCTCATCGTTGTAGCCACGCGAGAAGAGTCCCACGAAGAGTCGTTTTATCTCGGGGAAGAGTACCACGATAGTGCTCAGCACCGTCGCTGCGTGGAGTGTGGTGTCGAAGAGCAGATTCTCCTCAATCTCTACCCCTAACAGGGCCTTGCCAAGTTGCAGATGACCGCTACTCGAGACGGGCAGAAACTCGGTCAGTCCCTGTATTATGCCAAGGATTATAGCCTCCAGAATACCCATTATTCACTCTTCTTGTCAAAGCGTTTCATAATGGCATATATCTCAAAGGCAAAGCCTGCGATGATGATAATCGGAGCGAGTGTTATGCGTCGCCACGAGAACATATCGTAGTTAAACACCTCGGGGTCGTCGCTGCCGCCGCCAGCCATAAGCACCATACCGAGGATGATTATGCCCAATCCGATAGCCATCAGAGCATAGTTCTTGCGGCTGAGTGTCATTTTTTTATCGTTAGAACTATTTTCCAAACTATTTTTCATTAGTATAAATGTATTTTATTCGATTGCATATTGACGAACTTATTTACCGAGAAGGCGGTAAAGAGTATCGAAATGGTGAGTCCCGATGTGAGCATTGCCACCATCACCACACCATACTTCGTGAGCGAAGCCATCGATACTATCTCGGGTAGCGTACCCTTCAGTCCGAAGAGCGAGACGAGGAAGAGCAGGCAGGCTATCGCCCCGGCATACAACCCCTGCTTGGTAGCTGTCCAGATGAATGGTTTGATGATATACCATTTGGTAGCACCGACTAACTTAAATGTGTTTATCAGATGTCGACGCGAATATATCGCCAGACGTATGGTGTTGTAGAGCAGTATGAGCGAGATGACGAGCAGAGCACCACCGAAGACACCCATCACAACGAGTATCTTACGCAACGAAGAGTGCAGTCGCTCGATGGTCGCTGCCGGATAGGCGACATATACCACACCGCTCATAGCCGATATCTTAGCCACGATAGCATCCATATCGGCTCTACGCAACGATGTTATTGCCACCTCCAACGAGTTTCGTAGCGGATTTTCATCCAATATGCCCTCAATCTCGGCGTCGAACATAGCACGGAACTCCTCGTCGCTTATCTTCTGCTCCTTATCCGAGTAGGTTATCGATGTTACGCCGCTGAGCTGCTTTATCTCTGACTCTATCGTGAGCAACTCCTCATCCTGCACGTCATCATCTAACTCCACCGAGAGGGTGATGTTATCCTTCAGGTTACGTGCTGTGCTGGCTGCCGAGTAGAGCATATAGCCTACCGAGCCGAGCAGAAACAGCACCAATGCGATACTCACCGTCGACACTATGTACGAGCTGAGTACTTTACGTCTTATTCTTTTGTCGTTTTCCATCTCTTCAATATGTAAATGATTAACGCTGCCACGCAGCCGAATATTATCACCAGCGAGCAGACTAATGTTATGCCCTCTGTTATGTTCCACGCAGGTGCACGGTAGCTCCACTCCACGATATGGTTGCCCTCGGGTACCTCCACCGCACGCAGCACGTAGTTAACCCTCAGTGGCGTAGCCTCCGTGCCGTCTATCGTAACGCTCCATCCCTCGCGGGTAAATATCTCGGAGAAGACCGCCAAGCCCTCGCCTCCCGAGCAGTTTACTTCGTAGCGGAGGTAGTTGGGGCGATACTCGGTGAGCATCACACCTCCGAGTGCAGGGTAGTACTCCTTCGTTGGGGCGTACTCTGCTCCTGCGATAGCCATCTGCATAGGGTCAAACTCCTTGTACGACAGCAAATCCATCTCCACCTCGGCACTCTCCGCCTTTATGACGTGGCTTACAAGCCATCCGTTGCCCAGCGATGTATATCGCTCCGCTACGTCGCCCTCCTTCGTGCCGAAGATGAGATATTTGGTGTTGAGCATATCCAGCACAGGGTTGTCCACGATGCGATTCATCGCCTCATCCCACTCCTTGTCCGATGAGGCATTTTGTGCTATATAGACTATCGGTGCGAGTTGTATGTCAATCAAATCCTGGTAACGCGAGAGCTTTGCTCCGTGGTAGCCACCTATCGAGCGGTGGAAGTACGATGTCGTAGCGTCGTTGAATGGCGACACACTCAGGTTGAGCACTCTCGCCCCATCTTGGTTGTTGGCGAGGATATATCTGTCGGCTTGCGTAGGTGTTATCTTCGCTCCGCTCGGCATTACGAAGTTATCCTCCGAGAGATACCTCTTGTCGACACCATACAGGTCTATCACCGTCAGCAGAGCCAAGGCTGCAAAGAGCGTATATTTACCCACATAGCGTCGCTCAATGTAGAGTGCCACGGCTACGAAAGCGAGTAACGTAAAGAGGAGAGAACGCCAGGCGTCATCCTGCAAGGCACTCTCGCGAGCTTCGGTGAAGGCTTCCGAGACAGATTGAGCCACCGCCTCGGTGTCGGCACCTAAGTATGGCAACAACATCTCCTCCATCTCGTGGCGTGTCTTCTCCTCTCCCTTGTCGTGAAGTATGCCACCTGTCATCGTCGTCAGGAGCAGCAAGCCTCCCACAGCTATACCGCAGATACAGAGTATTTTGCGTAGGCGTGGAGTCTCCACATCTCGTTTCTTTATGGTGTAGCCTATCGCAAAGGCTGCCAGGAGAGGTATTGCCCATTGCAGCACGACCAAAGCTGTCGCCGGCACGCGGAACTTGTCATACAGAGGCAGATATTTGTAGAGCAGCTCGGTGAGCCACATAATATTGTTTCCCCAAGCGAAGAGCAGAGCTATGATACACGCCGCTATCACCCACCATTTGTGGCGGTTAGGCAATATAGCAGCTCCAAAGAGAGCTAAAAAGATGACCACCGCACCGAGGTATGTAGGGCCTCCCGTACCTGGCTGGTCGCCGAAGTAACGTGGCATCTGCTCCAATCCCTCCAGACCGACATCTTTCAGCACAGCTACCACCTGCTCATCCTCCTCGAAGTTCTCGCTCGATGAGCCACCCATATAATTAGGGATAAGCATATTAAGACTCTCCGCCTTGCCATAGCTCCAGCGTGTCATATATTCCAAGTCCAAGCCCTTATCCTCGCCCTCGGCAGTCGCTAACTCCGAGCCGCCACGTGTGGTCTCCTTCTGGTGCTGCATAGTCTGCCACAGAGGCGAGAAGTTGGAGCCCAGAGCTATCGTTCCGGCTGCTATGAGCAGGGCTGAGCGTTTGAGCCAATCCACTATGCGACGCTCCTTCAGGGCGAATATGCCCTCGCTTATCCATAGTGTCGCCATCGGTATGGCGAAGTAGTAAGTTATCTGGGGGTGGTTAGCTCCTATCTCGAGCGATGTGAATAGTGCTGTCAGAGCTGCTCCTGCCCACATATTGCGTCGCAGGGTGTAGTAGACCGCACCGACCATCAGCGGAGCATATACCATTGCCCATATCTTGGTTATGTGTCCTGCTCCTATGATGTGTATGGTGTAGGTCGAAAGACCATAGGCTAAGGCTGCCACGATACCCACCCAGCGGTTTGTCTTGAAGAGTAGTGTCGTGAGCCACATAGCCACCATCGCAAAGAAGATGAATGCCGTAGGGTTGCCCATCAGCCCAACCACTTCCGACGCAGCTCCCTTTACTATCTGTGAGGGGTATTCCACGTTGATAAGGTATGCCGGCATACCTCCGAAGAGGTTTCCTGTCCACTGTGCATCCTCGCCCGTAGCCTCACGATTTTGCTCTATGTCGTGCCACATACCTTCGTATTGCATCACATCGTGCTGATAGAGAGTCTTGCCTCTGAACTGCGGAGCGAAGAATATAGCCGACACCGCGAAGAAGAGCACCAACACACCCACCACATAGAGAAGTGTTCGTCCGATAGCTCTGCGTTGCGATATGATATATTCGTAAATTGACATAATTACTTATTTTTATGTGCCAAAGTTACGAAAAAACATTCCGTTTTCCATCGCTTATCGCGAAAATTTACTATATTTGCGATGTAAAGTGCACATTGCGAACCTAAAGTATGGTAACTCTCGAATCGATACGCACCCCAATCAAAGCCGACTTGGAGGCTTTTGATGCCTTCCTGGAGCGACAGTTTCACGCCGAAGGGCAGCTGATGAATCAGATGCTCCTACACGTGATGGCTTCTCGCGGTAAGGCTATCCGTCCTATGCTTGTTATGCTCTGTTCGGCTCTCTGTTCGGCTGCCAACGCTCGGCAGTGGGTTGAGGGTGAGCGTAACTGCACCAAGCGAACATATCTTGCGGCGATGATTGTCGAGATGTTGCATACCGCCTCGCTCATCCACGATGATATCATCGACGAGGCTGACCAGCGTCGTGGCAAACCTTCGGTCAATGCTCTGTGGCAGTCGCGTAATGCGGTGTTAGTGGGCGATTTCATCTTAGCGAAGGCTATGAAGGCGGGTATGGAGAGTGCTCAGTACGACTTGGTTTCGCATATCATAGGAGCTGTTACCACGCTCTGCGAGGGTGAGGTGTTGCAGAGTCAGCACGCCCGCGAGGGGGATACCACCCGCCAGGATTATCTCGATATCATCTATAAGAAGACCGCCAGCCTGCTCAGTATTAGTGCTTCGGCAGGTGCTGTGTCGGTTATGGCGTCGCGTAAGGATGTCGAGCAGATGCGTCGCTTTGGCGAGGCGTTGGGTATGGCATTTCAGATTCAGGATGACATCTTAGATTTCTCGCGTTCTGCCCAGACAGGTAAGCCCGCCAACAACGATTTGCGTGAGGGTAAGATAACCCTTCCTCTTATCGAGGTGTTGGAGCAGTGCGATGAGGCTGAGCGTAAGGAGATTTTGCGTCGTCTGAAGATGTGTGCTACCGATGAGGCGTCGGTAGACTTTATACAGGGTGTTGTGGAGGCTACGGGAGGTGCTGCTATGGCGGCTCGTACTATGCAACGCTACATTGACCGTGCGGTGGCTATCCTCTCGACTTATGGGGAGTCGCCCTATCGCTCGGCACTCGTTAATATGTGTGCATATATCGTTGAGAGGAATAAATAGGAGTAAACAAAACTTAAACTAATTTTATAAACCAATCTTAAAGTTATTTTTTATGAGTACAAAACAGAAAGGTAACGTATTGGCTATTATCGTGATGATTCTCTTGTTCGGAATGATCTCGTTCGTTACCAACCTTGCATCACCTATGGGTGATATCTTGAAGAACCAGTTTACTATTCCTAACTGGATGGGTACACTTGGTGTATTGATGAACTTCATTGCTTATGCCTTTATGGGTATTCCTGCGGGTAATATGCTTCAGAAGTACGGTTACAAGAAGACCGCTTTGGCAGCTGTTATCGTAGGTTTCGTGGGTGTAGGTATCCAGACCATCTCTGGTATGATAAGTGTTGAGGGTATGCCTCTGTTGCCATTCGGAGTATATCTCGTTGGTGCATTCGTAGCAGGTTTCTCTATGTGTATGCTCAACATCGTTGTTAACCCTATGTTGAATAAGCTCGGTGGCGGTGGTAACCGTGGTAACCAGCTTATCCAGGTGGGTGGTTCGTTCAACTCATTGATGGGTACAGCTTGTATCTTCCTGACAGGTATTTTGATTCCTAACGGTATCAAGAACGCTGTCATCAGCGACGTATTCCCATTGATGTATCTTGCACTTGCTATCTTCGCTTTGGCATTTATCGTTATTCTGCTTACTAACATCCCAGAGAACGAGCGTAAGGCTGAGGTTAAGGGCGAGAAGTCGAAGTATGGTCCTATGTCATTCCGCCACTTTGTATTGGGTGCTGTATGTATCTTCATCTATGTAGGTGTTGAGGTAGGTATTCCTAACGTATTGCAGAAGTGGTTGCAGAATGGTGGTCTTGAGCCACAGACCGAGCAGGTTGTAGCTCCTGCAGAGTGCGATAAGGAGTGCCAGAAGGCTGAATGTGAGAAGCCAGAGTGCTGCGAGCAGAAGGCAGAGTGCACAGGCGAGTGTGAGAAGGCAGAGTGCGAGAAGGCAGAGTGCAAGGGCGATTGCGAGAAGGCTGAGAAGAAGGAGTGCTGTGGCAAGGAGGATTGCGACAAGTGCGAGAAGAAAGCCGAGGGCGAGAAAGCTGAGTGCACAGGTGAGTGCGAGAAGAAGGCTGAGTGCGACAAAGCTGAGTGCACAGGTGAGTGCGAGAAGAAGACTGAGTGCGACAAGGCAGAGTGCAAGGGCGATTGCGAGAAGGCTGAGAAGAAGGAGTGCTGTGGTAAGGAGGATTGCGAGAAGTGCGAGAAGGTTGCCGCTGCTGCTCCTGCGGAGGATAATGGCGACAAGAATGATGGCTCAGCAACAAGTGCTATCGAGGCTATCGCAGGTACTGTAACAGCTACTTATTGGTTGCTTATGTTGGTAGGCCGTCTGTTGGGTGCTGCTTTGGGTGCACGTTTCTCTGCACGCAAGATGCTCTCATTTGTTGCTACACTTGGCTTGGCATTGGTAGTAGGTGCTATCTTCCTCGACCCTGCTATTGCAGTTAACCTCCCAGTATTCAAGGGCACTGAGGGCTTTGGTATGGCAATGGTACCTATCAACGCAGCTCTGTTGGTATTGTGCGGTTTGTGCACATCAGTTATGTGGGGTGGTATCTTCAACCTCGCTGTTGAGGGCTTGGGTAAGTATACCGAGAAGGCTTCAGGTATCTTTATGGCACTTGTTTGCGGTGGTGGTATCCTTCCATTCGTACAGAACTGGATTGTTGACCTCACAGGTAACTATCTCGTAAGCTACTGGTTGGTTGTTGCAGGCTTGGCTTATATGCTCTTCTACGCATTGGTAGGCTCGAAGAATGTAAATAAGGATATTCCTACTGAGTAGTGAAGTCGTCTAACAAGGTGATTTTTGCGTTACACTTGTGCTTAAAATGCTCATTTACGCTTAGTAAACTCCGCTTTTTCAGCCTGCGAGCAGCTTGGAAAGAATTGTGTTATTCTTCCCTTGTCTGCTCTCGCTCGGCATAGTTCAAGCGAGCTTGACTCTGCTCTCGCTTACTCGCAGCCTTCAAAATAGCTCTTGTTATACAACTTCAATATAAAGGGGTTGTCGCAACGTATTCGTTGGGCAACCCCTTTTTTATTATAGTGTAGCTGCTTGGACTCTCTATTGTACGTAATGCGGTAGTCTTTCATAGTGCAGAGATTCGAGTTGTGAATCGCGAGCCACAAGGCCTGCAATTCTTCTTCTCTTTAGCCCGACGCTAACCTGTATATGTTTTGTTTGCCACTAAAACGGTGTTTTTGTCGCTTTTAGCCACATTTGTATCCCTCTTATCCCAAAAATCTCTTTGATGAAACAATCAGAGCCGAAAAGTGTTACTTTTGTTGCGTGAAATTAGGTCGGGATAGAGTCTTGGCTAAAAAATCAGTTATATTATGAAGCTACAAAACAAAACACTACTAATCACCGGCGGAGCTTCGGGTATCGGATTTCTGATGTGTCGTATGGCATTGGAGAAGGGGGCTCGCTCGGTAGTTATATGGGACGTTAATCAAACCAATATGGATAAGGCTGTGGCGGAGCTCTCGCCACTCGGTAAGGTCTATGCCTACCAGGTCGACGTAACCTCTGCGGAGCAGATTGCCACCACCCACACGCTGATGCAGCAGGAGGGTATCGTGGTCGATGTGCTCATCAACTGTGCCGGCATAGTACGAGGTAATGCCACATTCGACAAGCAGACTCTCCGCGATATCGACCTCACGATGGCGGTCAATGCGTTGGCACCTATGTATGTGTCGCGTGAGTTCCTGCCCGAGATGCTCGAGCGTCATTCGGGACACATCTGCAACATAGCCTCTGCGGCAGGACTCATTGCCAATCCACGTATGTCGGTCTATGCGGCAAGCAAGTGGGCAGCTATCGGCTGGTCGGAGTCTATGCGTATCGAGTTGCAGGAGTCGAAGAGTGGGGTGCGAGTAACTACCGTTACACCTTATTATATCAGTACAGGTATGTTCGACGGTGTACGCTCGCGTGTGTTGCCTATCTTGAAGCCAGAGCGTGTGGCACGTAAGATTTTGCGAGCCATCGAACGCAATAAGATTATGCTCGGTATGCCTCTCGGCTACCATTTCATCCGCATCTGTCAGGCTATCTTGCCTCTACGTTGGTTCGATGTTTTTGCAAAAATGTTGGGTATTTACTCAACAATGGATAACTTTACAGGCAGAAAAGCATAACACTATGACCGTAATAAACACACCAGCCGAGCAGATATCGGCTCTTGTAACTAAGCAACGCACATTTTTTAACTCCGAAGCGACACTGCCATATAAGTTTCGCCTCAAGCAACTTGAGAGACTACAGAAGGCACTCCGTAAGTGGCATAAGCCGCTCTGCGATGCTTTGTGGGCAGACCTGCATAAGTCGGAGCAGGAGGCTGTACTCACCGAGCTGAGTATCGTCGAGGGCGAGCTGAAGAACCATATCCGCCATCTCAAGGGCTGGATGCGTGGCGAGAAGTGCTCTACACCTCTGAAGATGATGCCCTCTGCGAGCTACGTCATTTCGGAGCCTTTGGGTTTGTCGCTCATCATCGCTCCGTGGAACTACCCCGTACAGCTGCTGCTCAACCCATTGGTGGGAGCTATCTCGGCGGGCTGTACCGCTGTGCTGAAGCCTTCGCCCTACGTACCAACGGTCTCGCAGGTGCTTTCGGATATGATTGCCGAGACCTTCGATGAGGAGTATGTGGCTGCGGTGCAGGGTAATCGCGATGTGAATAAGACGCTGTTGGAGCAGCGATGGGATATAATCTTCTTTACGGGCTCTCCAGCCCTGGGCAGAGTTGTTATGGAGGCTGCATCGAAGCACCTCACGCCTGTTGTGTTGGAGCTTGGTGGTAAGAGCCCTTGTATTGTCGACAGAGGTGCCGATGTGAAGATTGCTGCACGTCGTATTGCGTGGGGCAAGTGCCTCAATGCGGGACAGACCTGTATCGCTCCCGACTTTGTGTGGATTCACTCCTCGCTCAAGGAGGAGTTTGTCAAGCAGTTTGCCAAGGCTATCTGCCGTATGTATGGCGACGATGTCCGCTCCAGCCGCCACTTCGTGCGTCTGGTTAACGATAGAGCCTTTGAGCGTGTCGCAGGCTATCTGAAGTGTGGTGAGGTGCTCTATGGTGGTGAGGTGGATGCCGCAGAGCGATTTATCTCTCCCACGTTGCTTGGTGTCGATGGCTGGGAGTCGGCTGTTATGCAGGAGGAGATTTTCGGCCCTGTGTTGCCCATCTTGTGCTTCGACGATGTGGAGGATGTGGTACGTGAGCTACATCAGCGAGAGAAGCCTCTGGCTATGTACTATTTCGGTCGTAAGGAGCGAGGCGAGAAGATTCTCGGTCGCACCACGTCGGGCGGAGCTTGTATCAACGACACCATTATGCACATCGCCAACGAAAATCTGCCATTTGGTGGCGTAGGTAATTCGGGTATGGGAGCCTATCACGGTCGCCTCTCATTCGATGTCTTCTCACATCGCCGAGCTGTTGTGGTTTCGCCTCGTAAGTTTGATATCCCGTTCCGCTATATGCCTTACCGACTATTCAAGTTAATAAAGCACTTCTTATAATAACAAAAAATGGCTGATGCACGTGCGTCAGCCATTTTCTTAGTCTATACTAATGCTTGCTTATAAGGCAGGATATAGATATTTCCATATCAGGTTTATCTCTGCCTGCATATCGCCTATGTGGGCTGTGGTTACTACTACAGCATTCTTCTCGGGTATTACTATTATATATTGTCCCCACGCACCATCGGCACGGAACGCGTTGTAGCGGCATCGCCACATCTGATAGCCATATCCCTGCAGCCAGTCGCTCGTCTTGGCTTGCTTGCGGAGCTTATATGCCTCGTCGGAGTTCATTCCTGCGGGCACACACTCCACCTGCTTCTGCGATGCAGCCTCAATCCACTCTGCAGGAACGACTTGCTTGCCATTGAAGGCTCCCTTCTGGAGCATCATCAATCCCATCTTGGCTAAATCTTCGGTCTTGAGGAATAGTCCCCAGCCACCGGTGTTGACACCCTCGGGGCTCTCTGCCCACACTACATTATTTATGCCGAGTGGGCGGAACAGACGTGGAAAGAGGTAGTCAACCAGCTTCTCGCCTGTGCGTCGCTGCACCATAGCCGAGAGAATGTATGTTCCCAAGCTGTTGTAGCAGAACAGAGTGCCAGGCTTGTGCGTTACGGGGTGCTCCATAAAGAGTCGTATCCAACTCGTCTGCTCATTGGCTCTGTGGAACGTAGGGTCTGTCGAGTGTCCGCAGCTCATCGTGAGCAGATGTTCCACGGTTATCTCTTTGAGATACTCCGACGGATTTTCGGGCACGTGCTCGGGGAAGATGTCAACGAGCTTGTCGTTCAGCGAGAGCTTACCCTCCGAGATGGCAAAGCCTACCGCCATCGAGGTAAATGTCTTGCTCACAGAGTTCAGTACGTGTGGCTCGGAGGCGTTACCCTCGCTCATCCACTTCTCGAAGATGACTTTGCCATCTTTTATAACCATCACACTGTGCAGCTCCTGCTCTGCCTCGCTTACTGCCGCGAGATACTTCTCAGCAGCCTTTGTCATCTTTGGCGACGCCTCGCCGCGAGGCAATGATTTCGTCAGCTGGTTGATGTCGATTAGGGTTATACCTCGCTCCTTGATAACCTTTGCCACCTCCTCACTCTTGAGCAGGTCGGTTACACCCTGACGGTCGACGGCTACATCCTCATATTCGATGTGCATCACGGTCTGCATCTCCGAGTCGTTGTAGGCAGGGTGGTCGAGGAAGAGATATCGTTTTCCCTTCTCCAGTCGCTCAAGAGCCTTTATGAAGCTCGCCACCTTCTCCTCGGCGGTAGCCTTCGCTCCCTCGTAGCCTATGTAGGTGAAGTCGTACTGCTCGGCAGCATCTCGGCGGTCTATCGATGGGAGGTTATACTCCTTGGATAGTCGCTGCACCAACTCGCATACCTCGTCGCTGAAGGCTGTGCTTCCCATATGTCCCGAGATGTGGCTCACCTGGGGGATGTTCTTTAGGGCGAGCTCTATCTGTGCACGAAACTCTCGCTCTATCTCGCCTATGTCGAAGCGGTGCATATTCTCTGCTACCGATGCACCCGGATAAGCCTCGTGGGGGCTCATCATAGGGTAGAAATAGCCATTCTCATCCACCAGCGTAGGGCAGTGGGTCAGAGGTCGCCACTTCACGTTCTCCCACTCGCTCGTAATAGCCAGATGTACGCCCACATCCAGTCCAGGGTTCTCCTGGAGCATCTTCACAGCCTCGGTGAACCACGGACCTACGACCAGCACCTCTACCGATTTGGCTACTCCGTTGCGGTACGTATCTATGCTTGCCACATTGACCGAGTGCAGAGCACCCATATCATCAATACGGATAACAAGCTCCTGGGCCTTGGCAGGGATGCCGATAAGCATCAGTGCCAAGACCAATATTGAGTTTCGTAAAAGTTTCATAGTGTGTTAGATTACGATGTTGATAATCTTGCCTGGTACGACGATAATCTTCTTCGGAGCCTTGCCCTCGAGCCACTTCTGTGCTCCCTCGGTCTGCACTATATCGGCTTGAATCTCCGAAGGTGTCATCTTGAGCGAGTAGTTCTGCTTGAAGCGGAGCTTACCATTAACCATCACAGGATACTCGAAAGCACTCTCCTCCAAGTACTTCTCCTCGCAGAGAGGATATGCCGCATCGAAGATAGTCTCCGAGTGTCCCATAGCCTCCCACAACTCCTCGGCGATGTGTGGAGCAAATGGAGCTATGAGCACTGTCAGAGGCTCCAATATAGCTCTCTTGTGGCACGCACCCAGCTCGTTCAGACATATCATAAATGCCGATATAGAGGTGTTGAACGAGAAGTTTTCGATATCCTCGCGAATCTTCTTTATTGTCTTGTGGAGTGTCTTCAGCTCGGCTGGTGTAGGCTCCTCGTCGTTGAGGGTCAAAACGCCCTCGCGGTCGTAGAACAGACGCCACAACTTACGCAGGAACTTATGTACGCCATCTATTCCGTTGGTATCCCAGGGCTTCGACTGCTCCAATGGGCCGAGGAACATCTCATACATACGCAATGTGTCGGCACCATAGTTCTCTACGATATGGTCGGGATTTACGACGTTGAACATCGACTTCGACATCTTCTCGATAGCCCAGCCGCAGATATACTTGCCATCCTCGAGGATAAACTCTGCATCGGCGAACTCTGGACGCCACTTGCGGAACGCCTCGGTGTCGAGCAGGTCGTTCTTGACGATGTTGACATCGACGTGAATCTCCTGTGTCTGGTAGTCGTTCTTCAAGCCGAGCGACACAAATTTATTTGTGCCTACGACACGATATACAAAGTTTGAGCGGCCCTGAATCATACCCTGGTTAACGAGCTTCTTGAATGGCTCGCTCTCGCATACATAACCCAAGTCGTAGAGGAACATATTCCAGAAACGCGAATACATCAGGTGTCCCGTAGCGTGCTCAATACCACCTACATAGAGGTCTACCTGACGCCAATACTCGTTCTCTCGCTTGCCCACCAATGCCTCGCCATTGTGTGGGTCCATATAACGCAGGTAGTAAGCCGATGAGCCTGCAAAACCTGGCATTGTCGAGAGCTCTAACGGATAGCCCTCCTTCGACTTCCACTCCGCCACGCGTGCCAATGGTGGCTCGCCCTGCTCTGTCGGACCGAAGTTCTCGATAGGGGGCAACTCCAAAGGCAACTCATCCTCCGTAAGAGGATATGCCACCTCGCCCTTGTAGTATACAGGGAATGGCTCGCCCCAGTAACGCTGACGTGAGAAGATAGCATCACGCAGACGGAAATTGATAACCCTCTTGCCCAATCCTCGCTTCTCTACCTCGGCAAACATCATAGGTATAGCCTCCTTCACGTCCATTCCGTTCAGGATGTCAGAGTTTATCATCTTGCCCGCCTTGGCGTCGTAAGACTCCACCTCGATATTTCCGCCCTCTACCACAGGCACGATATCCAATCCGAAGTGGCGTGCAAAGGCGTAGTCGCGTGAGTCGTGTGCAGGAACAGCCATAATAGCACCTGTACCGTAGCCTGCCAATACATAGTCCGATACGTAGATAGGAATAGCCTTGCCCGTAAATGGGTTGATAGCGTAAGAGCCTGTCTTCACGCCACTCACACGATGTGTTTCGGCTATACGCTCACGCTCCGAGCGTTTCTTTGTCTGTGTGATATAATCCTCTACAGCAGCCTTCTGTTCCTCGGTAGTAAGCTCCTCTACCCACTCGTGCTCGGGTGCGATAACCATAAAGGTAACGCCATAGATGGTGTCGGGACGTGTGGTGAATATCTCCAACTTACGCTCCGAGCCCTCGATGTCGAAGAACATCTGTGCTCCCTCCGAGCGACCTATCCAGTTACGCTGTATCTCCTTGAGCGACTCGCTCCACTGCAGAGTGTCCATACCGTCAAGCATACGCTGTGCATAGGCTGTAACACGCAGCGACCACTGCTTCATTCGCTTCTGCTCTACGGGGTATCCGCCACGCACCGAGAGTCCATCTTTCACCTCGTCGTTAGCCAATACCGTTCCGAGCTGAGGGCACCAGTTCACCATCGTGTCAGCACGATATGCCAGGCGGTAGTTCTGCAATACGCCCTCCTTCTGCTCCTCGCTCATTGCTGCCCACTCGTCGGCAGTAAAGCTCTGTGGTGTTGTGCACGCCGCATCTATGCCCTCTGTTCCCTTTTGTGCGAAGTGAGCAATGAGCTCTGCGATAGGCTCAGCCTTGCACGTAAGGTTAGAGTAGTAGTGGTCGTACATCTTCAGAAAAGCCCACTGTGTCCACTTGTAATACTCTGGCTCGCAGGTGCGTACCTCACGCTCCCAGTCGTAGCAGAAACCTATCTTATCCATCTGCTCGCGGTAGCGTGCGATGTTCTGCTCTGTCGTTACGGCAGGGTGTTGACCTGTCTGTATGGCGTACTGCTCTGCTGGCAGACCAAATGCGTCATAACCCATTGGGTGCAGGACGTTAAATCCGCACAGACGCTTGTAGCGTGAGTAGATATCCGATGCGATGTAACCCAGCGGATGACCCACGTGCAAACCTGCTCCCGAAGGGTAGGGGAACATATCCAAAACATAAAATTTAGGCTTTGTCTCGTCGACCTCTACGCGGTAGGTCTTCATCTCCTGCCACTTCTTTTGCCACTTGGTCTCAATATGCTTAAAATTGTACTCCATACGATTTGTTATTTATTCAAGTCGCAAATATAGCGATTTTTTCTTTTATAAGAAAACCCTATCCGCAGATTTGGTCTCTGATGTTGTTGAACCCACCCTAAATCAGCTCTTTGCTCGGCTCTTTTTATGGTGTTCTTAAATAGATAAAAATAGAGCATATTACACTATTTAATTGAACGTGCTTTTTAGGGATGCTTATTGATACCATTCTCGGCAATAATCGCCCTGATATTAGACAACTATTTTTTATTTAACCAAAGGTTAATGTTCTCTTATCGCCATTTGCTCTTGCTCCTTTTCCTGAACTCTCTAATTTCTCAAAACTCCCAAAATATTCAGCCCTGTAAATTTTGATAATTTATGAATTTAAGGCATTTATTCCATCGTCTACTCGCACGCCCCTTCCCCGCCTCTTTTTTTGCCCCTCATTTCCCTTCTTTTTTTGCCTCTTTCAGACAGCATCTCTCCCCACCGAAAGATAGGGCCTCGTTGTTCGCTGTTCCCTGCTCGTTACGATTTGTTTCCCTCTGCCCCTTGTTTTGCTCTACTTTCTCCTAAACCGCTGAAAAATACCCCATTGCCCTTAAATCCATAAATAAAACCTTATAATTCTGCCAAAGCTATAAGTAAAAAGAATTGAAAATGGGCTAAAATCCTGAAAAATCGCAAAAATAGAGTCATATATATAGTGTTTTTCAAAAAAAATGTCTATCTTTGCAGTCCGATTTGGAAAGTTTCCAACGGATAAAATGAAATTTTATTAACAGTTAAAGGACAAAGTTTTTACAATGCCAACGATTCAACAGTTAGTTAGAAATGGCCGAGTTAGCTTGGAGGAGAAGAGTAAGTCTCCAGCACTCGCAGCGTGTCCTCAGCGTCGTGGTGTTTGTACTCGTGTGTACACTACTACACCAAAGAAGCCAAACTCAGCGATGCGTAAGGTAGCACGTGTAAGATTGACCAATGGCAAGGAGGTCAACGCCTACATCCCAGGAGAGGGTCATAACTTGCAGGAGCACTCAATCGTGCTTGTTCGCGGTGGTCGTGTTAAGGACCTCCCAGGTGTACGTTACCACCTCGTTCGTGGTGCACTCGATTCAGCCGGTGTTGACGGTCGTCGTCAGCGTCGCTCAAAGTATGGTGCTAAGCGACCAAAGGCTGGAAAGAAGTAATTAATCTTAAAATCAGGAAAGAAAAATGAGAAAAGCTAAGCCAAGAAAGCGAATTCTACTTCCAGATCCTATGTTCAACGATGTTGAGGTTACTCGTTTCGTGAACAACCTTATGCTGGATGGTAAGAAGAGTATTGCTTACACAATCTTCTATGATTCATTGGAGTTGGTAGGCAAGAAGATGAAGGATGCTGATAAATCTCCACTTGAAATCTGGAAACAGGCTCTCGAGAATATCACACCCCAAGTCGAAGTTAAGTCAAAGCGTATCGGTGGTGCGACATTCCAGGTTCCAATGGAGGTACGACCAGAGCGCAAAGTTTCTATATCAATGAAAAACCTTGTCCTTTACTCACGTAAGCGCGCTGGTAAGTCAATGGCAGAGAAGCTTGCAGCTGAGATTGTTGATGCATTCAACTCTCAGGGTGCAGCCTTCAAGCGTAAGGAGGAGATGCACCGTATGGCGGAGGCAAACAAGGCATTTGCACACTTCAGATTCTAAAAGAAAGGACGTCCAATGGCAAGAGATCTTAAATACACACGTAATATCGGTATCATGGCTCACATCGATGCTGGTAAGACTACTACATCGGAGCGTATCCTTTTTTACACAGGTAAGACTCACAAGATTGGTGAGACTCACGAGGGTGCTGCAACTATGGACTGGATGGCTCAGGAGCAGGAGCGTGGTATTACCATCACCTCGGCTGCTACTACAGCTTTCTGGAACTATAAGGGTCATCAGTACCAGATTAACTTGATCGACACCCCGGGACACGTTGACTTTACCGTAGAGGTAGAGCGTTCATTGCGTGTATTGGATGGAGCGGTTGCTACATTCTGTGCAGTAGGTGGTGTTGAGCCACAGTCTGAGACCGTATGGCGTCAGGCTGATAAGTATAATGTTCCACGTATCGGTTATGTAAACAAGATGGACCGTACAGGTGCTGACTTCTATGCTGTATGTTCACAGATTAAGGAGCACTTCGGTACTACGGCTCTTCCAGTTGTATTGCCTATCGGTTCAGAGGATAAGTTCGAGGGTTTGATTGACCTTATATATAATAATGCAATCTACTACTACGACGATAAGACCGTACGTGATAACTTTGAGTTGAAGGAGATTCCCGAGAAGATGAAGGAGGAGGCAGCCGAGTGGCGTGCTAAGCTCATCGAGGAGGTTGCCGCTACCGACGACGCCTTGATGGAGAAGTTCTTCGAGGATCCAGATTCTATTACTCCAGACGAGCTCATCGCAGCAATCCGTAAGGCTACGATGAATATGACTCTGGTGCCAATGATGTGTGGTTCATCATTCCACAACAAGGGTGTTCAGAAGCTCTTGGATTACATTATGGCATTCCTTCCATCTCCACTCGACGTTCCAGCAGTTGAGGGTACTAACCCTAAGACTGAGGAGATTGAGACACGTAATGCTACCGTTAACGATCCATTCTGCGGTTTGGCATTTAAGATTGCTACCGACCCATTCGTAGGTCGTCTGGCTTTCGTTCGTGTATATTCAGGTGCTTTGGATGCAGGTTCATACGTTTTGAATGCTCGTAGCGGTAAGCGTGAGCGTATCAGCCGTATCTACCAGATGCACGCCAACAAGCAGAACCCTATCGAGCGTGTTGAGGCAGGTGATATCTGTGCAGCAGTAGGTTTCAAGGAGATTCGTACCGGTGATACTCTCACCGCAGAGAATGCTCCACTCGTACTCGAGCAGATGACCTTCCCAGAGCCTGTTATCGGTTTGGCTGTTGAGCCAAAGACTCAGAAGGATTTGGATAAGCTCGGCATCGCTCTCGCAAAGTTGGCTGAGGAGGATCCAACCTTCACCGTTCGTACCGATGAGGAGAGTGGTCAGACCATCATCAGCGGTATGGGTGAGCTTCACCTCGATATCATCGTTGACCGTCTGCGTCGTGAGTTCGGTGTTGAGATTAACCAGGGTGCTCCACAGGTTAACTACAAGGAGGCTCTTACTCAGACCGTACAGCACCGTGAGGTATTCAAGAAGCAGACCGGTGGTCGTGGTAAGTTTGCAGATATCATCTTCGAGATTGGTCCTGCAGAGGAGGGTAAGGTTGGTCTTACTTTCGTGGATGAGGTTAAGGGCGGTAACGTACCTAAGGAGTTCATCCCAGCAGTACAGAAGGGCTTCGAGTCAGCTATGGCAAACGGAGCTTTGGCAGGCTACACCATCGATTCGATGAAGGTTACTTTGAAGGATGGTTCATTCCACCCAGTCGATTCAGATCAGCTCTCATTTGAGATTTGTGCTCGTAACGGTTTCCGTCAGGCAGCACCAAAGGCAGGTTCAGTTATTATGGAGCCTGTGATGTCAGTTGAGGTTGTTACTCCTGAGGAGAATATGGGTGATATCATCGGCGACTTGAACAAGCGTCGCGGTCAGATCCAGGGTATGGAGTCTAAGGGTACTGCACGCGTTGTCAAGGCTAAGGTGCCACTTTCAGAGATGTTCGGTTATGTAACCGTATTGCGTACCATTTCATCAGGTCGTGCTACATCATCAATGGAGTTCTCACACTTCGAGGAGGTTCCTGCAAACCTTGCAAAGGAGATCATCGAGAAGAGTGGAAAGCGTAAGGATTTAGAGTAATAAGAAGTAATTAAATATGAGCCAGAAAATTAGAATTAAGCTTAAGTCTTTTGATCACAACTTGGTTGACAAGTCAGCTGAGAAGATCGTTAAGACAGTGAAGGCAACAGACGCTGTAGTTAGCGGTCCTGTACCCCTTCCAACAAAGAAGCAGATTTTTACGGTAAACCGCTCTACTTTCGTTAACAAGAAGGCACGTGAGCAGTTCCAGTTCTGCACTTTCAAGCGTATTATCGACATCTATTCTTCAACCCCTAAGACTATTGACGCACTTATGCGTTTGGAGTTGCCAGCAGGTGTTGAGGTTGAGATTAAGGTCTGATAATAAGCCACACATAACGTAGCGAGGGGCACATTAGATTTGTTGTGCCCCACCCGCCTACGGCTCTCCGGGTGCCATAGCAGATGCCTTTAGATGAAGGAGCTGCGGTTAGCAGGCTGACTTTTGAAGAGGTAAACGATGGTAACGAGCGAAGAGCAAAAAGATAGAATATACATTATATATATTATATTATTTACAAATCACTTTTTTTTAACAAACGTAATTCGACACAAAAATGTCAGGACTTATTGGAAAGAAAATCGGAATGACTTCCGTTTACAGTGCCGAGGGTAAGAACATACCATGCACTGTCATTGAGGCTGGTCCGTGTGTAGTTACGCAAATCAAGACAGTTGAGAATGACTCATACGAGGCTGTCCAGATTGCCTATGACGACAAGAGTGAAAAGCACACCAGCAGCAGTTTGTTAGGTCACTTTAAGAAAGCAGGCACTACCCCAAAACGCAAGATGGCTGAATTCAAGGGTATGCCAGAGGTGAACCTTGGTGATACACTTACCGTTGATATGTTCTCTGAGGAGGACTGGGTTGACGTAACAGGCATCTCTAAGGGTAAGGGCTTTCAGGGCGTTGTTAAGCGTCACGGTTTTGCCGGTGTAGGTGGTCAGACTCACGGTCAGCACAACCGCCAGCGTAAGCCAGGTTCGCTTGGTGCGTCTTCGTATCCATCACGTGTATTCAAGGGTAAGCGTTTGCCTGGCCGTACAGGTGGTGATCAGGTTAAGGTTCTTAACTTGAAGGTATTAAAGGTAATCCCTGAGAACAACCTTATCTTGGTTAAGGGTTCTATTCCAGGGGCAAAGGGTGCTTATTTAACAATTGAGAAGTAGTATGGAATTAGCTGTTTTGAACACACAGGGACAAGAGACTGGTCGTAAGGTAGTCCTTTCAGATGCAGTCTTCGGCGTGGAGGCTAATGACCACGCTATCTACCTCGACGTGAAGCAGTTTTTGGCTGATCAGCGTCAGGGAACTCACAAGTCAAAGCAACGAAACGAGGTAGCCGGATCTACTCGTAAGTTGAAGCGTCAGAAGGGTACAGGTGGTGCACGTTGCGGTAGCATCAAGTCGCCATTGTTCCCAGGTGGTGGTCGTATCTTCGGTCCAGTACCACGTGACTATAGCTTCAAGCTCAACAAGAAGCTGAAGCGTTTGGCTCGTCGTAGTGCACTCACTTACAAGGCACAGGCAGGTGCAATCAGCGTTGTAGAGTCTATCGCAATGGAGGCTCCAAAGACAAAGCAGGTTATCGCCTTGACTGAGGCTTTGAAGGTTGCCGACAAGAAAGTTTTGCTGGTATTGCCAGAGGGTAATGTTAACCTCCAGCTCTCTTGCCGCAACATCCCATCAGTTAAGCCTATCTTGGCAGAGAACATCAACACCTACGAGGTGATGAATGCCAATGTATTGGTTATGGTTGAGGGAGCAGAAAATGTATTGAATGTAATGTTAGCTTAAAATCGTAAGAAAATGGAAGTAATTATTAAGCCTATTTTGACCGAGAAGATGACGATTCAGGGCGAGAAGCTGAATCGCTACGGTTTTATCGTTGACGTGCGAGCTAACAAGCTTCAGATTCGTAATGCCGTAGAGCAGATGTACAACGTCGTTGTTACAGATGTTAATACTATACGTTGTATGGGTAAGCTCAAGAGCCGTTATACTAAGGCTGGCTTGCTCGAGGGACGTACAAATAACTTCAAGAAGGCTATTGTTACCTTGAAGGATGGAGATAAGATAGATTTTTACAGTAACATCTAACAGATTATGGCAGTAAGAAAGTTTAAGCCGGTAACAGCCGGCACAAGACATAAGATTATTGGCACATTTGACGAGATCACTTGTTCAAAGCCTGAGAAGTCTTTGCTGAGTCCTAAGAAGAGCTCTGGCGGACGTAACAATACCGGTAAGATGACCGTACGCTACATCGGTGGCGGTCATAAGCAGATGTATCGTAACGTCGATTTCAAGCGCGCTAAGGATGGTATTGCCGCTACTGTAAAGACTATCGAGTACGATCCAAATCGTACAGCACGTATTGCACTTATAGTTTATGCCGATGGTGAGAAGAGCTATATCATCGCACCAAACGGATTGAAGGTGGGCCAGACCGTGATGAGCGGTGCAGGCGTAGCTCCTGAGGTAGGTAACACCTTGTTCCTCAGCGAGATTCCACTTGGAACCGTTGTGCATAACATTGAACTCTACCCCGGCCAGGGTGCTGCGATGGCACGTTCAGCCGGTTCGTATGCTCAACTTTTGGCACGAGAGGGTAAATTTGCTATCATCAAGTTGCCATCAGGAGAGACTCGTATGGTACTCGTAACTTGCCGTGCAACTATCGGTGAGGTTTCTAACGTTGATCACAACCTTGAGAGTTCAGGTAAGGCAGGTCGTAGCCGCTGGTTCGGCCGCCGTCCACACAACCGTGGTGTTGTTATGAACCCAGTAGATCACCCAATGGGTGGTGGTGAAGGTCGTGCGTCGGGAGGTCACCCACGTTCACGCAAGGGATTGTTGGCTAAGGGTTATAAGACACGTAATCCTAAGAAGACAACCTCTAAGTTCATTATTTCAAAGAAGAAAAAATAATTAAATAGAGTATCATAATGAGCCGATCATTGAAAAAAGGACCATTCATTGACCCAAAGCTTGAGGCAAAGGTTGTCGCACAGGCAGAAGGCAATAAGAAGACAGTCATTAAGACTTGGTCACGAGCAAGTATGATTTCGCCTGACTTCGTAGGTCAGACGATCGCTGTCCACAACGGAAATAAGTTTATTCCCGTGTATGTAACAGAGAATATGGTGGGACACAAGTTGGGCGAGTTCGCTCCAACCCGCAATTTCCGTGGTCACGCAGGTAACAAGAAAAAATAGTAGAGAACAATGGGTGCAAGAAAAGCAATAAGAGCCGAGAAATTGAAGGCTGAAAAGAAGCAGAAGGCTATCGCAATTATGCGTGATTGCCCTACATCTCCACGTAAGATGCGTCTGGTAGCAGACATCATCCGCGGTGTAGAGATTAACAAAGCACTGGGAATCCTTCGTTATTCAAAGAAGGAGGCTTCTATCCGTATGGAGAAACTCCTCAAGTCAGCAATTGCTAACTGGGAGGCTAAGAACGAGACTGAGCGTTTGGAGGATGTAACCCTCTGCGTTAAGGAGGTAATGGTAGATTGTGGTCGTATGTTGAAGCGTATTCAGCCAGCACCACAGGGCCGTGCTCACCGTATTCGCAAGCGTTCAAATCACGTAACCATCGTAGTAGATAAAATGGTAACCGCAGAAAATAACTAAACAAATGGGACAGAAAGTAAATCCAATAGCAAATCGTCTTGGTATCATCAAAGGTTGGGACTCTAACTGGTTCGGTGGTAAGGATTTCTCAGAGAAATTGGTAGAAGACGCTAAGATTCGTAAGTACTTGAACGTCCGTTTGGCAAAGGCAAGTATTTCTAAGATTATCATCGAGCGTACACTTAAGATTGTAACCATCACCATCTCGACAGCACGTCCAGGTATCATCATTGGTAAGGGCGGTCAGGAGGTTGACAAGCTTAAGGAGGAGTTGAAGAAGCTCACAGGCAAGGATGTACAGGTTAACATCTTCGAGGTAAAACGCCCAGAGGTTGACGCTGTTATCGTAGCCAACAACATCGCTCGTCAGTTGGAGGGCCGTGTATCTTACCGTCGTGCCATCAAGACCACTATCGCATCAACAATGCGTATGGGAGCCGAGGGTATCAAGATTCAGATTTCGGGCCGTGTAGGCGGTGCCGAGATGGCTCGTAGCGAGACAATCAAGGAGGGACGTATTCCACTTCACACATTCCGTGCTGATGTAGATTACTACTTGGCTGAGGCATTGACTAAGGTTGGTATCCTCGGTATTAAGACTTGGATCTGCCACGGAACCGTTTACGGAAAGCGTGATCTCTTCGAGCTTCAGGGTGCATCATCACAGCAGCAGGGTGGCTCACAGCAGCACCGTGGTGGTAAGGGTGCTCCACGTAAAAGACGTAATAACAATAAGTAAGTAGGACCTTTTAAGCGAAAAAACAGTTATGTTACAGCCAAAGAAGACCAAATTTAGAAGAATGCAAAAGGGTCGAATGAAGGGTTTCGCTCAGAGAGGAAACCAGCTTGCATTCGGTTCATTCGGAATCAAGGCACTTGAGTCAACTTGGATCACAGGACGTCAGATTGAGGCGGCACGTCAGGCTATCACACGTTATATGAAGCGTGAGGGTCAGATTTGGATCCGCATCTTCCCTGATAAGCCAATTACCAAGAAGCCTGCCGAGGTACGTATGGGTAAGGGTAAGGGTAATCCAGAAGGATTCGTAGCACCTGTAACCCCAGGACGTATCCTCTTTGAGGCAGAGGGTGTACCAATGGAGATTGCACAGGAGGCACTCCGTTTGGGAGCACAGAAGCTGCCTATTACAACTAAGTTTATCGTACGACGTGATTACGTTGAATAATCTTAAAGCAGTAGAAAGATGAAAAGTGCAGAAATCAAGGATATGTCAACACAGGATTTGCAGGAGCGAATCGCAGCAGAGAAGGCAAAGCTCTCTACGCTTAAGATTCAGCACGCCGTTTCTCCGGTTGAGAATCCTTCAACAATTAAGAAGTCTCGCAGAGATATAGCACGTATGCTGACAATTCTGCGTCAGAGAAACCCTAAATGTTAATTTACGATTATGGAAAGAAATCTTAGAAAAGAGCGTATTGGGTTGGTTGTCAGCAACAAGATGGAGAAGACCATTGTGGTTGCGGTAGCGCGTAAGGTTAAGCATCCTATCTATGGTAAGTTCGTTAACAAGACCACAAAGTTTGCCGCTGAGTGTCTTGACGAGACCGTAAAGGAAGGCGATACAGTTCGCATTATGGAGACCCGCCCTTTGAGTAAAACCAAGCGTTGGAGATTAGTAGAAATTATTGAAAGAGCTAAGTAGTTATGATACAGCAAGAAAGTAGACTCGTAGTAGCAGATAACAGCGGTGCGAAGGAGGTTCTTTGCATCCGCGTGCTTGGCGGAACAAAGCGTCGCTACGCTTCAATCGGCGACAAGATTGTCGTTACGGTTAAGAGTGCGAGCCCTTCAGGCGATGTAAAGAAGGGCACCGTTTCAAAGGCGGTAGTAGTAAGAACAACCAAGGAGATTCGTCGTGCCAACGGTTCATACATCCGTTTTGACGACAATGCCGTAGTTCTTCTTAATAATCAGGGTGAGATGCGTGGTACTCGTATCTTTGGTCCCGTAGCTCGTGAGTTGCGTGATCAGTATATGAAGATCATCTCATTGGCACCTGAGGTATTGTAATATTAAAAACAGATTAAAAGATGTCAGTTAAGTTACATATTAAGAAAGGGGATATGGTTTGCGTCATCGCAGGCGATAACAAGGGCCAGCAGGGCAAAGTCTTGAAGGTTGAGGCTGCTAAGCAGCGTGCTATCGTTGAGGGCGTAAATATGTGTAAGAAGGCTACCAAGCCAAACGCACAGCACCCCCAGGGTGGAATCATCGAGCAGGAGGCTCCGATTCACATCTCAAACTTGCAGGTGCTCGACCCAAAGAGTGGCAAGCCCACTCGCGTAGGTCGTAAGGCAAATGCAGAAGGTAAATTAGTTCGTTACGCTAAAAAGTCAGGAGAGGAGATTAAATAATGGCATACGTACCAACACTCAAAACACAGTACAAAGAGCAGATTGTTCCTGCTCTTATGAAGGAGTTTGGATACACCAGCGTAATGCAGTGTCCCAAGCTTGAGAAGATCGTGATCAATCAGGGTATGGGCCAGGCAGTAGCCGATAAGAAGCTTATCGACGTTGCACAGGCAGAGCTTACTCAGATCACCGGTCAGAAGGCAGTACAGACAAAGTCAAGAAAGGATATCTCTAACTTTAAGTTGCGTAAGGGTATGCCTATCGGTGTTCGTGTAACACTTCGTGCAGATCGTATGTACGAGTTCCTCGAGCGTCTGATTGCAGTGGCTATGCCTCGAGTTCGTGACTTTAAGGGTATCAACGAGAAGTTCGACGGTCGTGGTAACTACACACTCGGTATCACCGAGCAGATTATCTTCCCTGAGATCGATATCGACAAGATTACCAAGATTTTTGGTATGGAGATTACCTTCGTTACAACAGCGAATACCGATGCAGAGGGTTACGCTCTCTTGCGTGAGTTCGGTCTTCCTTTCAAGAACGCTAAAAAGAACAACCAGTAGGATATGGCAAAGGAATCAATGAAGGCACGCGAGGTAAAGCGTGAGAAGCTTGCAAAACGTTACGCACACAAGCGTGAGGAGATTGCAGCAAAGGTAAAGAGCGGTGAGATGGATCACGAGGAGGCTTGGATTGCCCTCTCAAAGTTGCCACGCAACTCGAATCCTATCCGCCAGCACAACCGTTGTAAGCTGACAGGTCGTCCTAAGGGTTATATGCGTCAGTTCGGTATCAGCCGTATTCAGTTCCGTGAGATGGCATCAAACGGTCTGATCCCAGGCGTTAAGAAGGCGAGCTGGTAGTAGACTACTCATCGTAGGGGTGTCAGCCCGACACCCCCGCGATTAACTTTGCGATGCGAGGAAGGGTCCGCCCTAACCTCCGTCGTATAATCTCAGGGCCTTATATTCGAGGGTGCCAATACTGTTTGTTGCTCACTCAGCGGAAGGTTTGTTCGTGGATGGTATCTCAAAAGATGTCGATTTGGCGAACGTATGATAAGATAGCTGCTGTTGTAGGTGATGGATGTTATAACGGGTGTGCTCGTGTCAGATAGACTTCACATTGCTACGTTTAGGCGATGTGCGGCTACTGACGACGAATCGAGGCTCTATACGGATATGTTGTCCCAAGTAATTCGGTGGCATCTATCGGGGAAAGTGTCGTTATGTAACGATAACTTCTCGGTAGTGCTGCGAATGAAAAGGCTATGTATCGAGTTACACTTTTTTCCACGCCGCAGGCTCTTGATGAGGTGCGTGTGCGACGTAGAGAAGTATCGGTAACGGGTGAGGCTGGCTCGCAGTAAGAGCGGGAGGCTCTCGCTGACCGATGTAACAATAAGTTGTGGCAGTGCCGTCGTTGTGCGGTATCGGTTGCATCTATTGTTGTGTCGGTAGGTGAACGCCAGAGGCAGCCTGTATGGAGGTGAAAAATCGTCATATACCCTCGATAACGACACTTTTTTACACATAATCGCCACAAAATCTACATTTTAAGAGAAAAACCTACGGTTTATTGGAATTTTTTGCGTATATTTGCGCGCTATTTTGGAGGCCGCGACACGCTCATTAAGACAAAGTCTTATTCTGGTTGCGAGAAATCGAGCGATAAGGGTTGAGTTTTTTGGGATGATGTTAGGCTGAGGATAGATAACTAACTAAATTATTAATTTTTAACTTTTAATTCATTATGACAGATCCAATCGCGGATTTTCTAACTCGAATTAGAAACGCAGTGAAAGCCAATCACAAAGTGGTTGAAGCTCCTGGCTCAAAAATTAAGCGAGAGATTACAAAGATTCTCCACGAGCAGGGCTACATCTTGGCGTACAAGTTTGACACAGATGAGAAGGGTCATCCGACCATTAAGATTGCTCTGAAGTGGGACGCAGCGACCAAGACAAACGCAATTAAGAACCTTAAGCGAGTAAGCCGTCCAGGTTTGCGTCAGTACGCATCGGTGGATTCTATGCCACGCGTGTTGAACGGTTTGGGTATCGCTATCGTGTCTACCTCAAAGGGTGTTATGACCGATGCAAAGGCTCGCAAAGAGAATGTTGGTGGTGAGGTATTGTGCTACATCTACTAATCTCTGTCAAGCATTAATTAATTTTTAAAACGAAGAAAAATGTCAAGAATTGGTAAATTGCCTGTAATCTTACCTGCTGGTGTTACTGTAGAGATTGCACCAGATAACACGGTAAGCGTGAAAGGACCTCTTGGAGCACTGAGCCAGAAAGTGGATTCAGACATTAAGGTGGAGGTAGGTACCCACACTGATAAGGAGGGTAAGGAGCATCCAGCAGTATTGGTTAGCCGTCCTACAAACCAGCCTCGTCACCGTTCTATGCACGGTTTGTATCGTGCACTTATCAACAATATGGTTGTTGGCGTAAGCAAGGGCTATGAGATTAAGATGGAGCTCGTCGGCGTTGGTTTCAAGGCTGAGATGAAGGGTAACATCCTCGAGATGAACCTTGGTTACTCACACGATGTAGCATTGCAGTTGGCACCTGAGGTAACAGCTACCGCCGTTACTGAGAAGAAGGGTAACCCAATCGTTACCTTCAAGAGTATCGACAAGCAGTTGGTAGGTCAGGTAGCAGCAAAGCTCCGCTCATTGCGTAAGCCAGAGCCATATAAGGGTAAGGGTATTAAGTTTGTCGGCGAGGTTATCCGTCGCAAGGCAGGTAAGTCTGCATCAAAATAGTTAAATAATTAGCATTATGTCATTAACAAAGATAGAAAGAAGAGAGAGGATTAAGATGCGTATCCGCAAGGTAGTAAGCGGCACATCTGAGCAGCCTCGTATGACCGTATTTCGCAGCAACAAGCAGATTTACGTTCAGTTTATCGATGACCTTGCAGGCGTGACTTTGGCAACAGCTTCATCTTTGGATAAGGAGGTTGTGGCTGAGGCAGCTGGTAAGAATAAGAGTGAGGTTGCAGCGCTCGTGGGCAAGTTGGCAGCACAGCGTGCAACTGAGAAGGGTATCTCAGTAGTATCATTTGACCGTAACGGATACCTCTATCACGGAAGAGTAAAAATGTTAGCCGATGCTGCTCGTGAGGGTGGCCTTAAATTCTAAGCGATATGTCAAATACAAACGTAAAGAAAGTTCGTACAAGCGACCTGGAGCTTAAGGATAGGCTCGTAGCAATCAACCGTGTTACAAAGGTAACCAAGGGTGGTCGTACATTTAGCTTCTCTGCAATCGTAGTTGTAGGTAACGAGAATGGTGTTGTAGGCTACGGCCTCGGTAAGGCATCAGAGGTTACATCAGCTATTGCAAAGGGTGTAGAGGATGCAAAGAAAAATTTGGTTAAGATTCCCGTTATCAACGGTACCATTCCTCACAAGCAGGAGTATCGTTTCGGTGGTTCTGAGGTGATGATTCGCCCAGCAGCTCCCGGTACCGGTATCATCGCCGGTGGTGCGATGCGTGCAGTATTGGAGTCAGTAGGTGTGAAGAACGTGTTGGCAAAGAGCAAGGGCTCATCTAACCCACACAACCTCGTAAAGGCAACAATCGCAGCATTGTGCGAGTTGCGTGATGCACACAGTGTAGCACAGCTCCGCGGTATCTCAATGACTAAGGTGTTTAACGGTTAATCAAGTAGTGAAGTCTTATGAAATTGAAAATCACACAGGTTCGCAGCCGTATCGGTGCAACCGAGAAGCAGTGTAAGAATCTCGATGCTCTGGGTCTTCGCAAGATCAACCAGACGGTAGAGCACGAGGACTCGGCAATCATCAAGGGTATGATCGAGCGTGTAAAGCACCTCGTAGTAGTCGAGCAGGTAAAATAAGTTTAACGTCAAAAGAATTATCTGAATATGGAACTCAATAATTTGAAGCCCGCTAAGGGTGCTACACACCACGACAAGCGTGTAGGCCGCGGTGCCGGTTCAGGTCACGGTGGTTACTCTACTCGCGGTTTGAAGGGTGCTAAGTCACGTTCAGGTTACTCACGTAAGCTCGGATTCGAGGGTGGTCAGATGCCATTGCAGCGTCGTCTGCCTAAGTTTGGTTTCAAGAATCTGAAGCGTGTTGAGTTTAAGCCTGTAAATCTCTCTACATTGGAGGAGTTGGCAACAAAGAAGTCTCTCGAGGTTATCAACATCGAGACTCTCATTGCTGCAGGTTTTATCTCTTCAAATGATAAGGTTAAGGTTTTGGGTAACGGTAGCGTTACAAAGGCTTTGACTGTTACAGCACACGCGTTCTCAAAGAGTGCCGAGGCAGCTATCGTAGCCGCTGGAGGTAGCGTAGAGAAAATGTAAACTCAGAAAACTTAAATTGATATGAACAGTTATCTTATTGCTGGTGCGGTGATACTCCTTATCGTGATATTGCTTGCAACCAACAAGAAACTCGTTGAAACATTGAAAAACGTATATAAGATTGAGGAGCTGCGTAAGCGTATCATCTTTACCGTAGGCCTTCTTCTTATCTACCGTTTGGGATGTTTTGTGGTGCTTCCAGGTGTTAACCCTGCATTTTTTGCAGCTGAGGGAGGTGCGTTGGCTGGCCAGAGTCAGAATGCCCTTTTGGGATTGTTGGACGTATTCTCTGGTGGTGCATTCGCCAATGTAGCTATCTTCGCACTTGGAGTTATGCCATACATCACTGCATCTATCATCATCCAGCTGTTGGGTATGATGGTTCCTGCTGTACAGAAGTTGCAGAAGGAGGGTGAGAGTGGCCGCCGCAAGATGAACCAGTGGACACGTCTGCTGACCATCGGTGTGTTGTGCATCCAGGCTCCAGCTTACGTGATGAATCTTGTTCCTGATGCTGCCATTTCGCCAGTATTTGGTGGTACAGGTTTGTTCTATGCCTATGCAACCGTAATCCTCATCGCAGGTACAATGTTTACTATGTGGTTGGGTGAGAAGATTACCGACAAGGGTATTGGTAACGGTATCTCAATGATCATTATGATCGGTATCGTTGCCCGTCTTCCAGAGGCTCTTATTCAGGAGGTTACCGTACGTATCGGTGCTGGAGGCGGTGGTCTGATCCTCTTCGTTGTCGAGATTATGTTGCTCTTCTTGGTATTTATGGCAACTATCGCCGTTGTTCAGGCAGTACGCAGGATTCCAGTACAGTATGCAAAGCGTATTATCGGTAACAAGCAGTATGGCGGTGTACGTCAGTACATTCCATTGAAGATGAACGCAGCAAACGTTATGCCTATCATTTTTGCTCAGGCATTGATGTTTATCCCTGCACTCTTCTGGCCATCATTCCAGGACATCCGTGGAATCGGTTACAATATCACGCTTGCAGTTTTGGTAATGCTGTTTACCTATTTCTACACAGCAATTATCATTAACCCTCAAATGATGGCTGACGATATGAAGCGTAACGGCGGCTTTATCCCAGGTGTTAAGCCAGGTAAGTCGACAGTAAACTTCATCGACGGCGTTATGACAAGAATCACCCTTCCGGGCTCACTCTTCTTGGCGTTGGTGGCAATTATGCCAGGTATCGCTATGTCAGTGTTGGGCATTGGTCAGCAGTTTGCATACTTCTACGGAGGTACCTCATTGTTGATTATGGTAGGTGTTATTCTTGACACTCTAAGGCAGATTGAGAGCCACCTTTTGAATCGTCATTATGATGGTCTTATGAAGACCGGACGTATTCAGGGTCGTTAATTAGGTCCGAATATATATAAATAGGTGTATAGAATCGGAGAACTGTTAGATTAAAAGTTATACCTTTAAGATGATTTATCTGAAGACAGACGAGGAGATAGAGCTCTTGCGAGAGAACAACTTGCTGGTTAGTCGAGCACTTGCCGAGGTTGGTCGCCACGTTCGTGCGGGTATCACTACGCGTGAGCTGGACAAGATTGCCGAGAGCATCATCCGTGATGCGGGAGCAGAGCCAGCGTTCTTTGGCTATCAGGGTTATCCTGCGTCGAGCTGCATCTCGGTCAACGAGGTTGTTGTTCACGGTATCCCTGGCGGGAGAGTCATCGAGGAGGGCGACATAGTGTCGGTTGATCTGGGCACGTTTATGAAGGGGTTTGTTGGTGATTCGGCTTATACGTTCGCCGTTGGAGAGGTTTCGGCAGAAGCACGAAAACTTATGGAAGTCACCAAAGAAGCTCTTCGCAAAGGTGCAGCACAGGCGAAGGCGGGAAATCGCGTAGGCGATATCTCGGCAGCTGTGCAGGAGTACGCTGAAAGTTTCGGTTTCGGCGTTGTGCGCGAGTTGGAAGGACACGGCTTGGGGCGTAAGATGCACGAAGCCCCAGGTGTTCCCAACTACGGAGCACGAGGCAGAGGACCACTCTTGAAGGAGGGTATGGTCATCTGCATAGAGCCAATGATTACCCAGGGTAATCGGGCGGTGGTTTTCGAGAGGGATGGCTGGACTGTCCGCACTCGAGACCGTAAGTTAGCGGCTCACTACGAGTGGGCAGTAGCTATCCGCCGCGGAGGTCCCGACATTTTGACAGACTTTAATATAATCGAACAGGCACTTAATAACTAAAGACTCTATGGCAAAACAGACTGCTATTGAACGAGACGGAACCATCATCGAGGCGTTGTCAAACGCTATGTTCCGTGTCGAACTGGATAACGGACACGTTATCACAGCCCACATCTCAGGTAAGATGCGTATGCACTACATCAAAATCTTACCCGGAGATAAGGTAAAAGTGGAGATGACTCCTTACGATTTGAGTAAGGGTCGTATATCCTTTAGGTACAAATAATTAAGATTGCTTGAAAATTATGAAAGTAAAAGCATCAATCAAGAAGAGAAGCGAGGATTGCAAGATCGTAAAGCGTAAGGGAAAGCTTTATGTAATCTGCAAGAAGAATCCAAAATTCAAAATGCGCCAAGGGTAATAACGATTAATTAAAGTAAAGAAAATTTATGGCACGTATAGTTGGTGTAGATTTACCAAAAAACAAGCGCGGCGTAATCGGTCTTACCTACATTTATGGTATTGGCCGTAGCACGTCAAGCAAGATTCTCGCTACCGCAGGTATCGACGAGAATATCAAAGTATGTGACTGGACAGATGATCAGGTAGGTGCAATCCGTGCTACCATCGCCGATATGGGCTTGAAGGTAGAGGGTGAGTGCCGTTCACTCATCCAGTTGAACATTAAGCGATTGATGGATATCGGTTGCTACCGAGGCATCCGTCACCGTTTGGGTCTTCCAGTTCGTGGTCAGTCGACTAAGAACAATGCACGTACACGTAAGGGACGTAAGAAGACTGTAGCAAACAAGAAAAAGGCAACGAAGTAATAAATAGGAAGCAATTATGGCAAAGAAAACAGCAACAGTTAAGAAGAAGGTTGTTAAGGTTGGTGCTGTCGGAATGGCTTTCGTACATTCGACTTTTAACAACGTTATCATCACAATCACCAACGAGGTTGGTGAGGTTATCAGCTGGTCATCAGCCGGTAAGATGGGCTTCCGTGGCTCAAAGAAGAACACTCCCTATGCAGCACAGACTGCAGCCGCAGATTGTGCAAAGGTTGCCTTCGATATGGGCTTGCGTAAGGTTAAGGTTTATGTAAAGGGTCCTGGTCAGGGTCGTGAGAGTGCAGTACGTACTATCCACGGTGCAGGCATCGAGGTTATGGAGATTATCGACGTAACACCACTGCCACACAACGGATGTCGTGCTCCTAACCGTCGTCGTGTATAATTCGACCGATGGCTGAGAATATTTACAAAGACTTTAAGTTTAAGAATTAAAAACGTTAAGAAACAATGGCAAGATATATAGGACCAAAATCGAAGATCGCCCGTAAGTTCGGCGAAGCTATCTATGGTGCGGATAAAGTTCTCGAGAAGAGAAACTACCCTCCAGGACAGCACGGTCTTGCTCGCAAGCGTAAGAAGAACTCTGAGTATGGAGAGCAGCTTAGCGAGAAGCAGAAGGCAAAGTACACATACGGTATTTTGGAGAAGCAGTTTGCACGCACTTACGAGGCAGCAGCACGTATGGGCGGTATCACAGGTGAGAACCTGTTGAAGCTCTTGGAGTGCCGTTTGGATAATGTTGTTTACCGTTTGGGTATTGCACCAACCCGTGCAGCAGCACGTCAGTTGGTATCACACCGCCACATCTGTGTAAACGGTCAGGTTGTTAACATCCCTTCATACTCACTCAAGGCTGGTGATGTAGTATCAGTACGCGAGAAGTCAAAGAGCTTGGAGGTTATCACCGCAGCTGTTTCAGGTGCATCAAAGAGCCGTTACGCTTGGTTGGAGTGGGACTCAGCATCAATGAGCGGTAAGTTCCTTCAGAAGCCTGAGCGCGAGGAGATTCCTGAGAACATCAAGGAGCAGCTTATCGTCGAGTTGTACTCTAAGTAATAATTAAACAAATTCAATTATTTATGGCAATATTAGCATTCCAGAAACCTGAAAAGGTTATTATGCTTGAAGCTACGGCATCGTTCGGAAAGTTCGAGTTCCGACCATTGGAGCCAGGCTTCGGTATGACAGTCGGCAACGCTTTGCGACGCGTTTTGCTCTCATCATTGGAGGGTTATGCAATTACGACCGTAAAGGTAGCCGGAGTGAACAATGAGTTTGCCGCTATCCCCGGAGTGATGGAGGATATGATGAATATCATCCTTAAGCTCAAGCAGATACGCTTTTTGCGTACCGTTGACAACGAGGACTTTGAGAAGATCACAGTCAATGTTGCCGGCGTTACAGAGCTTACGGCTGGTTACATCTCTAACTATCTTTCATTATTCAAGGTCTTGAATCCAGAGTTGGTTATTTGCCACTTGGCACCAGGTACCAAGATGCAGATTACTATCACTATTGGCAAGGGACGTGGATATGTGCCATCAGAGGAGAATGCTCCAGCAGACAACGAGTTGGACGTACTTCCTATTGACTCTATCTTCACCCCTATCAAGAACGTCAAGTACTCGATTGAGGACTACCGTGTCGAGCAGAAGACCGACTATGAGAAGTTGAATTTGGAGATTACTACCGACGGTTCAATCCATCCTAAGGAGGCTTTGAAGGAGGCTGCGAAGATTCTTATCCAGCACTTTATGCTCTTCTCAGACGAGAAGATTACCATCAATATGGATGACAACAGCGAGGCAGATACTTTGGACGACGAGGCATTGCGTATGCGTCAGTTGCTGAAGACCAAGCTTTCAGACCAGGATTTGAGTGTACGAGCACTCAACTGCTTGAAGGCAGCCGATGTTGACACCGTAGGTGATTTGGTTAAGTTGAACCGCAACGACTTGTTGAAGTTCCGTAACTTCGGTAAGAAGTCTCTTACCGAGTTGGATGAGTTGCTCGCATCGTTGAACCTCAAGTTCGGAATGGATGTATCACTCTATAAACTTGATAAAGAATAATTATGAGACACAATAAAAAATTTAATCACCTTGGCAGACAGGCAGGCCACCGCAAGGCTTTGATGTCGAATATGGCTTCATCGCTCATTCTGCACAAGCGTATCGAGACTACCGTTGCAAAGGCAAAGGCTTTGAGAATTTTCATTGAGCCTCTGGTAACAAAGTCAAAGGAGGATACTACTCACTCACGTCGTGTAGTTTTCTCTTACCTCAAGCAGAAGGAGGCAGTAACTGAGTTGTTCCGCACAATCGCTCCAAAGATTGCTACCCGTCCAGGAGGTTACACCCGTATCCTCAAGACAGGTTTCCGTTTGGGTGATGCTGCTGATATGTGTATCATCGAGTTCGTTGATTTCAACGAGGCATACACATTGGGTACACTTCCAACAGCCGAGGAGAACAAGCCAAAGACACGTCGTTCACGCAAGAGCACAAAGAAGACCGACGCTGTTGAGGACGCAACTGTTGTAGAGGAGAAGAAGCCAGCAAAGAAGGCTGCTCCAAAGGCTGCTCCAAAGGCAGCAAAGGTTGCTGCTCCAAAGGTAGCAAAGAAGACCAACGTAGGTAAGAAGATGTAATTTCGGTTGCATCTCTTGCAGATAGAGTGTCCTTCCCTTGAGTGGGGAGGACACTTTTTTGTTGCCTTATTATAGATTTTGATTTTGATAGAAAAGAAGCATTATTTTGTGTAAAAAGAGGGGTTAAAGTTGCCTTTTAGCCTAAAAGTTCGTACCTTTGCGGCTATGCAAAGGAATATATTTTATTATCTGTTATCCAGTCTTTTAGCAATGGCTTTCATTGCTATGCCTGTTGCTCCGCTCTACGCTCAGAGTGGGCAGAAGGTTACTGTGAGCGGTACAATCACCTCGTCGGAGGATGGAGAGCCTCTGATAGGTGTTACTATTGTTACCGAATCGTTTCAGGGCGTTGTTTCTGATTTTGATGGCACGTATTCTATCTCGGCAGAGGCAGGTACGACGCTCAACTTCTCCTATTTAGGCTACCAGAGTGTGGACTATGTAGTCCCCGAGGGTAAGTCGGCTGTTACGTTCGATGTTGCTATGGATGTGGCGAGTGAGGAGTTGGAGGATGTCGTTGTCATTGCCTATGGTGTCCGTAAGAAGGGTACTGTTGCCGGCTCGGTCTCTACCGTTAAGATGGAGAAGATTGAGAAGACTCCTACGGCGGCTTTCGACCAGGCTTTGCAGGGTCAGGTTGCGGGTCTTACCGTCTTGTCTAATACGGGTGAGCCAAGTGCGTCGGCTACGATGACTATTCGTGGTACGAACTCTATTAATTCGGGTACAGCTCCATTGTATATCCTGGATGGTGTACCTATCTCGGCGAGTGATTTCAATACCATCAATCCGGCTGATATCGAGTCGTTGTCGGTATTGAAGGATGCCTCGTCTACCTCTATCTATGGAGCACGTGCTGCTAATGGTGTTATCGTTATCACCACCAAGCGAGGTAAGATAGCAGAGCGACCACGTATCGAGTATCGTATGCAGCTCGGCTTCTCGCAGATGGCAAACGATAAGAATTGGGATATGATGACTACGCCCGAGCGTATCGCCTATGAGAAGGAGATTGGTATGAGTGATGGTCAGAACTATAATGTCTTGAGTCGTACCGATGTCAATTGGCGTGATGTGGTGTTCAACTCGTCGGCTATGTTGCAGAGCTATGAGCTCTCGCTCTCGGGAGCCGATGAGCGTAATAACTACTATGTTTCGGGTGGCTATTATAGCCAGGACGGAACAGCCTTAGGCTCTACGTTTGAGCGTTACTCTCTGCGTGCCAATTTTGAGCGTAAGGCGGCAGATTGGATTAAGCTGGGAACAAATACGATGCTCAACTTCCAGAAGATACAGCAGGCAGACGAGGGCTCATATAACCTCGTTACCCCTATCTCGGCAGCTCGTTTTATGATGCCATATTGGAATCCTTACCGTGCCGATGGCTCTGTGGCTTCTATTAGCGATGGCTCGTGGAAGGGTAATGGTCAAAATCCTTTGGAGTGGCTCAATAACAACCCTGTCCATTACAAGAAATATAAGCTCATTTCGACCCTTTTTGCCGAGTTTTACCCTATTAAGGGACTCACAATCCGTTCACAATTTGGTGTCGATTACTCTCATACTACGGGCTTTGGTGTGTCGTACCCAAGCTATGCCCCTAACCAGAGTCAGGGCTCTGCCTCACGCTCTACTACCGATGGCTATAATTTGACGGTTACCAATACCGCCACCTATAAGTTTGACCGTGGCTCCGACCACCTCTTCACCTTTATGGTCGGTCAGGAGGGTGTCGACTACCACTATGAGGCTTTCAGCCTGATGACTCGCGGCCAGAATAACGACCGTCTGACCAATATCTCGACAGGTACTCGTGCTACGTCGTGGGACGATACGACAGATTCGGACTATGGCTTCTTGTCGTTCTTCGCTCGTGGCGAGTATACGCTCAAGAACCGCTACTTCTTCGAGGCTGCAGCCCGAACCGATGCTTCATCACGCTTCGGTGCTTCACGTCGCTGGGCAGCTTTCTGGTCTTTGGGCTTTATGTGGGATGTGCGTAATGAGGATTTCTTCTCGCCTGTCTACGATTGGTTTACCACAGCCCAGCTCTCGGTTTCGACAGGTACTTCGGGTAACTCCTCTATTCCAAACTATGAGCATATGGCTCTTATAGGTGGTGGCTTGGACTATGTCGGCAATGCCGGTATGGGACTTATGCAGCCGGGTAACGAGAATTTGGGCTGGGAGAAGCCTTGGACTACCAATGTCGCTCTGCACTTGGGCTTCTGGCACCGCTTGAATGTCGATTTGGAGTATTACTATAAGCGTACGAGCGATATGTTGATGGAGGTGCCTGCACCTTACTCTACTACGGGCTATGGCTACTATTGGGATAATGTCGGCACTATGGTCAATATGGGTGGTGAGTTGAATCTCTCGGCTTCGCTTATCGCTACCGAGAAGTTTAATTGGTCGGTCAATGCCAATGTGTCGTATAATCATAATGAGATTGTCGAGTTGTATAATGGCGTTCAGGAGTATGAGCGTTCGAATACCAATACCAAGCTCGTTGTAGGTCATCCTCTGGGCGAGTTCTATATCAACCGCTATGCGGGTGTCAATCCGGCTAATGGCGACGCTTTGTGGTACGATAAGAATGGCGAGCTCACTACGGAGCTTCGTGATGAGGATAAGGTCTTGGTTGGCAAGAGCTACCACGCCCCTTGGCAGGGTGGTTTCGGCACTGCTTTGAGTTGGAAGGGGCTCTCTCTTTCGGCTCAGTTCAGTTGGGTTGCTGACCGTTATATGCTCAATAACGACCGCTATTTCGACGAGTCTAATGGTCGTTTTGCCTCGTATAACCAATCTTCACGTCTGCTCTCTCGCTGGAAGCAGCCTGGCGATGTTACCGATATTCCTCGCCACGGTGTCTATACCGAGTTTGACAGCCGTCTGTTGGAGGATGCGTCGTTCCTGCGATTGAAGAACCTGATGATAGGCTACTCGTTGCCACAGAATCTGGTACGTAAGACACGTGTCTTCAGTGGTGTGAGAATCTACGCACAGGCTCAGAACCTACTTACTTTTACCCGTTTTTCGGGCTTAGACCCCGAGGGTAGCTCCAATATCTATGCTGCTCAGTACCCTATGTCGCGTCAGTTTACCTTTGGATTGGATTTAACCTTCTAAACGAGAGATTATGAGAAAGATAAAGATATTTTTTGTTCTTTTGGCTGCTGTGGCGATGTTGCCTTCGTGCCTCGATAAAGAGCCCCAGTCGGCTATTCCGGAGCAGGAGGGTATGCAGACCTTCAACGATGCCGAGCAGATGCTCACGGGTATCTATGCTATGTTGAAGGGCAATGCTCTGTATAGTGGCTATCTTACGTTAGCGCCCGACATCCAGGCTGATTTGGTCTATGCTGTCGAGGGCTATACCAACACCTATGGCTCGCTGTGGCAGTGGGATATCCGCCCTACGACGTCGGAGATAGAGGCTGTCTATGCGTCGTTGTATCAGGTCATCTCCAACTGTAACTTCTTCCTTGAGAGGGTGGATGGCATTATGGAGCGACTCACTTCGGATGATGATGTGGAGGCTTTGCGTCAATATAAGGGCGAGGTCTACACCATTCGTGCCTTGATGTACTCCGAGCTTTTGAAGTGCTATTGTAAGGCTTATGACCCTGCGACAGCTCGCGAGGAGTTGGGTGTTGTGCTGCGTAAGGGTTATTCCACTCCGGAGGTCGCTGTGCGAGCCTCGTTGTACGACTCATACGCCTTTGTTTTGGAGGATTTGCGTTGTGCTGAGGAGTTGCTCGATGAGGATAACGACATATATACCAGCCCATTTATCACTAAGGCTGTTGCTCACGCCTTGCACGCACGTGTAGCACTCAATATGCAGGATTGGGATGCGGCTATCGAGTATTCGTCGAAGGTCATCAACCACCCCAACCGTGCCTATACGCTCTCGTCGGCTAATACTATATATTCGGGCGATATGACCTTCTACGACTATATGTGGCAGTACGATTTGGCTACCGAGATTTTGTGGAGCGTAGGTTTCACCACCACCTCTTATGGCGGTGCTTTGGGCCAGATCTTCCTCAATTATAATGTCGATTATACCTACACCTACCCCGACTATGTTCCTGCACAGTGGGTGCTGGATTTGTATGAGGCGGGCGACAATCGTTATAACGCCTTCTTCGCCTCCTTCACTACGGGCTATGACCACTCGCTCTCGTGGCCATTGTTGGTTAAGTATTATGGCAACCGCGATTTCATCTCGTCGAGCCTTATCTACCACGTCTCTATGCCCAAGCCATTCCGTTTGGCTGAGCAGTATCTGATTCGTGCCGAGGCATATTGTCGTCAGCAGACCCCTAACTTCTCACAGGCAGCCAAGGACCTCTCGACGTTGCGTGCAGCACGCTTTGCCTCGGGTGGTAGTGTCTCGCTCTCGGCTGACAACTTCTTGAAGACTATCTCCGATGAGCGTGTTCGTGAGCTCTATATGGAGGGCTTCCGTCTCAATGACTTGAAGCGATGGGGTACTATGTATAACGATGGCGGAGGCTTCAAGCGTACGCCTCAGAGCCACTCTCTGCCCGAGGGTAGCTCTTTGGAGGTCAAGGCAGATAACCCACTCTTCGTGTGGCCTATCCCACAGCACGAGATTGAGGCTCCTGGCTCACAGGTGCAGCCTAACGAGAGTAACCGATAAGCGAAATAGTCTATTATGAAAAAGATACTTTACTCTTTTGTGCTCGCGACGCTGCTTGGTGCGGCAGTCTCTTGCGACGAGCAATATGTTACCTACAACGATGCGGAGTATGTTATGTTCTCCGATGCACTGTCGCAAAATATGGTTTTGGCTGATGGTGGAGTCTTTAGTGTCCCCGTGGCATCGACGGTGGCTTGCGATTACGACCGCACGTTTGGTGTGGAGATTATCGACGAGGGTAGTAATGCTATCGAGGGCGTACATTATCGCCTCCGCAGCAATACCATCACTATCCCTGCCGGTGAGCGAGCTACTGCTGTCGAGGTGCAAGGCTTGTACGATAATATCAAGCCTACCGACTCGTTGGGCTTTGTTATGAGACTCGTTATGCCCGAGCAGTTGAAGTGGAATGAGGTCTATCCCGATAGCGACCGCACGAAGGTCGTTATGTATAAGAGCTGTCCGTTCGATGTGAACAACTTTACGGGCCCTTGTATGCTGACCTCTATCTTCCTCTATAACTTCCCTGGTACGAATACGAGCTATCAGCGATTGATTGAGACCGAGTTACATCCTACCGAGGAGAACACTGTTATCCTCCGCGATGCCCTTTTCGATGGCTACGATTTGACTATCACCTTCCACCCCGAGAATCCTGCTAACCCACTCGTTACGATGGATTCCGACCAGGTAGTGAGCGATGAGGCGTCAGTCTTGGGCTGGGTGTTGGGCGATGACCATATCTTGGCTTCGCATAGCTCTTATTACGACTCCTATTTCAATTCGTGTCAGCGTTTTGTCGAGTTGTGGATGCACGTCTATGTTGAGAATGTGGGCGAGTCGGTCGGCACTATCGGTGAGTTCTACAACGTGCTGGAGTGGATTACGGAGGAGGAGGCTGAGGAGCTTCGTCGTGAGGGCTTTTAGCAGATAATCAAACAATTAACAATTATACTTTCACATTATTTACAGTTCATTAAAATTCAAAACAACTATGAAAAAGAATTACTTTCTTTTGATGTGTAGCCTCTTCTTGAGTGTTGCTCTTGTGGCTACCTCTTGTTCTGATGAGGATACCCCTGCACCGGAACCTACGTTCCCTGAGAAGACCACTCAGACAGTTGTCGCTGGCGAGACTATTGAACTCTCTTTCAGTGCCAACTACGATTGGACAGCTACTATCTCTGAGGAGACCTATACCTACTTCCAGCTCCTCAATGGCGAGACTAAGACCAATACTTTGACAGGTAAGGCAGGCGAGCAGACTATCAGTGTTGCTGTTGCCGATGTTCCTGTTTATGAGAATGCTCCTGTGGCAACTGTTACTCTGGAGATGAATGGCCAGAAGCAGGTCATCGCCGAGTTGCACTACCCATTGAGCCAGCGTCAGCTCACTTTCTACGCTCCTGTTGAGAGTCCTTACGGTGGCTATAAGGGCGGCACTTATGGTGGCGAGTACGCTTACGCTTATGAGGAGACAGCTATGGCTTCGGGCACTGTGCTCAAGATGGAGTACGGCGTAGAGCGTGGCAACGCGGAGGAGGCTCCCGAGGACACCTTCTTTGTTCCTGTGAAGATTGAGGCTGACTTCGAGTACACTTTGGTTGGTCCGGAGTGGATGATGGCTGCTGCTGCCGGTGAGATTGGCACTCAGGAGCATATCATCAAGGCTGACAACACTTTGATTCCTGCTGCCACCGAGACTTGCACTATCGAGGTTTTGGTTGCAGGTACCGAGACTGTTGTAGGTAGCTTCGATGTTAAGATTACAGGTTATGAGGAGTATTTTGAGCTCACCACTACCTATATGGACTATACATACGACTATCAGGGCAATGCTGCCGGCGTAGAGTTTACCGCTTATTACACTGCTGGCAGAACAACAGGTCTTTGGGTCTACTATCCAGCTGGTGATACTACCCATTGGATTGTAGCCTCTCCACTTGCAGCTGCATCAGATTCAATGATTGTAGATATTGAGACAACATTTGAAGTTCAGCCAAACGAGGGTGCTACCCGTGAGGCGTATGTTTTCGTGATGCCAAAAGCTCTTACTTCAGAAGAAGCGGAAGCTACCTTTGTTGTCGATGGCGAGATTACTGAGATAGGTAATCAGTACGCTTTGGGTAAGATTATCCAGCACGGTCAGCCTGCTACTATCGAGGCTCAGGTTGATGATACTTGTGCAACCTTCTCTGAGATTGGTCCAGACTTCGCTAACAGCTGGATTTTCGATGAGTATGTCTTCCGTGGCAAGTATCTTGGTAACAAGTACGATGTATTCTATTGGGGCGAGTTGGCAAAGTATGCTCACGCTGAGACCAGTTTCACTGCATCACGTCCTATCGCATCGCTCACATCTTATGCTTACACCGCATCAGGCTCTATGGCTGAGGCTTCTTGGGTTGAGGCTCGTACATACGGAACAGATGGAACACAGTTCAAGATTTACTGTGAGGACCCAGCAGCTATCCCTGCTGAGGCTCAGAATTGGCAGAGTCAAGACTACGAGGCAGTTATCTTGGTTGAGTACACCGATGGTTCTTACTCAGCAATCTACTTCCACTTCAACGAGAATGCAGGTGGCAGCTCTTCAGGTGAGGGTGGTGTAGCCTTTGTTCAGCCTGATTATGCAGGTATGATGGGTGCATCGTTGGAGAAGTTGGAGGCAGGCAACGAGCTTTACGATACTTACTTCTACGAGTATAGCTATGAGTCCATTCCTGCTGATTTCTACCTCTTGACCTATAACTACCCTATTATGGACTTCTCTTCACTCAATATGGTAGCATTGACGGGTGTTGAGCAGTATACCAAGATGTATAACAGCGAGTGGATTACCTGGAACGCAGATAACAACAGTATCACTATGGACCCAGCGGGTGTTGGCGAGGTAGGTGTTGTTACCTTCCGCGACGATAATTGGGTTAATCGCGTTGTTATCCTCTGCCAGATTTTAAGTGCAGAGTAACACTTTACATATTAGACTCTACCTCGCCTCGGGGCGGGGTAGGGTTTGATAAAAACAGAATATTTACTGTGAACTGTAAATAATAAAGAAAGGTTTTTAGCGACGAAATTTTTTAAGATGAAACGATTTTGTAATATCGTATGCGTAGCTCTGTTGGGCGTTGCAATGCTTTTGAGTGTCGGCTGCTCCGAGGATGGGGGCGTCGACAACCGCGAGCAGAACTACGGATACGCACAATTCAAGCTCTATAAGCGAGCCTCCTATTCGTCTGACGAGTCGGCGGAGGCGTCAACAAGAGCCGTGCAGAGTACTCTGGACTACCTCTCACAAGCCTATAAGGTCAAGGTTACGTTGGTCTACGACGACATAACCCTCTCGCAGACACTCACCCTCTCCTCTTCCAATGCGGAGTCGGCAGAGTATGGTCTGCGTAGTAGCCGACTGAAGCTGCTTACGGGTGAGTATAGCCTTATCTCCTTTACGTTGTATGACGCCGAGGATGAGGTTATCTATAACGGTACCCCCGAGGCAGGCAGCCGCTTTAGTGTTGTCGAGGGCGGCTTGGTTGTTCACGACATTGTAGTCGATGTTACACCTCGAGGCAAGACACATTTCACTCTGCAGAAAGATTTTTCGTCGTTCACACGTGCTGCCGAGCGCGAGTACACCTTCGATGAGATTTCCAAGGTCAATCTCACCGTTGCACAGGTGCTCTCATCAGGCTCTGTCGTGAACTCTGTTCGTATAGAGCAGCTCTCGGCTAAGTTCTCGCTCCATTTAGACGAGGATGACTACCAGAGCAGCGAGCCTAACTACCACACCTCGAGCATCGAGTGCGATAGCATTGTGTGGTTGCCTGCGGGACGTTATCGTGTTACCTCTTATGAGCTTTTCGACTCCAACCGCAAGCTCATCGAGTCCAATCCTCGCCCTGCGTTGAGCGAGTTTATCGTTGAGGATAACGCTTTGACCGAGGCGGATGTTAAGATTACTATGTATGAGAGCGACGAGTATATCAAAGATTATTATGCTCTCTACGATATATGGAAGAGCCTCGATGGTGAGAATTGGTACTATCGTGGCGAGAACTACGCAAAGGGGGCTAATTGGGACTTTAATAAGGATGTCGATTTGTGGGGCGACCAGCCTGGCGTAGATTTGCATAGTAACGGTCGTGTGGCACGTATCGATATCAGTAATTTCGGCTTTAGCGGTGATCTCTCGCCTGCTATTGGTCAGCTTACACAGATGGTTGAGTTGTATCTTGGCACTCATAACGACACCAATATCTTGGGCTACGACCCTTCGCTCTCGCTCGATAAGAGCCTCGAGGAGCGTGGTCGCACCCGTATGAGTCGCCATAGTGAGTATCTCTCGGCTATCCATCCTGCTACACCTGTTACCGCTCCACTTGCTCAGGGCTTTGCCGAGCGAGGTATCTCCATTTCGGCTACAGCTCTCTATGAGCAGGGCTATGCTGAGCGAGATATCTTGGATATGAAGAGCGGTGTAGCACGTGAGATTCGCCCTATGGATACCAACCACGGTGTCAAGTGCAATGGCTTGAGGTCGTTGCCAAAGGAGATTGGCGAGTTGCAGAATCTGGAGTATTTCTATATTGCAAACAGCGATATTGAGTCTCTGCCCGATGAGTTTGCATCGCTGGCGGCACTTACCGATTTGGAGATATATAACTGCTCGAGTATGAAGCAGTTCCCTATGCCTATCACGCAGCTTCCCGAGCTTATCTCACTCAATTTGTCAAATAACGCTCAGTGGTCTTCTGAGGATGTGGAGCGAGGTATGCGTGCTTTGGCGAGCGGTCCGTCGGCTGAGAAGATTCAGATTCTCTATGCCCGACAGAATCAGCTCACGGTGCTGCCTAAGGAGTTCCGCCAGATGAAGAAGATAGGTCTGTTGGATTTGGCATATAACCGCATCGCCACTGTTGAGGAGCCTCTGGGTAAGGATGTGTCGTTTGTTCAGCTCTATTTGGATAACAACCTCCTGGAGAGCATTCCTACCGATGGCGATGGTTACTTCTGTGGCTACGACGATGCCGAGACCATCTCGATACGTAGCAACCGCCTGAAGAAGGTCCCTAACATCTTCTCTGCCAAGAGTATCTACACCATCAAATCTGTCGATTTCTCGGGTAATGATATTGATGGCTTTGAGGGGGAGGATGATGGCTCATACCGCGGTATCCGTGTCGAGACCTTTACTCTGGCTAATAACCCTCGTATGAAGAAGTATCCTAAATGTTTGGCAACGACCAACTCGCTTGTAGCCTATATCATTCTGCGAGGCTGTGGTATTACGGAGATTCCTAAGGGCTCGTTTGTCTACGATAATTCTCCATCGTTGATGTCGCTCGACCTCTCGTATAACCGCTTGAGCGATTTGCCCTACGAGATGCACGCCGGCAATCTTCCATACTTGTATGGTGTTGAATTGTCGTACAACTGCTTTGATAAGTTCCCTTACGAGCCTCTGGATGCTGCTACGCTGACTGTTTTGTCGTTGCGAGTACAGCGTGATGCCAACGGTAACCGTTGTTTGGATGAGTGGCCTACGGGTATCGGCTCACATACGGGTTTGAGAGCCCTGTATCTCGGCTCTAACAATCTGGGACGTGTCGTTGACACCATCTCACCATATATCTATATCCTCGACATCAGCGATAACCCTAATATCATCTTCGATGCCTCGGATATATGCGATTATTGGCGTGCCGGCGTCTATATGTTGATGTACGACAAGACGCAGCGAATTCTCAATTGTGATTATATGTTGGAGTAGAAGTAGAGTTATATTATGAGAATAAGATTATATACAATTTTAGCGTTGGCACTCTTTATTGGTGTTGCTTGTAGCGACGATAAGGGTGTTGAAGGCATATCATTTGAGCAGGCTGTCATTCGTGCCGAGGCTGTCGGAGGCAGCCATAAGGTGCAACTGAACTCTTCCGACAGGTGGATAGCCTCTACCGATAATCCGTGGATTACCATCCTGCCTGCCAATGGTGTTGGCTCTACTATGTGCGAGTTCCATATCGACTCGGCTCTTACTGTTGAGCCTCGCCGCGGTGTTGTCAATATCCGTAATTTGGCTACCAACGAGGTGTGCGAGATGGTTGTCGAGCAGGAGGGCTTCCCTTATGGCATTACACTTAAGGATGCCGAGGTCGCTGTCGATAGCTATCGTAGCCCCGAGAGCCGCTATTTCGATGTTACGGTCAATACCAATATCGACTTCGATGTCAATATTCCGGAGGGTGCAGAGTGGCTCTCTAATGACGATTATCGTGTAGTGTTGAATCGTGGTGAGCGTCCTCGCGATGTGAAGATACGTTTCAAGTGGAAGATTAACACCACTGACGAGGAGCGTCTGGCACAGGTCAGCTTCTCTCCAAAGCGAGATGTCGAGCTCTCGCAGCAGGATAAGCTCTCGGTGCGTCAGGCTGGTGCAGAGCCTATCATCCCCGACACACGTGCGGGCGACTCTATTGCTGTGCTCAATATTGCCCGTAAGATAAATACTCTCTCTTCGTGGGAGAGCTCCGATCCTATGGATATGTGGGATAACGTAACGCTGTGGGACGAGACTATGGAGGGCTGTACTCCCGAGAATAAGGGACGTGTCCGCTCTGCTCAGTTTGTGCTGTTCAACACCAAGGAGACTATTCCTTTCGAGGTGCGTTATCTGACGGCTGCCGAGGAGTTGTATTTCTTTGGCAACAGCAACACCTTCCTTCTCAATATCGAGCTTGGCGACGATATCTCGGCACTCACTCAACTCAAGCGACTCACCATCGGTAGCTACGGTCTTATCTCTGTTCCGCAGAGTCTGTCCAAACTGAAGAACTTGGAGTATCTGAATCTCTGTGCCAACAATTTCCAGACTATTCCAACTGTTCTCTCGGCTGAAAACTTCCCTAAGCTGAAGGCATTGGTGTTGAATGCTAACCAGCGAAATACTATTTACGACCTGAGCAACACCTCTCGCGAGAACTATGGTGGTTTCTCCGACGAGCCCTCATTCCCCGAGCACCTGCTCTGCTGGAACGAGCTCGATACGTTGGTCTTGTCGGTTAACTACCTCAGTGGCGAGCTCCCCTCGATGGATTATCTCGAGAAGTGGACTGCCGAGGAGGTCAATGCCTGCGATACGTTACCCGAGATTTTGATTGGCAAGCCAAAGGTTATGCCTACCACCAAACTCTTGGCTATCAACCTCAATCGCTTGTCGGGTACTATCCCCGATTGGTTGCTCTACCACCCTATGTTGGATTGGTGGATACCATTCAGTTTAGTCTTCCCACAGGAGGGACGCGATGCTGAGGGCCGTCAGGCGGGCTTCGATAATGAGCCGGTTAATTTGAATTATTATTATGAGCACTATACCAAGAAGAAGTTGGCTAAGTCTAATAGTGATGAATCTACAGAACAGGAGTAACTATGAGGAGAATCTATAATATAATTTTGGCTGTTGCCCTCTGTGTGGCGGTAGGCTGTGCGAAGGATGATGAGGCTGTTGTCAGCCCTGCGGATAAGCCTTTTGTCGAGGGCGAGTTGCTTGTTAAGTTCACAGCCGATGTGGTGGATGTCATCGAGCAGCGAGGCTTGGCTACTCGTGGCAATGTTACCCGTAGCGGTGTTATCTCTGTCGATGAGGTGCTCGATGTTGTGGGAGCTTACGCCTTGGAGCGTCTCTTCCCCGTTGATGACGATACCGAGGAGCGTACACGCGAGAGCGGTTTGCATCAGTGGTATATCGTGCGTTTCGACGCTCAGCATAGTGCCGAGAGTGTTGCCGCAAGCCTTTCGGCGTTGGGCGAGGTGCAACGTGTTGATTTGAACCGTAAGATTAAGCGAGCTTATAACCGTCGTGCAAAGCCTCTCTCGGAGCAGTATATGCGATATCTCTCCGCAACGCGTGTCGGCTCGGCTGTCAACGACCCTATGTATGGCTTGCAGTGGTATCTCAACAACGATGGCACGATGTTCACTTCGGGCGATGTTGTCAAGTCTATCGCCGGAGCCGATATACGTGCCGAGGGTGCTTGGGAGCGTTCTATGGGCGACGAGTCGGTTATTGTGGCGGTGTTGGATGAGGGTATCTTCATTAACCACCCCGATTTGAAAAGCAACATCTGGGTTAACGAGGATGAGATTTTCGACTCCGAGCGAGATAATGATGGCAATGGCTATAAGGGCGATTATAATGGCTATAACTTTGCTGCCAAGCAGGGTGCTATTACGTGGAATGATGTGAACGACTATGGCCACGGTACTCACGTTGCGGGCACTATTGCAGCCCAGAACAATAATGGTCTCGGCATAGCCTCTATCGCTGGTGGCGATGCGGAGCGTGGTGGTGTCAAGATTATGGTTTGCCAGCTCTTTGCAGGTGCTATGAGTGCTGACGCTATTGCTGTGGCACGTGCTATTAAGTATGCCGCCGACAATGGTGCTGTCATCCTTCAGTGTAGCTGGGGTTATATCTCTGGTGCAGCTGATGAGGTTGAGTGGGGCGTAGGCTACGACACGGAGGAGGAGTGGCTTGCGGGCTCTCCTTTAGAGAAGGAGTCTTTGGATTACTTCATTCACAATGCAGGCTCACCTAATGGCCCTATCGAGGGCGGTATTGCTGTCTATGCGGCAGGCAACGAGTGGGCTCCTCAGTCGAGCTATCCGGGTGCTGCCGAGGAGAATATCGCCGTGGCAGCTACCGCAGCTGATTTCACTCCTGCTGTCTATACCAACTATGGTCCAGGTACTAATATCTCGGCTCCTGGTGGCGACCAGGATTACTACTACGAATACTATGATGCCGACCACGCACGTGGCGAGTTGGGATGTATCCTTTCTACTCTCCCATACCACGTCAGCCCAAGCGGTTATGGCTTTATGGAGGGTACATCGATGGCTACTCCTCAGGTGTCGGGTGTGCTGGCTTTGGCTATCTCGTATGCTGCCGAGCAGCGTCGCCATTTCAAGGCGTCGGAGCTTATGGAACTTATGGAGCAGACAGCAACGCCTATCGATGAGTATATGACAGGCAAGAAGAGCTACTATCGCTATATCGCCGATATGGGTATGGTACGACCTATGACTATCGACCTCTCGGCTTATCGTGGTAAGATGGGTGCAGGTCAGGTCAATGCTGCGGCTCTGCTGGCTGCTATCGATGGCGGTGGAGTGGAGATGCAATTCCCTAATATCTACATCGCTTTGGATGGCGAGTTGGTTGTTGCTGCCTCGCAGTATTTTCTTCAGGGTGAGACACTTACCTATACAGTCTCTATTGCCGATGAGTCTGTTGCAACCTGTGATGTCGAGGGTGCGAAGCTACTCTTCCGAGGCGTGAAATGTGGCTCAACGCGATGCACTATCACGTCGAGCAATGGCAGCGAGCAGAGTTTCAATATAACAGTCCGTGAGGGAGCCTCCTCTAATGGCTGGTTGTAAAAATGGTGGTCTGCGATGCTCGGGTTACGTGTGGGACATATCTTGGTTGTTGTCGTGCTGCTTTGTGTAGCGATAGAGGCTTCGGCACAGATTAAAGTCATCCCTCGCGAGCAGATAGAGCAGATAGCCAATCCGCAGACATTATCCGATGCGGGGATGTTCTTCACAGGAGGACAGAGCATCGATTTGGGCTGCGTGGCAGAGGCTGATGGCGTTACGGAGCGTGTTGTGGAGTGGGAGAATAGGGGCATGAAGCCTCTTGTGATTACTCGCATTAAGAGCAGCTGTAGTTGTCTTTCGGTGGATGGTGAGCGAGATGTCGTCGCTCCGGGCGAGAAGGGTACTCTGCGACTGCGTTTTAACCCCCACCAGAGGTTGGGTGGTGTGAGCTACCGCGTTTTGATTTATAGCTCGCTGAGCGATAAGGTGCCCACCGCTATGCTCAGTGTTACGGGCGAGGTGCTCTCGTCGGCAGATAGAGCCGATGACTATGCGGAGCGATGTGGAGCACTGCTGCTTATGAGCCGCAGGGTGAAGATTACCTCGGGCGTTGATGTGCGTGTGGCGTGTATGAATGGTGGTGATGAACCGTTGCTGCTCGAGGCAGATGATAAGCTCTCGGGCAGGGGTGTAGAACTACGTACCGAGCCTCGTATGCTCGCTGCGGGCGAGCAGGGTGATTTGGTCATCCGATATGATGCTGTGAAGGGTCGTGGCGACAGTGTTATTATGCTCTATATTAAGGGCTTGCCGCTCCCGCCACGTCAGCGATGTATAGTGCTTGAATTAGAAAAATAGTAAACGATTTAGGATATGAAACAATGGTTTAAGGTGGCGTTTATGATGCTCGCTGTGGCAATGTTTGCTACGGCGTGTAGCGATGATGATGAGCCACAGGTCGAGGTGCTGGATGTTACGCGTAGCAATATAGCTGGTGTGTGGCAGCTGGCGAGTTGGAATGATGCTCCGTTGGAGAGTGGTAACTACGTCTATATCAAGTTTGAGCGTAGCGAGCGACGTTATACGATGTGGCAGAACGTCGATAGCTTTCAGGCACGTAAGTTGACGGGACTCTATTGGATTGACATCGACGAGGAGCTGGGAGCTATCATTCGTGGCAGCTATGACCACGGCGTGGGCGAATGGTCGCATCGCTATATCGTTTCAGACCTTACTGCCAACAGTATGGTCTGGACTTCGAAGGATGACGCCTCGGATGTAAGTGTCTATCTCCGTTGTGAACTTCCTGAGGAGTTTGTTGAGCCCGAGCAGGAGTAGTGCAAAAGGGCTTTTTTGTGATGTTTTTGGGGTGTCTATGTCATTTAGGCACCTCTTTTTCTTTAGAAAAGATGGGCGTAAGGTGAAAAAATATGTAAAAATATTTCTCTTTTTGGAATTATTGCCTAATTTTGTAGTTTAGAAGGTTATCACCAACAACGAAAGAGTATAAACGAACTTTGTAACAGATATGAAAAAGTGTTTTTTGATGATGTGTGCCCTTGTAGGATTGATGGCTGCATCGTGTTCAAAGGACGAAGGTTATGTGGCAAGTGAGCCAACGGTCTCAATCGCCATCAAAACCCCTGATTTGCAGACTCGTTATGGCGAGGGCTATGAGGCTACCGAGCTTCATTGGGAGGTCTATGTTGGTAACGAGCACCTCGCAGGTCTCGATGGCTCTAAGAGCTTTACGGGCGAGACCACTATCGATTTGCGTCTCGTTGAGGGTAAGAGCTACAACCTCCTCTTCTGGGCTGTATCACCCGACCAGGATATATATTCGGTTGCTAACCGTAAGCTCACTATCGATGCCTCTAAGTTGAAGGCTAACCAGGAGGTCTACGATGCTTTCTACGCCTACGAGAAGGATTTTGTAGCCTCTTCAAAGAATGTTCGCACTATCGAGCTTCGCCGACCATTTGCTCAGCTCAATATCGCTACTGCCGACATCGTGCCTACCGCATCAGCTGGAGTGAGTGTTACCGAGACGGGCGTTGAGTTCGATGCTTATACTGTTTTGAACCTCGTCGATGGTAAGGTTAGCGAGAAGACGACCTTGTCGTACAGCTCCGATGACCGTGCAACAGGTCAGGTAACCATTGGTGGAGAGACCTATGAGATGCTCTCTATGAACTATCTGTTGGTAAACGAAAAGGAGGTTACCAGCGTGAAGATGACCGCTGTTAGCGAGGGAGAGACAATCAATCGAGAGTACTCGTTGGTGCCATTCCAGCGTAACCACCGTACCTATATCGTGGGTAACCTGCTGACCACAAGCGTTGGTATTAACATTATCATTTTGCCTGGCTTCGACGACCCGACTCACATTAAGGATGGCGAGTAACGCTCCGTTACCACCATATTCGTCTCGATATAATCCGTTGCAACAGAGTGTGCAGCGGATTTTTTTATGCCTTGAGAACCCAGAGCCTTTATGTGCCTGCTAACTCGCCTACCCACTATGCCTACCCACTCTCTTCTTATCCTCCGCTGCTTTATGCCCGATTAGTCTGCTCACACTTTCTGCCTCTCAAACAATGAGGGCTGCCTTCCACAGGAAAGCAGCCCTCGCAATGTTTATGCTTCGGAGGATTAATCCTCGTCAGTGTCGGTGTACTCCTTCAAGAGCTTCTCCTGAACGTCGGCAGGTACCTGCTCGTATGAAGCGAACTTCATAGTGTAAGTTGCCGCACCCGATGTGAGTGAAGAGAGTGAAGTAGAGTAGCGATAGAGCTCAGCCAGAGGCACACGTGCACTCAGACGGTCGAAGCCCTTGTCCGACTCCATACCCATAATCATCGCACGGCGGTTCTGCAGGTCAGACATAATCGAACCCATATACTCACTTGGAGTGAGCACCTCTACATTGTAGATAGGCTCCATAATCTTTGGACCAGCGTTGCGGAAAGCCTCCTTGAATGCGTTACGTCCAGCCAACTTAAATGAGAGCTCGTTTGAATCTACTGGGTGCATCTTACCGTAGTAGATGGTAACGCGGATGTCGCGAGCGTAAGAACCTGTGAGTGGTCCCTCGTCCATCTTCTCCATAATACCCTTCAGGATAGCAGGCATAAAGCGAGCGTCGATAGCACCACCAACGATAGAGTTGTAGTACTGCAACTTACCACCCCAAGGCAGGTCGTACTCCTCCTTACCCTTGATGCTCACTGCTATCTCCTGACCGTTTACCTTATATTTAGTAGGCTCTGGCATACCGTCATAGTAAGGCTCAATAACCATATGTACCTCACCAAACTGACCCGAACCTCCCGACTGCTTCTTGTGGCGATAGTCTGCCTGAGCAACCTTGGTGATAGTCTCACGATATGGGATTTTAGGTGCGAAGAACTCCACCTCAATCTTCTGCTCCGATGAGAGCTTGCTCTTGAGGATGTTCAGGTGGTGCTCACCCTGACCCTGGATGATAGTCTGCTTAAGCTCCTTAGAGTACTCAACCAGGATTGTTGGGTCCTCATACTTGGCATCCATCAACAGCTTACCGAGCTTCTCCTCGTCGCCCTGCTCCTTAGCCTTGATTGCTGCACGGTAGCGAGGCTCTGGGAATACGATAGGCTCAACTGTTACAGGAGCCGAAGGAGCCGACAATGTGTCGTTTGTGCGTGTACCCTTCAACTTCACTGTACAGCCGATGTCGCCTGCTGAGAGCTCAGTAACCTTTGTACGGTTCTTACCTGCCACTGCGAAGAGCTGTGAGAGCTTCTCCTTGTTACCTGTGCGGCTGTTGACCAACTCCATACCCTCGGTTACCTTACCACGTACTACGCGGAAGTATGTAATCTCACCGATGTGCTGCTCAATCTGGCTCTTGAATACGAAGAGAGCTGTTGGCTGAGTCTCGTCTGCTGCCAACTCCTCGCCCTCTACTGTTGTGAACTTAGGAGCTGTTGTAGGACCTGGAGCTACGTTGATTATGAACTCCATCAGACGCTTGGTACCGATATCACGCTTTGCTGAGCAGCAGAATATAGGCATCAGGTCGCGGTTAGCCACGCCCTGCTTCAAACCTGAGCGGATGTCATCCTGTGTGAGTGAGCCCTTCTCGAAGTAGAGCTCCATCAGAGCGTCATCATAAACGGCAGCAGCCTCAGTAAGCTCCTGGTTGTACTCTGTTGCACGGTCCAACTCCTCTGCTGGGATATCCTTCTCTACGCGAGTACCGTTCTCGTCGGTGAACTCATACATCTTCATCATCAAAACGTCGATGAATGCGTTGAAGCCGGCACCCTGCTGTACAGGATACTGTACGATTACAGGCTTCACTGCTGATGAAGAGCGGATGCCCTCGATGAGAGCCTCGAAGTTTGCCTTCTCGCCGTCGAGCTGGTTTACAACACCTACCAGAGGCTTGTTGAGGATACGAGCATAACGAGACTGAATCTCGCAGCCTACCTCCCATCCTGCCTGAGCGTTCATCACCATCACGCCTACGTCGCCTACCTTGAAGGCAGAGAACAAGTTACCACAGAAGTCGTCTGAGCCTGGGCAGTCAATGATGTTGAGCTTGCGGTTCATAAACTCTGTGAAGAGTGTTGTTGAATATATCGAACGCTTGTATTCGTGCTCGATATCGGTGTTATCCGACAATGTGTTGTTGTTTTCTATACTACCCCTGCGGTCAATCACCTTACCCTCGTAAGCCATTGCCTCAGCAAGAGTAGTCTTACCCGCACCTGGGGCTCCAATAAGAACGATGTTCTTAATCTCTTTTGCTGAATAGTTTTTCATATTCTGTGTAAGTTTTATAGGTTTTTTAAGTATTTTTTATAGTTCATCGAATAAAGTTACGAAATTTTTTTGAATCTGCAATATGATTGGCGAAAAAGTGCAAAAAAACATCACCAAAAGCCCAAAATAATGAGTTATTGGTGATGTGATAGCTATTTTCTTAGCATTGTTTTTACTCCTCGGAGTATATCTCCTCTCGAGGTAGGAGCGATGGCAGGTTGGCTGTGTGTAATACCCATATAGCCCACGCTGCTGCTGCCTGCTGCTGATACTCGGCTATGCTCTTTTGATAGGTGTCGCGTTCCGTGTGCCATATCTCATAATAGCTGAAGTTGTAGCCCTTCACGTCGGTCCACTCGCCCAGCTGCAATGTGGGGACACCCTTCACATCGAACGATGTCTCATCGTTACCTCCTACGCGTGTAGGTACTTTGCGAGGCTTTAGCTCCGATATCGTAAGAGGGTAGTCGGGATATATATCGCGAATCCATTTGGCAGCCACCTCATACTCCTTGACAAGTGAGGCAGGTGCTGCAAACGACGTGTATGGCATAGGGCCTCCGTCGCGATTAAAGACATTTGATATCTTTGGTAGCAGGTCGCTGTGCTGCTCCACCCACGCCTGTGAGCCTACTAAACCAAACTCCTCGGCGGCAAATAATATAAATAGTATACTCCTCTCGGGCTTTGCCTCGGCAGATGTGAGCATACGTGCCACCTCCATCACAACCGACACTCCCGAGCCGCAGTCTACGCCTCCCGAGGCTACGTCGTATGAGTCCAGGTGTGCTCCTACGATGACGTACTCGTCGGGATGTTTGCTGCCCTCGATGCGTGCCACCACGTTGTGATATGGCACAGGACCCATCTGGAAGTGGTTGCGGATGTCAAACTCTAACTCCACGTGGCGTCGCTCCTTCACCATCTCATATATGAGCTCATACTGATGTTCGTCGAGCTTGATATCGGGTACGGTTGGCAGCGAGTCAAATGTTACGCCTCCCTTCACCACATCCGCGTCGTATAGTGCTGTGATAGGTACGGGTGCCGCCTGTATGAAACCTAACACTCCCGCCTCAATCATCTCGTTGTAGAAGAGGGCAGGTGTGGTTGTGTCAATAGGTTTCTGCTTGCTTCTGTCGCGAGCTACGGTGCGGTTGTATGCAGCAATCTCGGCATTTGATTTAATGATGCTATCACGCATCTTCTCTGTCTCGGCATTGTGTCGCAGAGCCCATCCTCGGCTCTTGCCTTCGACCAACACCCACGCACCACGCAGCTGCGACTTCATACGGTCAAAGTCGGCTTGTGTGCGAGGCTCTATTACGACGTGTCCTCGTTCAGGACCCTTTGTTCCCGAGGTGTATGATGGTGTGGCAAAGTGGAGTGTCATACTCTGCTCGCCATACATCCTACCCCACCAGCCGCCGCGGTTAAATCCTATCGACATATCGCCCACCTTCTCGAGCGACACCTCTAAACCCCACTCCTCGAAACATTTGGCAGCCCACTCTTCGGCGTTCTGCAATGCGTCAGAGCCGGTTACTCTGCCACCTATGCGGTTGCAGAGGATATCCAAGTGTTGCATCGTGCGGTTGTCCTCACGTGCTATACGTTGCAGCTCGCGATAAACTTTGTTTTGAGCTTGTAGCGTTGTACCGAATGATAGCAGCAATAGTGCCAGAAAAAGTCTCTTCATAATGTAACCTAACCAAAAAGAGGCTGACCGCAGCCAGCCTCACAAATTAATATAATGTGCACAACTTAATCAGAAGTTGTATAACGAGAGCTAATTTTAATGGTAGGTGAATACCCAATTAGCCTTGTTAGAGAACTTCTTAGATGTTTCTCTGCCAGATAAGAGCCGAAGCACCTAAGATAGCTGCATTCTTACCCTCGATACCCGATGGGAGCAACTTTACCTTATTCTTAAATGTAGCCAACATATTCTCCTCCATATACCACTTGGTAGGCTCGAAGATAAGCTCGCCAGCCTTTGCCAAACCACCGAAGAGGATGATAGCCTCTGGAGATGTTGTAGCCATCAAATCAGCCAATGCCTTACCCAATACCTCGCCTGTGAAACGGAATGCCTCCTTAGCGATAGCGTCGCCCTTCTTGGCAGCTGTTGAGAGCATTACAGCCTCGAACTTAGAGTAAGGGATATCACGCAACTCACTGTCGCAGCTCATCTTTGCCATCAACTCGAAAGCTGTACGCTTGATACCTGTTGCCGAGGCGTAAGCCTCCAGACAACCCTTTCTGCCACAACCGCAGTCGCGACCGTGTGTACGGCTGTCAACAGCGATATGACCATACTCGCCAGCGAAACCATCGTGTCCATAAATCATCTCGCCATTGCTAACGATACCTGAGCCAAGACCTGTACCGAGAGTGATTACAACGTAATCCTTCATACCCTTTGCACTACCGAATACGCCCTCGCCGATAGCTGCTGCGTTAGCATCGTTTGTGATAGCTACGCTTACGCCTGGGAATGACTTCTTGATGTCGTCAACGAAGTGGAACATACGACGAGACTCGTCTGGGTTAGGCTCATCGTCGCGGAACTTCCACAAGTTAGCAGGGGTCTCAATCATACCTGTGTGGTAGTTTGCGTTAGGAGCACCGATACCAATACCGATAAGCTCAAAGTCGAATGATACGCTACCGATGAGTGCGTGCATAGCCTCGCACAATGCGTCTACATAGTCCTGATAATCATCAAATTTCTTATAACGCTCGGTTGAGATTGCAGACTCACAGAAGATAGTACCGTCCTCGTCAACGAGACCAAACGCAGTGTTTGTGCCGCCGATGTCGATACCCATAGCTAATTTTTTCATAATGTAGGTTTTAAGTTTATTGTTATTTTTAGGTTTTGTGATAGTCAAAGTTTTCATTTTTTATCTATTGCTTAAGCTGATGATGTGTATAAAGGGCTAAAGCCAACACCAAAGTTAATAATAAAATTCTTTTTCTTCAAACTTTTTCTTAATTTTGGGGCATAAAGATACTATTTTGAGATATTTTAAGCTGATAATATGAAGACTAACGAGCAGACACTCTCGCTTTTTGAGAACTATTTGGCTCAAATTCAGTACCCTGAGGAGCCGCAGCAACTCTACAATCCGATAATCTACTCTATGTCGGGTGGAGGCAAGCGATTGCGTCCTGTATTGTTGTTGCTCTGTTGCGAGGCTTTTGGCGGAAATCTTACGGAGGCACTGCCGGCAGCTGCTGCTGTGGAGATTTTCCACAACTTCACGCTTCTGCACGACGACATTATGGATAACTCGGCTGTGCGTCGTGGTAAGCCTTCGGTCTATGCCAAGTGGGGCGGCAATGTAGCTATCCTCTCGGGCGACGCTATGATGATAGACTCGTTCAGTCGGCTCTCGGCTCTGCCACAGGAGAAGCTGCCACGTATTATGGAGATTTTTACCCGTATGGCGTTGCAGGTGTGTGAGGGCCAGCAGTACGATATGGATTTCGAGCGTATGGAACGAGTATCGGTTGTGGAGTATATGCGAATGATTGAGCTCAAGACTTCAGCTCTGCTGGCAGGCTCGGCAATGATAGGAGCTGTTATGGGAGGAGCTTCGGCAGATGATTGTCAGAAGATATATCGTTACGCTCTGGAGCTCGGTTTGGCATTTCAGCTGCAGGATGACTTGCTCGACAGCTACGGTGATGAAGAGTTGGGAAAACCTATTGGTGGCGATATCTTAGAGGGTAAGAAGAGTTGCCTGATGCTCAATGCTTTGAGTCGTGCCGATGAAGCTGACAGGGTCCTGTTGCGTACTCTGCCTTTTGATGAGACGTTGCCTGCCGAGGAGCGTATCGCTCGCGTCAAGGCTATCTATGATAAGTACGACGTGCCACACCTTATCAACCAGCAGATTTCGACACGCTTCGACAGGGCTCTCGCTATTTTAGATACGCTCTCTATTGAGTCAGAGCGAGTTGAGCACCTGAAGGTGTTTGCACGTAGTTTGATGAAGAGAAAAAAGTAGTATATGATGATACGTAGAAGCGAAATAGAGATAATGGCACCCGTAGGGTGTATGGAGTCGTTGCACGCAGCCATCGCGGCGGGAGCAGATGCGGTCTATTTTGGTGTTGGTGTTTTGAATATGCGAGCTCGCTCGTCGGTGAATTTCACACTCGACGACTTAGCTGCCATCGTTGCCATAGCCCACGCCGCAGGCGTAAAGACCTATCTTACAGTCAATACGGTGCTTTACGACAACGAGATGAAGGATATGTGTGCTGTCATCGACCGTGCCTCGCAGGAGGGTGTCGATGCGATTATCGCAGCCGACGTGGCAGCCATTATGTATGCACGTCGCATAGGTATGGAGGTGCACATCTCTACACAGTGCAATATCTCTAATGCTGAGGCAGTTAAGTTCTATGCACAGTGGGCTGATGTGGTTGTTCTGGCACGTGAGTTGAGCTTGGAGCAGATAGCCCATATCGCTCGCGAGATTGAGAGCAACGAGATTGTAGGTCCAAGTGGCGAACTCGTTAGAATAGAGATGTTTGCACACGGTGCGTTGTGTATGTCCATCTCGGGAAAATGCTACCTGAGCGAGCACGAAGAGGGTTGCTCGGCAAATCGTGGTGCGTGCCGCCAGATATGTCGTCGTAAGTATACGATAAAGGATATGCAGACCGGCAGAGAGCTCGCTGTGGATGGTCGTTATGTGCTGTCGCCCAAGGACTTATGTACGATAGACTTCCTCGATAAGTTTATCGCAGCGGGTGTTCGCGTGCTGAAAATCGAGGGTCGAGCACGTGGTGCGGAGTATGTGAAACGTGTTGTTGAGAGCTACGATGCAGCTCTGAAGGCGATGGAGCGAGGCGAGTATAACGCTCAGTATGCCAGCGAGTTAAAGGAGAAATTGGCAACGGTTTTCAATCGCGGATTCTGGGAAGGCTACTATGCCGGAAGACCAATGGCAGAGCATTGCAATAATTATGGCTCAGCAGCTACGGAACGTAAGATTTATGTGGGAAAAGTAACTCATTTCTTCAAGCAAATATCTGTGGCTGAGGTACTTACCGAGGCGGCAACGATAGACGAGGGTGAGTCGCTACTATGGATGGGAGAAACCTCTGGAGTAGTGGAGCAACGTGCTGAGGGACTGATGTTTAACGAGCAGCCTGCGACACATATTCCGAAGGGAGTCAAGTGCTCTATCAAGGTGCCACAACTGCTTCGAAAGGGCGATAAACTATATAAAATGGTTCCTACAGAGCCCTCGATGGTTCAGTAAAAGTGTGAAATCGTTAATTAAAACCTTAAAATTGTTCGATATATGTTTTCAGCTCAGATTTACGCAAAGCGACGTGCCGAGCTCATTTCGAGAGTAGGCTCGGGATTGATTCTTCTTCCCGGAAATGTGGAGTCGCCATTTAACTATCCAAACAATACATATCCTTTCAGACAGGATTCGACATTCCTCTATTTCTTCGGACAGAACGTGCCATCGTTGGCAGCAGTGATAGATGCCGATAGTGGAGTGGCAACGATGTATGGTGATGACTTCACTGTTGAGGATATCATTTGGATGGGACCACAAGCTAAGATTTCGGAGCTGGCAGCCGAGGTGGGTGTCAGCGAGTCGAAGCCTATGGCGAAGCTCTACGATGATGTGCGTGAGGCGATGTTGAAGGGTCGTCAGGTACACTACCTGCCTCCATATCGTGGTGAGACAAAGTTGATGTTGTGTGATTTGCTCGGTAAGAAGCCCGAGGAGTTGCACGCAGGCAAGTCTATCGATTTGATGTTTGCCGTAGCCGAGATGCGAGAGCGTAAGGGCGAGGAGGAGATAGCAGCCTTAGAGGAGGCATTTGAGATTGGTTATCAGATGCATACAACCGCTATGCGTTATACACGCCCAGGTCGCACCGAGCACGAGGTGGCGGCTATGGTGGATGCTATGGCTCTGCGTTATGGTACGGGAGTGTCGTTCACAACAATCTTCTCGCAGCACGGTGAGGTGTTGCACAACCACGACCACTCGGGTATCCTGACAGATGGACGTTTGGTGTTGTGTGATTGCGGTGGCGAACATAAGAATAACTACGTCTCGGACCACACACGTACATTCCCCGTTGGTGGAAAGTTTACTCAAAAGCAGAAGGATATATATAATATAGTATTGCGTGCTCACGATGCGGCGGCAGAGGCTCTGCGACCAGAGATGATGTATACGGAGTACTCTGACGTGGCAGCACGTACCATACTCGAGGGCTTGAAGGAGCTGGGTCTGGTGTGTGGCTCGGTGGAGGATGCTATGGCTGCCGGTGCGGCTTATCTCTTTATGCCTCACGGACTTGGACACGGTATGGGATTGGATGTGCACGACTGTGAGAATATCGGCGAGCGTAGCTTCTCGTTGGAGGAGGTCATCGAGCGAGCAAAGCAGGCGGCTTGTTGTATCACACGTCAGTATTGGCGTTTGGTGCCAGGTACCGTGCTATCGGATGAGCCTGGAATATACTTCGTGCCAGCATTGATTGATAAGATGCGTGCCGAGGGTAAATACAAGGGTATCGTGAACTATGATAAGCTCGACGAGTATCGCGACTTTGGCGGTATACGTCTCGAGGATGATTTGTTGGTAACAGCCACAGGCTCAAAGGTTATCGGCAACAAGACTATCCCTATCAAGGTGGAGGATGTGGAGGCTATCGTAGGCGAGTGCTAATTATGGATAAGCCTGTATTTCTCTTTCCGACAGAGGCTGAGGCTGCGGCATTCATACGACTGATGCCCGAGGCTGAGGTGGTAATCATCGGCGTGGGTATGGCAGAGGCGGCAGCGATGACAGCTCGCTACCTCTCGCTCAAGCCGACACGCGATGTGGTGTTGTGTGGTATTGCCGGTGCGTGCGATGAACGATTAGTGGTAGGTCGCGTCGTGGAGGTTGTCTGCGACAGAATAGCCTCATTGCCAGGACAATATGCCAAGGAGTATCGCTCGGAGAGGAGCACGGGACTGGAGCCGGCGGAGGCTTTTACGGTAAATGCCTCTGGTGAGGCGTTGGGATATCTTGCGGAGAGTAGTATGCCCGCTGTGGAGCAGATGGAGGGTGCTGCGGTAGCCGCTATGTGTGAAGCTATGGGGGTGGAGCACTTCTGCCACATAAGGGCTATCTCAAACCGTGTGGGCGAAAGTCGCGATAAATGGAGAATAGAGGAGGCTGTGGCAGTCCTGGGAGGTATAGTGTCGCAGTTGTTTAAGTAGCTCATTGATAGTAATATGCTGTTGAAACTACATATCTCACCCTGTCCTAATGACACCTTTATGTTCGATGCGATGATAAACCATCGTATTGACTGCGAAGGGTTGTGTTTCGATGTGGAGTATCACGACATTGAGGAGTTAAACGATGGGGTGTTGCGTGGCAGAGCCGACATAAGTAAGATAAGTTGTGCGGTGCTGCCGGAGATAGTCGATAGTTACCAGCTTTTGGATGCCGGAGCAGCATTAGGTCGTGGAAATGGCCCTCTGTTAGTGAGGCGAAAGGGTGAGAGTATGCCTCTAAGGAGGATTGTAGTACCTGGGCTGCACACGACAGCTAATATGTTGATAAAAAGGTTGTTTCCGCAAATCTCAGAGCGTCAGCCTATGCTCTTCTCGAAGATTGCAGAGGTGGTGGAACGGGGCGAAGCAGATGGTGGTGTGCTCATTCACGAGGGACGTTTTGTGTATCATCGCCGTAACTTGGAGTTGGTTGCCGACTTAGGCGAAGAGTGGGAGCGTAGAACAAATCTGCCTCTTCCGTTGGGTGGCATAGTGGCAAAAAGAGAGTTGCCGACGGAGGTAGTGGAGCGTGTAGAGAGGGTGCTTAGGCGGAGCATAGAGTACGCATTTGAGCATAGAATGGCGTCGCGAGAGTATGTGAAACAGCACGCCCAGGAGATGGAGGATGAGGTGATAGATAGCCATATTTCACTCTTCGTAAATGACTATTCGCTCAGCTTAAGTGAAGAGGGCAGACGGGCTATTGAGCTGCTGACAGGAGTGAAATAGGGTGGCGTAAAAAAGAATATAATTGGATTATATCGGGTTGCAAAGTTTGGCTCTTTGCAACCCTTTCTGTTGTCGGTAGCAGGTGGTGGATGCGAGGTGGATGGTTCTGTCGACTTTTGAACTATCTTCAGCCGCCCATTTTCGGGGCAAGCCATTAGAGAAAATTTTCATTTTTGATAGGTTGTTGTCTATTTTGACACTCGAAAACGGGCGATTTGTTGGGCTTTTTTGAGAGGTGAAATGCAAAATATGCCCCGTAGAGTCTTTTGTGAGCGGTTTTTGCCTCCCTGATGAGTTTATATAAAGTGATTTATTAAAAAAAATCTATATCATTAGGTGTAGAAATTAAATCAAAATTTATGATTTCTCATAGAGAAAAAGAAGTATCTTTGTTTGATTAAGTGTGCGTAGAGTGCTGTGAGAGTGGATTTTGGCACCGAGTGGCGAGCGATGGCGGCTGCAACGAGGGGCTTCAGCAAGAGGCACAAGCGTGGAAGTAAAATCGCAAAACAATAAAAAACTTAAAATATTAATTAACTTAAAATTAAAACTTTCTATCTATGAGGAAAACACTCTACTATGGATTGTCTTTGCTTTTCTCTGCAGTGCTGGCACTTTCGCCTGCATTGGCATCAGCGGAGATTAGCGGAGCAACAGAGCCTGTGGCGGAGAACTCATTGCAATCTGAGAAGTTGGTTTCTGGTAAGGTTGTGGATGAGAACGGCGAGCCATTGGCAGGTGCTACTGTGATGGTTAAGGGTACTACTACCGGTGTGATTACCGCTCCCGATGGTAGCTTCTCAGCCATCTCGGTTTCAGAGAAGGATGTGCTCGAGGTTAGTTACTTGGGTTATATTCAGCAGGATGTTGAGGTTAGAGGCAAGACTACTCTCTTGGTGCAGCTTCAGCCACTGGATGAGATGGAGGAGGTTGTCGTAACAGCGTTCTCTACTCAGAAGAAGGAGTCTATCGTGGCTTCTATCGAGACCATCAGCCCTAAGGACCTGCACGTGCCTTCGAGCAACTTGACGACTGCTCTGGCAGGTCGTGTAGCCGGTTTGATTTCGTATCAGCGAAGTGGTGAGCCAGGTGCCGACAACGCAGAGTTCTTTATCCGTGGTGTAACCACCTTCGGTTATGCACAGAGCCCAATGATTCTGTTGGACGGCTTTGAGGTATCGGCAACAGACCTGGCACAGGTGGAGCCTGATAACATCGAGAATTTCTCGATTATGAAGGATGCTACCGCTGCCGCTCTCTACGGTTCGAAGGGTGCAAACGGTGTAATCTCGGTAACAACAAAGCAGGGTCGCGAGGGCAAGCTGGCAATATCATTCCGCCACGAGTCGCGTTTCTCACTGCCTACACAGTTGCCAGATATGATTGACGGTATCAGCTTCATGGAGCTCTATAACGATGCACAGTACAATGATAACCCATTGGTGTCGCCTCGTTACTCGACTCAGAAGATTCAGAATACCATCAACAACGTCAACCCAATGGTTTATCCTAACATCGACTGGTATGACGAGATGTTTGAGAAGTATACTTACAACTCACACTACACACTCAATGCCAACGGTGGTGGTAAGGTTGCACGTTACTATATGGCAGTGTCGTGGGACCGTGATACAGGTATCTTGAAGGATCACGACCTGAACAACTTTAAGAATAACATCGACATCAACCGTTACAACATCTTGGCAAAGGTGAATGTTAACCTGACACGTACTACACGTCTGGAGGTTAATATGAACTCGGTATTCCAGGATTATAACGGTCCAGCAGCAGATGCAACAGGCATCTTCAACGCTGTGATGGAGGGTAACCCTGTAGAGTTCCCAATGGTATGGGAGCCAGATGAGGACCACAAGTATGTTCGCCACGTGCTCTTCGGTAAGGACGTAGGTAACGAGATGGTGAACCCTTATGCAACGATGGTTAGCGGTTTCCGCGATGGTTTCGCAAGCCATATCATCACTCAGGCTACTTTGGAGCAGGATCTGGATTTCCTCACTCGCGGTTTGATATTCCGTGGTAAGGCTTCTATCTCGGCTGCTTCATCACATATGTCTACACGTACGTACGACCCTTACTTCTATACATTGCAGAGCTACGACGAGTTGACAGATACTTATCGTCTGATGAATGTTCACGAGGGTACCGAGGCGTTGGGCGACCCTGCAACATCGGGCAGCACAACATACAGCTCATATTATGAGTTGGGATTACACTACAATCGTAACTTCAATGATGCTCACGACGTAACAGCTCAGTTCATCTACACAATGGATGAGGATAAGAACACCAGCGGTGGCTCTATCATCACAACCCTTCCATTCCGTAACCAGGGTCTTCGTGGTCGTGTAACATACGGCTACAAGGGTCGTTACTTGGCTGAGGCATCACTCACATATAACGGTTCGGAGAAGTTCCACGAGTCGCACCGTTGGGGTCTCTTCCCAGCTATCGCTGTCGGTTATATGATCTCTAACGAGGACTTCTGGGAGCCTGTATCGAAGGTTATTCCTAAGTTGAAGTTTAAGTATTCGTGGGGTCGCGTAGGTAACGATAACATCTCAAGTGAGCGTTTCTTCTTCCTCTCGCAGATCTCTCGCGGTGGAGCAGGTTACACCTGGGGTGAGAACTTTAATAACGGTTATGGCGGCTTCGTAATCGGTCGTGATGCCAACAACGATATACAGTGGGAGGTTTCTGAGAAGCAGAACTTCGGTATCGAGATGAACCTCTTCGGTCTGGCTGACCTCCAGGTTGAGTACTTTACAGAGTACCGTTCACGAATCCTGATGACTCGTGAGAATCTGCCAGACTCAATGGGTCTGACAGCTGCCGTGCAGGGTAACTTGGGTGAGGTTGAGTCAGGCGGTATCGATGGCTCTATCGACATCAAGAAGGCTTGGTCGAATGGTCTGTTCATCCAGGGTCGCTTCAACTTCACATACGCTCACGCAGAGTTGAGAGTATCGCCAGAGCCTATGTATGACTATCCTTGGCGTACACGCGTGGGACACCCTGTAAACCAGTCATTTGGTTTCGTGGCAGAGCGTCTGTTTATCGACCAGGAGGACGTGGATAACTCTCCTGTACAGTCGTGGGGACAGACTCGTCCTGGTGATATCAAGTATAAGGATATCAACAACGACGGTGCTATCACAGAGGATGACCAGGTGCCAATGGGTTACCCAACATCGCCTGAGATTAACTACGGTATCGGTTTCTCTATCGGATATAAGGGATTTGACCTCTCGACATTCCTCCAGGGACAGGACCGCGTATCGTTCTACATCGATTCAAACGGTATATCTCCATTCGTAGGACACCGCTCATCATTGCAGATTGTGGCAGATAACCACTGGAGCCCAGATAACCCTGTATCACAGACTTTCTGGCCTCGTCTGTCAGCTACATCTAACCTGAATAACACTCGGCAGTCTACTTGGTGGTTGCGTAACGGTCGTATCCTCCGTATGAAGACTCTGGAGGTCGGTTACTCACTGCCTAAGAAGGTGTTGGCTAAGACCCCAATTCAGACTTGCCGCTTCTACTTCTCAGGTTCGAACCTCTTTAAGATTTCGGACTTCGACTTGTGGGATATCGAGATGGGTGCTAACGGTTTGGGCTACCCACTTCAGCGAGTATTCAGTGTCGGTGTACACGTTACATTCTAATCATTATAAAAGAGTATGAAAAAGATATTAAAATCAACAATAGTATCATTGGTTGCACTCCTTTCGGTGAATGGATGTAACTACTTGGATATTGTCCCCGACAACATTATGCAGTTGGAGGACATCTTTGAGACCAAGGAGAAGACATACAGTGCTCTTGCCGACTGCTACTCTTATATGCCTAATATATATAAGGTGCACACAGGTACAGCACTCCTTGGTGACGAGTGGATTGAGCGTTTCGATGCTACCGTAGCAGAGAACCGCGGCTACTGTATCGGTAACAAAATTATGCGTGGTTGGAACAATACAACCAACTCACTGCTCTGCTACTGGACCGGCGGTCAGGGTGGTACACATACCTACGAGGCGTTGCGTATGTGTAACATATTTATCGACTACCTGGAGTCGGATTTCCATATCATCGACCTCTCGGAGGTGGAGCGTAAGAACTGGATTGCACAGATTAAGGTGCTGAAGGCTTACTACCACTACTTTATCATCCGTCTGTATGGTCCTATCATCATCAACGACGTGAACGTAACACCTATGGATGACCTGGAGACTGTACGTCGCCGCCGTCAGCCTGTGGAGGATTGCTTCCAGTATGTGTTGGGACTCCTGGACGAGGTGCTCTATAACGAGGATGGTAGCGAGAAGTATGAGTTGCAGACTGTAACTCCTGCTATCTTCTACGGTCAGGTTAACCGTGTGATTGCGAAGGCTTTGAAGGCTAAGATTCTCATCACTCGTGCTTCGCCTCTCTTCAACGGTAACTCGGAGTATTACTCTAACTTCGTGAACGAGAATGGTGAGCACTACTTCCCACAGCAGTACGACCCAGAGAAGTGGCGTGAGGCTTATGAGGCTTGCGAGGAGGCTATCGCACTCGCTCACGAGCAGGGTCATAAGCTCTATGAGTACACCGACAAGTATCGCAGCTTCGATATTGACGATGTAGAGGAGTCTGAGATTATGAAGGCTTGCTACAATCTGCGTTTCGCTATCACAGAGCCTTGGAACGATGAGCTCATCTGGGGTCATACAGGTCCTTGCGACGGCTCTAACCTTAACCTGCACAACACATCGGCTATCCGCTACCAGCCTGTTAACTCTAATGAGTTTACACACCAGTGGTTGGGTACTTCACTCGATGTTGTAGAGCGTTTCTACACCAAGAACGGTGTGCCTGTGGATGAGGATAAGACATATTATGAGGAGTCGGAGCGTTTCGATATGGTGAAGATTCCATCAGATACTTATCACTTGGGTTATATGCAGCCAGGTGAGACAACAGTGAAGATGCACCTTAACCGCGAGCCTCGCTTCTATGCTTGGATTGCTGTTGACCGTTGTATCTGGCGTACTTGGGACTTGCGTCTCGATATCAAGTTGCGTTCGGGTGAGTTCCCAGGTGGTCGTATGAGCGATAACCACCCAACAGACTACTTCTGGACCGGTATCGGCGTGAAGAAGTATGTTCACCCAGAGTCTCGTGGTTACGTAGCGAGCCGTACTATCCAGTATCCTTACCCATTGATTCGTTTGGCTGACTTGTATCTGCTTGCTGCTGAGGCTTACAATGAGTACTACGGTCCTGGTCAGGTAGCTTATGACTATCTGAACAAGATTCGTCGTCGTGCAGGTTTGCCAGATGTTGAGCAGGTATGGAGCGATGCTACAATCGTAAATACCGTAGGTAAGCACACAACAAAGGAGGGCTTGCGTGAGATTATTCAGCACGAGCGTCTGTTGGAGCTTTCATTCGAGAGCCAGTCATACTATGACATCCTTCGCTGGAAGCGTGCAGATGAGTTCTATACTCGTCCTGTACGTGGCTGGAATGCTCCTGATGGTAAGACTGCAGACTCGTTCTACCAGGTTATTACTTGGCAGCCACGTACCTTTACTACTCCTAAGGATTACCTGATGCCAATTCCTTATAACGAGATGCTGAAGAATCCTAATATGATTCAGAATCCGGGATGGATTTAATGTTTAAGAATTAAAACAGTGTATACTATGAATTTGAGACATTATATAGCATTTTTTGCAGCAGCTCTGCTCTTCATTAGCTGTGGCAAAACGGAGTCGGATGATACTCGCGAGAAGGTTCCTCCCGGACCTGTGTCAGATATCACATTTACTCCCGATTATGGTGGTGGTACATTCTCATTTACCATCCCTTCAGATGAGGATTTCCTCTATGTGCGTGCCGTATATCGTATTGACAACGGTATGATTATCTCTAAGTCGAGCTCTCGTTTCAGCCGCACGCTGACCGTTGAGGGCTTCGGTGAGGCTAAAGAGTATGAGGTTGCTCTCTACGCCGTAGATAAGAACGATAATATGTCGGAGCCTGTTTGGGTGAAGATCACCCCTATGCAGGCATCGGTATTCCCTATCAGTAAGTCGATTAACATCAGTGCCGGTTTCGGCGTATTCTACCTCGAGGTGGAGAACCCATACCGCTCGATTGTCGATATCGCTGTTGACCTCCAGACCGAGGATGGTCGTGTAGCTACTCGTTACTTCACTACATCGACCCCTATGGACCGCATCCTGATTCGTGACCTGGAGACTATCCGTTATAAGATTACAACTCGAGTAATCGATAACCGTTACGGCCACGAGTCGGAGGTACGTGCACACGGTATCTTGCAGCCTGTTACTGACTACCGTCTGAGCAAGAAGGAGTTTGACTTCCTGGATGACCGCTCACTGTATGGTACAGAGAACTGGGACCGCGAGCACAACCAGCCAAAGGAGAACATCACATATCGCGGTCAGGTAGTGCCATCGGCTACCGTGTATAAGTGGGATAGTATGCGTAACGCGTTGGAGAAGTTCAACGAGTGTGATATCAAGTTCTTCTGGGATGATGACCCTGAGGGCTACTCATACTTCCACACAGGAGACCCTGATAAGGGTGGTCCAGGTTGGCCTTGGAGCTACTTTATCGATATGGGCCGTGAGATTCAGCTGAGCCGCTTCCGTATCTGGCAGGTAGGAGGTTCGCAGTGGCGTGTTAACGGTGTGAAGACATTTGAGATTTACATCTCGAACGATAACACCCCTGAGGATGGTATCCTCAGCGACTGGGAGTGCATAGGTCGCTTCGCATTCATCCGTCCTAACACCGAGATGGAGGAGCAGGAGGAGTTCCTGGCAGGTACCGAGTTCTGGGTTGATAACGAGGAGCCTGTGTTGACACGTCCTTTCCGTTATCTCCGTTTCAAGGGCTGTACCGACTGGCCTGGTACTCCAAACTACAATTGCGGTCGTTTGGCTGAGATTGATATTTATGGTAAGGAAGTTAATCAAAACCAATAAAACAGCATAGAGTATGAAGATTTTGAAATATATAGTTCCAGCCGTGCTCGTTATGCTCGGTTTTGGTGCTTGCGAGAATATGGACGACCTCTATAAGGACTATCTGAAGGAGGGCTCTATCTATTCGGGCAAGATTGCAGATTTGAGTGTTCACTCAGGCTATGAGCGTGTTGTTCTCTCATGGAACAACCCAACAGACGATGTGTCGAAGAAGATATACATCGGTTATGGTTTGAGTGATGTGGAGAAGGAGATTGTTATCGACGAGATGGTGGATACATACGAGATTACCGGATTGTCGGATTATACAACATACTTCTTCGATGTTCGTACAATGGATCAGTACGACAATAAGTCGTTGGCTTCGACAATTACTACTCAGGTGTTTACTCACGTTCACTTGGAGAGTGTGGGTGCTCCTGTATTCTCAATCATCTCGGATGAGGAGGTGGGAGCTGCACAGATTGCTATCAGCAACTTGTCGGGTCCAACAAACTTCTTCACAGGTATTGAGTGGACGTGTAAGAATGAGGCTGGCGAAGTGCTGGCTGAGGGCGACCACATCATCGATCCTATCGACCTGGAGGCTTACATCGCAAAGTATCGTGGTACGAACGTAACATCGCTGGCTGATGACAAGTGGATATACGATGCTGAACTCTTCGAGCTGGGTAAGAGCTACACTTTTGAGTATACTATCTCTTACTTCCCAAGCATCTTCCGTGAGAAGACTGTTGATGGTTACTACACATACGAGAAGATTTGTTCGGACTCAGTGCCTGTAGAGGGTGAGGCTGCGGCTATCTGTATCGCAGGCGAGATTGAGCAGGGTAACGCCGAGGCTCGCTTCGAGTTGGATAAGACTCAGATAACATTCCTGTCGGATGAGCTCCTCTATGGTAGCTTCTGGCAGAATGGTGCTCCTACACCACTCGTTTCGTTGAATGGTCAGGAGGTAGAGTCAAAGGATATCTATGTAAAGGGTGGCTACCGTAATGCTACTCACGACAATCCAGCAGGTCCTATCGAAACTATCTGGGATAATGCTACAGCTGTGGATGCAGGTACAGGTAAGACCACTTATGGTGCTACATTCTGGCACAATAACGGTTATGGCTATCCATACTCATTCTTCATTGACTTTGGTCGCGATATTAAGATATATGCTATCCGCTTCTTCCACGCACTCGGTGCTACGGGCGGTTACTCTCCAAAGGACTTTGAGTTGTGGATCAGTCACGACGATAACCCTGCAGATGGTATCTTGGACGATTGGACTAAGTTGGGCGACTACTCGAACCCAGCAGGTACCAACACCTCATACGACCAGGCTTACGTAGAGGGTATTCGTCACTCTATAAATGGCGACGATACTTACACACGTACATTCCGCTATATGCGTTGGGTGGGTAAGACCGAGATCGGTCCATTTGATCCTGCGACAGCTACCAGCCGTATTGCTGAGCTTAAGTTCTACGGTAAGGAGGCAGTTGCAGAGGAGTAAGATTTTCGGTGTCGAGGGCTTGGAGCCTATGACTCTGAGCTCTCGGCGTTGAGCATAGATAAATAGTAAAAAATTAAAACCTAAAATATCAATATGAAAAAGTTTTGGTATCTTTTAATGGTGGCGGTGTTGTCGGTAGGTTTTGTAGCCTGCGATAGCGATGATACCGTGCGACCTGAAGAGCCTGTAATCGTGGATGACGAGGTAGCTCCAAAGGATGTGGAGAACCTTGTTGCTGAGCCAGGCTTCGAGAAGATTACTCTGAAGTGGACCAACCCCGACGATGAGAATGCCAAGAAGATTCGTATCTTCTACGGTACGGGCGAGTCAAGTAAGAAACATATCACCACAGAGGGCTTGGTAGAGGAGTTTGAGCTCAATACCGAGGAGCACCTCTTCACGAGCGAGGAGTATGCTATCGACGTGATGGTGGTAAACGACAAGAAGGAGTCTTTCGGTAAGTCGGTGAAGGCTGCATATTATACTCTGACAGGTATGGAGTATCCTGAGTTCGCACTTGTGCAGCATATCGATGGTACCTGGGCAGTGCGTGCTACAAAGATTTCGGGCTTGGTGAATGTAACATCATCTATCAAGTGGATAATCTGTGATAGCGAGGGTGCTGAGCTGGGCGTAACAGGTGAGGCTCAGATGCCTGATTTCGAGCAGAGCGTAGCAGATAAGTCTTGTACTTTCGTGGCTCACAACTGGCTCCTGACAGATGTTGAGGAGGGTGTGCTCGAGATTGGTAAGAAGTATATCGTAAAGATGGATCTTGAGGTTTATCCTGCAACAGGTGGTCGTAAGGTCGATACTGAGTATGTATACGATGGTTCGATATGTAACGAGTTTGTTCCTGTAGCTTGGGAGCAGGAGGTAGAGGCAAAGCAGGCTACTCACTATGACCTGCGTGAGTCTATATCTATCGACGAGGGTCTTGAGACAATCGTATCTGGTAAGGCTGGTAAGCGTGTTATCAACGGTATGTACCAGGGTATGAAGCTCAAGTGGACAAACCCATCGGGTACTGCATCTAACCGTATCCTCTACGGCGAGTCTGAGGAGACAGCTGAGGCAATCGACTTGGAGATGGTTGGTAGCTATGTATTTGAGCCAGGTACTTTGAGCGAGTATGCTCCTGTATACTACGTACAGATTCAGGCTCTGGATGAGGATGGTGCTGTAATCGGTATCGGTGAGCACGACGTACATATCTTCACGCTGGAGAACATCGAGCAGGAGTTCCTGCCACGCTTCTCTATCGCTTTGCAGACTGAGGGCGAGCACGTGGGTAAGTGGGGCGTAACATACGACCAGCTCTCGGGTCCACGTAACTACGGTGTCGGTATCACTTGGAATGCTTATGATGCTGACGGCAACGCAGTATTTGCTGAGGATATAGTCGATATGGTATCGGAGGATGACTTGAAGAAGTGGTCTTCGGAGACTCAGACAGCAGGCTTCACAACGAAGACTATGTACTTCGATACTGACGTATTTGGCTTCGAGTCAGAGTATACATTCCGCTACACAGGTCATTACTTCGTAACAACAAACAAGTCATCGAAGAACGACGACGGCTCTTGGACTTATACTATGAACACAGCTAAGACATTGTACAAGTACGATCGTCTGATGTGGGAGCAGTATGACATTGAGGGTGAGTCGGAGCCTGTAGTAACTGAGGAGCAGCCTGTTAACCTCTTCGTTTCGGCTGAGGTGGATAACACAATGTTCCAGGCAGCGAATGTTACTTGGTCGCAGAATGATGAGGCTCAGGGTTACGAGATCTACGTGAACGGTAACTTGAAGGCTACCGTAGACGCTTCACAGACAGAGGCTCTCGTAGAGAACGTTACCGAGGGCGTCAAGTGCCAGTTTGAGGTGCGTGCTGTCGGCACAGCTGCAACAGGTATCTCTAACGAGGTTGAGCTCATTTCGATGGCTAACTGGACAGAGCCAGAGTTCAAGATTGAGCTTATCGACGGTAAGGAGGAGCAGCGTGTGGTTGTTGGTAACTTGGTTAACACAAACTACGCTTACGCTGGTGGAAAGATTGTCTTCAAGCGAGATGGCGAGGAGATAGCTTACACATTGACAAACAGCACCGGCGATGGTACTTTGAACAGCTGGATTGGTTACAAGCGTTGGGCACTCAATGCTATGGATAACCGTACAGACTGGAAGTGGAATGAGGAGACCGGCGAGGTTAAGGAGCATTATATCGAGCCAGGTCAGTATACTATCGAGTGGGAGATTGACTATGTGGTTAACCGCAATGGTCAGTGGGCTACATCGAAGGATGGTAACTTTATCCCTCAGGAGGTAAAGGAGGGTGCAACCCACGTATTTATCCCTGGCGGTGCCGACGATGTTTACTTCAAGGATAATGTAGTTGGTCGTATCAAGAAGACAGGCTCATTTGAGATGTATATCAAGGGTGCTGATATGATTGTTACAGCAAGACCAAGCAACTATCAGTCGGTAATCGTTGATTGGACTGAGATGGAGGGTGCTAACTCATATAAGGTGCTCGTTGATGGCGTTGAGGCAGAGACTACAATGGATGTAACAGCCGAGATATTCAACCTCACCGACAAGCGTGAGTATACATTCGAGGTTGTGGCATACGACGCTCTCGAGCAGGAGATTGGTCGTGCCAAGGCACCTATAACAGAGATCTGGACACTCACAGGCGTACGTGAGCCTAAATTCGACTTCAAGCAGAATGTGCTCTCGGTAAGCGACGCTCTCGACTTGGGTGGTACAGCTGTCGATATGAAGGTAGAGTTCTACAATGAGTCGGGTGAGTTGGCTCACACAGCATTCTACTCTAAGGAGATAGACGCTTATAACCTCCCAGGTAACATTGATAACTACGATTTGAAGGATGGCTCAGGTCGCGGTGGTCGATTCACGAAGAACTACTGGGCTACATTCATCCTCAAGGATGCTACACGTAATAAGTGGGATTGGGATGGCGTAGAGAACTGTGATACCCCAGAGTTCGAGCCAGGTGAGTACACACTTAAGTGGACCGCTAACTACTACACTATCGCTAATGGCTACTGGTCAACCGGCGCTGATAACCAGAATCCAAATCAGTTCACTGAGCAGACCGGTAACCGTGTACAGTTTGCTACTCGTGACGTATTGACAACACCTATTGAGCGTATCGGTGAGACTAAGCTCGGTCTTGGATTCGACGCTACGGCTACACCACAGGGCGTTTATACAGGTGCAACAGTATCGTGGAGCCATATGAAGGCGGCTACTAAGTATGAGATTTATGCTAACGGTCAGTATGTAGGTGATGCTCCTGCAGGACAGACTTCGAAGATTATCGAGGGCTTGTCGGCTGAGGGTAACCCTTATACCTTCAAGGTGATGGCTGTCGGCACAGCGTTCTCTGCTGAGACTGAGCCTATCCATATCTACAACGTCGAGCACTTCTGGAAGGAGCCTACATTCGCTTGGAATGGTAAGCGTATGGTAGTATCGGGTCTGGTTAATATCGATAAGGCCGGTGGTATGGGTTACGCTTATGGTGGTGCTATCACTAACGAGATTGCTAATGCAAATGAGGTTGATGAGGCTAAGTCTTATATAGAGGTTTACGATGAGACTGGTACATCATTGCTCTATACATTGAGAAACGGTACAGGTCAGGTTACTTTGACAGCTTGGGCCGGTTACGGTCGTTGGGCACTCAACGCTCAGGATGATCGTAAGGACTGGGTATGGAAGGATGATACTGGCGTGATTATCAACAATGATGGTAACGAGGGTGATGTTTCGGCATCATATATGCCTGCCGGTAAGTACGTTCTTAAGTGGAAGATTGGTTATGTAGTAAACCGTAACGCTAACTGGGCTAAGTCTAACAATGATTATGATATTGTTAGCTCACGCGACCAGGGTGCTACTTGTCAGTACTTCGGACCTAGGGACGTGAAGCCATCACCACACGTACTCTACACAAGCGATAAGAAGGATGCTGTTCTGGTTATCGTGAAGACGGGTGAGACTATCTTGACAGTTGATTAACAACTTGATAACTCTTTAGATTGGGGCTGTTCCGAGAGGGACAGCCCTTTTTTGTAATTCAAAATTCATAATTAGATTTTTTAGTTTTAGTTTGTAAGCGGTAGATTCCCATCGCCTAACCTCTGGTTAGTCGGGGAATGACGTGTTGTATCTAATGAGGAATTGAGTTTGTGTGGGGGGGGTAAGGGAAGTTAAGGGGTATTAAAGGAAACTAAAGTCTACGGCAGAGATTTCAGTTTTAGTTTGTAAGCGGTAGATTCCCATCGCCTAACCTTTGGTTAGTCGGGGAATGACGGATTGTATCTAATGAGGAATTGAGTTTGCAGGGGGGGATAAGGGAAGTTAAAGGGTATTAAAGGAAATTAAAGTCTATGGCTGAGATTTCAGTTTTTAGTTTTTAGCTTGTAAGCGGTAGATTCCCATCGCCTAACCTTTGGTTAGTCGGGGAATGACGTGTTGTATCTAATGAGGAATTGAGTTTGCAGGGGGGTAAGGGACGTTAAAGGGTATTAAAGGAAATTAAAGGTTACTAAAGTCTATGGCTGAGATTTCAGTTTTTAGTTTGTAAGCGGTAGATTCCCATCGCCTTGCAGAGCAAGTCGGGGAATGACGGATTGTACGATTCAAAATTCAAGCTATGCAATTCAAAATTTAGTGTTCAGTTTTGGCAAGGCTAACGCCTTCCCTTAGTTGCTCTCGCTCGGCATAGCCCAAGCAAGCTTGGCTCTGCGTATGGCTTACTCGCAACTTTGGCAAAGCTGACGCTTTCCCTTAGTTGCTCCCGCTCGGCATAGCCCAAGCAAGCTTGGCTCTGCCCTCGCTTACTCGCAACTTTCGGTTTGTTAATAACTCTGCTGATAAAATGTGTATAACTTTATTTCAATATCTACAGCAAATATTTGTGTGGTAAGAAAAAAAATGCTAATTTTGTTATGATATATGGGCGAATTGTGCCCACGTGCGAACAAACACAAACTTTTTAACATATTTTTTAACCATTTTTTAAAACACAATCTACAATGAAAAAACTTTTCTTTTGGGCTGTGATCGCATTCGCAGCAGTTTTCTCAGCGTGTAGCGACTCTTATGATGACACTGAGCTGCACAATGAGTTGAACAACTTGAAGGATCGTGTAGCTAAGCTCGAGGCTTGGCAGAAGCAGGTTAACTCTGATGTTGCTGCTTTGAAGGCGATCGCTGAGTCATTGGATGGTGCTAAGTTCATCACCAATGTAGAGACTGTAGCTGAGGGTTATAAGATTACTTTCAGCGACGGTCAGACTGTTACCGTTAAGCACGGTGATAAGGGTGAGCAAGGTGAGCAAGGTGAGCAGGGTAATACCCCAGCTATCGGCATCGCTGAGGAGGACGGTGTATACTACTGGACTCTCGACGGTGAGTGGCTCCTCGACGCACAGGGCAACAAGGTTCCTGCACAGGGCGCTAAGGGCGATCAGGGTGAGCAGGGTCCTGCAGGTGAGCAAGGTCCTCAGGGTGAGCAGGGCTTGACTCCTGAGTTCAAGATCGAGAACGGTCATTGGTACGTTCGCTTCGGCGAGGGTGAGTGGCAGGATCTCGGCGAGGCTAAGGGCGAGCAGGGCGACTCATTCTTCAAGGATGTTAAGGTTGGCGAGGATTCAGTAGTCTTCACAATGGCTGATGGCACTGAGTTCACTGTTCCTTTCGTTGCTAACGCTAAGTTCTCTGACATTCAGTCACTCAAGTTCGTTCCTGAGTATGCTGATAATATGGGTTCTGTTCTCTTCTCTACAAAGGAGGACGCTACTATCGAGATGAACTTCGAGGTATTGCCTAAGAAGTATGCTGCTGTTATCGCAGCTAACGCTGAGGCTGTAGCTTTGAAGGCTGTTTACACTGAGACTCGTGGCTCTGTTGAGTTCATCGACTTGGCTGTAACTGCTGTTGAGGCTGACGTTGAGAATGGCGTAGTTTGCGTTAAGGCTTCTGCATCGGCTCTCTCTGACGAGTTCTTTGCTGGCACACAGACTGCAAGCGTACGTTTCTCTGTTGAGGACGAGGAGAGTGGTGTAGCTTCTGGCTATGTTCCTGTTGTTCCTATGTTCCAGATGACTCTCGAGGCTGACCGTGGTGAGTTGTATCAGGGTATTACACTTAAGTGGAATGCTGCTCCAGGTGCTGCTTCTTATAAGGTTTCAGCTAATGGTGTTGAGATAGCTGAGGCTCTTACAGCTGCTGAGTACACTTACGCTGAGGGTACTTTGACTGAGGCTCTTAACGACTTCAAGGTTGTTGCTTTGGATGCAGCAGGTGATAAGGTTGCTGAGGTTGAGCTTGAGGATGTTCCTGTATGGACTCTTACAGGCGTTCGTGAGCCAGTTTTGGATGTTGATAAGATGGCTGCAGGTACACTCTATTTCGATAAGACTATCGACTTGGGTGGTGTTGCAGTTAAGATGACTGTAGATTTCGTAAATGCAGCAGGTGAGGTTGTTGCTACTGCTACTTATGACAAGTTGGATGAGACTACTCACGACAACTATGATACTAACTTGAAGGCTTACAATATCCCTGGTCAGGTTACTGGAAACGGTGCAAATGGTGGTCGATTCACTTATAACTTCTTCGGTCGCTTCATTTTGGAGAGTGCAGTACACCAGTGGATTTGGACAGGTGCTGTTGAGACTGAGGGTCATAACATCCCAGAGCTTCCTGTTGGCGAGTATACTATTAAGTACACAGCTGAGTACTATCCTATCGTAAATGCTTACTGGTCAAGAAGTGGTCAGTATGACCCAACTCAGTATGCTGACGAGTTGGCAGTTGTTGGTGGTGATGCTTCTGCTATCAATGCAACTGTACGTGTTCACTATCCTAACGGTGCTGATGATGTTCTTCAGACTCCTATCGCACGTAAGGGTGAGGTTGCTGATAAGTATGTTGTTGAGATGAAGGCTACTGCTTCTTCTAACGGCGTATTGGACGGTGCAAACATCTCTTGGTCTGCTGTTGCAGGTGCTTCTGGTTACGAGATTTTGGCTAACGGCGAGAAGTTGGCTGACGTAGGTGCTGACGTTACTACATACGAGTTGCGTGACGCTACTGCTGCTAAGTATACTTTCGAGGTTAAGGCAACAGGTACTTCTTGCTCAGCTACTACTGAGGAGGTTGGTATTTACTCTGTTAAGGATTGGAAGGAGCCTACATTTGAGTGGAATGGTAAGCGTATGATCGTTCACGACTTGACAGGTGTTAATGCTGAGGGTCAGGGTTATGCTTACGGTGGTGCTATCACTAACGAGAACGACACTTCTAAGTCAACTATCGAGATTTACAATGAGGCTGGCGAGAAGCTCTATACTTTGACTAACGGTACAGGTCAGGGCACTTTGAAGGCTTGGGCTGGTTATGGCCGTTGGGCTCTCAACGCTCAGGAGGATCGTAAGGACTGGGTTTGGGTTAACCACGCTACAGGCGAGGAGACTAAGGAGGTTGATATCGCTTCTGCTTGGATGCCTGCTGGTAAGTACACTATTAAGTGGACTATCGGTTACGTATTGTGTAAGAATGCTTACTATGTTAACGCTGACAGCGAGGCTAATGCGGTTCCGAAGGCTGAGGCTAACCGTATGTGGTTCGGTCCTAAGGACGCACCTTATTCTACAAACGTATGCTACACTGACGACACTCATTCAGCTGTAATGATCGTTGCTAAGTCTGGTGAGACTGCTTACGAGGTTGTTGCTCCTGAGTCATTGGATTTGGTAGTTAAGGTTGATGGCTTGTACCAGGGTGCTAAGCTCTCTTGGAACAAGATTTTGGGTGCTACAAACTACGAGGTATTGGTTGACGGCGAGAAGGTTGCTGACACAGCTGAGACTTCTTACGTTGTTGAGAACTTGACAGAGAAGCATTTCTACTCATTCACTGTTAAGTGTGCAGGTATGGATGATTCAACAGTTGAGAACGTTGAGGTATTTACACTTGCTAACTGGCAGGAGCCTGAGTTGCAGTTCAACCAGCAGGAGGACGGTAACTTTGAGGTTAAGGCAGTAGGTTTGATGAATACTAACTACGCTTACGCTGGTGGTGCAACTATCACTCTCTCTAAGGATGGTGAGGTAGTTTACTCATTGGCTAACAATACAGGTGACGGCACTTTGATTGCTTGGGCTGGTTACAAGCGTTGGGCTTTGAACGCTCAGGACAACCGCGTTGATTGGAAGTGGACTGTCGGTGGCGTTGAGGAGGCTAACGAGTGCAAGACTCACTTCATCGCTCCAGGTACTTATGACGTAGCTTGGCAGTGGGATTATGTTGTAAACAAGAACGGTACGTGGGCTACAAGCAACAACGGCTTCATTCCACAGGAGAACAAGGAGGGTGCTACTCACGTTTACTTCTCTAATGGTGTTGCTGACGTCTTGACTAAGGATGGTGCTCCAGTACGTTTCCAGAAGTCTGGTACTCAGACTTTGACAGTTGCTTCTAACATCATCTTGAACCCACAGGCTAATGTCGCTGGTTTGTACCAGGGTATGAAGCTTACTTGGAACCCAAGTGATGCAGTAGCATCTTACGCTATCGGTTACGGTAAGGATTCTGTTGAGGAGACTGTAGAGATTGGTGAGCCTGTTACTGAGTACACACTCGAGGGCTTGGATAAGTACAACAAGTACTATGTAAAACTTACTGCATTCGACGCTGAGGGTGCTGAGCTTAAGTCTGAGGAGTTGAAGGACGTTGAGGTATTTACAATGGTAAACTGGCAGGAGCCTGAGTTGCAGTTCAACTTGCAGGATGACGGTACTTACCAGGTTGTAGCTACTGGCCTTGTAGATTTGAACTATGCTTATGCTGGTGGTGCAACTATCACATTCACAAAGGATGGTGCTGAGGTTTATAAGCTCGTGAACAACACTCCTGACGGCACTTTGATTGCTTGGGCTGGTTACAAGCGTTGGGCTTTGGGTGCACAGGAGAACCGCAAGGATTGGAAGTGGACTGTAAACGGCGTTGAGGAAGCGAATGAGGTTAATAAGCACGCAATCGAGCCAGGTACTTACGATATCGCTTGGCAGTGGGATTACGTTTTGAATAAGAACGGTCAGTGGAAGACTGCTGCTGATGGTCAGGTTGTTGAGACTAAGGCTGAGGCAGGTGTTGTTTACTTCGCTAACGGTGTTGCTGATATTCTTCAGAAGGATAACGTTATTATCCGTCAGACTAAGAACGGTACAACAACTCTTACTATCGAGGAGCCTGTTACAGGTCCTCAGAAGGTAACTGTTGCTGAGTTCTTGGCTGCTCCTGAGGGTGATACAATGTATGAGTTGACAGGTGTGATTACATCTTGCTACAATACTACATACGGTAACTTCTATTTGAAAGATGCTACAGCTGAGGTTCTTATCTACGGTCTTTGCAGCCCAGAGGGTGCTCAGAAGTATTGGGCAGCTTCAGGTGCAAAGGTAGGTGATACTATCACTGTTCAGACTGTTCGTACATCATATAATGGCTCTCCACAGGGTAAGGACGCCTTGTTTGTAAGCTTGGTACCTTTCACTTCAGTTGCTTCTGAGTGGGGTATCGTAGGTGACTTGAACGGTTGGGCTGCTCCAGACGTACCTTTGATGACTACTTGGAAGAGCGACAAGCTCTTCGTAGCTGAGGGCGTTGAGATTGCATCTGGTAGTTTCAAGATTCGTGCTAACGGCGAGTGGAACGACGCTAAGAACTACGGTTTGAGCGTTGCAGGTAAGATTTACGCTGACAAGTACTACTCTTTGCTTAACGGTGCTGGTAGCCAGAACGCTACTCCTATGGATTATGGTACTTACGACGTATGGTTTGACCTTGAGAACGAGCGCGTTGCTTTGATGACTCCTGGTAAGGATTATGCAGAGGCTGAGAATGGTGGCGAGCCAGTTGTAGTTGTAGAGGGCTTGACTGACCACACTTGGGGTATGATTGGTAGTTTCGAGGCTTCTAACAATTGGACAACAGATGTAGCTATGGCTATTGAGGGTGACTATGCAGTTGCCAAGAACGTAACTTTGGCTAACGGTAACGAGTTTAAGTTCCGTGCTGATGGTGCTTGGACTTTGTCATACGGTTCAGCTTGCGACGTTAATGTAGGTGAGGTTTACAAGACTTACAACAACGGTAACAATATGAAGTTCGTAGGTGAGGACGGTGCATACGACATCTACTTCTCTATGGTTGATGCTTCATTCTATTTGAAGGCTCATGCTTCAGCAACAGTTGCTACTTGGGAGTCTGACGCTCAGGGTTGGGCTAATGCGAAGGTTGTTAAGGATACAGCTTGGGCTATTGACGACAATGTAACTGTTACTTTCAAGCAGGGTTCAGCAAGTACAGCTCCTACATTCTATTCAGCTGAGGGTTCAGTTCGTTTGTACCAGAATGGTGCAACAATGGAGATTGCTGCTGCTAATAATATGACTATTAAGTCTATTACGCTTTCATTCGCTAACAACCATTATTACATCAAGGCTGATAGCGGTGAGTTCTCTGCAGAGGGTGCAACTCGTACTTGGACAGGTGAGGCTGCGAAGGTTCTCTTTACTACAACAGGTACTGATAAGGACCACCGTGCATATGTAACTGCAATTGAGGTTACTTACGAGTAATCGTTTGTAGATAACACTTTTCTTAAACACTCGGCAGAAATGCCGAGTGTTTTTTTTGTGGGGTATTTTGTGGAGTCAGCATAAAAAAAAGGAGTGCCGAAGCACTCCTTAGTCGTAGTGGTGAGTGGGGGATTACTCCTCGTCAGCCTCAGCCATAGTGGTGTAGACATTGACAACGTCGTCGTCCTCCTCGAGCTTCTCCTGGAGCTTCTCGACAGCCTCACGCTCCTCAGCAGTGAGATCCTTAGTGTCGGTAGGGATGCGTACACCCTCACCCGATACAAGCTCATAGCCCTGGTCCTCAATCCACTTCTGGATAGCACCAAATGACTCATAAGGAGCACTAACGGTAACCTCGCCCTCCTCGGCAAAGAACTCGTCAACACCCAGGTCAATCATCTCGAGCTCCATCTCCTCTAAGTCAACACCCTCCGCAGGCTTGAACTTGAAGATGCACTTGTGCTCAAACATAAATGCCACGCTGCCCGAGTTGCCGAGAGTACCGCCGCACTTGTTGAAGTACATACGTACGCTCGCTACAGTACGGTTGGTGTTGTCGGTGGCTGTCTCAACCAAGAAAGCTACACCGTGAGGGCCGTAACCCTCGTAAATCATCTCCTTATAGTCGGCTGCATCCTTATCGGTAGCACGCTTGATAGCACGCTCGATATTCTCCTTAGGCATATTCTCTGCCTTAGCGTTCTGGATAAGGATACGCAGACGCGTGTTTGATGAAGGATCTGAGCCGCCAGACTTAACTGCTATCTCAATCTCCTTACCAATCTTTGTGAAGACGCGTGCCATGTGGCCCCAACGCTTCATCTTTCTCGCTTTGCGATACTCAAAAGCTCTTCCCATTGTGAGTTGTATTTTTATGTTATTTGTTTATCAGTCTTTTAGCCATACACGACGGCGACGCAAAATTACAAAATTTATCATTAGCGAGCAACCTGCATCTTATATTTTTTACATTCGAGGGTGGCAACTCCGCAAAAAAACCGTACTTTTGTGGTAAATTTGTCGAGAATATGGAAAAAGAGATACTTCGTGCGATAGAGGTGCTGCGTGAGGGTGGCATAATACTCTATCCGACAGATACTGTGTGGGGCATAGGTTGCGACGCAACAAATGCCGAGGCTGTGGAGCGTATATATGCTCTCAAACGTAGCCAAAATAAAACCTCAATGCTCGTGCTGTGTCGCGACGCCGATATGATTGTGCGTTATGTCAACAAAGCCCCAGGCATAGCATTCGAAGTGATGGAGATGACCGAGAAACCGCTGACGCTCATCTTGGAGGGTGCAGTAGGGCTCGCACCAAACCTTATTCCCGAGGAGGGAACACTCGGCGTGCGTGTGCCACGACACGACTTCTGCCACCAGTTGCTGCGTAAGTTTGGCAAGCCAATAGTATCGACATCAGCCAACATCTCGGGCGAGCCAACACCACTCAAAGGTTTGGGCGAGGTGAGCCGCGAGATAATTGATGGTGTGGACTACGTAGTAAATCCACGTTTCCAGGGTAAGCCTACCTGCAAGCCAAGTGCGATAATTGCTTTTGGTGTGAGGGGGGAGGTTAAGATAATCCGCCAATAGAAAAAACGTGTATAAAACGGTGATTTCTGCGTTACGCTCACTCTCGAAATGCTCATTTACGTCAAGTAAACTCCGCTTTCTCGCGTATCGCAAGCCTTGAAATCCCTCGTTTTATACACGTTTTTGGGGTTGCGGTGAGTGGTGATTTCTGCGTTAAGTTCCTTTTGGTTGCTCCGCCATAGCATAGTCTGCAAGCACCCTCTGCGTATGGCTTAATCGCAACCTTACGCTTGAACTCGAAATCCTCACATACGTCAGGTATTTAGTGAATTTAGGAAGATTATGGAGGGTGATACAATAATAGGGTGTTCCGTTGGGGAGCACCCTATACTATTTATAGCTAATCACTGTTAGAGATTTGCCAAGCACTCGCTCACGTTACGCTCGATGCGTGCTGCTACATCCTCCGCCTCAGCCTTCACGAAAGGCTCGCCAACGATATTCTCGTAGAGCTCGATATATCGCTCGGTGATGCTCGCTACAATCTCGGGTGTCATCTCGGGTACTCGCTCGCCCTCGCGACCCTGGAAGCCATTTGCCATAAGCCACTCACGAACAAACTCCTTCGAGAGTTGCTTCTGCTTCTCGCCGGCTGCCAAACGCTCCTCGTAGCCCTCCTTGTAGAAATAACGCGATGAGTCGGGAGTGTGAATCTCATCCATAAGGTATATCACGCCATTCTTCTTACCAAACTCATACTTCGTATCGACCAGGATAAGTCCCATCTTGTCGGCAATCTCAGTGCCACGCTGGAAGATAGCACGTGTGTAAGCCTCCAACTGCTCGTAGTCCTCCTTCGACACGATGCCGCGTGCGATAATCTCCTCCTTCGATATATCCTCGTCGTGGCCCTCGTCAGCCTTGGTTGTAGGGGTGATGATAGGCTCGGGGAAACGCTGATTCTCAACCATACCATCGGGCATAGCTACACCACAAATGGTACGCTTGCCTGCCTTATACTCTCTCCACGCGTGTCCCGAGAGGTAACCACGAATGACCATCTCGACCTTGAAAGGCTCGCACTTATGACCTACGGTTACCATTGGGTCGGGAGTGGCAATCTTCCAGTTGGGGAGGATGTCGGTGGTTGCGTCGAGGAACTTAGCGGCAATCTGATTGAGTACCTGTCCCTTGAAAGGAATACCCTTGGGCAGAACGACGTCGAATGCTGAGATACGGTCCGATACGACCATCACCAAGTAATCGCCCTCGATGCTGTAGACATCACGTACTTTGCCTACGTAGTGGTTGCACTGACCCTTGAAGTTGAAGTTTGTCTTAACAATAGCCTCCATAATTCGATTTATTTTTAGTTCTCATTAACTTTTACTTGTCGCAAAGTTATCCCACGAAATCTGTTTTTGGCTATCGGTTTTACGAAAAACTTTCGACACCTTATTGACAATTAAGCGGCGAAAAGAAAGAGAGCAGTCTGGGTTAAATGGTGAGGTGGGTTTTATTTTGGTAATAAATTTGGTTGTTTGATAATTATATTATACTTTTGTGGTTGGAAAATAAATTAGTTTTAGGTATTATTTTTATGAAAAAGATATTAATTCTCGCTGCGTTGTTGGTGGCGTTGCTGGTGGCTTGTAGCGATAAGGAGGAGTTGGTAACCCCTCCCGCACCCGACCCTGTGCCCGAACAACCAAATGAGCCCGAACAACCCGAGCCAGAGGCACCGAGTGAGCCTGAGCCTGACCCAGAGGAGCCGAATGAGCCCGAAGAGCCGACAGACCCTTCGGAGCCAGAACCTGACCCAGAAGAGCCAGGTGAACCATCGGAACCCGAGCCAGAGCCAGAGGAGCCCGAAGAGCCTGAACCCGACCCCGAGGAGCCGAATGAGCCAGAGCCCGACCCAGAGCCCACGCCCACTCCAACGGGTAAAAGTATAGTGTTTGCACGCGGAGTAACGCTCGAATCGGGATGGTATGATGTAAATAAGATTGGTAGCGGTCAGACCAATGGCGATATAAATATGTGCTGGGCAGCTTCGTCGTCAAATATAATTGAGTGGTGGCAAGACCGCTATCGTGAGGCAGGATTTGAGTTGCCCGAGGGTGCGGTAACGGGTCGCGGAGAGAAGTATGAATTGGCACTGATGGAGATGTTCCACTCGGAGTGGGATAACTCGCGAGGAGGACACGTAAATCACGCTGTGCATTGGTATTTCGAGGGCAAGAACATCTGCAAGGAGGCTTCGCCCGGCTCGCAGGCACAGCCGTTGAGAGAGGATAGCGGCGGCTACTATCGCGACGTATGGGATGAAATCTATCCACATCTGTACCACGAATATGAGCACCTTGGAGGTTTGTATAAGGGTTTATATGCCGGGGAGTTTAACAACTACTATCTATGGGGAAATGGTGTGCCATATCTCAGTGGAGAGGAGAGGTTGCGGATATTTTCTACCTACGTCGTTGATGCAATACGTCGTGGAGTGCCATCGTTGGCTATTGCACTATCGCCAAACCTCAGCTCTCTGCATCACGCAACGACATTGTGGGGGTATGAGATAGACAACGCTACGGGTCTGCTGACAAGGGTATGGATTACCGACTCGGACGATATGACAACAGAGCCGAAGCACCCTGTGTTGCACGAATATTCGGTCAGCGTGAGCGGTTATAATACTATTCAGCTCTCGGGAGCACCTTATGGAGCGTGTTATGCGGTTACGCTGTTACCCGTTTCGGGATATGATATGTTTTAGGTGATGGGAAAGAAGAGAGGTAAGATAGAACGTGAGAAACGTGTGGTGAGCGAGATGATAAGGCTCTACTCGCGAAAAAAGTTGGGGCAGGAAGAGCTCTCGGAGGAGATGCTTGGCTTGGAGCAGTATGCTCTTCGACGTCTGGACTGCTGTAAGTTTGGCGAGGCAAAGAAGCCCTGCAAGAACTGTCCTGTACACTGTTACGCCCCGCAGATGCGGGAGCAGATACGTGAGGTGATGCGTTGGGCAGGACCAAGGATGATATTTTATTCGCCCCTGGCGGCTATTAGACATTGGTTAGGGATATGAGTAAAATGAAAGTATATTATGAAAACTATTAAAACTATAAGACAATGAAAAAGAATATTTTTGTATCTGCAATAGCAGCTATTGTGTTGTTCATCGGTTGTTCCGCTGAAGGAAGTGTAAGAAGTGTCGATTATCAGACTTTTGCTGAAGAGATAGCGGTAGATGAAATTGTTTTGGTGGATGTGCGTACGGCGGAAGAGTATGCCGCAGGACACATCCCGGGAGCTGTTAATATTGACTCTTCAGCAGAGAATTTCGAGGAGCAGATTTGCGAGTTTAGCAATAAAAAGCCTATTGCAATGTATTGCCAAGGTGGTCGTCGCAGCAAGGAGGCTGCAGCACGTATAATAAGTTTGGGATACGATGTTATAGATTTGGATAAAGGTTTCAATTCGTGGGAAGGAGATGTAGTTGTGGAGCAGACCGCAGTAGATTCCTTGCAGAATAAGGTAGAAATGACTGTAGAGCAGGATGTAGAGGAGATTGCTCAGGAATAGTTAGTTTCTAACGAAAGTCATACGCTCCCATAGCCAGCGAGGTATCATCCTCCAGAAAAATACAATCCAGCGATAACGCCAATCGAAGGTTATAATCCTCTTGCGGCGAGCAAGACCCTTTATGATATATTGGGCAGCTCGCTCGCACGAGATGACCATAGGGTAGTGTTTCTCGGGGTTGAGTATCTCGGTGCGGACAAAGCCGGGACGTATGTCGCTCAGCGTGATAGGGAGACGCTCCATACGAATGAGCTGCGAGAGAGCAATGAGATAGGTGCTCTGCATCTTCTTTGTAGCTGAATAGGCAGGGGCGGTGCCGATGCCCGTAGTGCCGGCGACAGAGGTGATGACAGCGATGTGAGCCTTGCGTTTGGCGGAGTAGGCGGAGCTATGCTTGACGTGGTTGATGAAGTGGTCGACGATGCGTACCATACCCTCGCAGTTGGTCTGCACGGTGGAGAGCTCGATATGCTCATCCAAAGCTCTGTTCTGGCGACCTATGCCTGTGGCAAAGATGAGCAGATCAATCTCGCCCATACGTGCGATAAGCCTGTCGAGAGCCTCGGTAGCAGCCTCTTGAGTTACATCCATACGCTCGCTAAAAACTCTATCGTCTCCAGACTCGCTCTCTAACTCGCGGAGCAGATGTTCGCGTCGTCCCGTAATGCCGACCTGCCACCCCTGCTCGAGGAGGGCCTTGGCGACAGCTCTGCCGATGCCCGAAGTGGCTCCTATGATAATGGCTCGTTTCATAAAAAGGGATATCTTCGGACAAAGATAGCTAATTTTTATGAGAAGTAAAAAGCGGAAAATAATTTGTCAGTTTCAATTTTATTCCTCAAATTTGCCTTGCCTAATATTAACATTTCTCAATTATGAAATTCGTAAAGATGCTTTTTTTGGCGTTGGCACTTGTTGTCGCCAACTACGCCTGCACGGAGAAAAATGAGGAGCCACAACAGGAGATTCCCGACACTCCAGATACTCCAGACACTCCCGATGAGCCCGACACACCAGATACTCCCGACGAGCCTGACACACCTTCGGTGCCTGTCATCTCGCTGAGTAAGACTACATTGGAGTTTAAGGCTGACGGTGAGACTCAATACATAAGCTACGAGGTGGAAAACCCTGCGGAGGGCGAGAGCCTGGTGGCGGAGGAGAGTGCCGATTGGCTTGCGGTGAGCGTCAACAGCGATGCAGTACGCCTTACCGCCGAGAAGAACACTGCTACCGAGCAGCGTTCGGCAGAGGTCCGCTTCACATACGGCGAGGCGGAGGCTGTGGTGGTGTCAGTACGACAGGAGGCGGCAGAGCCTGTGCCTGCGGGGATGACATTTGAGCTTAACTTCTCGGATATTGCCCATTCGAACTTCACATTGCAGATTATACCTTCGGATGCAAACAAGACATTCTACTTTGCAACGATGGAGAAGAGCCTCTATGATACATTCGAGAGTGAGGAGGCTATATATGAGTATGAGATGCAGCGTATGCGAGAGTTGGCAGAGGATAGCCATCTGACATTCAAGGAGCTTTTAGAGAGTCAGATTTACAAGGGCGAGAAGTGGCAGGCGGTGAATAATCTGAAGCCGCTGACGGAGTATGTGTCGTTTGCCTTTGGACTGACCGCCAATGCAGAGCGTACAAGTGGCATATCGGCAAACAGTGTTACAACCACCGTAGAGCCTTTGGTCGATATGGATTTCGACATCAGCCTTACTGAGGATGATTTGACAATATATATCACTATAAAGCCGGCGAACAAGAAGCAGCCATATCGCTGGAATCTATATACCGCTGCCGACATTGCACGATTGGAGCAGACGTATGGCTGTGAGGGCGTTGAGGCGGTATATCAGCGTGAGGTGGAAGCCGAGGTAGAGGCCCTCGTGGGTAGTGGTACATCACTCGAAGAGTACTACTCGACATTTACCAACAAGGGCTCAATTTACAATATGGAGTGGGGCTGCGACGCTGAAACAACCTACTATATCGTTGCTACGGCTCTCAACGAGAGTTGTAAGCCAGGAAAGGTTACCGTATTTGAGCACACGACAGCTGCCGAGGCTCCTCTGTACTCCGATAATGAGATTGAGGTGGAGTTGAGCAACCCTTCGGCTACTGGTATGCAGGTAACGGGCTCGGCAACCAATATGGACCCATATCTGGTGATGGTGCTGCCAACGGAGATATGTGAGGCATACGAGGATGAGGCTCTTGTGGAGTATATCCTTACGACATACTCTGCGGAGGTGCTCGAGGATAACACATACGAGGGTAGCTTTGCCGGTTACGAGTCGGGATTGACACCTGCAACAGAGTATACTTGCGTGGGTTTTGGATTTAAGAATGGAGTCAGGACAACCGAATATGTGGCTCGCTCTGCATCGCTGTCGACGTTGGCAGAGTAGGGTAGAGTAGTTGAAAATTATCGTGAGGTAGGCGTGTGCTAACATTTGTTGGCAACGCCTATCTTTTTTGCTTATGCAACTATCAGTTTTTTGAATTGTTTTTTGTTGTATAGGGCAGCAATGTGCATTTTCTTTGCAGTAGATAAAACAGAAAACATTAAAACAGAGAATCGATATGAAACAATATTTTAATCTTCAGGGACAGGTTGCAGTCGTTACGGGTGCATCGACAGGTTTGGGACTTCAGATGGCAAAGGCATTGGCTAACCAGGGGGCTAATCTGGTGCTGCTCGCTCGCCGAATGAATCTTTTGGAGGCTAATGCGGAATCTATAAGCCGCGAGTATGGTGTGGAGGTGTTGCCTCTGCAGTGCGACATAACAGTTACGGAGCAGGTGAAGGCGGCTGTGGCTGCCACGATGGAGCGTTTTGGTAAGATAGATATCCTCATAAACAATGCCGGTACGGGAGCAGTAGCCCCTGCCGAAGAGATTACCGACGAGCAGTTTAAGCACGAGATGGAGGTAGACCTCTTCGGCACGTTTGTGTGTGCCCGCGAGGTGGGTAAGGAGATGATAAAGGCAGGCTATGGTCGTATAATAAACATAGCTTCGATGTATGGTCTGGTGGGTAATATGATAGCCGGATGCTCACCCTACCACGCAGCAAAGGGCGGTGTAGTAAACCTGACACGTGCCTTAGCTGCCGAGTGGGGTAAGTATGGCATTACGGTAAATAGTATCTGCCCGGGATATTTCTATACCGACCTGACCACAGCGACCCTCGATAGCGACTATTTCCAGTCGATAGCCAAGCGTAGCATACCTCTGGAGCGATATGGTCGTGAGGGCGAGCTCGACACCTGTGCTCTGTTCCTCGCATCGCCTATGAGTACCTATGTGAATGGTCAGAATATAGCTGTCGATGGTGGCTACACAAGCATCTAAACGACTACTCAAAATACTTTAAGTTGTCAAAACTTGGGCTCAATTCGCCCCGCTCTATGCGATGGATGATGTCAACTACGCGATCATTCATCGGGGTGGGGCAGCCTACTTTACGACCAAAGGCTGAGACTGCTCCGTTGATGGCATCGACCTCAGTGAGCTTGCCCTTCTCCAAGTCCTGCAACATACTCGCCTTGAGAGCGGCGTGCTTGCGGATAGCGATGGGGATGATGAAGAAAGAGAAAGCCTTCTTCAGAGCATTATTATAGTCCAGCAGTTTGACTATATCCTTGCCCTGCACAGGTTCTATGCGGATGCCACCCGCCTTGCACACGTCGATACACTCCTTGATAAGAGCTTGTACGATGCGGCGTGATGCCTTGGGCTTTGCAGCCTCGCCAAAGGTGCAACCCAGCACCGCACTCATACCCGAAAAAGAGGCGTTGATGAGCAGCTTACTCCAGCGTGTACCGATGAAGTTCTCCTCGATATCGACCTTACCCATAAGCTCAAGGAGCTGCTTGACCTTATCGAAATGGCGGTTGCGTGTGGTAGATATGCTGCCGAGCGAGAAAGATAGTGCATCGGGAGAGCTCGTGAGCTCACATACGCCAGCTCGCTGCATAGTAGCTCCCCACGCAACAGTGCAGCCCATGACACGCTCCTCGCCTATGATATCGGCTATCTGCAACTCGGGAAGTCCGTTCTGGAATGTTACCAACACGCCATCCTCGGCGAGAAAATCTTTGAGCATGGCGACGACCTCGGCATTGTGTTGCTGTTTGGTCATCAGAAAGACTATATCATATTTACCACTCATCTCGGCAGGGGTGTAAGCCACTACGGGCTGCACAAATTGCACCGTTCCGATGATGTGTGCACCCTGCGTCTGCAACGCCTCGACGTGGGCTTTGTTGCGGTTGATAAGTTCTATCTTCTCGCCTCCGCGGCTTATATAGGCTCCAAGAATAGTTCCCAAAGAGCCTGCTCCATATATTGCTACTCGCATAATATTCTCTTATATTTTATATTTATATTTGTCTTTATATTTTACACTTATACATCTATTAAAATAGAGGTTTCAACAAATCGGGAATATTAAACTCATAATCCTTAAGTTTCTGGAGGTAGTCTTGTCCCGATTTTGTGAGGGAGAGATACACTTGGCGTTTATCTTGCTCGCCCATTTGTCGATCAATTAACCCTCGCTGCTCCAATGCTCCTATAACTTTTGAGGCATTGGATGGACGTAGTCCCGTACATTCTGATATATGCGAAGCTGTAACTCTCTGGTAGCCAACGGCACACAGCACCATTGCCTCATTAAGAGAGACATCGTGGGTTTGTAGTAGCTTGTGCTCAAAATCTGCGAGAGCCAACATCAACTCTCTCATAACACAGATACACTTTACTTTCTCCATTTTATTACATATAGTTTCTATATAAACAAATTGACGTTAGACTCATCAGCCCTCTGCATATAGGTAGCGACACCGCCAATATTCACCTCATCAAGTAACTCCTCACGCTTGACGCCCATCACATCCATCGACATCTGACAAGCAATAAACTCGACACCATTGTCGATAGCCTGCTGTCGAAGGCTCTCCAATGAATCTACACCCTTTTTCTTCATCAAATGACGCATCATCTTGGCACCAATACCCAACATATTGAGCTTCGATAGCGACAATTTTGTCGAGTCGGAAGGCAACATCCAGCCAAACATCTTACCCCAGAAATCCTTTTTGACCTTTGGCTTATGACTCTTCTTAATAGTATTCAAGCCCCAGAAAGTAAAGAATATAGATACTTTTTGACCTGTGGCTGCAGCACCATTTGCCAACACAAAGGTAGCTAAAGTTTTGTCAAGGTCGTCGCTAAAAAGGATAAAAGTTTTACCCTTGGCTCCATTCGTCGGCTGCTGGTTGATGTCGGAGCGAGGTGCAGATTTCTCAATTATGACGTGATAGATGCCATTCTCAGAGCGTTTGTCTATAAATTTATGCCCCGTTGTTTTGCACCAAGCCTCGGCGTCGCCAGGAAAGCCTGCATCGGTTGCAAGCAGCTCTAAACGCTCTCCAGGGAGGAGAGGCTCGATAGATTTTTTTAATTTAAGGATAGGTCCCGGACACTGAATACCGCACGCATCAACTCTTACAGTGTTGGTGGTGCAGCAGCCAGAGTTGTTTCCTCCACCACAGCCTTCGGCTCTCTCTTCAGCAGCGGAGGGAACGGGTTGTGTCGCAGCCTCATAGGTTTTCAATCCACCAATTAAGTTACGAACATCTTTGTATCCGTTTTCTTTCAAGATGTTTGATGCCAAGTAACCACGTAAGCCTACCCCGCAAAAGAGATATACAGCCTTGTCAGATGGTATCTCGCCCATACGTTCGCGTAACTCATCCAATGGGATGTTGATTGCACCCGGGATGCTACCCAGAGATGCCTCATCGGCTGTTCTCACATCCACCAATGTCGCTACTGACCTGTCAGCCTCCAACATCTCTCTCCAATACAGCGGTGTCATCTTGCCACTGAGAATGTTACCTGCTACATATCCCGAAATGGCTACGGGGTCCTTCGCAGAAGAGAATGGTGGAGCATAGGCGTGCTCCAGACGAGTCAAATGCTCGACGCTCAATCCCTGCTTGATAAAGAGTGCATACTGGTCTATACGCTTATCTACACCGTCGTAGCCCACTATCTGTGCACCATAGAGGCGTCCGTCAGTTGGTGAGAATGTAATCTTTATATCCATCTGCACCGCTCCTGGGTAATAGCCAGCGTGCGAGCCAGAGTGAATAGTGGCTGTGAGATAGGGAATCTGCATCTGCTTGAGTCGCTTTGCAGCAAGTCCCGTTGCCGCTACCGTCATATCGAAAACTTTAGCTATGGATGTGCCAATAGAGCCTTCGTACCTCTGTTTGTTGCCAAATACGATGTTATCAGCAACTATTCTTGCTTGACGATTGGCTGGACCAGCAAGGAAGTTCAGCCAAGGTTTCCCCGTTATAGGATGAGGAAACTCAATGGCATCGCCCACAGCATAGATATGCTCATCGGAGGTTTGCAGATATTCGTTCACATAGATACCTCGCATCTCTCCTATCTTTAGACCAGCATCTTCAGCCAATGAGGTCTGAGCCCTAACACCAATAGACAGTAATACCATATCAGCCTCCAGCGTAATACCTGACTTGAAATTAACCTTCAATCCCTCGTTGTCGCGGGCAAAGGACTCTACAGCCTGCTCCAAATAGAGCTGCACACCCTTCTCGAGAAGGTGCTGATGGACTATCGACGCCATAGAGAAGTCAATAGGTCCCATAACTTGGTTTGCCATCTCCACAACCATCACCTGTGCACCTGCGTGATGTAGATTTTCAGCCATCTCCAACCCGATAAATCCTCCACCAACAATCACTGCTCGCTTAACATCGTTATGCTGAATGTAGCTCTTTATCCTGTCGGTATCGGCAACATTGCGTAGCGTGAAGATGCCTTCACTATCGATGCCAGGGAGGGGAGGACGTACGGGCGACGCACCAGGCGAAAGCAACAGTTTATCATACGTCTCGGTATATTCTTGTCCGTCGGCAGTACGCACATGAACCAACTTTGATTGAGCGTCAATGCGAATGACCTCGCTATTCACACGTACATCAATATTAAACCGCTTACCAAAGGCTTCGGGTGTCTGTACAAATAGCCTGTCTCGCTCCTCTATTACTCCACCTATGTAATATGGTAAACCACAATTGGCATAGGAGATATGCTCCCCCTTTTCAAAAAGAATAATCTGAGCACGCTCTGTGTTGCGACGAATACGTGCTGCTGCGGTAGCTCCGCCAGCCACGCCACCTACGATTAGGTACTTGGGAATTGAGTTTGTAGCCATATTAAGTAGTTTTAAGGTTATTATTATCGTTTTATTATCACTCTTATCGTTTCTTGCTGCAAATATAGTGTTTATTTTCTATATTACAATATTTCCATTGGAAAATATTAAATAAAAAAATTATTCTTCATTTTTCAGGATATAGTTTCAAGTCCTATATTGCCTCGCACAGAGTGTATGCAGGCACCGAGAATCGCATCCAAAGAGCCAGCTCGATATATCGCTACTCGCATAGTATCTGTTATTTTATAGTTTTACATCGTGTTCACTCTCTAAAAGCTGGCGTTTTCGTTCTAATTGTTCCCCCTCACGTTTGCCGTTGTAGCCTCCAAGAGAGCCGTCGGCAGCTACCACGCGGTGGCAGGGGACGTCGGGTGCAAAAGGGTTGCGTCTGAGTGCCTGACCAACAGCCTGTGCACTGCGACAGCCGATGCGTCGAGCCAGCTCGCCATAGCTAATTGTAGTGCCAGCAGGGATGTTGAGTAACTCCAAATAGACCTTTCGCTGGAAAGATGTTATCTTATCGGAGCGTTGCACCATCTCTCGCAATTGCGACAAATCGGTCTGACGTAGTGTAGAGGTGGGGTGTGGCATATCAACAAACTTTACTTGAGATGATACTGCACTCCCGACTCCAAGATGGTGTTTAGTGCCTCGCCAAAACTGTATTCCACATCCGTAGGGGTGCTCTCGTAGGCTATGCCGCAACGCTCATCCAACAGCTGTGGCAACTCCGCAACACTCAGTCGAAAGAAGGCAGCCATAGAGCGAGTGTCGTCGCTGTCGACAATAGCCCGCTTGCAAAAGTTGCGGCGAGCATTACGCTCGTCCTCAAAGCTATACTCTACAACTAACTCTCCAAAATCGTTAATGAGGGCATATACCGATGCTACAACCTCTAAATCGGCATCGGTCAGTGCTAAACATTGCTCGTTCGTGGTATCCATACAGCAAACTTATGAATTTTATGTCGTTGGGGATAATGTTTTCGTAACGCAAAGGTAGCAAAATACTTATAAAAAGCTGAGCCTATATAGCTATTGTTTACAACTTCCGACAAAATATGGCGTGCCTCGATTTAGACACGCCATATTTTATGTGTGTTACAGGGTTATTACCACTCTCGCTTGGTGAGTTTCTTGGTGATAGCCTTCAGCATATCTTCGGTCATAGAACTCAGGTCCCACTGTGGCTTCCAGCCCCACTCCTCACGAGCACACGTATCGTCGAGCTTATTAGGCCAGCTTTCGGCGATAGCCTGCTTGACAGGGTCAACATCGTAGACCATCTTAAAGTCGGGGAGATGCTTGCGAATCTCGGCATAGATACCCTCCGGAGTGAAACTCATAGATGCTATATTGAAGCTATTGCGGTGCTTGAGCTTCGCAGGGTCAGCCTCCATCAGCTCAACGCATGCACGCAGAGCATCGGGCATATACATCATATCCATATATACATTGTCGGGCACAGGGCAGGTAAACTGCTCTCCCTTGACTGCCGAGTAGAAAATCTCGACAGCATAGTCGGTAGTACCTCCACCAGGGAGCGTAACGCTCGAGATGATACCAGGGAAACGTACCGAGCGGGTGTCAACACCATAGCGGGTGTGGTAGTAGTTGCCTAACAGCTCGCCTGCAACCTTACAAACGCCATACATAGTGTTTGGCTGCATAATGGTGTCTTGCGGAGTGTTGTCGCGAGGAAAATCGCCTCCAAAAGCACCAATAGACGATGGAGTGAAGAGAGCACACTCATACTCGCGAGCAATCTCGAGAGAATTGTTCAGGGCACCCATATTAATACTCCACGCAAGCGAAGGGTTCTTCTCGCCCGTAGCTGATAGCAGTGCTACGAGGTTGAAGATGGTGTCCACACCATACTTATGTACCACAAAAGCATATTTGCGAGGGTCTAACACATCGAGCTGAACAAAAGGACCACTCTCAGCCAGGAACTGCGAATGACGCAGGTCGGCTGCTACAACATTGCTCACACCATAAATACCACGCAGGTAAGTAGTCAACTCCGAACCAATCTGTCCGCCAGCACCTGCCACAAGAATCTTCTTCATAAAGGGAATAGTTTTGCTTTATACAAAGGTAGTATTTTTTCGTAAAAGAAGTACTAAGCGGCGTAAAAATACGCCTTCGGAGGGACTAAAAATTGAAAAAGTAAATATTTTTGAAAAATTTTTGCGGAAAATTTTGCAGAATAAAATATTTGCCATATATTTGCACTCGCAATCAGGAAAAATGGTTGCGACATAATGCGGAAATAGCTCAGTTGGTAGAGCACAACCTTGCCAAGGTTGGGGTCGCGAGTTCGAGTCTCGTTTTCCGCTCAAACGAAGAAAAGCAGTCCAAACGGGCTGCTTTTTTCGTACACGCCCGAAGCGACCCCAAAATGCCCCTTTCAGGGGGTTAGGGGGTGTAAATAACAGTTCGCGAGAAATGCCCGCGAATGTGGGCTCGAGTCTCGTTTTCCGCTCCAAGTCCAAAAGTTTTGAGGACAAAATCAAGCAAAACCCTTTGAAACATCGTTTCAGAGGGTTTTTCATTTGTTGTCGGTTGGTATCACTTCGACTTCAAGGAGCCCTTACCCGACATAGCCCGAACCACGAAGTGTCCCTCCGAATATCCACCGTGAAAATAAGGGACACTTACTCCGAAATGAGGGGACACTTTGGACTTTGGGGCAATTTTTTTTGACCATCAGTAAACTTTTCAGACTGACAGTTGCCTACGCTTTAATAAAAACAGTCAGATGAAAAGTACATTCAGAATCCTATTTTACGCAAAGTGGGAGGCAAGCGACGAGGCAAAGATGCTCCCAATCTATGTTCGCATTACAATCAACGGCACAAAGGCGCGTTTCAGCCTTAACGGAGAAAATGAGGCGGCGGATCCCTCGACACAAGAGATCGCCAACTAACAGAAACGACCAGGTGCCCGGCAAATGCTGGGCACCTGGTCGTTTTAATATTTTATATTGGCACGTACAAGTTACGCTGCTAGTTAAACTCATTCTCACTCCACATTTCGCATTGGGTCATAATGGTTTCGAGTGCAGCCTCCTGACCCTCTGGCGGATATTTATACTTTTTGAGTAGTCGTTTCACGATGCGGCGCATACCGGCACGGGCACTCTCCTTCATCGTCCAGTCAATTGTCTTGTTGGTGCGTAATGCATCGGTCAATTCACGCGTAATGGCGATAAGTTGCTCGTTGGTATAGAAGTCCTGCACCGCCTCAGGCTTGGTTATAGCATCGTAGAAGGCCAACTCCTCGGTCGAGAGGTTGAGTTTCTTGCTCTCCTCCTCGCCACTGACGATTGCCCTCGCGGTCTTCAAAAGTTCCTCGATAACCTCCTCGTTTGTGAGCAAACCTTTGAGGTAGTTGCTCATTGCATTTGCCAAAATCTCGGAGAACTTTTCGGCACGCACGGTGTTCGTACGCTGATAAACCCTTATCTGCTCAGCTATCAACTTACGCAGCAACTCCACAGCAAAGTTCTTCTGCTTCATCTGTGCGATCTCTTCCAAGAACTTCGGGTCGAAAATCGAGAACTCCTCCTTGATGTCCGAGAAGAGGTTTATCACACCCTCGCTCTTGATGCTCTGTTTGAGCAGTTCGTTTATGCACTCGTTAATCTCTCGGAATGAGATCTTACCTTTACCCTCTACACGCGTCAGCAGGGTGCGCACCGCCTCGAAGTAGGCCGCCTCCAATCGCTCCTCACGCTGCAAAAGGCTCTGACACAACGACAACGACTGACGGAGCAACAACGCCTCTTTGATGTATAGTTTCTTTGTTTCTTCTCGCTCTGGGGCTTGCAGGAAATCGACACCGCCTGCAATCGCTGCAGCTCGCGCCATATCCGACTCGCCGTAGAATGCCGAGTAGTCGAAGCCATGCAGCAGGTCGCGACACACCTCCAACTTCTTCTGAAATTCAGGATATGCGGTCTTTGAAATATCGGTATCGCCGTAGTTTTTGCGGTCACGAATGGTGTAGTCGTTCATCGCCTGCTTCAAAGCGGAAGCAATGCCCACATAATCAACTACCAAACCTCCCTGCTTGTCGCCAAATACACGGTTTACACGTGCTATCGCCTGCATCAGGTTGTGTTCCGCCATCGGCTTATAGACGTACATCGTCGAGAGCGACGGCACATCGAATCCCGTGAGCCACATATCCACCACAATCACCACTTTCAGCGGACTGTCGTTATCCTTAAATCGCCTTTCAAGCTCCTTTTTGTGGGCATCGTTGCCGATTATCTCGCGCCACTCCTCGGGGTCTTTGTTGCCCGAAGTCATCACCACTGCCAACTTCTCGCTCCACGCAGGGCGCAACTCAAGGATGCGACGGTATATTTTCATTGCTATCGGGCGCGAGTAGGCCACAATCATCGCCTTTCCCGTCTGCTCATATTGGCGGTAGTTCTCGTAGTGGTCGAGGATGTCGCCCACAAGCGAGTCTATCGTCTCGTCGGCTCCGAGGATGGAATCAAGACGACCTAACTCTCGCTTGCTCTTTTCTATTGCATACTCCTCCGCCTCGTCGGCCATCGCCTCGTACTCGTCATCTATGCGGCGGAGCGTTGCCTCATCGAGGTGCAGATTTATCACGCGGCTCTCGTAGAAAACAGGTCGTGTAGCACCATCGGCCACCGCCTGCGTCATATCGTAAACATCTATGTAGTCGCCAAAGACCTCGCGTGTCGAACGGTCTTTTTGCGAAATTGGCGTACCCGTAAAGCCGATGTATGTGGCATTTGGTAGCGAGTTGCGCACTCGGCGTGCTGCGCCTACCTTCACACGACCTTCGCTGTCGATTTTTTCGGTCAGTCCATATTGGCTGCGGTGTGCCTCGTCGGCAATTACGACTATATTTCGGCGTATCGATAGAGGCTCTTCGCTCTCCTCGAACTTCTGCATCGTGGTAAAGAATATGCCGTTTGCCTCGCGCCCCTGCAACAGTTCGCCGAGGTGCTTGCGGCTCTCGGCCTGAATCGGGGTTTGGCGCAGGAAGTCGGCACACTTGGCAAACTGACGGTACAACTGCCCATCGAGGTCGTTGCGGTCGGTGAGGATGACGATTGTGGGCGATGATACCGCCTCTTGCAGCCGCTTGGCGAAGAATACCATCGAGAGCGACTTACCAGAGCCCTGTGTGTGCCAAAATACTCCTCCTTTGCCATCGGTTTGTGTCGCGTCGGCTACCGAATTTACTGCCTTACGCACGGCGAAGAACTGATGATAACCTGCGAGTATCTTTGCACTCTGCTTTTCATCCTTCGAGAAGCAAATGAAACCGCGCAAAATCTCGATTAGGCGCACCTTGTCGAACATTCCCGAGAACAATACATCGAATGCTGCGTAGCGGTGTATTTCGCTCGTTCCGTCAACGGTTTTCCACTCCATAAAGCGGTCCTCGCCGGCGGTTATGGTGCCGGCCTTCGAGGTCGCCATATCGCTCATCACGCAGAATGCGTTATAGACAAACAGCGACGGTATCTCGATCATATAGTTGCGCAACTGGGCGTATGCTTCCGAGACATCGGTATTCTCGCGCGAGGGCGATTTCAACTCCGCAACCACCAACGGCAAGCCATTTACAAATACCACAATGTCGGCCCTTCGCACCGAACGCTCCTCTACGGTCCATTGGTTGGCTACCGTGAAGTTGTTGCGTAGGGGCGTGTCGTAGTCAATAAGTTTTACGCGCGTTGCACGTTGCTCCTTACCGTCAAAATAGTTTACCTCGACACCATTTTGCAGATAGTCGTGAAACACCTCGTTGCGCTGCACAAGCGAGCCACTCTCGATGGTGCGAATCTTCGAGATTGCCTCCTCCACCGCCTCGCGGGGCTGGGTTGGGTTTATGGCATAGAGCGACTGCTGCACAAGGTCGATGTGCAACGGCTCGGTGTACTCGCGCTCCACGCTTGGACCATAGACGTAGTCGTAGCCCAGCGTATCACGCATCAACTCCAATATCGCATTCTCAAAATGTGCCTCGGTAAAGTGCATATCTTTTGACGGTTATCTAGCCAGACTTTTTAGACGCTCTACCATTCGTTTGAGGCTGTCTGAGTTTTTTATGGCATTTTCAATATTCCAATGCTGTTTGATAAAAGGCGTCATTGCAACATTGTATTCTTTACCTTTAACAGCCCCTTGTTCAGGCATCATTTGTTTTTTTATAACCTCACTTTGCGATTTTGGAATAATATTATTTGTTAAAAAGAAACTCGACTTACAAGGAAAGTCCATTTCTGTATTCCAAGTCCTTCCCATCATTTTGGTTTGATGAGATGTCGGGATAGTGTCTATGCTAACTTGAAAATATCTTGCAAAATTTTCTCTATCAGCCATTAACCATGCCTCAGCTTCATCAACTGCAATATTAAGAAAAAATCTATTACTTTTATTTTCAATATTCCATGATTGAATTAAACTAGGTGCACAATACGCGTTATCCAAGTCCGTAAGCAATATCACAGGGACTGCATTCGATAAAGTATTGTATTTGTTCATTTGTTGTTTGATTTGTCCGCCTCGAGCAGGCAACTCTCCCGCGATCTCAATATCCTTTATCTGACAGTACTCTATAACCCTATAAATAATTGCCCTAGTCGCATCATCTTCTCCAACTATGAATACTTTCATTAGAAATCAAATTTAAGATTTGATAAAGCGTCAATATTGGATGGCTTGGTCTGCGGTAATACTGCTTCTGCCATTGAAAAACCTGCATCAACGACTGCTTTCACATGCTCAATATCGGATACTTTAGCTATTGTAGTACCTTCTTTTGATCCCTGCAGCAATAAAACTTCATTAGTCCCAATATCATCATTTGCTAACATTTCGTAACTATGTGTAGTTATAATTACTTGCTGAGCCTGCTTTTTTGTTCGTTGAATATTAGCAATAAATTCAGGAAGCTTTGCTACGATTCCAGAGTGTAAATTTATTTCAGGTTCCTCAAGCAAAACTAATCCATTGCAGTCAATTAAGCAAAATAGAAACCCTATCAATCTAATCGTTCCATCTGAGAATTGCTCCTCCTGTTGTTTACTTCCTTTGGCTCTCCAGTGTTCATACCTAGCTTCGAGATGAGGTACTCCCATTTCATCCTTTCTGAAACTAAGTTCACTCAATTGTGGAACTGCAATTTTTAAAAATTGGTTTATTTTTCTAAAGTATGAATTTCTAACTCTCTCATTTTTATTCGCAAGGCGTTCTAGAAAGTTTCTCCCATAATAATCCTCTTTTAAACGAGTATGAACTGCAGAAGAAGACTCTCGAACAAATTGAGGTACAATATTCAGATACTCTATGCCTTGAAAGAACGATTGTATTGCTCTAAACTCTTTATTTAAAGATACCTGCTCCAGATGAGTATATTTTAAAGTTTCATCGTCTTCTTCTTTGCTTTCCTTTGTTCTATTTAAAATGTATTTTTTTTGCTCATTAGAATATACTCGTTCTTGATTTATTCGAACCTGATTTTTCATAATACCACCACCAGTGTGCGAAAATCCGAGTTCATATGTCCAAGTCGCCTCATTTGAATCAGCCTCACCTAACTCAACAATGATACGGACATCTGTGCTCGTTCTTGCAGCAAGACATCTAATTTTTGTAATGCCGCCACGCTCTTCCACCGCATATTGCAAACCTCCAGCTTGTTTGGACACATCACGTAGAAATCTTAATGCATCAATGAAGTTGGATTTACCAGACGCATTTGCTCCTATTACAAAAGTTCTTTCTGTGAGCGATATATCACAGTTTTGAAAGTTCTTCCAATTGTGAAGTTTTATTCGTTTGACAATCATATAATAAACACTTTAAACATTCCCCTACAAATATAATGATAATTTTTAATTCTGCGATATTTTATCTCTTTTCTCTTCAAGAAACAGTTTCCAATGTGCCTCGGTAAAGTGCATATCTTTTGACGGTTAGTGGTTACAAAGTTAATCGAAAATTGTGAATAATAGAGTAGCAATAGTACCTAATGCTGCGATAGCAGAGAATATTAGTGTCCACTTATTCATTCGCTTATTAGACTTTTGCTGTTCTTCTTGTTGTTGTTTATCAAGTCGCTCTTGCTCTTGTTGCAATATGGTAATAATTGCTTCAACTCCTTGTTTATATCTTGTTCTACGACTCTCTTCTCTTATCTCCATAGTATTATAATTTCCTCCGAACATATCTTCATATTCAGAGGGGAATTCTATGGCTTGTATAGCGTTGACGATGATATTAGGCGAACAGATTTCTTTCATAACAATCTTTGCCATATGCTTGATGCTTTCTCCCCTATTGTGCAAACTCTTACCATCGCCTGCATTAAAACTCAGTTGAGCCTTTGCTTGCGCAATTGCTCCATCAAGAGTTCTTATATGTTTATCGTAGTCTTTCATCGTATTATCTACAATTTTATTTCTCCATTCATCAATTTTGGCAATAAGGTATCGCGGAGTGTGGCGAGATTTTCGTTTTCTTTTTGCAACTCTCCGATTTTATTAAACATTGGTGCAATGACTGCATCAAAGGCAGATATATCATCTTTATTAGGTACGATCAATGAATACTCTTTCAAATCTGATATAAATATACATTGTTGTACCGCTCCATGTGCAAGATGTTTAATTTCATTCTGCTGATACAATAAGGCAGCATACAAAAAGTATGAACTAATAATATCATTATTTGGTTTAATAATGGCAACACTTCTTTGAAATTCATAATTGGTTGGAGATTCATTAACTAAATACATTTCTCCAACTGTTCCTACGGATGTCACTAAAATATCACCCTGCGATAGTCTTGTTCTTTTACGTAGCTTTGTAAATGTTTCATGGTCTATTCGCCTTTCGTTGCTACCAATTAACAATGACCCACTTTTTATATTTTTACAACTCAACAAATAGTATTCTCCATTTGGCGAGTCTATCACTGTATTATGTACTCCATCGGTAATGTGTAATGCAATCTCTCCAAGTTGTTTTTCTTCCCAATCATCTTTTCTATTATCGACAAACCATTGTTTATAGAGTGCTTGGGCTTGGAGTTCGAGGTTGGTGTTTATGCGGCGATTATTCTCGATTTTATCATCTATCGCACCCAATATCCCCGCAATCCTCCTTTGCTCCGCCAAAGGCGGCAATGGAAACTCTTGGGCGTATGCAGTTTCCCTATTCAAACCCGGGACGGCACTATCCTCATTTAATTTGTCGAGATGCAAAGATTTAAGCCTATAATAAAGCCACTTAAAATCATATTTCTCGTCATTAGGTAAAATGTAATATGCCGTATCAATGCAGTAGAATGGCTTGTCTGAATAATACACAGTACCCACAGAGCCTTTTCTGCCTACAATTATACCTTTACTTTGAACAAGTGCGACATTATGGCTTCCCGTAATTCCCGCAGAACTATACACAGGAATATCTCCTGCAACACGATTAGTCGCAGTCAAAGCTTTGCCATAATTTAATGTGCAAATATCCCCCAATCTATATGTTTTCCACGAAGTCATAATTACATCTTTTTGAAGCGAAACAACAATACATCATCAATAATCATAGAAACATCACACTCTTTTATGCTACTTGGTTTGTAGGTGGAATGCAAGCGAATTTGCTGATAATAGGCATAAGTATCCTCGTCTATCTGCATCGAATCGTGATAATAGAGTGTATGTTGTTTGCTATATATGTCGGTGTATTTGATCTTTATTAAATCGGATTCAATCACATGAATTTGAGTCATTCGAGGTATTTGGGGTGCCACCTCATTATATAGGCTATCATAAACTCGCTTGGTTAAAGCGTGAAAGGCTACTCGTTCGTCTTTATCGAAAGGGCAAACGGCAACAATTCCGTCCAACTCCTCTTGACATTTGCAATCATCGGCATACATACGGATTGGACAACAATGTATGTAATCCTGCAATAAATGGTTTTCGACGAGGGTGGTTCTGATATAGAGTATCGAGCAGATTTCAAAGTAAATAGGCTCTGTCAATGCGATGCCTTTATTGCAAATCTCTAATCGGTCATCATAGCGTTTGAAATAGAATTTGGGCTGATGCTCTTGCTGTTGAGCGATTAGCTGCTCTTTCTGCAATCTATGCTGTTTGCAAAGCACAATGGCTGTCACAATAGCGGTCGCAACCGATGCGACAGCTATTATGATATTGGCAATATCGCCCCATTCATTAAGACCCCAAGTATCCATAATCAAAAAATAATTCCTAAAATACCCACTAAAATTGCAACTCCGATTGAAATCCAAGTCATTAGTTGTTGTTTGGCAAAACGAATTTCTTCTTCTGTCTTAAAATGATGTTTCACAAGGTCTCTGAGTTCTTCGCTAACGGAATAACTAGAATACAAGTATTTATCAATTTTCGACAATTGTCTATTCCAATCGTCGCACATCCAATACTTTTCATATCTATCCGCTCCATACCATCCTTGATATGGGCCTTCAATCATTATAACCTCCTCTCCATTAACAGCGATAACATTAGGGCATTTCCACTGAGAATATTCTACACCCACCACTAACGGGTCTGCCGACAAACAGCCCCTACATATAAGATGTTTCTCTGAGATTAATTTCTCGATCAGGTTAAACAAAGTCGATACATACGGAGCAATACTGCTATCAAATTCATAATCGGGATACATGTCTTTTCTTAAAAAGACTGCTTTATAATAATTCAAACTGACTATACCGATACCTTTCTTTTCAAGCAATCTGCTAAAATTGAGCACGAATGCAAGGTTACCGCCCTTATTCTCGCACTCCACAATTACCCTTATTATCTCTTTTTCTTCCTTTGAGAATTTCATACTACACTACAATTTATACCCAATACTTTCGAGTTGTTTTTTGATTTCGTTTTCGAGGGTGTGCGACTGCTCAAAGAGGGTAGCGAGTTCGCCCGTAAGGCGCTGCATCTTCTCCTCGAATGGCTCGGCGTCCTGCTCCTGCTCGGCAATGCCTACATAGCGACCAGGCGTGAGGATAAAGTCCTGCTCCGCAATCTTCTGAATATCCACCACAGCACAGAAGCCCTTTTCATCGGAGAGAGTGCCATCGGTAAACGCCTTATAGGTGTTAGCAATACGCATAATATCGCCCTGGGTGCCATCGGTCAGCTCACGCAGTTTGCGTGTAACCATTGTGCCGAGGTTGCGGGCATCAATAAACAGGGTCTTGCCCTTCTGCCTCTTCGCCTTATTGAAAAACCAAATCGAAACGGGTATCGGCGTAGTGTAGAACAACTGCGACGGCATAGCGACAATGCAATCGACCAAGTCTGCCTCGACCAACTTACGGCGGATTTCGCCCTCGCCACCGCTTTGGCTCGACAGCGAGCCATTGGCAAGCACAACGCCCGCCCTGCCCGCAGGTGCGAGGTGGTGGATGATATGCTGAATCCACGCAAAGTTGGCGTTGCCATTAGGTGGTGTGCCGAACTTCCAACGCACATCGTCAGCGAGCTTGTCTGCGCCCCAATCGGAGAGGTTGAATGGCGGGTTAGCCAAGACAAAATCAGCCTTCAAGGTCGGGTGGCAGTCGTTGAAGAAGGTGTCGGCATTATATTGTCCGAGGTCCGCCTCGATACCGCGAATAGCCAAGTTCATCTGCGCCATCTTCCAGGTTGTGGGGTTGGAGTCCTGACCATAGACCGAGATTTGGTTGATATTGCCGGCGTGGCTCTCGATAAACTTTGCCGACTGCACAAACATACCGCCCGAGCCACAGCAAGGGTCATAGACACGACCTGCGTAGGGCTCCAAGACATTAACCAAAGTCTTAACGATGCAGGCAGGGGTGTAGAATTCGCCCGCTAACTTGCCCTCCGCCTCGGCAAACTTCGAGAGGCAGTATTCGTAGGCACGACCGAGGATATCCTTCGAGTCGCCGTGCTCGTGCATTTTGATATTGGTGAACAAATCGACCACATCGCCCAAGCGGCGCTTGTCGAGCTCGGGGCGTGCGAAGTTTTTGGGCAGAATATCTTTCAGTCGGCGGTTCTCCTTCTCGATAGCACGCATAGCGTTGTCGATAGTCGTGCCAATCTCGGGGGTGTGGGCCGCTGCTGCGATGACCGACCAGCGAGCCTCAGTAGGGACATAGAAGATATTTTCGGCGGTGTACTCGTCTTTGTCCTCCTCGAAGCCCTCGCCCTCATCGACAAGTGCCTGGTAACGAGCCTCGAACTTATCCGAAATATACTTCAAAAAGATAAGGCCAAGCACCACGGATTTATACTCCGAAGCGTCGATGTTGCCACGCATCTTGTCCGCTGCCTTCCAAATCTGATCTTCAAAACCGATATCTGCTGTATTGAGTTTAGCCATAGTAGTGGAAATTTTGTATAAAGGTAGTAATTTATTCCTATAACGCACCTTTCAAATTACAAGCTGTAATAGTACTTCTTTATCTTTTGTGCCATCAGTGCACGGCGTTTCTCGAGAAACTCCGAATAGCGAGTGTGGTCCATATCGAACACATCTTCGGGCACACAGTTTACCTCCAAATTGCGTTTTAACTCCTCAATGTCTGTTATAGAGCCACACTTGATAACTTTTGTGGCACACTGCTCTTGAGCTATACGGAAATAATCTATCGGAGCTTGTTTGCCAATCGAAACATTCACGGGGCGATCAAGATATGCGTAATTAGCCTCTTGGTTATACTGGTTCTTCTCAAAGCCATTATCTTTAAGATACTGCTTCGGGAAGATGTGATGAACATCACCACCCAACTCAATAAGTTCCTTAACACAAATATTCTGCGACAACAATGATACATCGTTGAAATATATCTGTGCAGCCAAATAGACAAGGTATGTTGGGTTGTTTGTCGAGGTATTTGTTAGGTCTTGAGGAATCTGGATATTCCAGAAGTTATCCGAAAGTATTGCAGCCTCGATATTCTCCAATGCTTTAACAACACCGACCTCGCTAATTTGACGCAAATCTTTTGCGAATGCAGACTCCGGAGAACTGCTATATCGTCCTGTCAAGACAGAAAGAACATACCAACGCTGTACGATGCGCTTGATCTCTGATACAGACACTTCCTTGTTCTCGTGAAGAATAAGGTAGAGAGCATAGGCAAAGTCGATAGCCATATTTGAGTTTATCAACTTATTGCTAATAAAGCCTGCTGATTTAATGGCTATCACAAACTGCTTGAAGTTGTGCTCATTGATAAACTCTGCAACGCCCTTATAAAGTTTGTTGTATGTATCTTCTATAATCTCCTCCTTAAACTCGCGAGTGTCAAAATCACGACCCGAAAGCATCTTTACCAACTCTGCCAATTTTGCACGGTGGAACTGATGCATAAATGCAACACGGATTATATCATCACATTTAGGGTCGTAAACGGTCTCTTTATCATCTTTGAGCCATTCCAACTTTTTGACATATCCCTCAGGTTTGTTGCAGAAATCCTTGTCGTGAGATACGAGATAGTGATAATATGTAGGTTCAATAGCCAAATGGCTGAAATAGTCGATAATTTTACGCAGTGTATTTCCTCCATGCACCTCATCAGCGGCAATTTTCGACATTACGAAATCGCCTTGATTGAGTGTTGTACCCTTCGAGTTGATACGCACAAAAATATCAGTAACAATGTCTATTTCGAGCGTTTCCGAGAGCTCTATAATGCCAATTGCTTGTGTGCGTATAGCATTAAGTTTGGTTATCACGTTGTCTAACTGTTCGTGAGTGATGACATCGGGATTATTAGCACAGTAGTCATTGATGAACTTAAAGCGAGAGAACTCATCGCTAAAGATCTCTGCAATATCTGGAATCCAATGCTTACTTTTGAGGTGTGCAGGTGTTTGTACTGCAAATAGTTCGGCTTCATCCTCTTCCGATAACGCTGCAATAGGGTTAAAAGCGATTTTTACACGACATAATTTGTACTCCTCATTGTAAATATCACGCCCCGCTATCGCTGTCATTAACGCCGTGATACGCTGCTGACCATCAATAAGAACTTTCTTGCCCGATGATATCGTGCCATCCTTTAATTTTACATTGGGATTTTTCCAGAGAATAATATATCCCACAGGGAAGCCTCTGTATAACGAATCGATGAGATCTCGTACCTGCTTACTCTTCCATACGAAAGGACGCTGAATCTCAGGTATAGCAATATCATTCGCCTTGATTAGTCCAAGAATGGCACTAATCGACATTGAGGTAGTAGTAAATTTTTCACTCTGCATAACTCTGCTTCTCTATTATATTTATCCACACAAATCAGCTTGTGGTTGTCGATAGTCTTACAAAGTTAAACAAAATTTGGCATATAATGGTCTTTTTCAAGACAAAAAGGCTTGTAATGGACTGATGATTTGTAAACTATGACAAGAGAAAAGAGTTGGAATCACCCCAAAATATACACCGCCTTATCGCTATACCTATCTAGGGTGAAGTGCAGGGTGCTGAGGGAGCTGGTGTTGTCGAATTGGGTAAAATAGACCTCGGCAGCGAGGTCGGCGACGCCCCAGTTGCGTTGTAGGGCGGAGTTCCAGCTATGGCGCGTGTAGTCACGAAACGAAACAAATAGCAGATTTCCCTCGTCAAAAGCCGTTTGCAGGTGTGGCGGAACCTTCTTGTAAAGTGCCCTTCCAAGTGCAAAAATCACGGGATGATGCCGTTCAAGCAGGTAGTTCAAAATCTCTTTTTCGAGTGGGGAGTGAAAGCCGCTGATGACAACTTTGTCGGTTTGGCAGATTGATTCGGCCCATTGCAGTGCCAATTGCGTGTCGTGTGGCGTTGCTTTACGCGATGCGAAGAATGCCACCAACTCTCTATCGAGCAAGTCCTTATTTCCGGATAAGTCCATAAAAAAGCGCAGGCGCTGCATTTACTTATCCAACATCGAGGCCTTGGCTGCCCTTTCGAGAATAAGCAACACAAACGCCCACGCCGGATGATATATGCACACACTGAGCCAATGTCAGAGGTGAGTATATGCAACCATGCGCGGACATTTTGTTGTCGTTCTTCTCGAATTTCTTAACCGCCAAGTTTAGATGTTGAAGAATCGTCAAAAAATATCCAATCAAATATGTACGGCTCAACGGCAAAAGCCATAAGCCATTACAAAGATATAGAAAATTTTTGAGAAAGCGTGAATTTGTGAAAAACTCTTGTGTTGGAATTTGTTATCTTTGCGACACATCGCCAGATTTAGGGTGCAATCGCAGTGGGCTATAACTGTGTGGATTGCGAGTGGAGAGAAAAAGTTTCGGCTTTTTCTCTTTTTGTTTGGCGATTGTCAGAAGTTGTCAAAAACTTGGGGTTACTTTGTCGCAAAGTAACCCTTAAATGTTTTTGTTATGTCACTTTGGGATTGGCTGCTTGCAGCATGGATTTATGAGGAACTGTTTGATGATAATTCGAACAACACTTCGCACGACAACACTCGCGACTATGACTCGTCATACGACTACGATGATTATGAGGAGGATTTTTGATGTGTAGTGACATAAGTTTTCTCAGTTACACAACCTTCGTATAGAAATAATTGCTAACTTTGTAAGAGTTTTGACCCAAGCTTATGGTAAATAGGTACTTTCATGGCGATACGATAGAGGGCTTTCTTGCGATGCCCGAGACGCAGATTATTGGTATTCTGACCACTGCGCATACCTCGTTGCACGCTTCATTACAAGGGTTGCAAAATGATGCCTGGCACGAGGAGATTTCGCTATTGAAAGACATTCTCACTCCCTACATCGGTCGAGGCCATATCTACTTCGAGTACACAATCCCGCGAATGGGACGTCGTATCGATGTTGTGTTGTTGCTTGATGGCGTTGTGCTCTTATTGGAGTTTAAGGCATTCAACGAGCAATACACCAAGGCCGACATTGCACAGGTGTGGGACTACGCCCTCGACTTGAAAAACTTCCACGAGCAGAGCCATAATCGCCCGATTGTGCCGATATTGGTTGCGACCGAGGCTATTGATGCCACCTCAGATTTTATTCCTTTTGACGACAAAGTTTTCTATCCGATACTAACCAATCGCGAGCAGCTAGCATCAACCATTGCCGAAGCGTTACTATTCTGCGATAAGGACAACTCGGAGGGTGATGCATTGTGGGCAATTAGCCGTTACTCACCTACTCCGACTATCATAGAGGCCGCAAGTGCGCTCTACAACAACCACTCCGTAGAGGACATCTCTCGTTCCGATGCTTCGGCCGAGAATCTCACCACCACGTGTGGTTTTATCTCGTCGGTTATTGAACGCGCAAAGAGGGAGCATTTCAAGGCAATATGCTTTGTAACGGGTGTACCGGGAGCAGGCAAGACGCTTGTAGGACTAAATATCGCAACTCAGCAGTTTGAGAAGGATGATGTCGCCGTATATCTCTCTGGCAACTTCCCGTTGGTGCAGGTACTAACAGAGGCTCTTGCACGCGACAAAAAGCGCCGTATGGCGGAGAAGGGCGAGAGGATAGCTATTGGCACAGCACGCTCAGAGGTTAAGGCCTTTATACAGATGATTCACCACTACCGCGACACATGCTTGGAGGGAACGAAGGTGGTGGATGGTCGCATTGTGGCAGATGAGGAGTACTTTCTTAATCCGAAAAACCTCAAAAAGTCATTCGTGCCGGTGGACCACGTTGCTATTTTTGATGAGGCGCAGCGTGCATGGACAAAGGATGCGCTTGCAAACTTTATGAATCGCAAGAAGGGTTATCCTAACTTCCCATATTCCGAGCCAGAGTATCTGATTTCGTGTCTCGATCGCCACGATGATTGGGCTGTTGTTGTATGCCTTGTGGGTGGAGGACAGGAGATCAACACCGGAGAGGCGGGCATAAGCGAGTGGATAGAATCACTCAACCGCGAGTATAAGGATTGGCATGTGTTTATCTCGGACCGCCTACACGATGCCGAGTATGCTGCTGGCCGCTCATTGGAACTATTGTCAGAGCACAAGCACGTGGAGTTTGAGCCATCGTTGCACTTGGCTGTATCGATGCGCTCGTTCCGTGCGGAGAATCTTGCAAAGTTTGTACACAAGATGCTCGATAGAGATATCGTGGGTGCTCGTGAGGCATACCAGACACTCGACAAATACCCAATCGTACTAACACGCTCGCTCGAAAAAGCGAAGCGCTGGTTGAAGGAGCATGCACGAGGCACGGAGCGCTACGGAATGATCGTGTCTTCACAGGCCGAGCGATTGAAGCCATTGGCTATTGATGTCCGCTTTAAGCCCGATGTTGTGCATTGGTTTTTGGACGATGCAACAGATGTGCGCTCGTCGTTCTATTTGGAGGATGTCGCTACGGAGTTCGATGTGCAAGGCTTGGAGCTTGATTGGTCGTGCGTAGTCTGGGATGGCGATTTCCGTTACACGCCATCGGGTTGGTCGCATCACTCTTTCTGCGGCGACAAGTGGCAGAACATCAACAAACCAGAACGCAAGGCATTCCAGAAGAACGCATACCGCGTTTTGCTCACCCGTGCTCGCCAGGGCATGGTCCTCGTTGTTCCCGAAGGCAACCCCGAAGACCCAACCCGCAGCCCGGCATACTACGACTCGACGTATGAGTATCTGAAGGAAATAGGAATAAAGGAGATATAACGTGAATATAAAATAGCTATGAGAGATTTAAAGGATGTCCTAGAAGGACACATGGCAGACTCAAGGAACACGACGGAGAACGAAATCCTACAAAAGTTAGAGAAGTTTCTGTTAGATAAGGGTTATACACAAAATATGCTGATGCGTGATTATGAGTTTGACAGCAATAAATCAAATAGTAAATTGAAATTCGATTTGGCTGTGGTTGAGAATGGAGCCCCTGTGGAAATTTATGAAGTAAAAGCATTTTATACTAAGCCTGTCAAGTACACTAGGTCGTATCAACTTTTTAAGTCTTTAGACCAGTTGCATACTCGAGTCCCAGCATTCATTGCATATTTAAACCAAGCAGGAAAACTGGTTCTGCAATCAATGGCACCCCCAATAAAGTCCTTTTCTGATTTCTATGCCACTCTCGATGTGTATGTCAAGTATCAAATGGATGATAACTATGTATACTTCTACCGTGGACATAACGACGAACAATACTCTTTTCAACCGGGGATATATCGACAATCAGCAAGCAGAAATATCTCAGATGAAGATATTATGTACAGAGAAGCAATTCGACATTGTCCAGCTGAATTTCCAGAGAACATGAGCTGTTTTGAAAAGCTTGTTAAAATGCAGCATTATGCATTGCCAACACGATTACTTGATATTACAACTAATCCTCTTGTTGCGTTATATTTTGCATGTTCGGGAGCTGATAATGCCAACGGTGAGGTGATTTTCTTCAAAGTAAAAAAATCAGATATTAAATATTTTGATAGTGATACTGTAAGTATTATTGCTAATATTGCTAAATGCAAATGTGATTTTGACATAGATTCAAGTTTGTCCATTCAGACTTTTAACGCTACAGCGAATGTACAATCTTTACTGCATGAAATAAAACAAGAAAAAACTCATTTTAAGGATTGTATAAAGCCAGAAGATCTTGGACGCGTATTATGCGTTTTACCCAAACTAAATAATCCTAGAATCGCCAAACAGTCTGGAGCATTTTTCTTGTATGGGATTACGAAAAACAAGCGTAACCCCGCAAAGCTTCAGCATGCACCAAGACGTATTGTTATTAATGCTGAGTACAAAAAAATCATTCTGCGAGAATTGGCTAATTTAGGGATAACTAACGCATCATTATTCCCAGAAATAGATAATATTATGAAAAGCATTAAAAACAAATGATAGCCTACATATCCTCCTCCGGCAAGATTGAGTTTACCCTCATGCCGAAACCGTCATTGCATGACTGTATAGCTTGCGTAAAATCTACTAAAATTAGGAGACGTTTCGGTTTCTACTCTTATTGAGTACGAATTGTTAGCAACTGTTTGAAATCGACTGTTTAAGTTTATTGTGGTATGGATTGGAGTGATTATGAAAAAGAAGTGCACAAGGAGTGTCATAGGGCTTTTTATGGAGCGAATATAGAATTTAATATTCATATCTGTGGTATTCATTCAAGGCGCAAGCGACAAATAGATATATTGATTAAAGATATTGAAGGCAGATTGTATATTGTTGATGCCAAAAATTATAATAAGAAAATAGATATTAAGACTGTAGAATCTTTTATTGGTATGGTAAAAGATGTTAATGCAGAATATGGTATTATCGTATCTGAAAAAGGGTTTACAAAATCAGCTATAAATAGAGCTCATTATGGAGAAGATAATATAGAAGTCGACATCTTAAGTCTAAACGAATTGAAACAATTCCAGGCAACATGTGCTATACCATATATGGGGCATAACGGCGCTGTGGTAAATGCTCCGTTCTGTTGGATAATAGATGGCACTAACCGACCCAACATGGTTGCGACTATGTATCCACGAGGTTTATCCTTAGAAGAGGCTGCACAAAGGAAAGAGTGGGCGTACTTAAACTTTTGGACTAAAGATGGCAGTATTGATTCGACAGACAAATTAATACATTTCCAGAATCAACTATTGATTAATGAGAACAACGATGGAATAATCTCGGTGTCGTGTGATGAAGGCATTGTAATTCGTAGCTATATATCTCAAAAATATTCTACTGAAGAGATAACTTTATTTAAAGAATTTAATGAATTCATTCTATTTATAGTCCTATTTACGCCAGACAATCTTAAACACAGGAATATAAAAAAGATAAAGCAGTTACTGCGTAATGCCGTTCCTATAACAATAAATCAAACATAAATGCTCGCCTACACCTACATATCCCCCGGCAAATTCGAGCTTATCGACAAGCCGAAACCCGAGTTACAAAGTCCGCGTGATGCCATTGTGCGTATTACGCTCGGCAGCATCTGCACCAGCGACCTGCATATCAAGCACGGCAGTGTGCCGCGTGCTGTGCCCGGCATAACCGTTGGCCACGAGATGGTTGGCGTGGTTGAGGAGGTTGGCTCCGAAGTCCGCAATATCAAGGCGGGCGACCGAGTGACGGTCAATGTGGAGACCTTCTGTGGCGAGTGTTTCTTCTGCAGAAACGGCTTTGTGAACAACTGCACCGACCCCAATGGCGGCTGGGCGCTCGGTTGTCGCATAGATGGCGGGCAGGCGGAGTATGTGCGTGTGCCGTATGCCGATCAGGGCCTCAACCGCATCCCCGACAGCGTGAGCGATGAGCAGGCGTTGTTCGTGGGCGATGTGCTGGCAACGGGATTTTGGGCGGCTCGAATTTCAGAGATTAAGCCCGACTACACGGTGCTGATTATCGGCGCAGGACCTACGGGAATTTGTACGCTGCTCTGCGTGATGTTGAAGCAGCCGAAGCATATCATCGTGTGCGAGAAATCACCCGAAAGAGCCCGTTTTGTGCGTGAACACTATCCGAGCGTGGAAGTTGTTGCACCAGAGGATTGCATCGCCACGGTGCGCCAAAAATGCGAGCGTGGAGGTGCCGATGTGGTGTTGGAGGTTGCGGGTGCGGAGGATACTTTCCGCATGGCGTGGGAGTGCGCTCGCCCGAATGCGCTTGTGACGGTTGTGGCGTTGTACGATAAACCGCAGATGCTGCCCCTGCCCGATATGTACGGCAAGAATCTGACCTTCAAGACGGGCGGCGTGGACGGCTGCGATTGTGAGGAGATCTTGAGCCTTATCGAGGCTGGCAAGATTGACACCACACCACTGATTACGCACCGCGTCAAGACCGGCGTCGCATCAAAGGTCAAGTTGCTCGATATACCGCTTTCAATCCTGAAAAAGTACGAGCCAACAGGCATCAACGGATATTTACTCCCCGTGTTGAGCAACGCCAAATACAACCTCTACCTCAAAGAGATAGCCACCGCATTGGGCATCCAGAAACGCGTAATCTCGCACCTCGATAGACATGGCAGATATTATTTCTCGCTGAAAACGAATAGTTTACAGAATTTGAATTTACAACAGGTAACGATTTAGAAACAAGCAAAGTTCCCTTATCTGTCTTATTCTGCATTATTGAAAAGAACGCTTTATTCTAAGTGCAAAGGTAGTATTAATTTTGTATATATTAAAATCACTGCCTGTATTTTTTAATGAGCAATTCTTTACCATTCACAAGATACTACAAGTTCAGGCTTTAATAGTTTAAGTTCTTCAAATATCTCTTTAGCTGTTAATCCCGCATAAAATGGAACCACTTGTGGAATCATATTGAGTTGATCACAAAGAGATTGAATTTGTTCTTCTACGGACGTGTCTTTATCAACGATAATGGTATTTTCAGCTGTTTTTCTTTCAAGATGCTCAGTTACCATTCCTACAAAATAACCTTTATCCGAAAATATTGGACCGCCACTATTTCCTGGTCGCACAATGGAAGAATATATTAAACATTCATTCCCTTTATAGTTTGTTGAAATAGCATTAATTTCACCTTTCTGTACTATTAATGGTGTTTCTCTAATTCTTGAAATAGGAGGATATCCAAAAGTAAGAATTGAATCTAAGACTTGTCCATCACTAAATACCACATCATTCTCAGGATTTAATGGGCACTCCAAAATCTCAATAACAGCAATATCCTTTGAGCCCGATTCATATATGTCTTTAACAGCGTATTGTACATCTTTAACTAACACCTCCTTAATTTCCACTCCATCAACAACATGCAAGCATGTTAATATATGATTTGTTGAAATGAGTAGACCACTACCAATATGGTCATCTCCTTTATCATCACATACAACTATTATGGCGGTAAAAGGCGAAATCCTTTCTCTGACATAATCAAGGCCTAAATATTCTGCATAAGATGTTATTTTCAGCCATTCCTCCTCTGGTAAAGGCATATTAAGAGATACATACTTATCTCCTAATATGGGCAAGCCACCTAAAGACTGGATTTTATTAATAACAGACTTTTCAACTAACTTTTGCAATAAATGGTTTATATGATACAAATAAGTAAATGCGCTTTTACCTAAACTATTATTCTTTGTGTTATGGTCAATAAAATCTTGTACAGAAAGACCTATTGTGTTAGCTTGCTCATCAGATACATCATGAAGTTCCTTTTTAATTTTGGCTGCATTTATCAAGGTAAAATCTTCAATTATACGTCTTATAAGTGACTCTAATTCTTGGAATGTAACAGGTGCATTAGTTGCTGTTTCAAGCTCGCCCATAATATTATTCAATTAATCTAATACTGATCTTATTAACATCTGTCAAGCTATATTCATATATTGATGCAATGATGATTTGGTTGTTGGCAAAATCTCTTTTTAATATTTCAACCATTGCTTCTATATTTTGCTTATCAATCTCTTTTCCACTTGGAGAATCAAGAATTATCGGGAATTTAATGTTCAAACGCTTTATCAACCTCAGTTAAAGACACTGGTTTCATTTGCGAAATTAATTTCAATCTAATATCAAACTTACCCATCAACGGTTCATACATATCTTTAATAAGATAGTAATTCTTGTGCTTGCGAATTAAATCGTCATCTTCTTTGTATATATCTTTATATGCTTGCACTTTTTGAGGGATTTCATCAGAAGAGCCACTAAACGGATATCTATTATTAAGCATCAACATATATTCTTCTAACTCTTTCAACATCCAACCATATCCGTCTTCTTTATGATCTATATCTAACGCACATCGTATTGCACCCAACATTTTCAGAAAAGCATTTTGACTCATTATTGGTTTAGCTGCACACATACGGGCTAGCAATATTAAGATGCCTTCATTAAGTCTATTTTCGGTCTTTGTATTATTATCTTTTGCCTCTTCAACCAATGCTTTTAGGGTAGCAGAATTTGATTTTATATCTGATGATAATTCGGCTCGTATTTTATCTATATCGCCTCTAAATTCATTAATCCTGTTCAACTCATTCTGCATCCTATCAATCTTCTCTCGAGCATCAATGGCATTGTATATTTGGTAACCTACAAGCAATGTAAACACTAAGGACATAAGCGCCACCAACCCACTGATAAATGAATCAGAATCAACAACACTAATCTCCCATACATCCATAATCATTACGAATATGGTAGATAAAGTCAATAATATGGCTAGGATAGAGAGCCAAAAGGAAAATTTATTTATTAAGTTTTTCATACTATATCTACTTAAAAGGTTATAACTTTATAAAATTGTTGCAGGTTAATATCTCTCAAAATTTATAAACTTTTCAAATTGTTCTATTTCTGATTGTATTTTTGCTATCTCCGATTTGATACCCCCAAGGCGTTTATAAACTTCATCATATTGCTTATCGTGATAAATATCCTCCCAAGTTCCTCTAAAGAAATTCTTGTATTTCATATGATCGACTCTATCTTCCCATATTTTTATCTTATGTTCGCATGTCTCATCGGAAATTACAGAATATCTTACAGCATCTATTGCACGGTCTTCTTCACTGCCAATGATACATATATACTTTGTTCTTGGTGCTTTTGCTATGGCTCGAATATCAGATGCTGACAGACTAAAATGAGAGCCATCGGTATAGTCAATTGTTATGTTGTTTAACTTGACAGTATCCGCAGCATAATTATAAACAACACAGTCCCAACAACCCCAACCTTCATTTTCCGGTGCAATAGGTCCGGTATAGTAACCCGAACACGAAGCCGTTCTTCGTATTTCACAATATGCAGGGTCGTTAACTCTGTTATATACTTGACCAGACCAACGCAAATATTTAATAGTTTTAGATGATAAATTCGTGAAATACAAATAATAATCACAACCACCAGCCGAATTGGGATAGCCTAATCGAGTTTTATCTATGCGTATTACAGAAGCTGCTCTCCTTACGGAAGCCGTTTGATTTCTCAACCAATTATTAAAAAGACTATCTCTCTGATATTGATACTTCTCTTTAACGACATTTACCACAGAATCCCTAATTTGTGGAAGTTGAGTTTTGAGTTTTTTATAATATTCCAAACTATCAGTGCATTCTTTCGTATATATAGCGACCAGACTATCTAACTCTTTACTTAATGCTTGTTGCCTATTTTCTAAATCTTGTTTGGTCGATAGCATCTTGGCGTTTCTTACTTTTAACTGTGTATTATCTTGGACATCGCAACTATACAACACCCATATTTTTTCTTTATAATTTACTATATACGCATTAAAATCCTGATGTTTGCTAGTGTTAGTGTATCTTAGCACTCGTAATTGTTGAGGTTTTTTAATCTTTCTAACCTTGCCATAGTATGGCGACTCAAAGAGAGACGCAACATCAATCATATCTCTTGACCTGCCCAAATACGAAGGTCTATTTTTTAGCAAATCATACTTATATGGCGACAGTTCGTACAATTCTGCATCAGGAGTTGTGGTAACATATGTATTGTTATCAACTTTATAAAACTCATCGTATTGAGCCCAACAAGGAATGTAAAACAAAATGAACAGAATTGTAGATATGAATTTAATGCACTTCATAATAGTATTTGAGTTAGTGATTCTTCTACAAATATAAAAATTATTTCCCAAATCTGCTATCTTGCATATCCTCTATTCGCCATTTTACCCCAAGTTTAGCACCTCTATTGATACCTTGCGAAAATCCGAAACAGCTTTTCATATTTATTAAAGCAAGTTTTTGCATTCCTAAAATAGTTGTCGGATCGACACATAATAGATTCAAGACGAACGCTCTATTATCAAGATAGTGTGCGTAGTTAGGATATTTTCGTACTATATCGCATCTACATTCCTCCCTCTGCATAAGGTCCCCATACAGTAAAGCCTGATTGATTTTATCAATATCCATTTCGATATCTCTATTAAACTCTTCTGTATCTTGCTGTGCTTCTGCAATTTCCTTTAAAGTTTCGTTTATTCTCTTTATGTTTTTATCTTCCATATTATAAATATTTAATTTTCATATTGCAAAAGTAAGTTGTTTTTAGGCAATGTAGAAATGTGCAACACAATTATTATATATTGTTGATTTTCAACTTAGTTATTGTTGCGTATTGTTTTGTTTGTAACTTTTTTCTGTCTTGTAAACTCTTTGTTATAAAAGACTCTAAACTGCACAAATAAATCACTCTTCCAAGATGACAATTCTTCTCTGTTCGCTTTTGTGTAGTCGCTTGAGTATTAAAAGATTAACCTTCGTAAAGGCATATGGCATTGACCATAAGAACGATAATAGCATAAACTAATCGACACAAATCGGCTCTGTGAGATAGCTTTTCTCTGTATATGTTCTGAGACCGAATTTATGAACAAATAACAGTGTTTATTTGTGATTTTTTCCGAACAGTTCGTAATCTAATGTTGATTTTCCTAATGCTTTATATCGTGTTGATTATACGGAAATTACAATGTTTACTATGTGCAGAAGTGAACATCGCGTGTACTTGTTTTGTACAAAGATTTCTGCGTTACCCTTGCCCACAAACCGTACAATAAAATCCCCAAAATCTCAGACTCAAAAATCATAACCTTTTATACAAATACAACCCCGCTTTTAGCGGACTTTGCAAAGAAATTACTACCTTTGCGACCCTTTATCAAAAAAATTACAGCTATGAGAGAGATAAATCCCCAAGAGACAACACGTGCATACGCCTTTGAGATGTGGATGCAGGCACCCAATCCGATGGTTACATTTTTTAAGACACTCGATGTGTCACGCCTGCTAAAAATTTGCCGCCGCCACAAACTGAAATTCAATATGTTGATGTGCTACTGCATTGGTCGTGCTGCCGTGCAGGTCAAGGAGTTCTATATGCTCCCCGTGGGCGAAAAGTTGATGCAGTACGACACCATTGCCGTAAACACTATTGTTGCCAACTCGGCGGGCGAGGTGAGTTCGTGCGACCTGCCTTATAGTGATGATTTGGAGCAGTTTGGCAGCGACTATCTGCACCTAACGAAGCAAGTGGCGGAGAGTTGTATCGACCACGACCTCTCGGCCGATAGTATGGTTATTGGCACCTCAGCATTAGCACAGTACGAAATAGATGGTGCGGTGGGTATGTATAGCGGCATTTTCAATAATCCGTTTATGATTTGGGGCAGATACAAGCGAGGGTTGTTTAAGACAACGCTGACCGTATCGTTCCAATTCCACCATACCCAGATGGACGGTGCTCACGCAGCGAAATTCCTTGACATCTTGCAAAGGGAGATTGACGAAGTGAAATTTGTATAAAACAGACTACTATGCGATTCTATTCATTTGCAAAAATTTCGGCACGATGCTTCCCGACCATTGCCGACTTAAACAACCCTTGGATTTTCCCGGCAGATGTTGCCGTTGTGGTAAGCGTAACGCCTTACTATGAGGAGAAAATAGTGGATGCCTTGAAAGTAAAAGGCATTGATTTTTACCATTTCCCGCTTGAAGAGGAGGTTGATGATATCGGTTGGGAGAATGTTAAACACGCCGTGGAGGTGCTCCTACGCTATGATAAGGAGGATAAAAGAATGGTTGTTCATTGTGATTTCGGACAACATCGCAGCCGCTTGGTTATTGAAGCTTTTTACTTTGCCAAATATGGAGAACACTTTACAGACGAGTATAAAGGCTTTACAAATCACTTGATTTACGATTGTATGTCGCATCATTTGCCTGAACTGCCAACTGTTGAGAGAGAACTACGAGAATTGCCACAATAACTATCTGTTATTGCAAAAGTAATGAGACACAGAGGAGAGAAAAAGTTTCGGCTTTTTCTCTTTTTTTATCTGGTGATTGTATGGGTCGCATAGAAATAATTATTAATTTTGTAAGAGCGATCTTCTCGGTATATATTAAAGCTATACGTTATGATTATTACTACTACCAATTCAATTGAGAATGCCAAAGTAGAAAAATACCTTGGTGTTGTTACTACTAATTTAGTGATAGGAACTAATTTCTTTTCTGATTTTAAGGCTGCTTTTACCGATTTCTTTGGTGGTATGTCAGGAACTTATAGGAAGCAAATGGATACTTTGTACCAAAAAGCATATGATGCTCTTTCATTAAAAGCATCGTCAATGGGTGCAAATGGTGTATTGGGATTCAAGATTGACTTTAGTGAATTGTCAGGAAAGGGTATGCAAATGTTTATGATATCTGTATCAGGAACAGCGGTCAAAGTTGCATTTGAATCTGCGTCATCAGATGATATTCAGCGAGTAGGAAAGGTCTCTACGAACAAATTAAGCGTAGAATTATTCAAAGAGAGATGGTCCACTCGAGATAATGCCCTTTTTCCAAACCGAGAAGAGCTGAATTTTATTATGGAGAATGGTCTATGGGAATTAGCACCATCTTTGTATGACTACTATGTGATTCCTTTACGCTTTGATGAATTACGCCCAATTGATGAGAAGTTTCCAGCTATTCTATCAGCAATGAGTTATAATGATGTGGTACAATTTATCTACAAAGACTATTCTTCGAGAAAAAAATATGCTTATAGTTTGATAAAAGAGAATTACCTGTTTAATGCAGAACAGATATTGCAGCTTTTGCAAGATAATCATATCTCAGTGGCAATAGAATTGCTTGAGACAGAAAAGGCTGAGTATGATGAAGTAGATTTACAAGCAATGGAAGATATATGTACTTTCTTAGACAGTCTCCCCGATAAAGGTAGGATTGAAGAGGTTAAAGGCGGCTTGCTATCGTCCAAAATGGTTGAAAAATACATTTGCCCTAATGGTCATAAGAATGACAAGGAATGTGTGTTCTGCCAAGAATATGATTGTGGCTTGAATATCAAAGGTCTTACGCAGAATGAGGTAAATATCATAAATACTTTCAAAGATAAAGTCAGGATTCTTAAAGCTCTATTGAAAGATAATTAACCTTAATCATATATTTCGCCTACATATTCCCAACTTCTGCATCAAGGGGCTGTCGCAACGCACATATGTTGGACAGCCCCTTGTTATTGCCTCTCTTGAAAGCCTTTTTGCACTCGACGTTCGGGTGCTTATTGTTTCTTGTTCTGCTCCTCTTTTTTCTCTTCTTTCTCTTTCTCCTTCTTGGCAACCCATTTACGGGCCATGGCATCTCCATTTTTCTCTGCCATACGATACCACTTCTCGGCTTCAACTTCACTGCGGGTTACACCATACAACCCTTTGTCGTAGATTGTTCCTAATTGGACCTGTGCTCTGGTATGGCCATTCTCTGCCGCCTTGATCCACCATTCGATAGCATCAGCCTCATCTTTCTTTACGCCAACACCCTCGGCAAGCATATATGCTAATACATTCTGTGCCTCGACGTGCCCACTTTTGGCAGCCTTATAGAACCACTCGACAGCCTTAGAGTTATCTTGAGGATGACCATCCTGTCCCAACATAAAACATTGAGCCTTATAGAACATCTGATCGGCTGTCATCTGCTGTGAGGCTACGTCATTTGATGAGAACTCTGTGCGGAGGTCTGCCGCATAGGTAGCTGTGGTAAGTCCGACCACAAGTGCAACCAATATAACAAAACATCTTTTCATAGCTATCATAATAAAGGTTAGTGATTAACAACAATATACAATTTTTGCCAATATATCGTAGACGCAACTGCAATATACCCCTTTACTTGAGTTTCTTACCGTCCGCAAAGGCGTTACCTACAACCTCGCTGAGCTCGATATAGTGGTGGTTTATGGGGTCGTATGTTATAGGGCGGAGTTTGCGGTAATCAATCTTGCCATCGGTGAGAATCCTCTCGTCGGCACTCACATTCACTATGCGACCTACCAGATGGTTACTCTCCTTATCATACGATACCACCTCGCACTCCAGAGTCATAGGCAGCTGCTCTATAATAGGTGCATTAACCACCTCGGAGCGTACCGCTGTGAAGCCCGCCTTGGCAAACTTGTCCGCCTCTTTGTTGCCCGATACTATGCCCACATAGTCGCACGCCGCGAGCTGCTCCACAGTCGCCATACTCACCGTAAAAGCCTTTGTCGCAAGGATATTTTTCGTTGTCTTATGCCCCTCCGAGATACAAATTCCTATGTGTTCATCGGTAAATATCCCACCCCACGCTGCATTCATCGCATTGGGCACTCCTTGCTCGTCATACGCCGCCACGATAAGCACCGGCATAGGATAGAGCCAACTCTTTGAACCAAAACTTTTTCTCATAACTATTTAATTCTTAAACGTATATCTCATCCATACCGTCTCGCCCATCTGCTTTATGCTCTCAAGATGCAACCGTGTCGCAGGGCGACTCTTGTCTGCTATGCCATCGAAGACTGCTGCCATCCCAGCGCGTCCGTCGATACCCGGAGCTACCATATAGCTCACCTCGTCAAGTAATCCAGCCTCTAAGAAGGCACCGTTTATGTGTCCGCCACCCGTAACAGCCAACCGTTCAACGCCAAACTCCTCGGCAAGCAACTCCATAGCACGTGCAAGATTGATAGCATCTCTGCCCGTGGCAATCCACGATATGCCCTGCTCGGTGAGTCGGTCGTGATATGCCTTCGGACACTTTTCGTCTGTTATGATAAGCAACGCCTGACCATCAAACTCATTTTCGCCCCATTGCAGTCTGCCACGTGTGTCTACGCCTATGCAGTAGGCTTCGGCTTGGCGAGCTACGTGGAATGCCTCACGGTCTATTGGTGTTGTGTCGTGAGCCACAAAGGGCTCGGCAAGGGCATAGTGCATCTGCATCGTTACGCGTCCCATCAGCATAGATGGGCAATCAAGAGCCTCCAGAGCCTCGTAGTACTCATTGCCGCCCTCTATCTGCTCGGTCATATCGCAATCAATGCGACCATCCACCGAGGCTATCATATGACAAATTATGTAAGGTTTCATATAGTTATCATTCAATGTTACTTCTTTTTATTCTTTTGTGTTGAGAGGTTGGCTACCACCGCTTCAACCACACGCTTTGCGGTATATGTGGCACTAAAAAAATATGGTTGTTATATTCATAATTATCTACTATTCCCTTATCTGCCCCAAGTAATTTGCTTTATTCAACTACTTCAACATAAAAACTGACCGGACGAAAGCCATCATTGCACGAGAGCATAGCCGAATGAGGGTTCTGCATCCACCCATCAAAGAAATTACCACCGCCCACAGCCAGCTCGTGCACAAAAGGCAACAACGTCTCCCACGCACTATCGCACATACCTTCAGGTTTTACGCAATTCTCCACGATAAAGCTCTGCCCAAGACGCATATCGCAAGTGTGTTCAATAGGATTTTCGTATTTCGCCATAAGGTCTGCGTACTGCGTAATACGCATCACGGTAATTTTTATCTTTTTCATTTTATCTCGCCATTTATTCTTCGCCTCACAACCGAGAATGCCTTTTGGTAGAGTGCCGAGTCGGGCATTATTCGGAGCATCTCCCTAAAGCGACTCATAGGTACCACAAAGCTGAGCTCATTCTTCGGTACAAGAGGTCGTGCCGATGGGTCGAACATACCTAAGAAACAGCGTCTGCCACCCTTACGATTCTCTATGGTGGCGAATGTAACTATTGCTGCACATCCCGACGCAAACTTTGTCGTTATGGCATCCTCGGCGTCGTTGTCGTAGAACGCCCAGGTGCATAGTCCCGACAGGATGTCAGGCGTGGCAAAGAATACCACAGCCTCGACGCCCTCCCAACTATCTAATTCGTCTACACTTACAAAGTTAAGGTAGGGCTTTTTGCTGAGCTCTATTTCGAGACTCTCGACGTATGTCCGCACCTGCTCGGGCGACTGTTTGTAATGCTCCGTTTCGGACACAAAGAGCGGCACACGCTCAGGCATAGGGTGAAATGCTGTATAGAGCCCACCACCTCCGCACAGCACATTCTCGGCTGTGAGTGTCAGCGGATTGCCCTCGCACACCTTGCGAATAGCACCAATCATACAGCGAGGCACTCGGCTCTCGGTGTTGACAGCCACGTCGCCATACCAAAAAGCGATAGGCAGTGGTGCCGCCTTGCCAAAAGCCTCCCGAAATCGTAAAACAAACTCCTGTGGTGTCATAATCTCAAATTTTTATCTGTTCTCAGACAAAGATAATAAATTATGGTAAAACAAAAGACGGCGAAGCCGTTTTTATTTGAGCCGCTGGGCGGTCGGGAGAGCAGGTGTCCGATATCGGTATAACACGAAAGGGAGCTAATCAGTTACTCCCTTTCTGTCTGTGATATATCTATCTCATTGTTATCTTGTTAGTCTGCGAAGTGCTGAGCTGGCGTCTAATGAAGATTCGAAGTTAGGTGCTATGACCCACTCTGCGGCACGGTTTATCACACCCCAGCCACCCTCGGGACTCTTTACCACCGCATAGCCGTCATTGTCAAACGACTTGGCATCAGGGTAAATAGGAGCTATTGCCCAGTCGCCATAGTGGTTCAGGTATCCGTATAGCTCTGTTGCAGGGTCCTCTGTTACCCACAGCTCGATACCTGGCAGACGACCTTTGACGATAGATCTGCGAGCCGATGCTACGTCGAGTGATGACTCGAATACAGGTTTTATAACCACCTTCGCAGCCACATCTATCGCACCGTAGCGATTGCCAATCTTCACGATAGCCAGACCGTCAGAAAAACTCTGGGCGTAGGTAAACTGTGGTGCGATAGCCCACAATCCTAAGTTATTAAGGTATCCATACAAGCCCGTGGCAGGGTCTTCCGTTACGGTCAGATTCTCTCCGATAGATGTTGTCAGGGGATTTACCGAGCCATACGATGCTATGTTGGACGGATATAATCCTGTTGTGCAACTTGTCATCACTGCTACTGCTGCAATGATAAAAATAGATCTCTTCATAGTGCTGATATTATTTAGTATACCACAAATTTAATATTTTACTTGTTATTATACAATAGCTTGCACGGGAACAATTTCTTGTTCATAAAATACCCTTTGAGGCTTGATAACTCAACAAAAATAGTTATATTTGTGGTTGGACTCACGTTTTTCGCTCTTTGGGCGAGTGGCGGTGCAGAGATAAAAATGTAGAAATCGATAAAAATATTTACTCTATGAAACATCTTTTTTACGCATTGGCGGCATTTCTGCTTATCGGATGCTGCGGCGAACAGGCAAAAAATGAGGGTATAACCCTTATGGAGAAGGCTAATTTCCAGGCTGAGGTTGATGGTAAACAGGTAGACCTCTATACGCTTACCAATGGTCAGATTACTATGCAGGTAACAAACTTCGGTGCACGTGTGGTATCATTGTGGGTGCCCGACCGCGAGGGTAAGATGGCAGATGTCGTGTTGGGCTATGAGACTCTCGACCGCTATGTCAACAACACAGGCGAGCGTTTCCTGGGTGCTGTGGTAGGTCGCGTAGCCAACCGTATCGGAGCTGGCGAGTTTGAGCTGGATGGTGTGAAGTATACCACTCCTCAGAACAACAACGGACAGACACTCCACGGTGGAGAGAAGGGTGTCGATATGGTTGTTTGGGATGTCGTTGAGGCTAAGGAGGACGCTATCGTGTTGCGTGTAGTGTTGCCCGATGGTTTGGATGGCTTCCCAGGTAATCTGGATATCACGATGACCTATTCGCTCACAGCCGATAACGAGTTCCGCGTCGATTATTTGGCTACAACCGACAAGAAGACTGTTGTCAACCTGTCGCATCACTCATTCTTCAACCTCAAGGGAGAGGCTGCGGGTACTATCCTCGACCACGAGCTCTGGATTAAGGGCGACCGCATCACACCTACCGATGCCAACCTCATCCCTACGGGCGAGCTTCGCTCTGTCGAGGGCACGGCGTTTGATTTCCGCGAGCCACACCTTATCGGTGAGCGTATCGAGGCAGACGACGAGCAGCTGAAGAATGGTCGTGGCTACGACTTAAATTGGGTGCTGGAGCGTGAGGATAATGGCGAGATTATGCACGTGGCAACACTCTACGAGCCAGCGAGTGGTCGTTGTATGGATGTGTTGACCGACCAGGTGGGCTTGCAGTTCTATAGCGGTAACTTCTTCGATGGTACCTACAATGGTAAGTATGGTAAGCCATTGGCATTCCGTGAGTCTGTCGCTTTGGAGACTCAGAAGTGGCCCGATGCACCTAATCAGGCTGAGGCTGGCTTCCCATCTATCGAGCTCAATGCAGGCGAGACATATAGCCAGGTCTGCATCTATAAGTTCTACACTAAATAGCTGAATAACAAGATATTAAAAACAATAAAACCTTAAAACTATGAACATTTCACTTATCAGAGAGAAATTTGCCGAGCACTTCGGCACAACAGGCGAGCTTTACACCTCACCAGGTCGTATCAACCTCATCGGTGAGCACACCGACTACAATGGCGGTTTCGTATTTCCAGGAGCTATTGACAAGGCTATGGTAGCCGAGATTAAGCCTAACGGAACAGATAAGATTCGTGCTTATGCTGTCGATTTGAACGACTATGCCGAGTTTGGTCTGAACGAGGAGGATAAGCCAGCGGCATCGTGGGCTTGCTACATCTTTGGTGTGGCACGCGAGATTCAGAAGCGAGGCGGTGTTGTCAAGGGTTTTGATACTGCTTTTGCGGGTGATGTGCCTCTCGGAGCTGGTATGTCATCATCGGCAGCCTTGGAGTCTACCTTCGCTTTTGCACTCAACCACCTCTTCAACGAGGATAAGATTGATAAGTTTGAGCTGGCACGTATCGGTCAGTCTACCGAGCATAACTACTGTGGCGTTAACTGCGGTATTATGGACCAGTTTGCATCGGTATTTGGTAAGAAGGGTAACCTGATGCGTCTAGACTGCCTCTCTATGGAGTTTGCTTACTTCCCATTCGACCCTGAGAAGTTCGGCTATCGTCTGGTGTTGCTCGATTCTGTCGTTAAGCACGAGCTGGTAGGCTCTCCTTATAACAAGCGTCGTGAGTCTTGTGAGCGTGTAGCAGCAAAGCTCGGTCAGGAGACTCTGCGTGGTGCTACTATGGAGCAGCTCGATGCTATCAAGGGCGAGATTTCCGAGGAGGACTATATGCGTGCACGCTATGTCATCGGCGAGGAGCGTCGTGTGCTGGATGTGTGTGCCGCTCTGGAGGCTGGCGACTTAGAGACTGTCGGCGAGCGTATGTACGAGACCCATTGGGGTATGTCTAAGGACTATGAGGTTAGCTGCGAGGAGCTCGACCTGTTGGCTACTATCGCTAAGGAGTGTGGCGTTGCGGGCTCACGTATTATGGGCGGTGGCTTCGGTGGCTGTACCATCAACCTGGTTAAGTCGGAACTCTACGATGAGTTCATCGCTAAGGCTAAGGCTCAGTTCGCTGCTGCGTATGGCCACGAGCCAAAGGTTTACGATGTGGTTATTTCGGATGGAGCACGCAAGTTAGAGTTGTAATTTATTGTTATTTATGAAACGTTTAGTATTGATGATAGCAGCGGCGTTGATATCTTTCAATGCCGCAGCAAGGATTGAGCTACCTCATATCTTGGGTAGCAATATGGTTCTTCAGCGTAATAGTGAGGTTAAGTTGTGGGGTAAGGCTACCCCTGGTGCGAAGGTCGTTGTTTCGGTCTCTTGGGAGAAGTTGCGTCGTACTTCCACCACCGCCGACGACAATGGTCGCTGGCAGCTCACCATTGACACTCCTGCCGCAACATTTGAGCCTCAGACCATAACCATCAGCGATGGCGAGCAGATTAAGTTGCGTAATATCCTCATTGGCGACGTGTGGATTACCTCGGGCCAGAGCAATATGGAGATGCCTGTCAAGGGTTATCAGTGGCAGCCTACCGAGGGTGCTTTAGAGTATATTATGCAGGGTGGCAAGTATGCCGACCGCATCCGTATGTTTACCGTAGGTAAGGAGCGTTCGCAGCAGAGGGCTGAGGATTGTAAGGGCGAGTGGCAGGTAGCCTCTTCGGCAAGTGTTGCCGAGATGTCGGCTACAGCCTATTTCTTCGCTTTGAATCTCGCCAATGCTATCGACGTACCTATCGGTATCGTTACCGCCAATTGGGGTGGCACACGTATCGAGTCGTGGATGGCTATGGAGGATTTGGAGGCTATGTTCTCAAAGGAGCAGATTGCAGCTAAGGCGGAGCTCAATTTTGTGAAGCCCGCAGAGCTGTATTGTGCTATGATCGCTCCTATCAGCCGCTTCGCAGCTAAGGGTTTTCTGTGGTATCAGGGTTGCTCAAACCTCGATGATAACGACCACTACGACGATATGATGGCACGTATGGTCGAGCGTTGGCGTAAGGATTGGGGCGACGAGAAGGCGGCTATGCCTTTTTACTATGTGATGATTGCACCACATAGCTATGGCGACTCGCAGAACATCTCATATCCACTCTTCGTGGAGTGCCAGGAGCGTGCTCTGTCGAAGATTCCAAACTCGGGTATGGCTCCTACGACCGACATCGGCGAGGAGCACTGCATACACCCTCCAAAGAAGTATGAGGTAGGTCAGCGTCTGGCAGCCCAGGCTCTTGCCAAGACATACGGTCAGACGGGCTTCAACCCCAATCATCCACAGGTTGGCGGCTACGTGATTAAGGATGGTCAGGCGAAGCTGACACTCAACAACTGCGAGTTAGGCCCTACACCTTGGTATGGTGGCCCTATCACCGGTTTTGAGATTGCCGGTGCCGATAAGGTGTTCCATAAGGCAAATGCCAGCGTTACGGGTTTCCACGAGATTACTGTATGGAGCGACGCTGTGCCTCAGCCCGTTGCTGTGCGTTACTCATTCCGCAACTTTGCTCCGGGCAACCTGAAGAGCGTCTTCGGCATCCCAGCCATTCCATTCCGCACCGACGACTGGAATGATGTGAGATAATAAACACAGTATAAACGTATGTCTACTGAAGGATTAGCATATTGCAAAATAGCATTGGATTCTCTAACCGAGGAGCAAATCATAGAGAAGTGTCTAAGAGATATAGCTCAAGATGTTCACGCCCCCGACGATGATGATTTGGTTGCCAATATCCGGTTTGAGCGAATGGCAATCTATCGTTATTGGGTGGCACTTTATCACGGCAAAGCCATAGCACACTACTCTACAAAGCGTGTTACGGGCACCTCAGAACACACAACATTCTACGGCGATATAGAGATTTTCACCCAACACACCCAGGGCTGGCTGCGCGACAAAGGTTCTCCTGCCGAGTTAGACCTGCTCAGCAAAAAGGTATATATCGATAATCTTATATCTCTCGATGGGTGTCCTACCGAGGGTTTTATAAGTGATGAGGATTATATGAAGATGTCGTCGCGTGAGCCCTACGTAAAACATGTGAGCGAGGCTATGGAGCGATACGCCAAGGATTGGGCACACAGCAACTCAAAAATCAAAGGACACAAGTTAAATGAGTTTATTGAAGTTCCTGCTCCGGTCTTTACGCCTCCCGTGCCTTGCGTGATGTATGTACCTTGTATCAAGTGGACATATAAAGACTCTGCGGGTATGTCGTGTATCGACCCACGAGATGGTCAGGTTATACACACAGAGTTCCCTGCCAGAGAAAAGGAGAAAGATTACACATCAGGCGGCTTTTTCGGCACTATTGGAGCTCTTTTGCTGATGGGCATAGCCGTCTTCCCTATTCTGTGGATTTGTACCGATTTGACCTTTTGGTGGATGCTTGCGGGAGCCATCGGCACTCCGGCATTAGGTGCTATTATGATGAATATCACGACTGAGAATGAGAGAGAAAAACTCCAAAATCAGCTCTTTACACGTCTTAGACAACGTTACGACGAAAACACAAAATAAGTAGATTATGAGCGATCTAAATATCTATCATTTATGTCTTGACGACAAGACGACGATGGAGTGTTGCACAAACTTCTTGGTTGAGCAGGACAACTCCCCTCTTGATATTTTGCAGGAGATTCATTTTGGCGAGATAGAGCATATTGACGCTTTGGTTGGTCTGTACAATGCAAAATGTAACGTTAAGCACGGGCAAGTTACGCGAACAACCCATACCTATGAAAAAACTTGGGGAAAGGATGAAAAGGTAACCTTTATATCTGTCAATAACGAAGAGTACACCACCATTGTCGTACAGTCATGCTATTTGCTGCATCCGACCTCTACGCCTATCGACCAGCTCTTTCCTTCATACTCTACCGAGCTTATCGACTACAAATCATTGCCTGTCGCCGGAGAGGCATCGGCCATTGAGTATAGCCAGATATGTACATTCCCGTTAGATGCCCGCCAAATTGAGAGTGAGGCACGTAAAAAATTCGAATTTTCAACGGGCGTTGATGGCGTAAAATTTGGCGAACCGGCTATCCTTGCCATCTCTTTTGCTGTTGTACCATTTACCTACAAGGGCGAGCAGGGACATATCATCATCGACCCACGCACCAAGAGCTGTACGGGCGAAAATCTGCCCACCATGTCGCTTGCCGGCTCTAAGCTATTGGCATTCTTTGGTAAATACATTGCGGGGGCTCTACTGGGAATCTACGGTTCAATAGCTATTGTCATAATGGGCATCTTCTCTGATATGTTCACCTTCTGGATGGGACTGCTCTACGGAGCAATCAACCTCATTGTCTGGATAACAATTAGCGAAGCTATAATACCTGCCTATCTTGAGCACAAAGCCAAATCCAATCGCAAAGCAAGACAGCAAGGAGCAAAATAAAGTCCGCTTTATACCATTGTTCACATACCAAAAAGACGTGCCTAACAATCTTAGACACGTCTTTTTTATTTATAAAACTAAGCAGATGGTTAGTCAAACCAACTTATACCCGGACACTCATCCAAATTCTCGCTTGTAAACATATTGCAATCGTTACCAAATATATCAACCATCTTATGAAGGTCCTTATGATTAACATGTGCACTGATTTTCTTCAAACTTGTACAACCCCAGAAACACATACTGCCAAACGACTCGATTGTAGATGTCAGCGAAACAGACTCCAACTTTTTACAATCTGTAAATGCGAAGTCGCCAATCTTCTTGATTCCCTTCAAAAGAGTAACACCCGTCAGTCCCGAATTACTAAATGCATGGCCACCAATCTCCTCGACATTCATCGGAAACATAAACGAACTCAGACTCTCACAGTCGCGGAATGTCTCAAAAGAGATAACCTTCTGGTTACGAGGGAAATTCACCTTCGTAAGAGCCTTACAGCCATTAAACATTCCATCGCCCATCTTTCCTATCTCCATTGGCAACTCCGCACTCACCAGACGCTCGCAATATTGGAACGACCTTGAGCCCAATAACTCGATTTCAAAGCCATCAAACACAGCCTTCTCAAGGCGACTTGAAGCAAATGCCCAATTACCAACCTTCTTTACTGAAGCAGGTATTGTTATCTCCTTGAGACGCGAACCTGCAAACGCTTTCTCGCCAATCTCCTGAAGAGTTTGTGGCAACTCTACTGTTGTGATAGATGTCTGTGCAAATGCCTGGTAACCAATTTTTACCACAGGTACGTTTGTGTTCTTATAGCGGATACCGCCCCACACTTTGACGTGAGACAGTTTGTTCTTCAACGACTCCAATACGCCCTTCACATAGGCGGTCTTTGTTTTCGCGTCGATGATGTAATCGATATCATCACACACAACGTGAATGTTTGTCGTTGATTCGTCAATAATCTCAGGGTTCTGATATACATCCGAAGGACTCACATAAATAGTGCTTGCAGGCTGACTGCTGCTCTTTTGTGCAGGACGTGCCTGTGTTTTCTGAGTGCTCTCCACCTTAGCATCCTGCTTAGGCTCACTCTTCTCCTCCTTTTTATCACCCTTGAAGACACCTGATACGCCCTTCTCGACCTTGTCAACTGCCTTGCCGACTTTCTTCAGAAAGCCCTGTGCTTCAACTTCCGCACCTGTAGCAGCAAAAAGTACTACTGCCACACAAACTAAAAACTTCTTCATATCTCTAAATATTTGGGATTGATTGTCTTATAGGTTTCACAAATGTAGCAAAAAATCTCTTAACAACGCAGTTCTGCTAAATATTTTTCCGCCAGGTGTGATAATATTTCCCCGAAGTTGTCGTTATTCCAAAAATTATATATAATTTTGCACGATTATTCCCCGCACGCGTACGTTGCGTATGCTATGTGCATGCGTAGGGCATAACTTTTTAGGGTAGAATTTTATGAGTAAGAAATTTTCATACATTGTTCTGGCAGCGACTCTTGTAGCAGCCATTTGGGGTTGCTCGGGTATCCAGCAGGCTATCAATACGGGCGATGCCAATATCGTTTACGAGCAGGGTTTGTTGTACTACAACGCCGAGAAGTGGCGTAAGGCATCAATGCTTTTGGAGACCTGTGAGCCTTACTATCGTGGTACATCACGCGAGGATACCATCGCTTTCTATAAGGCACGTTGCTACTTCAAGGACCGCGACTATATGACTTCATCGGCTCTGCTCGACGAGTTCCGTCGTACGTATGGTCGTAGTGCTTTTATCGAGGATGCCGAGGCTATGTATGCCATCAGCCTCTACAATATGTGTCCTGCTCCCGAGCGAGATCAGTCCTCTACCCAGCAGGCTATTATGGCTATCTCGGAGTTCATCTCGCACCATCCCGAGAGCGAGCAGATGCCTATCTTCGATGAGATGACCAAGGATTTGACCTGGCGTCTGCACGAGAAATCCTATATCAACGCCTACACCTACTTCAAGATTGAGCGTTACCGCTCGGCTATTATGGCGTTCCGTAACTCGTTGAAGCAATATCCGACCTCGCATCGTCGTGAGGATGTTATGTACTATATCGTTATGTCGTGCCACAAGTATGCCGAGAACTCTGTTGAGTCGAAGCAGATGGATCGTTATATGGAGGCTCTCGATGCTTATTATACCTTCGTTATGGAGTTCCCCGAGTCTAAGTATAGCAAGGATGTCGAGAAGGTAGCCGAGTCGGCAAAACGATATATCGAGAAGAATAAGAAGGAAGAGTAATAACAGACAAAATATCAAAGTAATGGAGATTAAAAAGAACATTCCTAACAACACCGTTACCCGTAAGTTGGTCGATTTGGACAAGGATACAGGTAACATCTACGAGTCTATCAACATCATTGCTCGTCGTGCCAACCAGATTGCAACCGAGCTGAAGGCAGAGCTCAACCGTAAGCTCTCTGACTTCTCATCTCCTACCGACACTATGGAGGAGACCTTCGAGAATCGTGAGCAGATTGAGATTTCACGCTACTATGAGCGTCTTCCAAAGCCTGTTATCATCGCTACTGAGGAGTTCCTCGATGGCGAGGTATACTATCGCAAGGAGGAGTAACAAATCCCTTTTGGGTAGATTTCATATAGTCTTTTGATTATGTTGAAAGGCAAGCACATCATATTGGGCATTACGGGTAGCATAGCCGCTTATAAGTCGGCTGTGCTATGCCGTTTATTGGTCTCTGCTGGTGCTGAGGTGCGTGTTGTGATGACACCTCTTGCCAAGCAGTTCATCACGCCGCTTACTATGGCTACACTCTCGCAGCATCCTATCCTGGTTGATTTCTTCAACCCCGAGAATGGCGAGTGGAACTCCCACGTTAAGCTGGGTGAGTGGGCTGACCTCTATCTCATTGCCCCTGCCTCGGCAAACACTATGGCTAAGATGGCTACGGGTGTTGCCGACAATCTGTTGCTTACGACCTATCTCTCGGCTCGTTGCCCTGTTGCCATAGCTCCTGCTATGGATTTGGATATGTATGCCCACATCGCTACCCAGCGTAATATGGAGCAGCTACGTGAGGATGGTGTGCATATCATCGAGCCCGGCACAGGCTTTCTGGCAAGTGGCTTGAGTGGTAAGGGCCGTATGGCGGAGCCCGAGCAGATTGTCGAGGCTGTCAAAGCACTCTTTTCCGTAAAAAAAAAGAGCTTAGAGGGTAAGCACTACCTTGTTACGGCAGGTGCAACCATCGAGCCTATCGACCCGGTGCGATTTATCTCTAATCACTCGTCGGGTAAGATGGGTTATGCCATTGCGGAGGCTTTATCTCAGCGTGGAGCGCGTGTTACGCTCATCAGTGGTCGCACGGCACTTGCTTGTCCTGCGGGCGTGGAGCGTGTCGATGTGTTGTCGGCTCGCGATATGTATGAGGCGTGTGTCGAGCGTTTCGAAGAGTCGGATGGAGCTGTTATGTGTGCTGCTGTTGCCGATTATACCCCTGTGGAGGTTGCCGAGCAGAAGATAAAGAAGAGCGACGATAATCTCTCGCTCGCTCTGCGTCGCACCGACGATATAGCTGCTACGCTTGGTCAGCGAAAGGGTCATCGTGTGCTCGTCGGCTTCGCTATGGAGACCGAGGCAGAGGAGGCTAATGCCCAGCATAAGTTGGAGCGTAAGAACTTCGATTTCATCGTTTTGAACTCACTGCGTGAGCAGGGTGCTGGCTTCCGTGGCGACACCAATGTCGTTACACTCATCGACCCGACGTCGGCTGAGAAGCTGCCTCTGATGTCTAAGAGTGATGTAGCAGAACGTATAGCCGATAAGATAGAATCACTTAACAGATAACCCTTCACTACAATGCTCCGTCATCTCACAGTCGAAAACTACGCACTCATCGAGCAGCTCGATTTGGAGCTGGACTCTCGCCTCAGCATCATTACGGGTGAGACGGGTGCCGGTAAGTCTATTCTGATGGGAGCATTGGGCTTGTTGTTGGGTAATAAGAACGACAATACTACCTTCCGTGATGCGTCGCGGAGCTGTATCATCGAGGGCACGTTTGATGTCGTGGGTTATGCTCTGGAGTCATTCTTCGAGGATAACGACTTAGACTATGAGCCCCAGATGGTTGTGCGTCGTATGATTTCGCCGGCAGGCAAGAGCCGAGCTTTTGTTAACGATATGCCTGTTCAGCTCTCGGTGTTGAAGGAGCTGGGCAGCCACCTTATAGATATCCATTCTCAGCACCAGAACCTTATCCTTTCGGATGACTCCTTCCGTCTGCACGTTGTCGACACTGTTGCGGGTGCTGGCGAGAAACTCTCTCGCTACCGTAGCACCTACGCCTCGCTGCGTCAGGCAGAGCGGGCTTTGGCAGATATGATAGCGTCAGCAGATGCTCTGCGTAAGGATGAGGAGTGGCTGCGTTACCAGGTGGCGGAGTTTGAAGCTGCCGCTCTGCGTGTTGGCGAGCTGGAGGAGGCTGAGGCTGAGCTCTCGGTCTTGGAGAACTCCGAGCAGATAGGGGAGTCGCTGGCTCTGTTGCGTCAGTCGCTCGATGCCGAGCAGATAGGTGTGCTGGAGCAGTTGTCTGTGTCGGAGAATATGCTCTCCAAACTGAGCGAAGGGTATCGTGCAGGTGGCGAGCTTGCGGAGCGTCTACGCTCTGTTGTTGCCGAGTTGAAGGATATCTCGGCTACCGCTGCCGATGAGGCGGAGCGTGTCGAGGCTAACCCCGAGCGTCAGCAGAAACTATCAGACCGCATCAATGTCATCTATTCTCTCTGCCAGAAACATCGTGTGCAGAGTGTTGAGGAACTCATAAAGGTGGGCGAGGAGTATGCTGCTCGTTTGTCTGCCATAACACATAGCGATGAAAATATCACCAACCAGCGTTCACTTATTGCCTCTTTGACGGAGCAGGCTACGGAGCAGGCTGCGGAGCTTCACGCCCTGCGTGAGGTGGCAGCACGTGAGGTGTCGCAGGGTGTTCGGGATATGTTGCGTCGCTTGGGTATGGAGGAGGTACACTTCGAGATTGTTGTTGAGGCGTGCTCGGAGCTCACTCCTGCAGGAGCCGATAAGGTCAGATATATGTTCTCGGCAAATGCACGTATCGCACCACAGCCTGTTGAGAAGATTGCCTCGGGCGGTGAGCTCTCGCGTGTTATGCTCTCGCTGAAGGCCCTGCTGGCTACCCATTCCAAGTTGCCAACAATCATCTTTGATGAGATTGATACAGGTGTCTCGGGGCGTATAGCTGATGCTATGGGTGATATCATCCGCTCGTTGTCGCTCAATATGCAGGTTGTCGCCATCACCCATCTCCCACAGGTTGCGGCAAAGGGAGATAGCCATTTCGTTGTCTATAAGGAGCAGAGCCGCACACATCTCTCACGCCTCACGTCGGAAGAGCGTGTCGAGGAGATAGCCAAGATGCTCTCGGGTAGCGATATCACCGCTGCCGCCTTGGAGCAGGCTAAGATTCTCCTTCAGTAACACTATACCTTATTATATAATAGGATTGTGTGTCTGTACAACTACCGAGTCTGAATATAGAGTCGCGATAAACTCTTTTGGTCGCCTTTTTTCAGGGATTGGCTACTACGCGAACTAATGTTCGCTCCGTAACGCCTTTCCCATCTGCTCGCCGCAGGGGCACTTCCAAAGAGTAGAAAAGTCAACCCACTACGTGGGTGTCTTTCTTTGTCATCTACCATCATTACAAGCAAGCTTGCAGATAGTAGATAACAAAGAAAGTCGCACAACATTCGTTGTACGACTTTTCTACTCTTTGGGTGGAAGATGGGATTCGAACGGCGAAGCCGTCGCGAGGATACCGCTGAAAATGAATATTATTTTATCCTCGCAACCCACTCATATTTCCCTTTCCAAACATCAGCAAACCTGCCGTAGGCAGTTGTTTTTTTTGTTGTGAGAGGATGGTGCTTGCACACAACCTATATCACAACAAAAAAAACGCTTGAGATTTTCTCAAGCGTTTGCTGAAGGGTGGAAGATGGGATTCGAACCCACGACCTTAGGAACCACAATCCTCTACTCTAACCAGCTGAGCTACATCCACCATTTACGACCTGGTCTCCCAAATCGGTGTGCAAATATAATGGCTTTTCCACTTTTATCCAAATAAATTGTGAAAAATGTTGATTTTTTACTCTCTTCTTTGCTGCGAGGGGTGTTGTCATGCTACCGTTGTAGCTGAAAACGTACTCCAACCGAGAAGAATACTATGTCCGATAGCTTTAGTTCTCGGTTGGTTACCTTCGATATGATATTCAGGTCGTTAGCACTCAACTCGTAGTATAGCGATATGCTTTTCAGTAAACTCTCCGAGGCTATATTCCATTGTACTCGCTGTCCCACGCAGGCGTGCAGGCGTATGCGGGATGAGAATGTGTAATAATGTGCCCCAGGGTATTTTGATGGTTGACGCACCCAAAATCTGTCGCCCGAGATAAAGTTGAGGTATAGTCCGCACGAGAGAGGCTCTAATGAGAAACACTTCGACAGCGTTACATCCCACGGTATGTAGAGCTGACGTAGCGATAGTGTTATATGTGTATTGTCGGCATATTTTGCGGGCAGAAAACCTACCATCACCTCGCTCTCCCATTGATTTGCTCGACCATAGTCCCAGCCGATGCCAGCCGACAGCAATCCCATACCTCCTGCAAATTGTCCTTTGACGTGAGTGGGTATCATACGTTCCCACCCTTCGTAATCGTTGTGCGAGCGGTGTTGTTGTGCGAGTGAAGACTCGGCTGTGAGGCACAATAGTGCTAATATGCTAAAAATCAATCTTCTCATAGCTGTAACCCTCCTCATTAATGGTAAATATCATATAAGCCCTCTCGCCCGACGATGGACACTGATAGTAGATTATGTCATCCTCGAATATATCCTTTGCACGAAAAGTGTGTCCGTGTCCGTGTAGGCAAAACTCTATCGAGGGGAAGCGGCGAACCAACGAGTGGAACTCCTCGGCTACCTCGTTGTTGAATTGGTCGCAGTAGGGGTATGCGTGCATAACCACCACGCTTCGCTCTATATCAGACGGTAGCGATTGCAACTCTTCCTCGATGAAACCTATGTCGGGCACTGCATCGTTCGCGTCAAACTCCAATGCGTTTGTATTCAGACATACGAAACGAGTCTTGGCTGCGGTGAATGAAAAGTTAAAATCGCCAAACATCTTGCGGAATATAATCTCTCCTGTGCCTAAGCAGTCGTGGTTGCCCAGCAGACATACAAAGGGAACATCGAGCTTTTGCAACATATCGCGTTGTACCTCAAACTCAGTGCGAAGTCCAAAGTCGGCTATGTCGCCTGCGTGTATGACAAAATCAATATCTTCGCGGGCATTTATGCTCTCTATCGATAGTTTCAGCTCGTCATACCATCGCTGTGAGTCGCTCACGACCGCAAAACGTATCTCACTACAATCTCTGCACAGCTCCTCTATGAGAGCTATGTTTCGCTCATTGAGCCCCTTCTCGCCATCAATATTAGTGTCGTATGGGTGATACTCCACGCACGAATATACAACGCAGAGTGCGAGTGCTATTAAAAGGTATTTTACTATATGTTTCTTCATCGGCGGAGTGTTGTTTTTATGTGTGTTTTCCAGCGGTTACGTCTTACCAGCATCAGGCGGTCCAATATGCCCCATAGTTCAAAGTCCTCTGCATTGTATCCCACCTGCTCGGCATAGCGATTGAGGATGTAGCAGTATATGAGTGGCGGACACGACAACCTCCTCAAATCCTTTATTCGCTGTCGTTTCGATAGAGTGCGATGGAGTGTTATGCGATTGGTGTCGAGAAGCTGAAAATCGTAGCCTTCATCCTCTCGTTTACGATAGAGGATGTTCATTATATTCAGGTCGTTATACATCACGCCTCGCTCGTGTAGTGCAACCAGAAAATCGGTCAAAGCATCGAGTAGCGGAGCTATATCCCTATCGAGTGATTCCCTCTCAAAGACGCCCTCAAATGATTGGTAGTCGCTATATCGAGAGATGAAAAAACTCGTTGTGAGGCTGTTTCCTCTGAAACAATCTAATGCTGCTATGGGCTCTGGCGTGTTAAAACCCAACTCTGCGAGCTGCTGTGAAAATTGGTATGCCCTCTGCGACTTGCTACGTCGGAGCCTTCCATATATGTAACGGTTTAATAGCGATGGGCGGGCAAACGCCTTTATAACCAGCTCCTCGCCCTCGACGCATACGCGTTTTATTGTGTTGCGTATGTCTCGCAGTACTATGGCTTGCTCCAGCGAGTCAAATGTCTCGGGTAGCGACATCACAAACTCGTGCAGCTTTAGGTAGTCTGGATTTATGATACTAACGATTTTGGTGTTATGTGTGTTGTTCTTCATCGGTGGCGAAAATAGTTATTTCATACTAAAGAAAATCGTGTGAGTGTACCATCTGGCATACGCCAATTACCTTTTGTATACAAAAAGCACAAAATGACCATATTCGGTCGTACGTGCGGTGCTGCTCAATTCTCTCGATGATATCACCTCTTGCACCGCTGTTTGTGATAATTCACGCTTTATTTCAAGTTTTTTAATCAAAAAAATGGATATCCTTGCCCAAAATATTTGTTTGATAGAATATTTTGTGTAACTTTATATGCGGAAAATTTATTGTGTGATGAAGAGTTTCATTCTTTCGATATATCGTTTCTATGCCGATGGCTTTCGTAATATGACGTGGGGCAGACAGCTCTGGTGGCTCATCCTGCTCAAGGTCATCATCCTTTTTGCTGTGCTGCGTGCCTTTTTCTTCACTCCGACGCTCTCGGGCAAGAGTGAGGAGCAGCGTATCGAGCACGTTGGTAATGAATTGATAAACAAATAGATAATTAACTGATAACTAAAAACTTTTGCTTATGGTTGAAACCGCATTGGTCGATTGGTCGAGACTGCAATTTGCACTGACGGCAGGCTATCATTGGCTCTTTGTGCCGTTGACATTGGGACTCGCTATCATTGTTGCCACAATGGAGACCATCTATGTTGTTAAGGGTGACGAATTCTGGAAGAAGGTTACCAAGTTCTGGATGAAGCTTTTTGCTATCAATTTTGCGGTAGGTATCGCTACGGGCATCATCCTGGAGTTCCAGTTCGGTACCAATTGGAGTAACTACTCGTGGTTTGTAGGTGATATCTTCGGAGCACCGCTTGCCATCGAGGGTATCTTCGCCTTCTTTATGGAGGCAACCTTCTTTGCTGTTATGTTCTTCGGCTGGGAGAAGGTGAGCAAGCGTTTTCACCTTGCTGCCACCTGGCTTACGGGTATCGGTGCAGCCATCTCTGCGGTGTGGATTCTCATCGCTAATGCGTGGATGCAGCACCCTGTTGGTATGGAGTTCAACCCCGACACAGTCCGCCACGAGATGGTTGACTTCTGGGGCTTGGTGCTCAATCCAGTGGCTATCTCTAAGTTCTTCCACTCGGTCTTTAGTGGCTGGATGACGGGAGCTATCTTCGTTATAGGTATCAGCTGCTGGTATCTGCTCAAGAAGCGTGAGACACGTTTTGCGTTAGCGAGCATCCGTGTTGCCACCATCGTGGGCATCATAGGTACGCTTGCTGTTATGGTAAGTGGCGATAGCTCGGGTGTGCACGCCGCTAAATATCAGCCTATGAAGCTCGCTGCTGCCGAGGGCTTGGAGGATGGCGGCACACGTGCACCTTTCTCTATTGTTCCTGGTGTCGAGGTGCCAGGTGTGCTCTCTATTCTTGCTACTCACGACCTGGATGGCTACGTTCCAGGTATCAACAATCTGCTTGATGGCTATACCGCTCCCGACGGAGAGGTTGTCCTGTCGGCAGAGGAGAAGATGGCACGTGGTAAGGTGGCTATCGAGGCATTTAAGCAGTATCGCGAATATAAGGATACCGACCCTACGTTAGCTGCCGAGGCACGGGCCCGTCTCAAGGAGAATATCGACTATTTCGGCTATGGCTATATAGACTCTCGCGAGGAGCTTGTACCACCTGTCAACCTCATCTATTGGGCATTCCGTGTGATGGTTGGCTTGGGCGGCTTCCTGCTGCTGTTGATGGGTGTTGTGCTGTGGACCGAGCGTCGCAACCGTTTGAAGGATATGCGATGGTTGCAGTGGATAGCCCTGCTCTCCATACCTTTGGTCTACCTTGCTGGTCAGGCGGGATGGATTGTTGCCGAGGTTGGTCGTCAGCCTTGGGTTATCCAGGACTTGTTGCCTGTGAAGGCTGCGGTGTCGAGTGTCAGTGTGGGAGCTGTGCAGACCACATTCTTCCTCTTTGTCGCAATCTTTACGCTCTTCCTCGTTATCGAGTTGCGTATTATGTTCAAGGCTATCAAGAAGGGTCCAAATGTTGAAATCGAATAAAGGAGTATAAGCTATGATAACATACGAATTTTTACAGCACTATTGGTGGTTTCTCATCGCACTGTTGGGCGGTCTGTTGGTCTTCCTGCTCTTTGTTCAGGGCGGTAATGCACTGATTTTCTTGGCTGGCAAGGATGACCGTGAGCGAGAGCTCATCGTGAACTCTACGGGCAGAAAGTGGGAGCTCACCTTCACTACGTTAGTAACCTTTGGCGGAGCATTCTTCGCTTCATTCCCCCTCTTTTATAGTACGAGTTTCGGCGGTGCATATTGGGTATGGATTCTTATCCTTGTAACCTTTGTCTTCCAGGCGGTGTCGTATGAGTTCCAGAATAAGGCGGGTAACATCATCGGCAAGAACTCTTTCCGTGCGTTCCTCACCATCAATGGTTTCTTGGCTCCGCTGTTGATTGGTACTGCTGTCGGCACATTCTTTACGGGCTCGGAGTTCTTCGTTGATAAAGATGCTGTGGGTGATATCGCCTCGCCTGTCATCAGTCGCTGGGCTACCCCTTGGCACGGTTTGGAGGCTGTTGCCAATCCTTTCAATGTGGAGTTTGGTCTTATGGTTATGTTCCTTGCTCTTATGCTCGGAGCACTCTATATGATTAACAATATCGCCGACGAGAAACTCACCTCGCAGCTGCGTCGTAGTCTGCTTGTGAGCTTCGTATGCTTCCTGGTAGTCTTCGTTGTTGTTATGTTCCAGCTGCTTACTATGGATGGCTATGCTGTGAGTGCCGATGGTATGGTATATATGGAGAGTGGTAAGTATCTCCACAACTTCCTGCAGATGCCTATCGTTCTGGTTATCTTCCTTGTGGGTGCATTGCTTCTGGTTGCCGGTGTGGTAGCTACGCTTCTCGGATACCTCTCTACGCGAGGCATTTGGTTGGCGGCTCCGGGTACTGTGTTGGCTGTTGTGGCTCTCTTCCTTATTGCGGGCTATAACAATACCGCCTACTATCCATCGAGCATCGCTATCGAGGACTCGCTCACTATCTCTAATAGTTGTTCGAGTGAGTTTACGCTGAGCACTATGGCTGTTGTCTCGCTTGCTATCCCATTTGTGTTGGCTTACATCGCCTATTTCTGGCGACAGATGGATCGTAAGTCGCTCACTACGGAGGAGCTTGAGCACACCGAGAAGTATTAAACACCATTCCAATAACAAATAACAAAGGCAGCTTAATCGTTAAGCTGCCTTTGTTATTGCTTTATCTCTTCCAGAATGTCTTGAGCATCTTACTGCGTGTCGTGGTTAGTGTAACCTCCAGTTCGGTCGATGTGTTGGCTTTCAGCTCAATGATAAATCCCACTCGCCTTACGTCGCTATCCTTTGCCTCATACTCCTTCAGTGGGTACTCCTCCCATACGGTAGGTGTTATCTTGCCCTTGCCTTTGAGTTTGATGTAGAGCGTCTTACCATCTTGGTGGAGCTCTATGGTGTTGGGGCCTATCAGCTCTGCCTCGGCGTATGTTGCCATCTTCCACTCTATGCTCAGAGGCTTGTCCGAAGCTGCTATCTTGTCGAATATTGTCAGTGAGCCATTCTTGCCAATCTCGGCTCTGCGAATGACGCTCGCAGCCTGGTCGGCATATACGTCGCTAAGGTCTAACACTACGGAGTTTCCATCCGAGGCTATTATCTCGGCACGTGCATCTACGCGAGGACGCTGGGCGTTGAGCGAAAGTGTGTTGTGCGATGCTACGTCGGTGCGGAATAACTCCCATCGAGAGCTCGTCTGTTCCATATTCCACAAGTCAACACCCGCCTGCTCCAATGTGTTGTAGTCCTGCACGCCTAAGTCTACCGCCCATCTTATGCCCTGTGCCTCATAGATGAACGAGCCTGCGTCGATGTGTCCGTGGCTGTCGGCTGCACGACCTCCCTTGATGGCAAAATATGTGTCGGTGGGACTCTGCCAGCCGCTGCGATATATGTAGAGCGGTGTGTCGCCCCCACTCACCCATACATTTTGCGATGGGTATGCCTCTTTGCTCAGCGATATGCCACTTGCCCAAATCATATATAGAGGCAGCAGGCGGTCGCTTTTGACGCCCTGCTCTTTGAGCAGCTGCTCATCTATTACCACCAGCTCGGGGGCATTGAGTTTGCGTGCAAACCAATATTTAGCAGGTATGTAGCTCGCTTTGAGGTGTGAGTCGTAGAAGTTGTAGCAGTTCATCGATGGAGCAACCATAAAGTTCATCCATAGTGCCGACTGCATAAAACCCTTCGAAGAGGATATGCCGCCATCGTTGCCAAGTGCCGAGTCTAACACAGCCGCCAATATTGCCTGGTAGCTCGTGCCATACTCCCAGTAGCCAAAGCCCTCGGGGTAGCCTCCGTCGGGAGCATACTTCTCCAACGCCTTACGATTGCTCTCAATGGCTTTTGCTATGAGGCTGTCGCACAGCTCTGTGTCGCGTTCATATATCGATAATGCACCTGCTACTATGGCAGCGTTGCACACCTGATTCCAATTATTCGCCGAACTCTGATACCACGCATTGGTGTTGGTCTCGGCGGGTTTGAGTCCCTTCTCGTATATGGCCATCGCTATGCGACTCTTCGAGTGTGTTGGCAGATAGTCAAATAGCCAGTCGTAGCCTATCGCCATAGCGAGAGTCATCTCTGCCACGTCGAGGAAGTGTGCTGGATTCCAATCCTCAAATTCGCTCACAGCCAACATCTCAGCCTCGGCACGTTGTGCATAACGCTTATCCTCTGTTGTGGCGTAGGCGTAGCTGAGGTAGAATATGCGTTTTAATACCTCGCGAGATGTGCCGAGCATACGTTTTCCCTCCATCGTTCGCTCTGCAGGCGAGGTGGGTAGGATGGCATCGGCTGCCGCTATGATATGGCTATGTACCGCCTGTGCGTTGGTGTTGGTGGCGGCAAATGTCTTCATATTTGTTACATCGCCCTTGTGTAGCAGTAGGCGAGGGTGCGATGCTATCTTCTGCTGTGCCGCTACCGAGCCAATGGTGAGCGATAGCAATAGGATGATTGTTGTAAACAGATTTCTCATAAAAACTCTTTAAGGGAGGCTAAAATTAGAAATAATTTCGCAAAGTTAATACCTATGGTGGCATAAAGTTCCGACAAACAGATATTTTTTCTATCTTTGTATGCCAAAATGACACGATTGCCGATACTTTTTGGCAGAGCAGTATGACAAACGTCGTTTGGCACATCTATTGCGAATAGATGTAGTGTGCAGTGAAAACGAAAATTTTAACTTAAAAATATTAGACTTATGACAATTAAACCACTTTCAGACCGTGTTTTGGTGTTGCCAAATCCGGCAGAGGAGAAGACTGCAGGCGGTCTTTTTATCCCCGACACAGCAAAGGAGAAGCCATTGATGGGTAAGGTAGTAGCTGTTGGCCCAGGTACAGCCGACGTTAAGATGGAGGTTAAGGAGGGCGACCAGGTTCTCTACGGTAAGTATGCCGGCACCGAGATTTCATTCGAGGGTGTTGACTACCTGATTATGAAGCAGAGCGATATTATGGCTATCATCTAAGTTTTTTGCTAATTTATTGACAATTAAGAATATTCCTAATATGGCAAAGGAGATTAAATATAATGTAGAGGCTCGCGAGCTCCTCAAGGAGGGTGTTGATGCGTTGAGCAATGCAGTGAAGGTTACGCTCGGTCCTAAGGGTCGTAACGTGATTATCGATAAGAAGTTTGGTGCTCCACAGATTACTAAGGACGGTGTTACCGTAGCTAAGGAGATTGAGTTGGAGGACCAGTTTGCAAATATGGGTGCCCAGATGGTTAAGGAGGTAGCTTCGAAGACCAATGACGATGCTGGTGATGGTACAACTACCGCTACCGTATTGGCTCAGGCACTTATCGGCGTAGGTATCAAGAACGTAACAGCTGGTGCAAATCCAATGGACTTGAAGCGTGGTATGGATAAGGCTGTTGGTGTTGTTGTTGAGGAGTTGCGTAAGCTCTCACAGGAGGTGGGTAACGACATCTCGAAGATTGAGCAGGTAGCAACCATCTCGGCTAACAACGACAACGCTATCGGTAAGCTCATCGCTGAGGCTATGGCGAAGGTTAACAACGAGGGCGTTATTACCGTTGAGGAGGCTAAGGGTACTGAGACTCACGTAGATGTAGTTGAGGGTATGCAGTTCGACCGTGGTTATATCTCGGCTTACTTTATGACCGACACAGAGAAGATGGAGGCAGAGTTGGAGAAGCCACTCATCCTTATCACCGATAAGAAGATTTCGACTATGAAGGAGATTATGGGCGTATTGGAGCCTGTGGCACAGAATGGTCGTTCACTTCTGATTATCGCTGAGGATGTCGATGGCGAGGCTTTGTCGGCATTGGTAGTCAACAAGTTGCGTGGTACTTTGAAGATTGCAGCTTGTAAGGCTCCAGGCTTCGGCGACCGTCGTAAGGATATGTTGGAGGATATCGCTATCCTGACAGGTGGTACTGTTATCTCTACCGATAAGGGTATGAAGATTGAGGAGGCTACACTCGATATGTTGGGCTCTGCCGATAAGGTATCGATGAATAAGGAGACTACCACAATCGTTGATGGTGCTGGTGCAAAGGATGCTATCGCAGCTCGCATCGGTCAGATTCGTTCTGGTATCGAGGTGGCTAAGTCGGACTACGACCGTGAGAAGCTCCAGGAGCGTTTAGCTAAGCTCTCGGGTGGTGTTGCAGTGTTGTATGTAGGTGCTGCTACCGAGGTTGAGATGAAGGAGAAGAAGGATCGCGTAGACGACGCACTGGCTGCAACACGTGCAGCTGTTGAGGAGGGTATCGTTCCAGGTGGTGGCGTGGCATATATCCGTGCCGTAGCTGCTTTGGAGAACCTCAAGGGCGATAACGAGGACCAGACAACAGGTATTCAGATTGTGAAGCGTGCTATCGAAGAGCCTCTGCGTCAGATTGTTGCAAACGCTGGTGGCGAGGGCTCGGTAGTAGTCAATAAGGTTAAGGAGTCGGAGGGTGCTATGGGTTACAATGCACGTGATGACCGCTACGAGGATATGCTCGCAGCAGGTATCATCGACCCAACAAAGGTGTCGCGTGTAGCTCTGGAGAACGCAGCCTCTATCGCTTCGATGTTCCTCACAACCGAGTGTGTATTAGCAGATAAGAAGGAGCCAGCTCCTGCAATGCCTGCTATGCCACAAGGTGGTATGGGCGGAATGATGTAGGATTTAGCTCATTCAATAATGAAAATGGCTACCTTGCGAGGTAGCCATTTTTTTGTGTTATGTTATTGTAACTTTTTCTCTTTTAGGAATATATGTTCCATCAGGATGACGGTTATCACACCCATAACAAAGCCATTCTGGACTATTGGGCGGAGAATCTGAGGAACAACCTCCGCAGGGATGATGGCGTATAGAAGAGCTATCATAACAGGTAGTCCTATGATGAGTCCGTCGTTGAAAGTCAGCACGTTACGCTCGGCAACCATAACGTGGAAGGCAGCCGCAAGCTGTGTACCCATCAAATAGAGCAGGATAACACCGATAATAGTGTCGGGTATAGCTGCGAAGACAGCCACCATCTGAGGGATTAAGCCGCAGATAATCAATAATATAGCCGCAGGCATAATGGTGTAACGTGAGGCACATCGTGAGCCTGCCACAACACCTGGCGACAGCGAGTAGTTCACAGGACCTATAACTCCCAGACCACCAGCGACAAGGTTGAGAACACCGGTCAGGAAAACACCACGATTTACCCTGCGATTCATATCCGACGCTTTGACCATAGAGCCGAGAGCCTGTATTGAGCCTACATCGTTGATTAGCAGTGCTATGAAACAGAACACGAAGGCTGTGATGATACCCCAGTTAAACTCAAGATTTGGTATGATAAGTGAGCCCGATGGTTCGCTAAACCGTCCAACTGCTTCGTTAAAACCGCCAAATCGTAGGTAATAAATTACCGTTCCCACCAAAAGTGAGGTGGGGATGACTAAAGATTTGATGATGCCTCGGAGTCGGGTCGACAGAAGTGCCATAAGAGGTATGGCAACGATTGTGAAGATGAGTCCGAAAGTGTGTTGCTCGGTGAGGTGAGCAGGGAAGATAAGATTTTTGATAGTGCCTGCCAAAGTGAACGAGAGCAACATCATAATAACGACCACGATGCGAGGTGTGAATATACGCTGAATATACTTCAACAATCCGCCGGCAGCAATCACAGCAAGCAGAGCACCACACAGCAAAATCGAGGTGTAGATGACATCGGTGTTGGTTGTATCGCCCTGTGAAGCCAGAGCAGTAAGGATGCCTATCAGTAGCACCGAGGCAGGGCCTACTACGAGCGGCATACGGTGTCCAAAGAGAGCCTGCAGCAGGGTAGCACCACCCATCACAACAAACATCTTCTGGGCGTAGAGCACCTTCTCGCCAGGGGTACCTTGTGCGATAAAAATTGTTGTTATGACAACCGCCACAGCCAGCACAAACCACTCGACGCTATAGAGCATCATATCGCGAAAGCGAGGCTTATCATCCAATCCAAACTTCAAATCCATAGTTAGCACTTTTTTGAATATGCTACAAAGATAGCGAAAAATTCAAAAGTTCTGAACAAAAAAAACTGCGTTCCCCGAAAGAAACGCAGTTAGAGTTAGAGTATCTCTATTGGATTACATCTGGCAATCAACACCGTTAATCTTAACTACAGTATTGTTGTGTGAGAAGATGTCGCCATACTCTGTATAGTTATCAGCTGTGTAAGCTACGCCGTTAACTGTACAGTTCTCAAACTCGTAAGTCTTGTCTGCACCGATGCAGTCAATCCACTCGTTTGATGTAGTACC
>SUZI01000006.1 GCA_015060005.1 Rikenellaceae bacterium
TAAAGCTGATCGCTTCAGTACTACAAAGTTATACAAAAAATTCTTACTACCAAAAAATACTCAAAAATTTTCATTTCACCCACAATCCTCTATTGTAGACTTTAGTATCCCTTAGTATCCTTTAATTTCCCTTAATAGCCCTTAGTTTCCTTTATCCTTCCTAAACTCCCATCTCCCCACGGTAACGCGGGTAACTAATTGGTTACCCGCTATCTAACAATCCGTCATTCCCCGACTTGCTTTGCAAGGCGATGGGAATCTACCGCTTACAAGGTAGAGCTAAAAAACGCTATCTTCTTATTCCCGAACTGCGAAGGAGGAAAAGCCATCTTTAGATGGATTAATTTTGAATTTTGAATTTTGAATTTGCAATGTTACCTTTGCACTATGGCAGGTTTGTATCTACATATCCCGTTTTGTAAACGCATCTGTGCTTACTGCGATTTCTTTCGCTCGGCGGAGTTGAAATACCTGTCCGATGTGGTGCGTGCTATGCATTCCGAGATGGATGAACAGCGTGATTTTCTTAACGATAAATCTTTGGAAACCATCTACTTTGGTGGTGGTACGCCCTCGCTTTTACACCCCGATGAGTTCACTCGTTTTATCGACCACGCCGATGCCCTTTTCGATTGTAACTTGCTCTCGGAAATCACTATCGAGGCAAACCCCGATGATATAGATAAGAGGTATGTCGACGCCCTGCGTCGTACGCCCGTTAATCGTGTCAGTTTGGGTGTGCAGTCTTTCGATGATGCAGAGCTCCGTTTTATGAATCGCCGCCACTCGGCTATGCAGGCACAGGATGCTGTTAAACGCTTGCAGGACAGTGGTATAGAGAATATCACGATAGACCTCATCTTTGGTGTAGATGGCTTTGGCGTAGATGTCTTGCGTCGCTCTGTTTTGACTGCTCTTTCGCTTGGCGTACAACACATATCTGCCTATCATCTCACCATCGAGCCCGATACTGCTTTTGGTCGTCGTCTGCGACGGGGCGAGCTGAGTGAGGTGGCAGAGGGACAGAGTGAGCAGGAGTATGCTCTTGTTGAGGAGCTGCTAACAGCCTCAGGATATGAACATTACGAGGTGTCAAATTATGCTCTTGAGGGTTTCCGCTCACGCCATAATTCATCCTATTGGCACGGTGTGGAGTATCTCGGCATTGGCTCGGGTGCTCACTCGTTCAATGGGGCTATGCGACGCTGGTGCCAGCAGCCTCTTCCTCGCTATATCGAGCGACGTGAGTATGAGAGCGAAACGCTCTCAATGACAGACCGTTATAATGAGTATCTTATGACCTCGCTACGATGTGCCGAGGGTGTTGATTTGCGATATGTTGCCGCTCATTTCGGAGAGTCTGCCCAAAGTCAACTTCTCTCTTTGGCTCAGCGGTGGATTGATGAAAATAAACTGCTCCGCGAGGGCGATACTCTGCGTATTCCGACATCCCATTTTTTGCTCTCCGATGCCATCATCTCAACCCTCTTTGAGGTGTAATTACTAAAAAATATTAATTATTTGTTAAATTTTCTTCAAAAAGCCCTATTTTTGATGAAAATCTCTTCCGTAATATAAATATATGTATTATATTTGCGGCGGTTTTTCCGTACCCCTAAATATAGAGAACGATTTGGTGGGTTTTAGGAACGAAACAGCCTCTTTAATTAGCGATTTCGCCACTTTAGTGAACGATATCGAGGGGTTAATTTTGACAATAACAATTTTTAGATAGAGTTTATGAGTAATTTTAATCAGATGCCCGACCACCTTTTTGAGGTTAGTTGGGAGGTGTGTAACAAGGTAGGAGGTATCCACACTGTGATATCTACCAAGGCCTTGACCGTGACGAAGATGATGGGCGATAACTACATCGTTATCGGTCCCGATTTGATGCAGGAGGTTATGAATCCTGAGTTCTCGGCAGACGATAATTTGCTTGCTGAGTGGCGTGAAGAGCTTTATGCTCAGGGAATTAGAGTAAGAATTGGTCGATGGAATGTTGCCGGTAATCCTATCGCTGTGCTCATCGATTTCAAGTCTCTTATATCGCAGAAGGATGATGTGTTGAAGCAGCTTTGGGATGAGTACCACGTCGATTCTATTTCGGGTCAGTGGGATTACATTGAGCCGGTGTTGTTTGGTGTAGCATCGGGTATGGTTATCAAATCATACGTTGACTACTTCGGTAAGGCTTCACAGAAGGTTGCAGCTCACTTCCACGAGTGGATGACGGCCTCTGGTGGCTTGTACTTGCGTAAGAATTCTCCTTATGTAGCAACACTTTTTACCACTCACGCAACAGTCGCAGGACGCTGCATCGCAGGTAACGGTTTGTCGTTGTACTCTGATATGCACAAGTTCAACGCCGATGAGATTGCACGCCGATTCAATGTTACGGCTAAGCACTCTATCGAGAAGATGGCAGCACAGTATCACGATGCCTTCCTGACCGTGAGCGAGATTACTGCAAACGAGTGTAAGTACTTGTTAGGCAGAGAGGTAACACAGGTTACACCTAACGGTTTCGAGAACGATTTTGTATGGCAGGGCGAGGAGCTGGAGCTTAAGCGTAAGCAGGCTCGCGAGTCTTTGATTGCTGTGGCTGAGGCTTGTCTGAGCCATAAGTTCGAGAAGGAGCCTGTTATCATCGGTACAAGTGGTCGTTACGAGTTCCGCAACAAGGGCTTGGACATCTTTATGGACTCGCTCAAGAGCTTGGCTAACTGTCCATTAGACCGTGAGGTGTTGGCATATATCACAGTGCCAGCTGCCAACAATGGTCCACGTGCCGACGTTGTTCGCCACTTGGCTGACGCTTCACAGCCTATCGATGCTTCGCAGTGGAAGTTCTCTACTCACTATATCGACAACAAGCAGTGGGATCCTATCTCACAGGCTATCCGAGGCAGCGTACTCGAGAAGGAGGATTGCAAGGTGAAGGTTATCTTCGTTCCATCATACCTGAACTCAGCCGATGGCGTGTTCAACAAGAACTACTATGAGTTGCTGGTGGGTATGGACTTCACAGCGTTCCCATCTTACTATGAGCCATGGGGTTACACTCCGCTGGAGTCTGTTGCATTCTCTGTGCCTTCAATCACGTCGAACCTCTCGGGCTTCGGTCTGTGGGCTATGACACTCGAGAATCATCAGGCAGTAGAGGTTATCCGTCGTGATGAGAATAGCGATGCTTATGCTGTTCAGCAGATGGTAGATGCTATTATGCGTTTTATGCGTCTGAGCACCGAGGAGGTAGAGAAGCTCCGTCAGAATGCAAGCGAGATTTCGCAGCTGGCATTGTGGAAGAACTTCTTCAAGTACTACCAGCGTGCATATCGTGAGGCTTTGGAGGGTGCTGAGGCACGTACTTCAAAGGAGGTGTTCGGTGATGGTGGCAGCCACAGCGAGCAGATTAACTTCGTGCGTCAGCAGCTCACATCGAACAAGCCTTCTTGGCACCGTATGATGGTAGAGAAGCGTCTGCCAGAGCGTCTGAGTGCCTTGGAGACTATCTCACGTAACTTGTGGTGGTGCTGGACCCAGTCGGCTCGCGACTTGTTTGAGTCTATCGACCCACAGTTGTGGCGTGCGGTAGAGTGCAACCCGATAGCACTGCTCGACAAGTTGCCATTGGCTCGTGTGAATGAGTTGGAGAAGGATAAGGAGTTCCTCTCTCGCCTGGATGAGGTGGCAAAGCAGCTGGAGGACTATATGTCGGAGAAGCCCGATGAGAAGGCTCCCGAGATTGCATACTTCTCAATGGAGTACGGTCTGCACTCATCATTGAAGATCTACTCGGGCGGTCTTGGTATCTTGGCAGGTGATTACCTCAAGGAGGCATCAGACAAGAATACCCCAATGGTAGCAGTAGGTCTGCTTTACCGCTACGGTTACTTCACTCAGCAGCTCTCTGCTCAGGGCTCACAGGTGGCTACATACGAGGCACAGAACTTCTACAAGTTGCCTATCTCTCCTGTGCGTGATGAGTCGGGTAACTGGGTAACAGTACAGGTGGCTCTGCCAGGTCGTACATTGTCGGCTCGCGTATGGAAGTGCCAGGTTGGTCGTACCGACCTCTTCCTCCTGGATGCTGACTATGAGGCAAACCGCGAGGAGGATCGTCAGATCACATACTACCTCTACGGTGGCGACTGGGAGAATCGTCTGAAGCAGGAGCTTCTGTTGGGTGTCGGTGGTATCCGTGCCCTGGTGAAGATGGGTATCAAGCAGGAGGTATATCACTGCAACGAGGGCCACGCAGCATTCATCGGTCTGGAGCGTATACGTAACCTGATTGCTCGCAAGCACCTCTCATTCTCGGAGGCGTTGGAGGTTGTTCGCTCGTCATCGCTCTTCACAACACATACACCTGTACCAGCAGGTCATGATGCCTTCCCAGAGTCAATGATGCGTCAGTATATGTCGCACTACCCAGATGTGTTGGGTATCACCTGGGAGCAGTTCATCAACCTCGGTAAGACAAATCCTAACGATCCTAACGAGCGTTTCTCAATGTCGGTATTGGCTTGTAACCTCTCGCAGGAGGTTAACGGTGTGTCGTGGTTGCACGGTGAGGTATCGAAGGATATCCTCGGTAATATGTGGCCAGGATACTTCAAGAACGAGTTGCATATCGGCTACGTAACAAATGGTGTACACTTCCCAACATGGGTAGCGTCGAACTTGCGTCGCTTGTATGAGCGTTACTTCCCAGAGGGATTCAATTCACACGTATACAACATCCCAGCTTGGCAGGGTGTTCACAAGATTGCTGACGAGGAGTTGTGGAGTGAGCGTATAGCACTCAAGATGCGTCTTATCAACCACATACGTAAGCGTTACAGCGACCCTAAGCAGGTGCGTTGTGAGTCGCCACGTCAGATGGTACAGACTATCGACCGCATACGTCCAGATGTGTTGACTATCGGTTTTGCACGTCGTTTCGCTACATATAAGCGTGCATACCTCCTCTTCACAAACCTGGAGCGTCTCTCGGCTCTGGTGAACAACAAAGAGCGTCCTGTGCAGTTCATCTTCGCAGGTAAGGCTCACCCAAATGATAAGCCAGGACAGGATCTGATTAAGCGTATCGTGGAGGTGTCATCGATGCCAGAGTTCGTAGGTAAGATTATCTTCCTGCAGAACTACGATATGGAGCTGGCACGTCGCATGGTACAGGGCGTAGACGTATGGCTCAACACGCCAACACGTCCTTTGGAGGCTTCGGGTACTTCGGGCGAGAAGTGTGTGATGAATGGTGTAATGCAGTTCTCGGTACTCGACGGATGGTGGGTTGAGGGCTACAAGGAGGGAGCAGGTTGGATGCTGCCTATGGAGCGTTCGTTCACCGACCAGAAGTTCCAGGATGAGCTCGATGCGGAGATGATATACAACACTATCGAGGAGCAGATCGTACCTTTATATTATGACAAGGGCGAGGATGGCATACCTCACGGATGGTGTACTGCAATGAAGAAGTGTATCGCCGACATCGCATCAAACTTCACTATGAACCGTCAGCTCGTAGACTACGAGGAGCGTTTCTACAACAAGCTCGCCGAGCGTAAGAAGACTGTGGTAGATAACAACTACCGTATGGCACGCGACATAGCAGCGTGGAAGCGTAAGGTTTCGGCAGCGTGGGACGATGTGAAGGTGCTGGGCGTACAGCGTGTAGAGCTCGACAATGAGGCTATCTTCGTAGATAAGAAATACCACTATGAGGTAACACTCGACATAGCTTCATTGTGTGCCGAGGACCTCGGTGTGGAGCTCGTTGTGGCTAAGCAGATTGAGTCGGGCGAGAGCGTGAACGTAGTAGCTACAAAGCCTCTTTCGGTGAAGTCCGTAGATGGTCAGCAAGTAACATTCTCTATCGACTATACCCCAGAGCGTACAGGTACATTCGATGTGGCTCTGCGAGTATATCCTAAGAATGATAAGTTGGAGCATCGTATGGATTTTGCTCTCGTAAAATGGGCATAAAAAAGATTGTCTAACGGGGCTCTTTCGGAGTATTGCTTGTCTGAGAATTCCTCACATACGTCGGTATGCTGCGGATTCTCAGCCTGCGGCTAACCTCCAAAATAGCCCGCGTTATACAACTTTTTAACAGCTCGGCGAGGCTGAAAAGATTGTCTAACAGAGTTCTTTGGAAAAGTGTTTTGGTTGGAATAATGCTCACATACGTCAAGTATGCTCCGCTTATTGCTCGGTCGCAACCTCCAAAATAGCCCGCGTTATACAACTTTTTAACAGCTCGGTGAGGCTGAAAAGATTGTCTAACAGAGTTCTTTGGAAGAGTGTTTTGGTTGGAGTAATGCTCACATACGTCAAGTATGCTCCGCTTATTGCTCGGTCGCAACCTCCAAAATAGCCCGCGTTATACAATTTTTTAACAGCTCGGCGAGGCTGAAAAGATTTGTAGAACATTTGGAGCGTAGCTTCAAAAGATGATAGTTATACAACTTTAACACTTGCAACTTCATATTCGGTTGGATTACCCTTCAAAACCGAATGGTTCTCTTTGAGGAGAAGCGACATATCTCTAACAGGGGCTATCACGACTCTCTGGTGTGAAGCCCCTTTTATAAGCAAAAAATTGCTATCCCCAAACCGAAAAACTACCCAAAAACAAATTTTATGCAAAAAGATTTGGATAGTTTTCGAATTTTTTACTAACTTTACTGAAGATAAATAATATTTCAAAAACTTATATATGTCGGCACTAACATTTGATAAAAAGGAGCTGGGTAACTTGGAGTACTCGTTGCAGCGTGAGATGCTTGCTACCGACCGTAGAGGTGGATATATGAGCACCACAATCGTATGCTGTAACACTCGCAAGTATCACGGTCTTATCGTGGCTCCGGTGGATCAGAGCGACGATGCCTACGTCTTGCTCTCTTCGCTCGACGAGACCATTATTCAGCACGACCAGTCGTTTAACCTTGCTCTGCATCGTTATCGTGGTGTATATGAGCCTCGCGGTCATAAGTACATCACCGATTTTGAGTACACACCAACACCTACAATCACATATCGTGTGGGTGGTGTAGTATTGCGTAAGGAGCTTCTCTGGATTCACAAGCGTACACAGCTGATGATTCGCTACACTCTGTTGGATGCTCACTCAGAGACTACACTCCGTCTGCGTCCATTCTTAGCATTCCGTAACAAGCACTCACTATCGAAGGCTAATATGGATGCTAATGGTCGTTCATACCCTATTAGCGGAGGTGTTAAGTGTAAACTCTATGAGGGATTCCCCTGGTTGCACTTGCAGACAAACAAGGCGGATGCCGAGTTCGTGGCAGCACCAGACTGGTATTACGACTTCGAGTATCCCGAGGAGATTAAGCGTGGATACGATGGTTACGAGGACTTGCTCACAACGGGTTACTTCGAGATGCCTATAAAGAAGGGAGAGAGCGTGATATTCTCGGCTGCAACAGATGAGATTGAGGATGTAAGCAAGATTGAGGAGATGTATGAGGCTTCGATAGCTCGTCGTACACACAAAATAGACTTCATAAGCTGTCTGCACCACTCGGCACGTCAGTTCATAGTACGTCGTCCGGGTAACCGCACAGAGGTCATAGCAGGATATCCTTGGTATGGCTCGGTAGGTCGCGACACACTCCTCTCACTGCCAGGCTTGACACTGGAGCAGAACTACAAGGAGGATTGTATGGATGTGCTCGACACAATGGTACGCGAGATGAACGATGGCGACTTCGCTGGCTCGGCTTCGGCAACAGTGGCAGCAGATGCACCACTGTGGTTCTTCTACACACTCCAGAACCTCGAGAAGCATATCTCGGCAAAGGGCGTATGGGAGCGTTATGGAGAGGCGATGAAGGCTGTGCTGGAGGCGTATCGCAGAGGTTTCGGCTCACGCGTTAAGATGGACGACAACGGTCTGATATGGGCTGGTGCTCAGGGCGAGGCTCTCACCTGGATGGATACCAAGGTGGATGGTCAGCCTGTGGCTCAGCGTGCAGGATATGCGGTAGAGATTGAGGCTCTGTGGTACAATGCGGTATGCTACACTCTCGCTTTGGCACGTAAGATGAAGGATAAGGCGTTCGTGGAGCGTTGGGCTGCACTGCCTGAGTTGATAAAGAGCTCGTTCATAGAGAAGTTCTGGTTGAAGGAGGATTATCTGGCTGATTATGTGAATGTTGATGAGGTAAACGACTATCGTCGCTCGAATATGATTGTAGCTTGTGCGTTGGATTACTCAATGCTGAGCGAGGAGCAGATGATGGATGTGATGGGCGTTGTGCGTCAGCACCTGCTCACACCTCGTGGCTTGCGTTCGCTCTCGCCACGTAACCCTCACTACGAACCTTCGTATGCTGACGATCAGCGTTCGCAGGATCTGGCATCACGCAATGGTTCAATATGGATCTGGCCTCTGATGCTCTACGTGAAGACAGCATTCAAGATTGCAGGAGAGCGTTTCGTGGCTGACGCAGAGGAGATACTCGCAGCATTTAATGACGAGATACAGACAGCTTGCATCGGCTCGATAGGTGAGTGCTTCGAGGGCGACCCTCCATTCCATACACGTGGCTGTCTGTCGCAGGCAACAAGCGTAGGTGCACTGCTCAACATAAGTGAGCAGATAGCAGAGTGGAGAAAGGCTATGAAAAAGAGCGTTGCCAACTGCTTCAAGACAAAGGCTAAAGAGACTCCTGCTGAGGAGAAGCCTAAAAGAAAATGTGTTCGCAAGAAAAAATAATAAAAAATAAGATATAATGAGAGTATTAATGTTCGGTTGGGAGTTCCCACCTCATATCGCTGGAGGTCTGGGTACCGCTTGTTACGGTATGACCAGAGGCTTGGCTCGCAACGATGTGGAGGTTATCTTTGTGATGCCTCGTGCCTCGGGCGATGAGGACCAACGTTTCGTCAAAGTGGTGAATGCCAGCGATGTGGAGGCTCGTTATAGCGAGTCGAAAATCGAAGGTGCTGACGACCTGTGGAAGAAGATTTCGTTCATTCATATCGACTCTAATATGGTGCCTTATATCTCTCCTGAGGAGTTTGAGACATATCGTGAGGAGTATGAGCGTACGGGACGTAAAATCTGGGAGAAAGAGGGAGATGTGTGGACGCAGCGTTACACATTTTCGGGAAAGTACGGTGCTAACCTTATGGAGGAGGTGGCACGTTATGCTGTGGTGGCTGCCGAGGTGGCAAAGCAGTTGGAGGGACAGTTTGATGTGATTCACGCACACGACTGGCTCACATACTTTGCAGGTATCGCTGCCAAGCGAGTGTCGGGCAAGCCATTGGTGGTACATATGCACGCTACGTCGTTTGACCGCTCGTCAAGCGATAATATCGATACTCGTGTCTACGCTATTGAGCGTGCGGGTATGGCTGCAGCAGACCGCGTAATAGCTGTGTCGAACCTTACGAGAAACATCGTTATCGAGAAGTATAACATCCCTGCGGAGAAGGTCGTAACAGTGCACAACGCTGTGCGTTTTGCCGAGAAGGATAATGAGCTTCCTGAGCGTGGTGTGGATGATAAGATTATCACCTTCCTGGGTCGTATCACATTCCAGAAGGGTCCCGACTACTTCGTGGAGGCGGCTGCAAAGGTGCTTAAGCGTGTGCCTAACGTGCGTTTTGTGATGGCGGGCTCGGGCGATATGATGAACCACGTGATACGTCGTGTGGCTCGTCTGGGTATAGCCGACCGTTTCCACTTTACGGGCTTCCTGAAGGGCGACGACGTGCATAAGATGTTCCAGCTCTCGGATGTCTATATTATGCCATCGGTGTCGGAGCCATTCGGTATCTCGCCATTGGAGGCTATGCGAGCTAACGTGCCTTCAATAATCTCGAAGCAGAGTGGTGTGGCAGAGGTGCTGGACTATGCTGTGAAGGTGGATTACTGGGATGTGGATGCTATGGCAGATGCTATATATGGATTTGTGAAGTATCCTGCTCTTGCGAAGATGTTCTCCTCAAAGGGACTCGAGGAGGTTACCGGTCTGAAGTGGAACAACGCAGCAGCAAAGATTAAGGCAGTCTACGAGGATGCCATAAATGAGTGTAAATAATAAGTATAAATATAAGTATGAAAACAGTTAATCTATATTTTCAGGTACACCAGCCTTGGCGTCTGAAGGTTTACCGTTTCTTTAATATCGGTAAGGACCACAACTATCTGGATGACTTTACAAACCGTGCCATTATGCAGAAGGTGGCTCGCCAGTGCTATCTGCCGATGAACGCTATGCTCCTGAAGCTCATCGAGGAGAATAAGGGTGCTTTCAAGTGCTCGTTCTCGGTAACAGGCTCGGCTATCGAGCAGTTCCGTGCATATGCTCCCGAGGTGTTGGACTCGTTCCGTGCCTTGGCTAAGACCGGATGTGTGGAGTTCCTCGCAGAGACATATTCTCACTCATTGGCTGCCCTCTCATCAAAGGAGGACTTCGTAGAGCAGGTGAAATTGCACGCCAAGACCATAAAGAAGGAGTTTGGTGTGAAGCCTGTGTCATTCCGTAACACAGAGCTCATCTACTCGGATGCTATCGGCGAGATGGTATCGGAGCTCGGATTTAAGACAATCCTGGCTGAGGGTGCTAAGCACGTGCTCGGTTGGAAGTCGCCTAACTACATCTACACTAATGCGATAGATAACCGCTTGCGTGTGTTATTGCGTAACTATAAGCTCTCGGATGATATTGCTTTCCGTTTCTCTAACCAGGGATGGGACGAGTATCCTCTCACAGCAGATAAGTTTGCTCAGTGGGTTGCAGAGGACGCAGGTGATGTGATTAACCTCTTTATGGACTATGAGACATTTGGCGAGCACCAGAAGGCTGACACAGGTATCTTCGATTTCGTGCGTGCACTGCCAGCAGCAATACTCTCTAAGGGTGATATGCAGTTTGCAACAGTGAGCGAGTCTGCTCAGGTATCACAGCCTGTAGGCGTGCTGCACTGTCCACACGTGATGTCGTGGGCTGACGAGGAGCGTGATGTTACAGCGTGGCTCGGCAATGAGTTGCAGAATGAGGCTTTCGGTAAGTTGTACGCATTGAAGGATAAGGTGAAGGCACTCAAGAATGAGGACTTCGACTATGTATGGAACTTTATGCAGACCTCGGACCACTTCTACTATATGGCTACCAAGTGGCTCTCTGATGGCGACGTACACTCATACTTCAACCCTTATGGCTCATCGTATGAGGCGTTCATCAACTATATGAACGTGTTGTCGGACTTCGAGATAGAGATAGACCGTAAGCTGGCAGCGAAGAGATCACGTAAGAAGGAGCAGGCTACAGCGTAGTCTTTATTATAGCTTTACAAAAGGCGGCATTCCAATGGAGTGCCGCCTTTTTTTGTTAATTAGTAATTAGTAATTAGTAAAGAGTAATTGAGTTTTCGGGGAGGATAGGGAAGATAAGGAGTAAGGGGAACTAAGGGGTACTAAAGGATACTAAAGTCGCAATAAAAAATAGTTTTTACCTTTTAGTTTTTAGTTCGTATAAGGTAGATTCCCATCGCCTAACCTTTGGTTAGTCGGGGAATGACGTTAATATAATGAGTAATTAGTAATGAGTAATTGAGTTTTCAGGGGAATTAAAGGATACTAAGGGATACTAAAGTCTACAATAGAGGATTGTGGGTGAAATGAAAATTTTTGAGTATTTTTTGGTAGTAAGAATTTTTTGTATAACTTTGTAGTACTGAAGCGATCAGCTTTAGCAACAAAGACATATAATTTTTGGCGAGGATACTTTACCCTCCCCCTATCAGGAAATCCTATAGGGGGGGGGTAAATTCGTAAATAGGATTTATAACCATTTTTTATAACTATATTTTAATAAACACTTTTATTATGAAAAAAATTCTTTTGATGGCTGTTGTAGCATTTGGTATGCTCGCAACAGCGTGTTCGAAGGACGAGGTTGCTCAGCCTGTGGCAGAGAAGTCTACAGTTACTTTCTCTGTTGCTGCTCCTGAGCTCTCGACCCGTGCACACGGTGATGGCGAGTCAGCTACTGCTTTGGCTTATGCTGTCTACAACCGTGCAGACAAAGCTCTCCTGTTCAAGGGAACAGCGACTATGTCTGCTTTGAAGGCTACCGTTGAGATTCCTTTCGTTAACGGTATGACCTACGACGTTCTCTTCTGGGCTGAGGCTCCAGCTCCTGAGTCTCCTTACACAGTAGATTGGGATGCAAAGACTGTTGGTTACACTAATGCTGCCGCATTGGTTTCTAACTCAGAGGATTACGATGCGTTCTACTATTTCCTCACAGGCGATGAGCTCCCAGAGATTACAGGTCCTGTAACAAAGACAGTTGTGTTGAAGCGTCCTTTCGCTCAGCTTAACATTGCAACTAACGACACTGCAGAGGCTGCTCAGTCTGGTTTGGTTGTTGAGAATGTTGCCGTAGAGGTTACTAACGCATACACTCAGTTTGACCTCGTAACTGGCAATGGTGTTAATGCTTCAAACACCGGCGTTACTTTCACTTCTGCACCTAAGCAGGGTGGTACAATTCTCAGCAGCTACGATTTGCTCGCAGTAAACTACCTCTTCACAGGTGGTGAGAAGCAGTTGGTAAATGTTAAGTTCACTTATACCGACGGCGATACAACAACAGGTGGCAATGCTGGTCGTACAGCAGAGTACAACTCAGTTCCTGTACAGCGTAACTACCGTACAAATATCATCGGTAGCCTTTTGACAAGCGAGGGTAACTTCAACATTGAGATTGAGGAGGGATTTGATGGCGAGCCAGGACACAAGTATGAGGTTGTTTCTGTTGCTACTGCACAGGAGTTGCAGAATGCTGTAAATAGCGGTGCCGGTGAGATTATCCTTGAGGATGATATCGTTTTGGATGGTCCTATCGTATTTGGTACTTTTACACGTGCCGAGGTTGCTGAGACTATTGTTCGTCCTTTTATCCTCGATGGTAACGGTCAGACATTGACCTATAATGGTAGTGATCGTGCAATCAACGTTCTTACTCCAGATATCAACCTTACCATTAAGAACCTGACAATTGATTGTATTGCTCCATATTGTAATCGCGGTATAAACTACGCTACTGACGGCAACTTGACTCTTGAGAATGTTATTATTAAGGGTGAGAATATTACATATGCTCTTAATCTTCCAGATCCATCTGATAATGCAACTGTTGTTATCAACAACTCAAAGATTACAGGTGTTATTGCTCTTAATGTTTGGGGTGCGAATGTTAAGATGGATGTTACCAATAGCGAGATAACAAGTGTCGACAAGGCTGATCACGAGAACTATGCTGCTATTAAGTTGAACAACAATGGTAGTTCTTCGGCTGAGGGTAGTGTAATCAATGTTGTGGGTGGTAAGGTTACTGCTTTGGATGAGAATGGTAACCCATCAGCAGCAGTTACTAATTCTACTAAGACAGGTGTGATAAATATTAGCGACTCTACAGAAGTTATAGGTAAAGTTGAAAAAAGAGTTGCTATGGTATATTGGGATGGACAGAATGAGTTCTATAGCTGTGAAACTTTAGAGGAGGCATTGGTGAGTGTCGTTGAGCATAATGCTGATGGTGTAAGATTGCTCGCAGATGTAGAGGTAAGCGAGATTATGGTTCTCAACGGATCATTCGTATTTGATGGTAATGGTAAGACTTTGACGTCTACAGCTGGTCGTGCTATCAATGTATCGGGTGCTAATGGTGTAACTATCAAGAACCTTACTATTGAGTGCTCTGGTGAGCGTGCAATCAACATTATCCAGAATGCAACAAATGTAAAGATTGAGAATGTTACTGCAACTGCAGCAAACTATACTGTTAATGTAGCGTCTTCAGCTCCTAACGCAGTTGTTGATATCAAGAACTCGACTCTTAACGGTCTTTGCACTGTTAATGTTGCTTCTGCTGGTGCTGAGGTTACTGTTGACGGTTGTACTGTAAACTGCAACGATAATAACACAACTGTTGGTGAGGCTTATGCTGCAATTTCCCTTAACAAGGATGCAGAGAATGCTACAATCACCGTAACAAACACTACTATCAATGTGGCAGAGGGCTCAGACTCAGTGCCTGCTCGCAATAGTGCTGCAAACGGTACTATTACTATTGATGGCTCAACAGAGAATGTATGTGTAATGGTTGCTGCTATTACCTATGAGGGCTCTGCTTATTATTACTCATTCGAGACACTTGAGGAAGCTGTTGAGTTTGCTAAGGAGGGTGATGTAATTACATTGCTTAGAGATATCGTAGTTGAGGGTACTTTGACTCTCGATCTTGAGGGTAAGACTTTGGTTACTAATGGTATGCTTACAAACGCAGGCGAGTTGACTATTAAGGGCGGTAAGTTAATCTCTGAAAATAATGCAGATAAGCCAAATACTCTTATTAGCACAGCTGGTAAATTAACTATTGATGGTGTAGAACTTGACCACAATTGTACAACAGCTGGTGCTGCCATTCGTGTACTTGGTGGAGAGGCCGTTATTAACAACGCAGTAGTTAATGCTGAGAATCTTACACTTTTTGCAGATGGTGCAAAAGTGAATATCACAGGTGCAGAGAGTTCATATTTCTCAAATGCATCAACAGATGATGGTACTTGGGCTTACGCAGTTAAGGCTCAGAATGGTGCAGTACTTACAATCAACGGAGGTTCGTTCGAGGGTAAGCACGGTGTTATTACATCAGCAAAGGACGGTTCTATTATAATTAACGATGGTGTGTTCTTTATCCAGGAACCAGCAAATGGTTCAGGCTATCCTTTGTGTGCAGGTGGTGAGAACGCAGTTATTACCGTGTACGGTGGTAAATTCTCTAATATCAGAGCAGCAGGCGCAAGTGGATATGCATATAACGGAGGTAAGTTCAACCTCTACGGTGGTTTGTTCAAGTACAAGACCTTCTGGGGTGGTGTAGATGAGAGCGTTATATGGGTTGAGTCTGGCGATGCAGATTATCCATGGACTGTTCAGGGTACAACAATGAAGTAATAATTCTATAGGATTGCACCTCTTGGGTGGGGTGCAGTCCACACGGGACAATCAAAAGAAAGCCCTTCATATGTTAAATTAATTAAGTGTGGTGGAACGACAGAAAAGCAATTTTCTGTCGTTCCTGTTTTTCAAGAAGGGTATTAAAGGAGACTAAAGGGGACTAAGGGATAATAAAGTCTACTGCTGGGGTTTTCAAGATTTTTGATGTGCAGCTACTGACAAAAAAAGCGTGTCTGAAAACTTGTCAGACACGCCCTGAAGGATAGATTGCTGTGGGGTTACTCCGCAGGTTGCTCTGTAGCCTGCAATGTAGCCTGGAGCTTGCCATCGCTAAGCAGCATAAGCACATCGCCATCAATCTCATAGTGAGTGGTAGAACGCAACGCCGCAAAGAACTTAATCTCCAAATCCAACTCGGGACAAGCCATACGGGTAGCACCCAGCTGACCAACGGTGAGAGAGCCCTTCTCGCCAACAGTGAACTCGCCACCAATGATATGGTTGCAAGCACCTACACCCTGGATATTGCCCTTAGAGGGTGTCTCACCCTCGATGAAACGGATATCGAACTTACCCTCAGCAAAGGTAGCATCGGTCTCCATAAGCTTAACCAAATGCCACTCGGTGCCGATAAGTGGCTTAGCCTGCTTGGCATTCTTGCGACAAGCACAGCAGCCAAAACCTACGGCAGCAACAACAGCCGCCAGAACGAAAAATGTGATTACACGCTTCATAGTATATAGTTTTCTTAAATAGTTTGCTCGCGTTATGCCACAAAGATAAATAAATTTTCTATCTTTGCTCAAAATACTTAAATATAACGGACTATGAAAAAGATTATTGCTTCGCCTATGGCACCAAAAGCTGTAGGACCATACTCACAGGCGGTAGAGGCTAACGGCACACTCTACCTCTCGGGACAGCTGCCAATAGATGCCGCAACAGGTACTATGCCCGAAGGCATCGAGGAGCAGACACGACAGTCGCTGACAAACATAGGACACATACTCCGCGAGGCAGGATATGACTTCAAAGATGTGGTGAAGGTGTGTGTGATGTTGGACGACATAGCAGACTTCGCAGCAATGAACGCTGTGTATGCTACATTCTTCACTGAACAGATGCCTGCCCGCTTCTGCTACGAGGTGTCGAAGCTGCCAATGGGTGCAAAAGTGGAGATTGACGCAGTGGCTTGCAAAGAATAGCTGCGGCAGAAAAAAGATTTTCGTCAAAAGTGCATCGTAGGTGGCTACGGTGCATCTTTTTTATTTTTGTAAATAACTTGTCGAAAACTACTGCTGATTAGTGTGGGAATGGCTCTAAAATTTCGGAAATTTGTAGTGGGGAATCACCCCTATTTCCGTTCGAGAATACGAGAATAATAATATAAATATAAAGTATACAACTTATGGCAAAAGCCCAGAATAAGCTCACAGAAGTGAGCTATGGAGATGCTGTCGCAGCATCCAAAGAGTACTTCGGTGGCGACGAATTGGCTGCTACCGTGTGGGTTAGCAAGTATGCCCTCAAAGATTCATTCGGTCATATCTACGAAAAAACTCCCGTGGATATGCACAACCGAATAGCTGCCGAGTTGGAGCGTATAGAGGGCAAATATCCTAACCCAATGAGCCGCGAAGAGATATTCTCGCTGCTCGACCACTTCCGTTACATTATCCCACAGGGTGGCCCAATGACAGGTATAGGTAACAACCTGCAGGTGGCATCGCTGTCGAACTGCTTCGTTATCGGTAACCGCCAGCAGGCGGACTCGTACGGTGGCATATTCCGTATGGACGAGGAGCAGGTGCAGCTGATGAAGCGTCGCGGTGGCGTAGGACACGACCTCTCGGAGTTGCGTCCAGCAGGAACACCCGTATTGAACTCAGCACTCACATCGACAGGTATCGTGCCTTTTATGGAGCGTTACTCGAACTCAACACGCGAGGTGGCACAGGATGGTCGCCGCGGTGCGTTGATGCTCTCACTCTCGATAAAGCACCCCGATGCTGAGCGTTTCATCGATGCAAAGACCGAGTCGGGAAAGGTAACAGGTGCTAACGTGTCGATAAAGATTGATGACGAGTTTATGCGTGCGGCAATAGAGGGTCGTGCATACCGTCAGCAGTTCCCTATAAAGTCGGACGAGCCTAAAATCGTAACAGAGATTGACGCCAAGAAACTGTGGGAGAAGATTATCCACAACGCTTGGCAGTCGGCTGAGCCAGGTGTATTGTTCTGGGACACCATAATCCGCGAGAGCGTGCCCGACTGCTACGCCGACAAGGGCTTCACAACAGTTTCGACAAACCCTTGTGGCGAGATTCCTCTCTGCCCATACGACAGCTGCCGATTGCTGGCTGTCAACCTGCTCAGCTACGTGAAGAACCCATTCACAAAAGAGGCAGAGTTTGACTTCGACCTCTTCAAGAAGCACGTCGAGAAGGCTATGCGTATGATGGATGACATCATCGACCTGGAGCTCGAGAAGGTAGAGCTCATAATCAACAAAGTGGCAAGCGACCCTGAGGAAGATGATATACGTCGCGTAGAGCACGACCTGTGGAAGAAGATTAAGGATATGGCTCTCAAGGGCCGTCGTACAGGTCTGGGTATCACTGCCGAGGGCGATATGCTGGCAGCACTTGGCTTGCGTTATGGCTCGGATGAGGCTATCGACTTTGCGGTGAAGGTACAGCAGACATTGGCTTTGGAGGCTTACCGTGCATCGGTCAAGATGGCTCAGGAGCGTGGTGCATTCCCTCTCTATGAGGCTGCACGTGAGGCTAACAACCCAATGATTAACCGTATCAAGGAGGCTGATCCTGAACTCTATGAGCAGATGGCGAAGTATGGTCGTCGTAACATAGCGATGCTGACAATAGCTCCTACGGGAACAACATCGCTGATGTCGCAGACAACATCGGGTATCGAGCCTGTGTTCCGCCCTGTATACAAGCGTCGTCGTAAGATTAACCCATCGGACGTAGGTAAGAAGGCAGATTTCATCGATGAGACAGGAGAGAAGTTTGAGGAGTACTACGTATATCACCACCAATTTGTGAATTGGTTGGAGAAGAATGGATATGACATCACTCGTCTGCAGAGCCTCGGCGATGAGGAGCTCGAGAGCTGGTTGAAGGCGTCGCCTTACTATGGTGCAACAGCCAACGATATCGACTGGGTGGCTAAGGTACGTATGCAGGGTGCTATCCAGAAGTGGGTTGACCACTCAATATCGGTTACTGTAAACCTCCCTAACAGCGTGAGTGAGGCTCTGGTAGCAGAGGTATATCGTACAGCGTGGGAGTGCGGATGTAAGGGCGTAACAGTTTATCGTGATGGCTGTCGCGACGGAGTATTGCTCGACAAGAACAGCAAGGCGAAGAAGAGCAGTTGCAGCGATTCGACAGACTCTATACGCAAGCGTCCTGTATCGGTGCCAGCCGACATTGTGCGTTTCAAGAATGGCTCGGAGGACTGGATTGCATTCGTAGGAATTCAGGATGGTCGCCCATACGAGATATTCACAGGTAAGATTGAGGAGGACGCAATGTATATCCCACGTAAGGTAACAAAGGGTAACATCATACAGGTGTGCGAGGAGGATGGTAACAAGCGTTACGACTTCCAATACACCGACCGCTATGGCTATACCAACACTATCGGCGGTATCTCACGTCTGTTTGATGAGGGCTTCTGGAACTACGCTAAACTCATCTCGGGTGTATTGCGTTACGGAATGCCTATCCACAAGGTGGTAAACCTTATCGATGGCTTGCACCTCAATAGCGAGAGTATAAACACATGGAAGAATGGTGTGCAGCGTGCCTTGAAGCCATATATCGTTGATGGTACACGCTCAAAGGGTAAGTGCCCACAGTGTGGTCAGGAGGATATGGCATATCAGAATGGTTGTTTGACTTGTATGTCGTGTGGTTATTCAAAATGCGGATAGTGAGATTGTTTTAGAAGGTGATTTCTGCGTTACGCTCGAGTTCAAAATCCTCACATACGCTCAGTATGCTGCGGTTTTTCACTCTTCGCAAGCCTTGAAATCCCACTTCTAAAAGCAATCTCAGTAAGGGTGGTAAGGTGATTTTTGCGTTACGCTCGAGTTCAAAATCCTCACATACGCTCAGTATGCTGCGGTTTTTCACTCTTCGCAAGCCTTGAAATCCCACTTCTAAAAGCAATCTCAGCAAAGGTGGTAAGGTGATTTCTGCGTTGTGCTCCGTAAATAGGGCTTAATGCTTCGATTGACCACCGTAAGAGAAAAATAGAGCTACGAAAGGGGGAGTGCTTAACAGAGATGTTAGGCACTCCCTTGTTTTTGGCTTGGTGTTTGTAGATAGCATAGAGTGTAAAACAAATTCTATAGTGTTATGAAAAGATTTTTACTCTCTATGGCAATGGTTGGACTATCGGTGGGTAGTCTGTTTGCTCAAGGCACTACAGCGGATGGTCTTCGTTGGAAGAATGTTGCCGGAAATTGTTTTTGGTCTAATTGGGAGCTCTCGGTGGGCGGCGGCGTGAGCTATACCGCCTGGGATAAGTGGGGCTTCAGCAATCAGGGAGACTTTGGCGATAACATAGGCTGGACAGCCGATGTGAGTGCTACAAAGTGGTTTAACCCGATAGTGGGTGCTCGTCTGCAAATAGTAGCAGGAAAACTCAATGCGTCGAACGAACTGCACGATAAGTGGGATAGCAACTGGATGTATCCGCACGTAGATGGTGTGGTAAACCTCTCGAATTGGATTGGTGGTTATCGCGACGACCGCGTATATTATGCTAAGATGGTAGCTGGTATGGGTGTCAGCATAGTGGATATGGGCGACGGTGGCTCGGCAGGATTGGCAGTTAATATGGGTATGATAAATACGTTCCGAATAACGCCTCGCCTCGACATAAACCTTGAATTTAGAACGATGGTATCGTCGGGACACGACCTCCCATCGCAGATGCGAGTGGATGCGGGTCGCTTCGGTCAGGTATACTCGATGACAGCCGGCATATCATATCGTTTCAACGAGCGAGGATGGAACCGCACATATTCGCAGGTGGATGTCGATACATATATAGAGGCGATAGAGGTACTCGAGTTGGGTCTTGCAGCATCGGTGCAGAGCGAGGAGGCGTTGGCAGAGCAGCTTGCGAAGCAGACCGAAGCGACAAAGCAGGCTCAGCAGGAGAATGAGCAGTTGCGTGAGCAGATGAAGAATATGGGTACAGCAAGCAGCAATGATGAGCAGGTTGTAACATCATCGGCGATATTCTTCAACATCAACAGCGACCAGATTCTTACTCGCTCGGAGGCGTCATTACAGCTGCTCAAACAGACCATTATGGAGGCTCCAAAGGAGCAGGTGTTCCATATCGTGGGTTATGCTGATGCTGACACAGGCACTGCACAATACAACAAGACACTCTCGGAGCGTCGTGCAAAGGCTGTCTACGACTATCTCATAAAGCACGGAGTGCCAGAGTCGCAGCTCAAGTGGGAGGGTGTAGGCTCGACGGAGAATATATTCCCGATTAATTCAAACAACAGAGTGGTTATAGTACAATAGCTCTCGTTATACAACTTAAAAAATTAGAGGGGCTGTCGCAGCATTACGTGCTGGGCAGCCCCTCAACTGTTACTCTATGTTGAGTCCCGTATGGGTTACAATCATATCGCTCGTTGCGACCGACTTCGGAATCTCGATAGTGAGTCGCTTTCGCTCGCGTGGCAGGAGATTGAAGTAGCCATCCGAGGCGTAGGCAGGGAGGATGGCCTCGCCCGTAGCCGCCGAACGGACATTTGTCTTGAGGTTGATGGCGACGTTATCACCTCGGTTGCGGAGCTCGACGGTGAGAATGATAGCATCGTCGTTCTCGCTACGTCGCAATATCTTCGACTCCACGTGGCTCTTGCCCATAACATCCAGAGAACGGTATACCGTAGGGTTGGCAGGGTCTACGATGTAGTCATTCTGGGAGATGAGGTTGCCCTGCTTGTCGCTTAGACACAGGCGAATCATAACCAAAGGTGCGGAGGTATCGGGGAGTGCCACCTGCTCAATATCGAGCAGATTGTCAGCCGCAATGTTGAGTCCCTTCCACTCCTTGGTCCACAGCCTCTTGCCTTGATGGTCGTAGATGGTGAAGGTAGCTTGAGCCCCAGATAACTCGTTGCGTGAGGCGTTGATGACCTGAAGACGCTGGGTAGTGGCGTTCCACTGAATATGGGTAGGCTCGCACGCCTTCTTTGAACCGAAGAACGGAGCTGGCGTCTCGTAGTCGTAGGTGTAGGTCTGCCAGATGACACTTGGCCACGCAGGGTGGCTCATCCACAAGAGCAAGCCACTTGTAGTCTGCCACATCTTGTGGTTCCAAGCCTCAAACATATTGCGATATATCTCATAGTTGAGCCACTGAGCACGCTCACAGAACTCATCGACGTCCTTCGCTGGCTCGTCGCCTAAAGCATTGATGTGTGAGATATAGAGTTGCCAGCCGTGGATGTTCTGGTGGAGGTCGTGGTAGTACCACACGTCGCCGATAGGCCACAAATCCTCGGGTGCGATGAACTTGCGGATAGTCTCGGCGGTAGGCATAGCAGGAGCTCCGAGCTCGGTGGTGAAGCCTTGTGCCTTATTGGTGGTGAACTCCTGGTAGTTGTCGAAATAACCCCAAGGGCCACTCTGGCAGAGATTCATCAAGCGTGAGTTGGCGTGGTAGTGGCGTGTACCATCCTCGCGGAGGAAGAGCTCCTGGAAACGGTCCTCTAAAAAGTTAGGGGCATAGCCCTCGTTGCGAGGTCCCCAGACTGCGATAGATGGATGGTTGCGGTAGCGGCGGACAATCTCTGTGGCATTAGCCATAAAGAGCTCAGCGTCGATAGGCTCGAGGTTATAGTCGCCCGTAGACATTGAGAAGTCGTTCCAGACCAACATTCCATACTCATCGCAGAGCTCATAGAAGACCTCCTCGGTAGATTCGCCAGTCCAATTGCGTACCATAGTGAAATTCATATCCTTATGCAGGCGGAAGTATGGCTCGAGGTGCTCTCTGTCGCAACGCTTCATAGCATCGTCCATACCCCAGTTACCGCCTTTGCAGAATATCTTGATACCATTGACGCATACGACCAAATGTGGGTTATTGCTATCAGGTATAGGGGTGATAAGCTCCTCAGCACCCTCCTTAAAGACAGGGATAACGGTCTGACCATACTCCTTGTCGGTCATCTTGCGTTGGCGGTAGTCGAATAGTACCTTACCGTGGCGGTATGCCTCGGTAGGGTTGTAAGAGAAGCGGATACGTTGCTTCTCCTTATTGCGTGCCATAAGCTCATAGCTCAACTCACGTATGCCGAAACGTGTATTCTCCTGCTGGAGAGTCTTGCCATCCTGCTCGACGTTGAGATATAGGGTGTAGAGGTTCTGCTCGCCATAGCCATTGGGCCACCACAGACGTGGATTCACGAAGTGGAGCTGAGGGAACTCCTCGGGGCTAAATGTGATAGATAGCTGCTCACCAGCTGTAAGGGTAATATCCTTGGAGAAGGTTACCTCGCCAATCTTTCCATTAATGGTAGCAGATTGCTCCTTCGATGATGAGTTGGTGAGTGTAGCCGATATAGTGATATCTGCCGACGAGGTGTCGGGCAGAGGAAGGTCGGTGATGACGTATGGGTCGGTCAGACGGACAGAGCCACTGCGTTGCAGCTCTACGCTCTGCCAGATACCGATATTGCGGTCGCGGATGCCTGGCACCCAATCCCAGCCCTCGGTGCAGATGAAGGTAGGACCATCCATACAGAGTACACCTCCGTTGGGTCCTGCCGAGTTGAACTCCTGCTCGTGGGGGATACCAGGGTTGTGGGGAGGTATAATCTTCACGACAAGAGTGTTCTGCTCGCCCTGCTTCAAGAGGTGGCTCACGGGAAACTCGGCACGCGTGAAGGCTCCTGCAATATTGCCCAGCAGAGTGCCATTGAGCCATACATTAGCCTTATAGTTGATGCCATTGAAGAGCAGTGTGTAGTGCTCTCCCTCACTTATCGCAGGGCTATCGAAAGAGATACGATACCACCAGTCCTGACGACACAAAGTCTCGGGGATATAGAGGTTGTTGAGTCCATAATATGGGTCGGGGTAGACGCCTTGTTCAACAAGAGTTGTGAGGACTGTGCCAGGAACGGTGGCGTTATACCAGCCATCGGTGGTGGCGGTGTCCCAAACGGTGATGTTTCGCTTAGTAAGTGTAGCATCCTCAATCATCTGCCAGCCTCCCTCGAGGGTGAAGTTGCCCTCGGCAGTAGGCACAAGACGGCTCGGCTCGGCGACAAAAGCCTTACGTTCGCATATAGGGCGTGGGGCTTTCGACTTGGGGAGGGAGGATTCGGGTTGTGGCGATGAGAGTCCGAAATTAAGCTGTGCAGCTGCAAAGGCAGGCAACAACAGCATAAGTGTGAAAAGGATTATACGTCTCATTATAGTGTCGGTCGTTTGTTATTTGGTTGCAGCGGCAAAACCACGTGTGAAGAACAAGAGGTGGTAGTTGATAGAGTTCTGCCAATACTCCCAGGTGTGAGCTCCGGGGCGAGAGGTGAAGTCGTGAGGGATGCCAGCCTCGAGGAGCTTGAGGTGGAGGTTACAGTTGACCTCGTAGAAGAAGTCGTCGACACCGCAGTCGAAACAAATCTGGAGCGACTCGGGCTTGAGCAGACCTACAAGGTTGATGACAGAGTGCTGCTCCCAATTCTCGGGGTTGCTCTCGATAGTGCCTAAATGTGATGCAAGGTCCCAATTCTCGGGGAAGGGACGTAGGTCAACACCACCCGACATACTGCCGACAAAGCCGAAGAGGTCCTGATGGCGGAAAGCTAAATAGAGAGCTCCGTGTCCACCCATAGACAAACCTGTGATAGCACGTGCCGAGCGGTCTGCGATGGTGCGGTAGTGAGAGTCGACGTAAGGGATGAGCTCCTCGATGATGTAGCTCTCGGCCTGCGACTCAGCCTTTAGAGGAGAGTTGAGATACCAGCTGTTATAGCCTGTGTCGGGCATAACGAGGATGACGTTGTGGCTATCGGCTAAAGGTGCAGCCAAGCCCTTGTGCAACCACGCATCGTGGTTGTCGACATATCCGTGAAGCAGATAGACAACGGGGAAGGAGCCTCCGTCGCTGTAAGAGTCGGGGAGGATGACGTGAATCATCTCGCCACGCTGCATATATTGGCTGGGGATTTCAACGGTTTGAAGGTCGTAAGCGTTGGCAGCAACAGAAAAAAGAGCTGCAAGGAGAAGTGTAAAAAGTCGTTTCATCTCGCTAAAAGTTATTTAATGAATGGTTTATTTTCACAAAGATAACGAAAAAGTGGGGACTAATGGTCTATACTATGGAATAATTTGTTAATTTTGTGAGAGAAATACTTTGTAAAATAATTTTTATGAGAAACTTACTTATCGTAGCATTGGGTATGATGCTCGTAGCGTGCGGTGCGGAGCAATCGACAAATGGAAAGGCTCTGTTTGATGGCGATAACCTCGAGGGATGGGCTTTTGCGTTGGAGAAGGATGTGGATGTCGAGGCGGCAGCATCGGTGTTTCAGGCAGAGGATGGCGTGATAAAGGTGGCAGGTATGCCTTTTGGCTATCTCTACACAGCGGAGCAGTATGACGCATACAAGCTATCGTTTGAGTGGCGATGGGTAGGCGAGGGTAGCAATAGCGGTGTCTTCATCCACGTGCAGAACCCTGGCGAGGTGTGGCCCCGAGCATACGAATATCAACTTATGGCAGGTAAGGCAGGCGATATGGTGCTGCTCGGAGGTGCAGAGCTGGAGAACTTCAAGGGCGAGGGAGAGTTTCCTATAAAGCCACGTAAGGCGGACTGCGAGAAGAGTGTAGGCGAGTGGAACAAGGGCGAGATAGTCGTCAAGAGGACTTTAGTGCAGTTCTATACCAATGGTAAGCTGCAGAACGAGGCAATAACAAAATTTGAGAAGGGACATATTGCCTTGCAGAGCGAGGGCGGAGCGTTGGAGTTTCGAAATATCTACATAGAGAGTATTAAGTAGGTGGGTGTTGCAAAACCAAAAACAATTAGTATCTTTGTGGAAGGAAAAATTGTAAAACACTAAAAATAGATTTCAGTATGGCAAATTTGAGAATCCTGAAGAAGGAGATTGACTATCGTTTGGAGGAGTTTGTATTCGATTGCGAGATGGCGATATATTTCCAGCCATCAAAGGAGGATGCTATCGTGGCTCTTATGGAGAAGGCTGTGGCTCTGCGTAACGCATTGTACGAGAAGGCTAATAACCCAACTGAGCCTCATAACCGCTCTTTGGTGAAGAAGTATTACGCTGCATTCCGTCGTGATATGGTGGCTTCTTTCGGCTCTATGTTTGAGGAGTTGAGCTCACTCAACGAGGTAAAATAGTCTGAGCGATAGGGTAGTGATACCCTATAAATTTATGGAGTTGCCCCTCGCAGGGCAACTCCATTTTTTTATGAGGGTAATGTGTGTTTTATCTTACGGGGAATTCGGTGATGCGGAGTGTGGTGCAACCGAAAGGTATAAGCTCTATGTCAACCCACTCGGCAACCTCGGGCTCGGTGTCCAACTGCTGGCTCATATAGTTGAATGAGCCAACGGCATTGCGGGAAATGCTCCAATGGGGAAGGATGCGAGCCTTGCCTTTGATTTGTATAGGGGCATTGGAAACACTCCAAGGGGTGTTGCTGCACTCGTTCATCGTGACGATAAAGTGTTCTGCTAAGCTCTCTGGATGCAGGTGTCGATGGTGTAGAGCAACATTCCACGGTGTGGGCGAGGTAACCTCATAATAGTATGGGCCGCAGGCCTCAAGGTCGGCACCTTCGCAGATGTGTTTATGCCAATGCTCCTCCATCTTTAAGGAATAAATCAGCGGTCCACGCTCGATGACTGCTGCATCATCCCACCAACGAGTGCACGCTACGTGGGCATTGAAATGCAGACGTATGGTGTCGCCATTATGCCACTTGCGGTCAATGGTGATAATGCCGCCCTCAGCCTTTGAAGCTTCGATATGCTTGCCGTTGAGCGTAAGGGTATAGCCATCGCTCCACGCAGGAATACGCAATTCGAAAGGGAAACGTAGCTTGGTGGTGGCGTTGTCGGGGAAAGATACCACAAACGACACCTCCTCGCGGAATGGATATTGGGTCTGCTCATCGATACAGACGGCGACGTCGCCTATAGTGGTGTTGAGTGTAGATGGGGCATAGACCAGGGCGGCGATGCCTCCATCGGAGCTCTTATACCATAGATTTTGCGTAAACTTAGGCCACGCCTGATGCATATTGCAGGTGCAGCAGGGATAGCCCGAAAGCAGACCATATATCAAGTCGGTGTCGCCGTGAGGTGACGAGAAGTTATGCCACGAACGAGTGATATTGACCTGGTTCATCTGGTGGTAGTATTGGCGTGCGTCTGCCTGGTCGGTAATCTGCGTGGGAAGGGCGTTGTAAGTGATGCGTTCCAGCAAGTCAAGATAAGAGTTGTCGCTCGTAATGCGGAACATCTCCTCGAGCGAGTACATCATCTCGATTGTAGTGCATAGCTCTGAGCCGCGAGTGGGCTCGCCGAAGTGAATAAGCTCGTCGCCAGCCCATAAGCCTGTGGGGAAGCCGATGGTGTGGCGTATGCGTCGCAGTGCCTCCTTGGGGGCGTTGAGGTGTTGAGCGTCGTGTGATTGCTGATAGTAGACGACGGGAGCCTTGAATCCTTGTGCAAGGTTGACGCAGTGGAGGCTATTCTGGCGGAAGAGGTGGTCATCGGTAGTGAAGCGGGCTGTCCAATCGGCTGTGAGCTGATGAAGTAGGTTGCCCAATGTGAGTAGGTGGCTGTTGCCCGTTATGTTGTAGAGCCATAGCACGATGAGCAGATTGTCGCCACCTCGCTCCTTACCCCAGAATGACCAATAGTCTAATGGTCGATCAGGGAGTGTGCGGAGTTGATAGGCGAAGTAACTCTCCATAAAGTCGATAACACGTTTATCGCCTGTAGCCATATAGTATTGTTGCATAATCTTCAGTGCAACCATACGTGGCCACCAGTCAGAGGCGACATTATGGTGGTCGGTGCTGTCGCTACCAGGTCCAAAATAACCGCTCGGCTGCTGACTTGCAAGGATAGCTTCAACCCATCGCAAAGCTTTTGCCTTCAGAGCGTCGTCGCCCATAATATATGCCATAGGGAGTGCTCCGTCAATCCAATAGGGGCCTCGCTCCCACGCATCACCATTGCCTCCGAGCCACGCATTATCCTCGCCCACGAGAGGGTAGAGCTCGTCGAGGTGTCCTGTGACGCCATCGAGCAGGCTTTGCATCTGTGCCTTGAGCCATCCTGTGGGTTTAATCTCACCCAACGGTAGCTGTGCATAGTGGGTGGGTGTTAGGGGTGTGCGGTTGTATATGGGGTTGGGTGTCTGTGCCGTAGCACAGTAGGTTGTCAAGATTGTAAGGTAGAGAAAAATCTGTCTTAACATAGTTGGTTATTTATTAATATTGTCCTGTATGCGTTGTAATCCGCTGCGACGCAGTGGGGTGGTGCCAAATCGCTCGGCAAAGTGCTCCTCGCTCATCGTGAGCCAATCCTCTGCCGACAGGTCGCAGGGGTTGAAGAGAGGGTCGAACGAGGGGTTGGTGTGGTGGGCTGCTCGGAGGTTGTAGGGGCAGCACATCTGGCACTCATCGCAGCCGAAAATCCAGCCGTGAAGAGGCATGTCAGCCACGTTATCCTGTTCGATAGTGAGGCACGAGATGCAGCGACGTGCATCGATGGTGCGATTGTTGTTGATAGAGAGGTTGGGGCAAGCCTCGACGCAACGGTGGCACTCGCCACAGCCCACGCCCTCGAGAGGGGTGTCGTAGCTGTCGCACGCCTCGTTGAGGAGTAGCTCGCCAAGCAATACATAGCTGCCGAATTGGGGTGTTATGAGCAATGACTGCCGCCCAATCCATCCCAAGCCTGCATCGACTGCAAGCTGTTTCTCGAAGAGAGGTGCCGAGTCGGTGAAGGCTCTGCCCTCAAGCGAGGGGTGGCTTTCCCGTAGCAGAGAGAGCATACGGAGAAGCATCTTTTTGATGCTCTTGTGATAGTCGCGATTGCAGGCATAAGAGGCTACCTTGCAGCTCTGCTCGGGGGTGTAGTGGGTGTTGATGTCGGATTTGTAGCTCACACCGCACACCACAACACTCTGCGTACCCTCGACAAGCAGAGTCGCATCCTCGCGTTTGTCGGCGTTGCGACACATATAATCCAAGCCTCCGACGCAGCCCTGCTCAATCCACTGACGCAGGTGCTGGGCATTGGCGTGCAGGGGACGTGGGCGGGCGATACCGCAGAGGTCGAAACCTGCTGAACGTGAGGCGTTTAATATGTCATTACGACTGAGCATTGTGTATAATTTTTCAAAATTACCAAATTCTTCCCAAAAAATTGCTATCTTTGTCCCAAATTTTTATACTTCAACGGAATGAAATTTAATACCATTTATGAAATACTCCGCCACAGCGTAGAGAAGTTTCCAAAGAAGATAGCTTCGGCTATGTTTGGCAGCGAGGAGGTTACTTTTGAGCAGGTAGATGAGAGAGTAAATCAGGTGCAGGAGCAGTTGATGAGTGCGGGACTGAACCCTGGCGATAAGGTGGTATTGCTGAGCGGTAGTATGCCTAACTGGGGCGTCTGCTACTTCGCTGCAGCCACAGCCGGAATGGTCGTAGTGCCTATCTTGCCTGATTTTACGGGAGAGGAGTTAGATAAGTTAATCAAACACTCTGAAGCGAAGGCACTCTGTGTGTCGGACAGACTTTTTACGAAACTATCGAAGGAGACCATAGAGTCGCTTAATATAGTGATACGTACGAAAAACCTGAGCGTGATATCACAAAAGGTGGAGGAGAAGGGCTCGAAACGATTGCCTGAGCCTGATGACTTGGCAGCCATAATATACACGTCGGGAACAACATCGTTGCCAAAGGGTGTGATGCTGACGCACTACAACATAGCATCTAACGTGTCGATGCTCTACGACCTATTCCCAATAGATGAGAATGACTCTATGCTCTCGGTGTTGCCTATGTCGCACACGTATGAGTGTACACTCGGATTCCTCTACATATTCTCGGCGGGAGGTACGGTAACATACCTCGAGAAGCAGCCTACAGCGTCGGTATTGCTGCCAGCACTTAAGAAGGTGCGTCCTACGTGTTTTTTGATTGTGCCACTGATTATCGAGAAGGTGTATCGTGCACAAATCTTAGCTAAGTTCACATCGAACAAGTTCTGGCGTACGCTCTACTCGATAGGATTTGTGCGTCGCTACCTGCACCGCGTGGCGGGTAAGAAGCTCCACAAGGCTTTTGGTGGCAAGATACGTTTCTTGGGTATTGGTGGTGCGAAGCTCGACACACAGGTGGAGCAGTTCCTGTTGGATGCTAAATTCCCATACGCTATTGGCTACGGTCTGACCGAGACTGCACCGCTGGTGGCAGGACAGATACCGGGTAAGTGTAAGCTGGGTGCTACGGGCCCTGCTATGAAGGGTGTTGAGGTGCGTTTAGATGATATTAATCCCGAGACAAAGCAGGGAGAGATAGTTGTGAAGACTCCATCGGCTATGCAGGGATATTACAAGAACCCAGAGGCCACAGCTACTGCATTTACCGCCGACGGATGGTATCGTACGGGCGATTTGGGATATATCGACGAGGATGGTTACATCTTCATCAAAGGTCGTCTGAAGAATATGATTGTAGGTCCAAGTGGTGAGAATATCTACCCCGAGGAGATTGAGTCTATCATAAACACCAACGCCTACGTGTCGGAGTCAATCGTTACGGAGAAGGATGGTCAGCTGGTGGCTCTGGTGCACTTCGATACAGAGGCTATCGAGCGTCTGAAGAACGAGCTGATGGAGAAGTGGGAGATTAAGCGTGATGAGTGGCACAAGAAGAAGGATAAGTGGGCTCAGCAGATGGAGGAGCTCAAGAAGGATATCGTAACGTACGTGAACTCAAAGGTAAATCGTTTCTCACGCATCGCGAAGGTGGAGGAAGAGGAGAAGGAGTTTGAGAAGACTCCAACGAAGAAGATTCGCCGATTCCTTTATAGCGGTGATAAGAAGAAGAGCGAGCAGACTTCAAAGTAGGTCGGGCAGCATTGATAGAAAAATCGGGGTAACCGTTAGTGGTTGCCCCGATTTTTTGTCTACTTGGAGAGGAGTCGCTCCTCCAGCAGTTTTATGAAGTAACCGCCGACAACCGAGCGGGCACGGAACATAATGTGGTGCTTGGAGTCGGTGTTGTACCAGTCGCCCATAGGTACACGGTCGACGGTCTCGTTGTAGAAACGATACATAGGAGCGATAAACTGCTCAAACTCTGCCTTGCTGTCAGCCATCGTAGCACTCCACACAATCCAGTCGGACTTGGTGTAGTTGCGACGCTCATCGAGTGGCAAGCCATACTCGTTCATTGTCTTGAGGTAGAAGGCAACCTCCGAGTCGGCGATGTCGGCATCGAAGAGGTTGTAGCCCAACAGTTCATCCCACACAAGATTATACTTCTGGCTCCACGTGTCGCCCTCGTTGAAGGTGCGGCGGTAGTGGTCGCCCTGTGCAGCCATCTTCTTCCACTCGGCAGCCATACGCTCAGCCGTAGCGAGGTACTCGTCGTAGGTATCCTGCTTGCCCGCCATATGAGCCATCTCGGCATAGGCACGGATAGCCATAATAGCCTTGATAGAGAGGTTGGTGTTGCGTGCTGAATGACCTGCGAAGTCGTCGGTGCAGAGCTGATTTTGTGGGTCGAAGCCATACTCGATGAGGTAGTTGGTCCAGGTGGTGATGGTATCCCAATGTGCCACAGCATACTCGGCATTGCCCTCTAATGCTGCGATAGCACCCATCAGAATAATCATATTGCCGCCCTCCTCAACAGGCATATCCTCGCCATAAGCCTGACCAAAGACGTGAGGAAAGGTGCCTACGTCGTGGGCAGGAAATGGCTTGGTCCACTTGCCGCTCTCGCTATAGTAGAAGATGTGGTCCATCATAGCCTTACACAAATCTATATTATAATACAGGAAGAGAGGAGCCGACGGGTAGGTGATGTCAAGTGTGCCGATGCAACCGTTGCTGAAGTTCTCCTTCGAGAGCCAAGCCAAGTAGCCCTGTGGGGTGAGGATGAGTTTGTGAGCCGAGATAGCCTGGCGATATGCCAAAGCACACAACTCGGCATACTCTCTGCCTCCGACACGTGTGGCATCGACAATCATCTGAGCGTCGAAAGCCTCGCACTGCTTCATAAGTGAAGAGTACTGCTTGCGGGCGAGCTGGAACTGCTCCTCGATAGAGCTGTCGCCATTGCGATTCCAATAAGGGCGTACATCCTCGCCAAAGTAGCGGATAGAGTAGAGGTCATCGTAGCCGAGCATAATATAGTTGCTCTTCGACTTGTTACCTACCTTGCCGATATGTGCCGAGAGTGCCATATGGTCGCCCTCGTTGTTGGGAGCAACGATACCATTTGCCACAAACTCCTTACGCATCTGAACTGAGCCGCCGAGTGATGCCGAGTGGCTCTTCTTGTCGGCTGCGAGGTAGAAGTAACCCCAATCGATACGTATGTTGTCGCCTCGCTTCTCTAAAACGGGCTGCTTGATAGTGCCGCACTTTATGTAGCTCAGGCTCTTGTCGCTGTAGAGCTCACTCTTGCACTCCTGCCAATGAGCATTGCGTGCCCAATCCTGAGTAGCCTCGAAATAGATAGCTACGTCGTGCTTCTTACCATCGTTTGCCACTACGTCGTAGGTGATGTAGTTCACGGGACGAGAGACGAGGTCGAGGTTGTCGAGCAACAATGGAGCGGTGAAGGTCAACGTGAGGTCTACGCCTCCGCACGCAAACTCATAGATGGTGCGTGTAGCCTCAACATCGACACTCTTCTGCTCGGCACACAGCGAGAGGACATTGTCGCCCGTAGCACGCTTGTAGAGTCCCATATCGAGCAGAGCGTCGCCCTGTGGGTTGTGGCAGTGAGCAGCCAGGACAACTTTGCCATCCTGGGCTGTGGCAGCTACCTCGGCAGGAATCTCTACCCAACGGTTGGCGTTCCACTCGAAAGGAGTAGAGACAACCTCTACGCCATTGAAATAGAGCTGGCAGGTGTCGTCGTGAGAGTATTTCACAAAGAGGCTTCCGCCCTGCAAATCCTCCTCGCTGAGGGTGATGGTGCGGCGAGCCCATATATGCTCTGATGTCCAGAGTGTGTGGACATTGATGTTGCCCTGAGTGCCGAAGGCTGCCTCGCCGTGCGACCACGCAGAGTCGTCGAAATCTTTGGTTTTCCATCCTTCCGCAGGCTCGTCAAAGGTGTAAGCACCGCTCCAGCCCTGCTCGTGAGAGATGGGGGCGATACCCTGCATAGGGACAATCTCATCGCCCATAAAACGATAGGCTACGCCGTCGACAAGCAGCGAGCCGACAAGATGAAAGTCGGTGCCGGTCCAGTGGCGTACGGGAGACTCATAGAGTTTGTCGGTCATCGACCAGCCGCTGGTGTAGGGGTCAATGGTAATGAGTGGCACAGCCGGTGCACGCAGATTACTCTTCTGAGGCACAGAAGCCGACAGAGCTAATACCTGCAACGTGGCAGCAATAAGAAGAATGGATTTTCGAAACATATCAATAAATATAAAAATGGTTTTGTATACTTACAAGAGAGTTTAATATCTGCAAATATAGGTATTTTACAGCTTTTTGCCTATATTTGCGTAGTGAAAACCATTAAATAAATTGATAATGAAACGAATAGTTCTGACATTTTTAGCTTGTTTTACTCTCTTGGGAGCAAGAGCCGATGAGGGAATGTGGCTGCCATCGCTTATTGGCGACCGTATAAAGGATATGCGAGCAAAGGGCTTCAAGCTCTCGGCAGAGGATATCTACTCGATAAATAACGCATCGATGAAGGATGCGGTGGTGCTCTTCGACGGAGGTTGTACGGGCGAATATGTCTCGGAGAATGGATTGCTCTTGACCAACCATCACTGCGGATATGATGCTATACAGCAGCTGTCATCCGTTGAGCACGACTACCTGACCGATGGTTTCTGGGCTAAGTCGCAGGCAGAGGAGTTACCTGTGCCAGGATTGAACGTGATGCGTCTGGTGCGTATGGAGGATGTTACCGAGCGATTGGCGGCAGGCGAGAGCAAAGAGGATATCATCGTTGAGGCGAAGAGTGAGGGTTATGTAGCCAACATTCAGTCGCTCTATTATGGTAATCAGCAGTTCTTATATGTATATGAGGTGTTTACCGACGTGCGTTTGGTGGCGGCTCCACCATCATCGATAGGTAAGTTTGGTGGCGATACCGATAACTGGATATGGCCACGCCATACGGGCGACTTCTCGATATTCAGAGTATATGCCGACAAGGATAACTGCCCTGCAGGATATGCTGCCGACAATCAGCCATACCGCCCTGCACGCCACTTTAAGATTTCGACCAAGGGTGTCAAGGAGGGTGATTTTACGATGATTTATGGATTTCCTGGCAACACCCAGGAGTATGTCATCTCGGATGCTGTGAAGTATGTGGCAGAGGTGTCAGACCCTATGAAGATAGAGCTTCGCACGGAGCGTCTTAACATCATATCGGAGGCTCAGTCAAAGAGTGCCGAGGTGCGTATCAAGTATGCTGCAAAGCACGCAAGCATAGCCAATGCGTGGAAGAAGTGGCAGGGCGAGGTGCTCGGCATCAAGCGTCTGGGTACGGTAGAGAAGAAGCGTGCCTATGAGCGTGAGTTTGAGGCGTGGGCAAAGGGTAAGCCGGAGTATGAAAACCTGTTAGACTCGATGCGTACAGCCTACGCTAACGTGGTGGATTGGTATTATATGGGTGAGCTATACAGCGAGACCGGTGCAACCATCCTGCTCGGTCGTTTGGCACGTTTGGCATCGGCGGAAAAGCCTCGATGGGATGTCATAGAGGGCTTGTATGGCGACTACGACGTGGATGTGGAGCGAGAGCTTACACAATGTGTGTTGAAGGGCTTTGAGCGTTACTGCCTGGAGGGATGTTTCCCCGAGGCGTTGAGAGCCGAGATAGATAAGTATGGCGGTACGATAGACAGCTACGTGGATTACCTCTATACAAATAGTCTGTTGCTGTCGTTGGAGAAGGCGAAAGCTGCTACACAGGAGGAGTTGAAAGCAGACCCCGCATTTAAGTTGTACGGTATATTTGTATATCCTAAGCGAATGTATCGTAACATCAGCAACGTGCCAGAGATTGAGCGTTGGTATCGTACCTATATGAAGGCTCTGCGTGAGTGGGATACCGAGCGAGCATTCTATCCCGATGCAAATCTCACACTGCGTGTGGCTTATGGCTCGGTGGCAGGTTATGAGTATGCCGATGGCGAGTATCACCACCCTGTAACGACGTTGGAGGGCATAATGGAGAAGGATAACCCCGAGATTTACGACTACAACATTCCGCAGGTGTTGCGTGATATCTACGCATCGAAGGATTATGGTCGCTGGGGTGTGATGGTTAATGGCCGCTATACGGTGCCTGTGTGTCTGCTGGCAACAAACCACACTACGGGTGGTAACTCGGGCTCGCCAATCATCAATGGCAGAGGCGAGCTGATAGGTATCAACTTCGACCGTACGTGGCGTTCGACGATGAGCGACATAGAGTTCGACCCTACGATTTGTCGCAACATCTCGGTAGATATCAGATATGTGCTGTTCGTGATTGATAAGGTGGGTGGAGCGTCATATTTGATAGACGAAATGGATTTGAAATAGAGATTTTGGGGGTAAAAGTTGATTTTATCCCCAAAAATTTTGCAGGAAAGAAAAAAGTATCTATATTTGCACACCTTTTCGGCAGAAATGCTGCTAAGGTGTGTGAAGCCCAGGTGGTGAAATTGGTAGACACGCTACTTTGAGGGGGTAGTGAACAATTAGGTTCGTGCAAGTTCGAGTCTTGTCCTGGGCACGAAAAAACGTCAGATGAGAGTCTGACGTTTTTTTTGTTATATGGCTTGCGGCGGCTTAGTTGTGGAAGTGGTTATAGACCTTTGTGGCTTTTGCTTTGCCAACGAGAGCCGACAAATCCTCGATGGAGGCAGACTTAATCTTGCTTACGGTGCGGAAATGACGCATCAAATCGCGGATGCTCTTCTCGCCTACACCCTCGATATTATCCAACGCACTTGTGATAAAGTTCTTGCTACGCTTCTGGCGGTGGAATGTGATGCCGAAGCGGTGTGCCTCATCGCGGATATGACGTATGACCTTCAGAGGCTCGCCTGTGCGACTGAGGTAGTAGGGCATAGGGTCGTTGGGGTAGAAGACCTCCTCCATACGCTCTGCCAAGCCGATGATGGGGATGTCCTGGGCAAGTCCCAGTCCATCCAAAATCTCATAGGCGTGGGATAGCTGTCCCTTGCCACCGTCGACGATGATAAGGTCGGGCAGCTCCTCTCCCTCCTCTAAAAGACGTGAGTAGCGGCGGTAGACAATCTCCTGCATAGTGGCATAGTCGTTGGCTCCCACGACACTCTTGACGTTGAAGTGGCGGTACTCCTTACGCGAGGGCTTTCCGTCGCGGAAGACAACGCACGCCGCAACGGGGTTGGTGCCTTGCAGGTTGGAGTTATCGAAGCACTCTATGTGGCGTGGCTGGCGGTCAAGACGCAGCTCCTTCTGCATAGCATTCATCAGACGGTCGGTGTGGCGTTCGGGATTCTTTATCTCGAGGTTTCGCATCTGCTCGGCACGATGTATGCGGGCACTCTTGAGCGAGAACTCCAGCAGGTCAGCCTTCTCACCACGTTTAGGTATTGTGAAGACGACCTTGTCGAAGAGGAGTGTCGTCGAAGGCATAAAAGGCACGATGACCTCGCGTGAGAGGTCGTGCGAGATGTTGTCTACCACGTGCTGAATAGCCATAGTGAGCATATCGGCAGGGGTACTATCTACACCTGCCGACAGGCGTATCGTATGATGAGCGACGATAGAGCCGTGTCTGAGGCGGATGAAGTTGCAGTAGGCTACGTCGTCATCCTCCAGCAGTGAGAAGATGTCGCAGTCGACAATCTTGGCACTCACGATCACGGAGCGACTCTGGTAGTTCTCCAACGCATCCAATCGTTGTTTGAAGCGTTGTGCAGCCTCAAAACGTAGCTCCTCGGCAGCCAACTGCATATTCTCCTCGAGGTAGTGTTTTACGGGGCGAAGGTCGCCCTTGAGAACGGACTTCACGATGTCGGTGAGCTGGGCATAATCCTCCTCGCTCTGTGCTCCGATGCAGGGAGCCTTGCAGTTGCCTATGTGGTATTGCAGACAGACTCCATATTTGCCTTTGGCTATGTTTTGTGGTGAGAGGTTGAGCTTGCAGGTGCGTAGCGGGATAACCTCACGTATGAACTCCAGGATGGAGCGTTGCATAGCTATGGAGCTGTAAGGTCCGAAGTATTGTGAGCCATCGTGACGTAGCTGTCGTGTCGACTCCACACGTGGAAAAGGCTCCTTACGCAGCACAATCCAGGGGTAGGTCTTGTCATCCTTCAGCAGTATGTTGTAGCGTGGCTGATGTGTCTTGATTAGCGAGTTTTCCAACAGCAGTGCATCTTGCTCGCTGCCGACAACGATATGGCGTATGGCGGCTATGTTCTTAACTAAAACACGCACCTTTGAGGAGTGCTCCTTGCTCTGTACAAAATAGGAGCTGACACGTTTGCGGAGCGACTTCGCCTTACCTACATAGATAATCACTCCGTCGGCATCTAAAAACTGATAGACGCCAGGCGAGAGTGGCAGTGCGGCGACCTGCTCCTTGAGTATGTCGATACGACTCATAGTGCAAAGTTAATCTTTTTGCTCGAGAATGGAAGCGGTTACAACCTTTTTTACACGCCTGTCGTGTGGCTCAACGGGTAGGGTGTTGAGTAGCTGGTGGTCGAAACATACACCTATGGTCTCGGCACGGAAGCCGCTGCGTGAGAGGTAGCTGTCGTAGAAACCCTTGCCTCTGCCTAAGCGGTGGCCCTCGAGGGTAAATGCTACACCGGGGATGATAGCCAAATCAATATCCTCGGGTAGTATGGGGCTCTGGCTCGTAGGCTCGCTTATTCCGTAAGCTCCCACCGTGAGTGAGTCTGTCGAGTAGGGATAAAACTCCATAAGCGGGATGTCGGCTGTGGCATCAACTTTGGGTAATACCACGCGGCACAACTTGCTCAAAGCGGCGATGTCGAGCGGTAGCTCATCGCTAAGGGGCGAGAAAAGTGCCACTGTGGGGTTGCCCATCTGGCGAATTTTGTCGCGTAGATATGAGCCGACGAGCGACGCCTGACGCTCTCGCTCGTCGGCGGGTAGAGTGGCTGTTTGTGCTTTTATGGTACGGCGTAGAGCCTTTTTACTTTCAAAAATCATCGAAAAACCCTCTTTTGAGTTAAAATTAGTTATGTTCGTTATTGTTATTGTGCAAACAATTATTATCTTTGCAGAAAGTTTGCAAATTCAATTTCACAAACAAAAATAAACAAAATCTTTTAAATTATGAGCTGTTTTTTGTGCAATTCATCTCTCGGAAAGAAGGTAGTGATGAGTTTGTCGGGTATGGCACTCGTACTCTTCCTTTTGTTCCACATGTCAATGAACCTCGTGGCATTGATTAGTGCAGATGCTTACAACATGATCTGTGCGTTCTTGGGAGCTAACTGGTATGCAGTAGTTGCTACAGTTGGTTTGGCTGCATTGGTGGTTATCCACTTTGTGTATGCTTTAATCCTCACTATCAACAACTACCGAGCTCGCGGTAAGCAGCGTTATGCTGTAACGGTAAACGAGCCTGGTGTTGAGTGGGCATCTAAGAATATGCTCCTTTTGGGCGTAATCGTAGTGCTCGGTTTGGGTCTTCACCTTGTACACTTCTGGTCGAAGATGATGCTCGTAGAGCTTATGGGTGAGCACGGTGTTGAGATTGGCGGTGTGTTCTATGCAGCAACAGACGGTGCAGCATTGATCGCCTACACATTCTCACAGTGGTACAACGTAGTGCTTTACATCGTATGGTTGGCTGCTTTGGGATTGCACCTCAACCACGGTGTTTGGTCGATGTTCCAGTCTATGGGTTGGGCTAACGATACCTGGTATCCACGCCTCAAGTGCTTGGCAAAGCTCGTATCTGCATTGGTTGTCTTGGGCTTTATGGCAGTAGTGGTTGTATTCTACATCCAGAGTTTGTAATACACCAGTAGTTAAATTTTTGAGAACATAAAAAATTAGAAAATATGGCTTTTAAGTTAGATTCAAAAGTTCCTGCCGGTGAATTGGCTCAGAAATGGAGTAATCATAAGGCAGCAATCAAGGTTGTAAGCCCTGCTAACAAGCGTAAGCTCGATATAATCATCGTAGGTACCGGTTTGGGCGGTGCTTCTGCAGCTGCTTCACTCGGTGAGATGGGTTACAACGTGAAGGTTTTCTGCATCCAGGATTCACCTCGTCGTGCACACTCTATCGCTGCACAGGGTGGTATCAACGCTGCAAAGAACTATCAGAATGATAACGACTCGGTATATCGTCTTTTCTACGATACTATCAAGGGTGGCGACTACCGTGCTCGTGAGGCTAACGTATATCGTTTGGCTGAGGTATCAAACCTCATCATCGACCAGTGCGTAGCTCAGGGTGTACCTTTCGCACGTGAGTACGGCGGTCTGTTGGCTAACCGTTCATTCGGTGGTGCACAGGTATCACGTACCTTCTATGCTCGTGGTCAGACCGGTCAGCAGCTCTTGCTCGGTGCTTATGCAGCACTCAACAAGGAGATTGCAGCAGGCTCGGTGAAGAGCTACCCACGTCACGAGATGTTGGATATCGTTGTAGATAAGAAAACAGGCGAGGCTAAGGGTATCATCGCACGTAACCTCGTAACAGGTGAGTTGGAGCGTCACGGTGCTCACGCGGTAGTTATCGCTACCGGTGGTTATGGTAACGTGTTCTTCCTCTCAACCAACGCTATGGGCTCTAACGGCTCGGCAGCATTCCAGTGCTATCGTAAGGGTGCAGGTTTCGCTAACCCTTGCTTCACACAGATTCACCCAACTTGTATCCCTGTACACGGTACTCAGCAGTCAAAGCTTACTTTGATGTCAGAGTCGTTGCGTAACGATGGTCGTATCTGGGTACCTAAGAAGTTGGAGGATGTTGAGGCTATCCGTAAGGGTACAAAGAAGCCATCAGATATCGCTGAGGAGGATCGCGACTACTACTTGGAGCGTCGTTATCCTGCATTTGGTAACCTCGTGCCACGTGATGTTGCTTCACGTGCTGCTAAGGAGCGTTGCGACGCAGGTTTCGGTGTGAACGAGACAGGTCTGGCAGTATTCCTCGACTTCAAGACAGCTATTGAGCGTCTGGGTAAGGAGACTATTAAGCAGCGTTATGGTAACCTCTTCGATATGTATGAGGAGATTACTGACGTTAATCCATACGAGCAGCCAATGCAGATCTTCCCTGCTGTACACTACACAATGGGTGGTATCTGGGTTGACTACAACCTGATGACTACAATCCCTGGTTTGTATGCTATCGGTGAGGCTAACTTCTCAGATCACGGTGCTAACCGTCTGGGTGCTTCTGCTTTGATGCAGGGCTTGGCTGACGGTTACTTCGTATTGCCTTACACTATCGGCGACTACCTCGCAAAGAAGATTCAGGCTCCTAAGATTAACACAGCTGATGCAGAGTTCGATGAGGCTGAGAAGGCTATCGAGGCTAAGATTGAGAAGCTCTTCGCTATCAATGGTAAGCGTTCGGCTGACGACATTCACAAGGAGTTGGGCCACATTATGTGGGAGAACGTAGGTATGGCACGTACAAAGGAGTCTTTGGAGAGAGCTATCTCTGAGATTCAGGCTTTGCGTAAGGCTTTCTGGAGCGACTTGAAGTTGGTGGGTACTAAGGACTCATTCAACGTAGAGTTGGAGAAGGCTCTCCGCTTGGTTGATTACCTCGAGCTGGGTGAGCTGATGGCTCGCGACGCACTTAACCGTGCAGAGTCTTGCGGTGGACACTTCCGCTCAGAGCACCAGACCGAGGAGGGTGAGGCTTTGCGTCACGACGAGGAGTTCGCTTATGCAGCTGTTTGGGAGTACAAGGGTATGGACCAGGCTCCAGAGCTCACTAAGGAGCCACTCGACTACGAGTTTACTCACCGTGCACAGCGTAACTATAAGGACTAATTTGACGTTGAACTTTAATAGAGATTAGATTATGAATTTTACATTAAAGATATGGCGTCAAAAGGACGCTAAATCACAGGGTGCTTTCGAGACTTATAAAGTTGAGAACATCTCTGCCGACACCTCTTTCTTGGAGATGCTCGATATTTTGAACAACGACCTTGTTCACGCAGGTAAGGAGCCAGTAGCATTTGACCACGACTGCCGCGAGGGTATTTGCGGTATGTGTTCATTGCACATCAATGGCCACGCACACGGCCCATCACAGGCTGTAACCACTTGCCAGATGTATATGCGTAAGTTTAAGGATGGCTCGACCATCACTATCGAGCCTTGGCGTTCGGCTGCGTTCCCTGTAATCAAGGACTTGGTTGTGAATCGTGGTGCTTACGATGAGATTTTGCAGGCTGGTGGTTTCGTGTCAGTACGCACAAACTCTGTACCTGATGGTAACGCTATTCCTATTCCTAAGGCTGATGCTGACGAGTCTATGGACGCTGCTGCTTGCGTAGGATGTGGTGCTTGTGCTGCTACTTGTAAGAATGGCTCTGCAATGTTGTTCGTTGCAGCTCGCGTTTCTTCACTCGCTAAGTTGCCTCAGGGCCGCGTGGAGGGTGCACGTCGTGCAAAGGCGATGGTCGCTAAGATGGATGAGCTCGGCTTCGGTAACTGTACCAATACAGGTGCTTGCCAGGCAGAGTGTCCTAAGCAGATCTCTATCGCTCATATTGCACGTTTGAATCGTGAGTTCCTTGCGGCGAAGCTTAAGGACTAAACGGGAAAATTGAGAAAAGCCGTCTAAAGAGGTAATTTCTGCGTTACGCTCACTCGTTAAATCCTCACATACGCCAAGTATGCTGCGGTTTTCCGAGTTTCGCAAGCCTTGAAATTCCACTCTTTATACAACTTTTCGGTAGAATATCGAGGTTGCTTGTCGCGTGGCAGGCAACCTTTTTTTGTTGCTGTGTGGGCTCTTTCGGCATCTGCCTCGCCCTCGCAATGCTCACATACGCCAAGTATGCTCCGCTTTCGAGGACTTCGAGCAGCTTCAAAATAGCTTCAAGTATAGAAATTTTCAGAATACTATTGATAGGTTATCCATTGTCGATACATTCTGTTTATATATGAATATATGTATGGCGTAGCCTATATGGAGAGATTAGGAGGTGATAAAGAGAAAATATTTTTTAGGGAGGGCTTGTTTTCTCGGAAATAATTATTACCTTTGTGCCGCTTAAGCATTTAATTTCAAAAACAGAACGAATATGAAAAAGGGAATTCATCCGGAGAATTATCGTTTAGTGGCGTTCAAGGATATGTCTAACGACCACGTGTTTTTGTGTCGGTCCGCCGTTTCGACAAAAGAGACCATCGAAGTGAACGGCGAAACCTATCCTGTATATAAGATGGAAATCTCTAACACATCTCACCCTTTCTACACTGGTAAGATGAAGTTGGTAGACACCGCCGGTCGTGTGGATAAGTTTATGAGCCGTTACGCAAAGCGATACGATAAGAAGAACAAGTAATTCATTGAGGTTACTTTGGAGGGCAGTCTAATTTTTTAGACTGCCTTTTTTATGTGATTGCAGTAGTCGCGTTTTGTCTGCGTTACTCTTGTGATGAAAATCCTCACATACGCTCGGTATGCTGCGGTTTTCATCCCTGCGAAAGCCTTGCCAAAACACTGCCTCTGCAATCACTTGTTTGGTCTTGGGTAGGTATTGTTGGACGGGGTATTTTGTCTGCGTTACTCTTGTGATGAAAATCCTCACATACGCTCGGTATGCTGCGGTTTTCATCCCTGCGAAAGCCTTGCCAAAACGCTGCCTCTGCAATCACTTGTTTGTTGTTGGGTAGGTGTTCTGAGTATGGGAGTTTGTCTGCGTTACTCTTGATGAATAAATGCTCACATACGCCAAGTATGCTCCGCTTTATTCATCTTCGAAAGCCTTGCCAAAATACTGCCTCTGCAATCACTTGTTTGTTCTAGGGTAGGTATTGTTGGATGGGGTATTCTGTCTGCGTTACTCTTGTGATGAAAATCCTCACATACGCTCGGTATGCTGCGGTTTTCATCCCTGCGAAAGCCTTGCCAAAATACTGCCTCTGCAATCACTTGTTTGTTCTTGGAGAGGTTTTGTTGAGTGTGAAATTTGTCTGCGTTACTCTTGTGATGAAAATCCTCACATACGGTTTTCACCTTTCAGCTTTTAGTTTAGGACTATTATATATATAGGTATAACGATGTAATGGGCTATTGTCTCTGCCCAAGGGGCGGTTGTAGGGTACTCGGGAAGAAAAAATGAACTTTTTCGAAAAAAAAGCGTCGCTTTGTTTTTTAATTAGGGAAAGAGTAATTATATTTGCAGTCGATTTTCCGAATTTACCTCGGTAAACGGAGTATCAAACGCTCTTTGAGTTAGAAGGTAGAGTTGATGAAATGAATTTTTTCGGCGGAAAGTAATTTTCTTGAGAAAAAATTTGGTGATTCAAAAAAAATAGTTACCTTTGCATCCCGTAACGGTTTAACCGCCGATGTAGCTCAGTTGGTCAGAGCAGCTGATTTGTAATCAGCAGGTCGTGGGTTCGAATCCCTCCATCGGCTCAAATCGAAAACATATTGGGAAGATACCAGAGTGGCCAAATGGGGCAGACTGTAAATCTGCTGGCGTACGCCTTCGGTGGTTCGAATCCATCTCTTCCCACTTTGATGAACCGGTCGGGGTTGCAGACGTCCAATAGGACAAGCGTTGAAAGCTGCTCTGGACGGTTTGTTTTTGCGGAAGTAGCTCAGTTGATAGAGCATTAGCCTTCCAAGCTAAGGGTCGCGAGTTTGAGCCTCGTCTTCCGCTCTACCTTTAAGGTAACACACTATGATTCTTCTGGTGAGGGAGTGTAGCGTGTTACTTGTTTGTGTACAAAGAACTTTGAAACGATATAAAGAATTTTTAACTTAATACTTATAACACTATGGCAAAAGAAAAATTTGACCGTTCGAAAGCCCATGTGAACATTGGTACTATCGGACACGTTGACCACGGTAAGACTACTCTTACTGCTGCGATTACTACAGTACTTGCTAAGGCAGGTTTGTCTGAGCTCCGCTCATTCGATTCTATCGACAACGCACCTGAGGAGAAGGAGCGTGGTATTACCATCAACACTGCTCACGTAGAGTATCAGACTGCTACACGTCACTATGCTCACGTGGACTGCCCTGGACACGCCGACTACGTTAAGAACATGGTTACCGGTGCTGCTCAGATGGACGGTGCTATCTTGGTTGTTGCTGCTACTGATGGTCCTATGCCTCAGACTAACGAGCACGTGCTTTTGGCTAAGCAGGTAAACGTACCTAAGATCGTTGTTTTCTTGAACAAGTGTGATATGGTTGACGATCCTGAGATGCTCGACCTCGTTGAGATGGAGGTTCGTGACCTTTTGGCTAAGTATGACTTCGATGAGGATTGCCCAATCATCCGTGGTTCTGCACTTGGTGGTTTGAACGGCGAGCCAACTTGGGAGGCTAAGATTATGGAGCTCATGAACAACGTTGATGAGTATATTCCAATTCCTCCACGTGAGAACGAGAAGCCTTTCTTGATGCCTGTTGAGGACGTATTCTCTATCACAGGTCGTGGTACAGTATTGACTGGCCGTATCGAGACTGGTGTTATCCACGTAGGTGATCCTGTTGAGATTATCGGTTTGGGTGATAAGACTCTTACTTCAACTTGTACAGGTGTTGAGATGTTCCGTAAGCTCCTCGATGAGGGTGAGGCTGGTGATAACGTAGGTCTTTTGATGCGTGGTATCGATAAGAAGGAGGTTAAGCGTGGTATGGTAGTTGCTAAGCCAGGCTCAATCCAGCCACACACTAAGTTCACTGCAGAGGTTTATATCTTGAAGAAGGAAGAGGGTGGTCGTCACACTCCATTCCACAACAAGTATCGTCCTCAGTTCTACTTGCGTACTATGGACGTAACTGGTGAGATCTCACTCCCAGAGGGCGTTGATATGGTTATGCCAGGTGACCACGTAACTATCACTGTAGAGTTGATCTACCCTGTAGCTTTGAACCAGGGTCTCCGCTTTGCAATCCGTGAGGGTGGTCGTACAGTAGGTGCTGGTCAGGTTCTCGATATCCTCGAGTAATACTGATGAAATATTCAGAGAGGTAGTCCTCGGGCTACCTCTTCATAGGAGCATAGTTCAAGGGTAGAATAGCGGTCTCCAAAACCGTTGATGGGAGTTCGAATCTCTCTGCTCCTGCTAAATTATAAAATTCGAGTTATGTTCAATTACATAAAAGAGTCGTATAACGAGCTCGTAAATAAGGTATCGTGGCCATCATTCCCACAGTTGCAGAGTTCAACTGTTGTAGTGATGGTTGCTTCTGTAATCTTTGCCCTGGTAGTATGGGCAATGGATTTCTCTTTCAGCAATCTGATGGAGGTTATTTATAACGTAGGTTAATGAGTCGTTAATTGTTGTTTATATAAGACGATGAACGAAATTAAGAAAGAGTGGTATGTTGTTCGTGCGATAGGTGGTAAGGAGCACAAGGTCAAAGAGTACCTTGAGGCTGAGATTCGTCATAACCATCTCGAGGACTACATATCGCAGGTTCTCATTCCTACTGAAAAAGTTTATACCATCCGTAATGGTAAAAAGATATCAAAGGAGAAGGTCTCTTACCCGGGTTATGTCTTGGTGGAGGCTGCCTTTGTAGGACAAATTCCAATTATCATTCGCAACACTCCTAATGTATTGGGTTTCTTGGGTGATACCAAGGAGGACAGTCGCAAGATGAATGCTACTCCACTTCGTCCACAAGAGGTGAGTCGTATCTTGGGTCGTGTCGATGAACTTAATGCACAGGAGGGTGAGATTGAGGTTCCTTTCGTTGTTGGCGAGATCGTCAAGGTTACAGACGGTCCTTTCTCAAGCTTCCAAGGTACTATTGAGACTGTCGATGACGAGCGTAAGAAACTTATAGTCTCGGTGAAGATTTTTGGTCGCAAGACTCCAATGGAGTTGAGCTTTACACAAGTAGAAAAAGAATAATTAACCAAGGAAAATTATGGCAAAAGAGGTTGCTGCATTTATTAAGTTGCAGATCAAAGGTGGTGCTGCCAATCCTTCGCCCCCAGTAGGTCCAGCATTGGGTTCTAAGGGAGTCAACATTATGGACTTCTGTAAGCAGTTCAATGCTCGCACCCAGGATAAGGCGGGTAAGGTACTTCCAGTCATCATTACTGTTTATAGCGATAAGTCGTTTGACTTTGTTGTAAAACAGCCACCAGTAGCCATTCAGCTTAAGGAGGCAGCCAAGGTTAAGTCAGGTTCAGCTCAGCCTAACCGTTCAAAGGTAGGTGAGGTAACTTGGGATCAGGTTAAGGCTATTGCCGAGGACAAGATGCCAGATATGAACTGCTTTACTATTGAGTCTGCTATGCGTATGATTGCTGGTACTGCACGCAGTATGGGTATCAACGTAGTAGGTGAATTTCCTGAAATGTAATTAGATTATCAGAATGAGTAAGTTGACAAAAAATCAAAAGGCAGCCATTGCTAAGGTAGAGCCTAACAAGGCATACAAGTTGGCTGAGGCAGCATCTCTTCTGAAGGAAATTACCTTTACGAAATTTGATGCTTCAGTTGATATTGACGTGCGTTTGGGCGTTGACCCTCGTAAGGCTAACCAGATGGTTAGAGGTGCTGTAACACTCCCACACGGAACAGGTAAGACCGTTCGCGTGTTGGTTTTGTGTACACCAGAGAAGGAGGCAGAGGCTCAGGCTGCAGGTGCTGATTATGTAGGTTTGGATGAGTATGTTGATAAGATCAAGGGCGGTTGGACCGACGTTGATGTAATCATCTGTACACCAAACGTTATGGGTAAGGTTGGTGCGTTGGGTCGTATTTTGGGTCCACGTGGTTTGATGCCTAACCCTAAGACAGGTACTGTAACTATGGATGTTGCTAAGGCTATCAACGAGGTTAAGGCCGGTAAGATCGACTTTAAGGTTGACAAGTATGGTATCATCCACACTTCAGTAGGTAAGGTCTCTTTCACTCCAGAGCAGATTATCGACAATGCTAAGGAGGTGATTAACACTATCATTAAGCTCAAGCCATCAGCAGCGAAGGGTACATACGTTTTGAGTATCTACCTCTCGACTACTATGAGCCCAGGTTTGCAGATAGATCCAAAATCAGTAGATGTTAAGTAATAAAGAAGGAGGATTTTAAGTTATGACAAGAGAAGAAAAATTGGCCGTTATCAACGGTCTTGCAGAGCAGCTCAATGCATACCCTCACTTCTACATTACCAACATTGAGGCTTTGAATGCCGAGCAGACTGCTTCATTGCGTCGCAAGTGCTTCGAGAATGGTGTTAAGCTCGTAGTAGTTAAGAACACCTTGCTCACAAAGGCATTGGAGAAGGTAGAGAAGGCTGATGCTGATTTGGTAAGCGTATTGGAGGGTTCAACATCTGTGATGTTCACCGAGACAGGTAAGGCTCCAGCAGTTCTTATCAAGGAGTTCCGTAAGTCTTGCGATAAGCCAGTCTTGAAGGCTGCTTACGTTGAGGGTTGCGTGTACGTAGGTGATAACCAGCTTGACGCTCTGTGTAACATTAAGAGCCGTGAGGAGCTTATCGGTGATATCGTATCACTCTTGCAGTCTCCAGCGAAGAATGTTATTTCTGCATTGCAGGGTAGTGCAGGTCAGAAGATTGCCGGCTTAGTGAAGGCACTCGAGGAAAGAAACAACTAATCAAACAACAAAACAAAAAACTTATAAAATTATACAACTATGGCAGATATTAAAGTATTAGCTGAAGAATTGGTAAATTTGACAGTTAAGGAGGTAAACGAATTGGCTACTATCCTCAAGGAGGAGTATGGTATTGAGCCAGCTGCTGCAGCTGTTGCAGTTGCTGCTCCTGCTGCTGCAGGTGAGGCTGCTGTTGCCGAGAAGACTTCATTCGACGTTATCTTGAAGAGCGCAGGTCAGGCTAAGCTCCAGGTTATTAAGGCAGTTAAGGAGTTGGCTGGTCTTTCATTGGGCGATGCTAAGGCATTGGTTGATGGTGCTCCTAAGGCCGTTAAGGAGGGTATCTCTAAGGAGGAGGCTGAGTCTATCAAGTCAGCTCTCGAGGAGGCAGGTGCTGAGGTTGAGCTTAAGTAATTTTACTTATACTTTTCAGACACAATCGGGTATAGTGGCTTACGTCGGGTAAGCCCTATACCTTTTCTGGTCTAAATATTGGAAGTGCCATTTGAGCTGTGTCCAATGTTTGACATATTTCGATGCTCTCATTGTGTATGTACCTTACACTGAGGGCATTAGCGGGATAAAAATGTCCGCAATTTATGGGGAGTGCACGCCCCGTGAGTACTCACACATTTTCAACAAAATTGATTTAAGATGTCCACATCAAAACAACAACAAAGAATTAGCTTCTCTACGATCAAGAACAGGGTTCCATATCCTGACTTGCTGGAGGTACAGCTTAAATCATTCCGCGATTTTTTCCAGATGGACACTACGGCAGAGAACCGTAAGAAGGAGGGTCTCTACAAGGTGTTCCAGGAGAATTTCCCTATCACAGACACCAGAAACAACTTCGTTCTGGAATTTATTGATTACTATATCGACCCACCCCGCTACTCTATCGAGGAGTGTTTGGAGCGTGGTCTGACTTACAGTGTGCCTTTGAAGGCAAAGCTGAAGCTTTACTGTACGGACGATGAGCACGAGGATTTCGGCGTTGTAGTGCAGGATGTTTACTTCGGTACCATCCCATATATGACCGACCGTGGTACGTTCGTATTCAACGGTGCTGAGCGTGTCGTTGTATCGCAGTTGCACCGTTCACCAGGTGTATTCTTCGGTCAGAGTATGCACACCAACGGTACAAAGCTCTATTCGGCACGTATCATCCCATTTAAGGGTTCGTGGATTGAGTTTGCTACCGACATTAACAATGTGATGTATGCTTACATCGACCGTAAGAAGAAGCTTCCCGTAACGACTCTTTTGCGTGCTATTGGTTTTGAGACCGATAAGCAGATACTTGAGATATTTGACCTTGCCGATGAGGTTAAGGTTACCAAGACCAATTTGAAGAAGGCTGTAGGCCGTAAGCTCGCAGCACGTATTCTCTCAAGTTGGGTAGAGGACTTTGTAGATGAGGATACCGGTGAGGTAGTTACCATCGAGCGTAATACGGTTATCGTTGACCGTGAGGTTGAGCTCAGCGAGGAGCATATCGATGCTATTCTGGAGAGTGGAGCCAAGACAATCTTGCTCCATAAGGAGAATGCGTCGGGTGTTGACTTCTCTATCATCTACAACACCTTGCAGAAGGATACTTGTAACTCCGAAAAGGAGGCTGTGGTATATATCTACAGACAGCTTCGTGCGTCGGAGCCACCCGATGAGGCGACAGCTCGCGATGTCATCGACAAGCTCTTCTTCTCGGACAAGCGTTATGACTTGGGTAACGTAGGACGTTATCGTATCAACACCAAGCTCAACCTTTCTGTTGATCCAAGCGTTCGTGTCCTGACTCGTGAGGATATCATTGAGATTATCAAATATCTGATTCAGCTCATTAACTCTAAGGCGGAGGTTGATGATATCGACCACCTCTCGAACCGTCGTGTTCGTACCGTTGGCGAGCAGTTGGCTAATCAGTTCTCGATAGGTTTTGTTCGTATGGCCCGCACTATCCGTGAGCGTATGAATGTGCGTGATAATGAGGTCTTTACTCCTATTGACCTTATCAACGCTAAGACTCTGTCGAGTGTCGTTGGTTCGTTCTTCGGTACCAGCCAGCTTTCACAGTTTATGGACCAGATTAACCCATTGGCAGAGATTACGCATAAGCGTCGTCTGTCGGCTCTGGGTCCTGGTGGTCTGTCGCGTGATCGAGCAGGTTTCGAGGTTCGAGACGTTCACTATACTCACTATGGTCGTTTGTGTCCGATTGAGTCTCCTGAGGGACCTAACATCGGTTTGATTTCGTCGTTGTGTGTATATGCGAAGATTTCAGATATGGGATTCATCGAGACTCCATACCGTACAGTTAAGGATGGTAAGGTTGACTTGGATAACTCTCACATCAAATATTACTCTGCCGAGGCTGAGGATGGTCATATCGTAGCACAGTCTAACGAGCCATTGGACTCTGAGGGTAACTTCCTCAATCCAGACCGTATCAAGGCTCGTGAGGGTGCTGACTTCCCTGTTGTTACCGACCAGGAGGTTACCCTTATGGACGTTGCTCCTAACCAGATTGCCTCTATCGCAGCAAGCTTGATTCCATTCCTCGAGCACGACGATGCTAACCGTGCGTTGATGGGATCTAACATGATGCGTCAGGCAGTACCATTGGTTAATAGCGAGGCTCCTATCGTCGGTACAGGTATCGAGAAGGAGATGATTACCGATAGCCGTATTCAGATTGTTGCTGAGGGCGACGGTGAGGTAGTATTCGTTGATGCTACAAAGATTCAGATTCGCTATGAGCGTACGAAGGAGGAGATTATCTGCTCATTCGCACCAGAGATTACAACATACGAGTTGCCACGTTATCGTCGTACCAACCAGGAGACTACCGTTACGTTGAAGCCTATCGTTCTTACGGGCGACCACGTAACTAAGGGTCAGGTCTTGACTGAGGGTTACTCTACTCAGGCAGGCGAGTTGGCTTTGGGACGTAACCTCAAGGTTGCATTTATGCCTTGGAAGGGTTACAACTTCGAGGATGCTATCGTTATCTCGGAGCGTATCCAGCGTGAGGATATCTTCACTTCTGTACACGTTACTGAGTATATCGCTGAGGTACGTGATACTAAGCGTGGTGTCGAGGAGCTCACATCTGATATTCCAAACGTGAGCGAGGATGCTACAAAGGATTTGGATGCAAACGGTATCATCCGTATCGGTGCTAACGTTCATCCAGGCGATATCCTTATCGGTAAGATTACCCCTAAGGGTGAGAGCGACCCATCTCCAGAGGAGAAGCTCCTGCGTGCTATCTTCGGTGATAAGGCAGGCGATGTTAAGGATGCCTCTACGAAGGCTCAGCCATCGCTGCACGGTGTTGTTATCGACACTAAGCTTTACAGCCACGCACAGAAGGATGGTAAGAAGGGTAAGGCTGCTGAGCGTGCTCAGTTGGAGCAGATTGACCAGCGTTTTGCTGCCGAGATTGCCGAGCTCACCAAGATTTTGGTTGGTAAGTTGTGGCAGTTGGTTGAGGGTAAGGTCGTTGCCAATGTGAGCGATTACTTTGGCGTAGAGCTTTATGCTCCAGGCACCAAGTTTACTCAGAAGATGTTGGAGGAGATTTCATCTCGTACAACCGATGAGAAGACAGGTGTTGTGTCGGGTTACCTCAATTTGGGTAGTGCAGGCTGGACAGGCGATGCTCACCTCGATGAGTTGATTGCAACTACTATTAATAACTATACTATCGAGTGGAAGAAGGTCGATGCACGTATCAAGCGTGAGAAGTTCAACCTCTCGAATGGTGATGAGATTCCTACATCGGGCGTTATCCAGATGGCTAAGGTTTACATCGCTAAGAAGCGTAAGTTGAAGGTGGGTGATAAGATGGCAGGTCGCCACGGTAACAAGGGTATCGTAGCGAAGGTCGTTCGCGATGAGGATATGCCATTCCTGGAGGATGGAACAATCGTGGATATCTGTTTGAACCCATTGGGTGTGCCTTCTCGAATGAACCTCGGTCAGATTTACGAGACTGTATTGGGATGGGCAGGTAAGGAGCTGGGCTTGAAGTTCGCTACTCCTATCTTCGATGGTGCTTCACTTGAGCAGATTAACGAGTACACTGCCAAGGCGGGTGTTCCTCGTAGCGGTCGTACCTATCTTTACGATGGTGGTACAGGTGAGAAGTTCGACCAGCCAGCAACTGTCGGTGTCATCTATATGTTGAAGCTCGGTCATATGATCGACGATAAGATGCACGCACGTTCTATCGGTCCATACTCACTCATCACACAGCAGCCATTGGGTGGTAAGGCTCAGTTTGGTGGTCAGCGTTTTGGTGAGATGGAGGTTTGGGCTCTGGAGGGCTTCGGAGCAGCTAATATCCTTCAGGAGATTCTTACCATTAAGTCTGACGACGTTATGGGTCGTGCCAAGGCTTACGAGGCAATCGTTAAGGGTGATAACCTCCCACGTCCAGGTGTGCCTGAGGCAATGAATGTGCTCTTGCACGAGTTGCGTGGTCTGGCACTCTCTGTAAAACTTGAGAAGTAAGAAAGTAGGTATAATTAAGTAAAGAGATTAAGCGTTATGTCAGTTAAAGATAATAATAAGCAGCACGGTTATAGCCACATCTCGATTGGTCTTGCATCTCCTGAGGAGATTTTGGCACAGTCAAGCGGTGAGGTTCTCAAACCGGAGACAATCAACTACCGTACCTACAAGCCTGAGCGTGACGGATTGTTCTGCGAGCGTATCTTCGGTCCTGTGAAGGATTACGAGTGCCACTGCGGTAAGTATAAGAGAATTCGTTATAAGGGTATCGTCTGCGACCGATGCGGTGTGGAGGTTACCGAGAAGAAGGTACGTCGCGAGCGTATGGGACACATCTCGCTCGTTGTACCGGTAGTACATATATGGTATTTCCGCTCTTTGCCTTCGAAGATTGGTTATCTTTTGGGTATACCAACCAAGAAGTTAGAGTCTATCATCTACTATGAGCGTTACGTCGTAATCAACCCAGGTGCTGCTGCAGAGCAGGGTATCGAGCGTTTGCAGACGTTGGCTGAGAAGGAGTATCTGGATGTGCTGGCAGCTCTGCCAAGTGGCAACCAGGCTTTGGATAACGATGACCCTAATAAGTTCATCGCCAAGATGGGTGGTGAGGCTATCTACGAGCTCTTGCAGCAGGTAGATTTGGATTCACTCTCATACTCTTTGCGTCATCGTGCATCGACAGAGACCTCACAGCAGCGTAAGACCGAGGCACTCAAGCAGTTGAATGTCATCGAGTCTTTCCGTGCTTCGGGTACAAAGAATCGCCCCGAGTGGATGGTGCTGAACGTGATACCTGTCATCCCACCAGAGCTTCGTCCTTTGGTTCCGCTCGATGGTGGTCGTTTTGCAACATCGGATTTGAACGATTTGTATCGTCGCGTTATCATACGTAACAACCGTCTGAAGCGTCTTATCGAGATTAAGGCTCCGGAGGTTATCTTGCGTAATGAGAAGCGTATGTTGCAGGAGGCTGTTGACTCGCTGTTCGACAACTCGCGTAAGAGCAACGCCGTAAAGAACGAGAGCAACCGTCCTTTGAAGTCGCTCTCTGACTCGTTGAAGGGTAAGCAGGGTCGCTTCCGTCAGAACTTGCTCGGTAAGCGTGTTGACTACTCGGCACGTTCGGTTATCGTCGTAGGTCCTGAGCTCAATATGCACGAGATGGGTATTCCAAAGGATATGGCGGCTGAGCTTTATAAGCCATTCGTTATCCGTAAGCTCATCGAGCGTGGTATCGTTAAGACTGTTAAGTCGGCAAAGAAGATTATAGACCGTAAGGACCCTGTTATTTGGGGTATTCTGGAGAATGTTATCAAGGGTCATCCAGTGTTGATGAACCGTGCTCCGACCCTTCACCGATTGGGTATCCAGGCGTTCCAGCCAAAGCTTATCGAGGGTAAGGCAATGCAGTTGCATCCGCTGGCTTGTACAGCGTTCAACGCCGACTTCGATGGTGACCAGATGGCTGTGCACTTGCCATTGGGCAATGCCGCAATTCTGGAGGCACAGCTTCTTATGCTCGGCTCGCACAACGTTTTGAACCCTGCTAATGGTGCTCCTATCACCGTACCTTCGCAGGATATGGTACTCGGTCTTTACTATATTACTAAGCCTCGTAAGGGTGCTAAGGGTGAGGGCTTGGTATTCTACGGTCCTGAGGAGGCTATCATCGCTTACAATGAGAAGCGTGCAGACCTTCACGCCGAGGTTAAGTGTTTGTTGCGTGATGTTGACCAGGACGGCAATGCTTTTGAGGAGATTAAGCAGACCACTATCGGTCGTATCCTCTTCAATCAGGTTGTACCTAAGGAGGTTGGCTATATCAACACTATCTTGACGAAGAAGTCGTTGCGTGATATCATCGCTGTTGTGTTTAAGAAGGCTGGTGCCGATAAGGTTGCTAAGTTCTTGGATGCAATTAAGAATATGGGTTACCGTATGGCATTCCAGGGTGGTCTGTCATTTAACCTCGATGCAGTGGTTATTCCTGACTCAAAGCAGGAGTTGGTGCAGGAGGGTTATGCAAAGGCAGATGCCATTATGGATGACTATAATATGGGTCTTATCACCAACAACGAGCGATATAACCAGATTATCGACGTATGGACCAACATCAACAATAAGCTTACCAAGCAGGTAATCGACACGTTGGTTAAGGACCAGGATGGTTTCAACCCTGTATATATGATGCTTGACTCTGGAGCCCGTGGATCAAAGGAGCAGATTCGTCAGCTCTCTGGTATGCGTGGTCTGATGGCTAAGCCACAGAAGTCAGGTGTTGAGGGTGGTCAGCAGGTTATCGAGAACCCTATCCTCTCGAACTTTAAGGAGGGTCTGTCAGTGTTGGAGTACTTTATCTCTACACACGGTGCACGTAAGGGTTTGGCGGATACCGCGTTGAAGACTGCCGATGCAGGTTACTTGACACGTCGTTTGGTTGACGTTGCACAGGATGTGATTATCAATGAGGACGATTGCGGCACATTGCGTGGTTTGACAGCTACTGCTATCAAGCGTAATGATGACGTTGTTCAGACTCTCTACGATAGAATTTTGGGACGTACAGCCCTCAATGATATCATCCACCCAATTTCGGGCGAGGTGATGTGTAAGGCAGGCGAGGAGATTACCGAGCAGATAGCTCAGGCTATCGAGGAGTCGCCTCTGGAGTCGGTAGAGATTCGTTCGGTACTCACTTGTGAGGCTCGTCGCGGTGTTTGTGCTAAGTGTTATGGTCGTAACCTTGCTACTGCACGTATGGTGCAGAAGGGTGAGGTTGTGGGTGTCATCGCTGCACAGTCTATCGGTGAGCCAGGTACTCAGCTTACACTTCGTACCTTCCACGTCGGTGGTGTTGCGGGTGGTTCAACTGTTGAGACAAATGTTGTATCGAAGTATGAGGGTCGTCTGGAGATTGATGAGTTGCGTACCATCAAGGGTAAGAACTCAAATGGCGATGCTGCACAGATTGTGGTATCACGTCAGTCAGAGTTCCGTATCGTAGACCCTAAGACCGATATCGTTCTTTACACTCACGCTCTTCCATACGCGTCGTTGCTCTATATGGCAGATGGCGATATGGTTAAGAAGGGCGACTTGATTTGCGAGTGGGATCCATATAACGCAGTAATCATCGCCGAGACCGATGGTAAGGTACAGTTCGAGAATGTCATCGAGGGTGTAACATACCGTGATGAGCGTGACGAGCAGACCGGTCTTTCGGAGAAGGTGGTTGTCGAGTCAAAGGACCGTACCAAGAACCCTGTTATCCATATTGTTGATAAGTCGGGTGAGTTGGTTAAGTCGTATAACTTGCCTGTTACAGCTCACATTATCGTGAAGGATAACGGTAAGATTAAGGCTGGCGATATCCTTATCAAGATTCCACGTGCTGTTGGTAAGAGTGGTGGCGATATCACGGGAGGTCTTCCACGTGTTACCGAGCTCTTCGAGGCTCGTAACCCATCGAACCCAGCTGTTGTATCGGAGATTGATGGTGAGGTAACATTCGGTAAGATTAAGCGTGGTAATCGAGAGATTATCATTACCTCAAAGCAGGGCGACCAGAAGAAGTATCTCGTGCCTCTGTCTCGTCAGATTGTCGTGCAGGAGAACGACTACGTGAAGGCTGGTATGCCTCTCTCTGACGGTGCTATCACTCCAAGCGATATCTTGCGTATCCTCGGTCCTACGAAGGTTCAGGAGTACATCGTGAACGAGGTTCAGGAGGTTTACCGTATGCAGGGTGTGAAGATTAACGATAAGCACTTCGAGGTTATCGTTCGTCAGATGATGAGCAAGGTTAAGATTGAGGATGCTGGTGATTCTCGTTTCTTCGAGGATCAGGTAGTCGATAAGTGGGACTTTATGGACGCTAACGACGAGTTGTACGACAAGGTAGTTGTTACCGATGCGGGCGACTCTCAGAATGTTCAGCCAGGTCAGATTATCTCGATGCGTAAGTTGCGTGATGAGAACTCATCGCTCAAGCGTCGCGATTTGAAGACCGTCAAGGTTCGCGATATCGTACCTGCAACCTCTAACCAGGTTCTTCAGGGTATCACACGTGCTGCATTGCAGACTTCAAGCTTCATCTCTGCTGCATCGTTCCAGGAGACCACCAAGGTCTTGAATGAGGCTGCTATCCAGGGTAAGATTGACCCATTGGAGAACTTGAAGGAGAATGTCATCTGCGGTCATCTCATCCCAGGTGGTACAGGTCTTCGCGACTACGACAACTTGGTTGTAGGCTTGAAGGCTGACGTTGAGGCGTTGCGTGAGGATAGCTATGTAGCGGAGGAGTAGTCCTCGGACATATATTGTAATGAGGCTCGTTTCAGTGTGGAACGAGCCTTTTTTGTTCTGCTGCGTCTCAATTACAATAATTTTTACTATCTTTGTGTGCTTTCGCTGATGCGAGGCGGTTTTGGCTCTATAGTTCAAGGGATAGAACGAAGGTTTCCTAAACCTTAAATTCGCGTTCGAGTCGCGGTGGAGCTACTTTTTTCTGAAATTTTTCCCACTATGGTATCGAAGAGAGAGAATTGGAGACCTGGCACTATGATTTATCCGCTGCCTGCGGTGTTGGTTAGCTGTGGTGAGGCGGAGGCTGAGTATAATATGCTTACTGTGGCATGGACGGGAACGATATGCTCTTCGCCTGCTATGTGTTATATCTCGGTACGCCCCGAGCGACACTCCTACGATATTATCAAGCGTACGGGTGAGTTTGTCATCAACCTCACTACAGAGTCTTTGGCACGTGCTACGGATTGGTGTGGTGTTAAGTCGGGCAGGGATGAGGATAAGTTCAAGGCTATGGGGCTTACTGCTGTCAGCTCGGCTGTTGTCAAGGCTCCTACTATCGCCGAGTCGCCTATCAGTGTGGAGTGTCGTGTCAAGCAGGTTATTCCTCTTGGCTCGCACGATATGTTTATCGCCGAGGTCGTTAATGTGTCGGTTGATGAGCAGTATATAGACCCCGAGAGCGGTAAGTTTGACCTTCAGCGAGCTAAGCTCATCGCTTATAGCCACGGCGAGTATTATAAGTTGGGCGAGGCTATAGGTCATTTCGGCTGGTCGGTACGCAAGAAGGCTGCGAAGAAGTAGTCAGAAAGACATATTTGCAACGATAATGATTGTATGGGTGGCAGCTCATACAATCTTTTTTTTGTGGGTATGCTTTTTGTGATATTGAGCCAAAACTATCGAAGATGAAGAGATTTTGTTGGCTCCTCGTAGCCCTTTTTGTGCCGCTATGCTCGGAGGCACAGGATATCAATCAACTCATTAGTGCCTATCAGCGAGGCGAAATCACGCCCGAGCAGATAGAGAGCCTGAAGCGAGAGTATGGGCTTTCAACCCCATCCAAGCCCGCTGTTGTGCAACGCTCTCGCACCATCCAGCCTACCACGCCCCCGCGTGCCGATAGCGTGAGTCTTGTGCAGAATGTTGCTATTGTGGAGACACGCCCTCCCAAGTCAAATATCTTTGGGCACGATATGTTCTCCCGCAGTGCTGTGGGTTTCGAGCCGCAGATTAATATTGCCACCCCAAAAGGTTATCTGCTGGGTGCGGGAGATATTGTTGTGGTCGATGTGTGGGGTGATGCCTCGCACTCGGCGGAGTATACTATCTCGCCCGAGGGTTTCATCTTTGTGGAGGGTGTTGGGCAGATACCTCTTGCGGGCATCACCATTGAGCAGGCTCAACGAAGGCTCAAGCATCGTCTGCAGAGTATCTATGCTGGCTTGGCTGATGGGAGTGTGCAACTCTCTATGTCGCTCAGTGGTGTGCGGTCCATCGTGGTCTATGTCGTTGGCGAGGTGGTGCATCAGGGCAGTTATAGTGTACCTTCGCTCGCTACGCTCTTTCATCTGCTGCATCTCGCAGGAGGTGTGAGCGATAGGGGAGGATTACGTGAGATTACTCTCGCCCGTCGTGGGGAGCAGCCTCGCAAGGTCGACCTCTACGACTATATCATCGGTGGCAACCACTCCGTAGATGTATCACTCCGCGATGGCGACTTAGTGTTGGTCTCGCCACCACGTATGGTCGTGAGTGTCGCAGGCGAGGTTAAGCGAGCTATGTCGTATGAGGTGTTGCCTTCGGAGAGCCTCTCGCAACTCGTTGAGTATGCTGGTGGCTTTGCTGCCAATGCCAATCGTGAGGCATTGTCTGTTGTGCGGAGGCAGGGTGCTGAGCGAGAACATTTCGTGCTCAGTGAGGCTGCGGCACGCGATTTTCTGCTCTGCGATGGCGACTCGGTGATAGTCGCCGGAGGTATAGACCGAGATAGAAATCGTGTCGCGGTGAGTGGTGCGGTGCGTCGTGCTGGCAGCTATGCTTTGGATGATGATGTGCGTACGCTGCACGATTTGCTACTCAGGGCTGATGGCTTGCGTGATGATGCCTTTATGGAGCGAGCTTTGTTGTATCGCGAGGGCGACGATTGGATGGGTGAGATGGTTGCAGTCAACCTCAATGATGTGGAGCAGGGTAGGGCTGATGTTATGCTTCGCCCCAATGATAGCCTTGTGGTGCGGTCCGTTGGGCAGATGGTCGAGCCTTTGACGGTGCGGTTGTTTGGCTCGGTGCAACACGAGGGCACCTATCCCTATGTTGAGAATATGACCTTGAAAGATCTGTTGGTTGAGGCTGGAGGTCTGCTTCAAGAGGCTTCGCACGCCAAGATTACTATCTCGCGTCGCATCCGCAAACCCGATAGTTTAGCTCCGCAGGAGATACTGTTCGATAATTTCTCACTCTCACTTGCTGATGGCTTGTCGGCAGATGATGCGGAGTTTAGGCTCCAGCCCTTCGATGAGGTATATGTGCGTCGTTCACCCGTCTATATAACGCAGAGCAGCGTCAGCGTGCAGGGAGAGGTCGCTTTCGAGGGTAGCTATCCTCTTGTGCGTCGCAATATGCGACTCTCGGATGTTGTGCGTGAGGCGGGAGGACTGACATCGGGTGCCTTTGCCGAGGGTGCCTATCTGCTGCGTCGTATGACCGACGAGGAGCAGCGTCAGTTCCAGACCTTGCAGGATATGATACACCGCCAGGCGGGTACTGTCGAGCACGATAGCGTGCTGCTTGCAGCCTCAAAGGTCTACCCCGTAGGAATCAATCTTGCTGAGGCTATCTCCTCGCCCGGCTCCGATGCCGATGTGGTGCTTCGTGATGGCGATATGGTGGCTGTGCCAAAATATAATGCTACGGTGCGTGTTATGGGTGCGGTGCTCTATCCCAACTCGGTAACATTTCGTGAGGGCGAGACGATGAAGTACTATATCCGCTCGGCTGGAGGCTTTGACAGCAGGGCACGTCGTCGCCACTCGTTTGTGATATATATGAATGGTATGGTCGCCTCGGGCAGAGATGCGGCGATACGCCCTGGATGTATAATTATTGTTCCTTCGAAGTCGATAGCGGAGCCTCTCAAGTTAGGCGATGTGATGGGTTTGATGTCCACCACAGCATCTATGGCGGCTATTGTTGTGTCGCTGATAAATATAGCAAACTGATATGCAACGTTCGACAGAAGAGATACGCCTGATAGACTACGCCATAGAGCTATGGCGAGGACGACATATTGTCTTTTTCAGCACTATCGTGGGAGCTGTCGTGGCAGCCTTTGTTGTGCTGCTTACCCCGAAGGAGTATACCGCACGGTGTGAGTTTCTGCAGCAGAACACCTCTGCTGATCTCTCTCCACGTATAGCATCGTTAGCCTCGTTGGCAGGTATCAGTTTGCCTGCAACCGACCAGGTGGAGGTGTTGCCTGCCTCGCTGTATGAGAATATAGTCTGTTCCGAGCCATTCCTGCGTCAGTTGATACACTATCCTCTGCGTTTTGCCCATCAGCAGCGGGATTTTACCATTGTGGAGTATCTTGGTGAGGACGATGGGCGTGAGGGGCTGCGTGAGTGGATAAAGTCTGTTGAGGCGAGACGAGAGCCTGTGGCTGTTGAAGACAGACTCACGGCAGAGGAGTACGATGCTATAAAGTATCTTCGCTCGCGTATCGCAGTGGAGTACGATGTGGCTGATGGATATGTCCTCCTGGAGGTTACGCTACCCGATGCTGTGGCGTCTGCCCATCTTACAGAAAAGGTGGTACAGGATTTGGAGCAACGTGTGATTGAACTCAAGGTGGAGCGAGTGAGGAGCAATATGCTCTTTATCGAGCGGCGATATGATGAGGCTCGCGAACGTTTCGATTCACTCCAGGCAGCTCGAGCCGATTATTTGGATGCCAACCAGCATACGACAAGAAACTCTGCCAAAGCCACCTTCGAGCGTATCGATGCGGAGTATATGCTCGCTAAGAGTATCTATGAGCAGCTTGCTATGCAACTCGAGCAGGCGAGGATACGGGTTAAGGAGCAGACACCCGTATTATCAATTTTTTCGCCTGTAACTATCCCTTTTAAGCCGTCGAGACCTCGAAAAATGATAATATTTATTACCTTTGTAGCGTTGGGTTTTATTGTTGGGGCTTCAATCATATTTGTTCGAACGACAATAGCCGAGCTACGAGGTTATCATCTGCCTGCACCAGCTGCAGATGATGCAGCTAAAAGCCATTGATATGGATGTTATTTTTTGGCATTACGTAGCCAGGTGCGTGTTGTGCCCCGTAGCTTTTGCCTCGTGTGCGGTGGTGTGGGTATATCCGCTGCTGTTGAGGCTCGCACGCAAGAAAAACTTTGTCGATATCCCCAACTCGCGTAGGTTGAATCGTCGACCTGTGCCTGTTATGGGAGGTGTCGTAGTGTTCTTTGGTTTGATGTTCAGTCTGGCTCTTGCGGGATGCTTGGTCGAGGAACTATCGCTCAGCTACTATCTCATTGCCGCTATGGCTATCGTGCTTATGGTGGGTGTGGCTGACGATGCGGTGGGGCTTACGCCGCGTGTCAGGGTAGTGGTTGAGGCTACGCTTGTCGCTATGTTATGCTACCTTACCGATGCAGTTGTCGATAATCTATACGGAGTGTTAGCGTTGACCCATCTCTCTGCCTCGTGGGCTTTGGTGCTTACGGTTGTAGGTGGTGTGGGTGTTATCAACTCGGTTAATCTTATCGATGGTGTCGATGGCTTGTGCTCGGGCTATGTGATGATGGTCGCTTTGCTCTATGGCGTTATGTTCTCCGTAGTGGGCGACGTGAGCTATGCGGTGCTGTCGTTTGCGGTGTTGGGTGCGTTGATACCCTTCTGGCTTAGAAACGTCTATGGCGGCAGGAGTAAGATGTATCTGGGCGACGGAGGCTCACTTCTGCTGGGCTTGATAGTGGTGGCTATCGCACTGCGTTTCTATGCTGTGGGTGCTGCTGTGCTGGGAGGATATGTGGTGAGTTTTACCTTTGCCACGTTGTCGCTCCCTGTGCTGGATACGTTGAGGGTTATGTTCTCGCGTATCATAAAACACCGCTCTCCATTCTCGCCCGATTGCAGCCACCTCCACCACTCATTTATCCGCCTGGGACTGAGCCATAAACTGACGAGTATCAGCCTTGTTGCTATGCAGGCATCTGTTGTGGGTGTGTGGTATCTGTGCCGTAGGATGAGTGTCGGATATGACACCGCAATGTATCTTACCGCAATGTATGCTATGCTTGTTACGTGGGGTGGCTATGCTGTGGCAGAGCTCTTTTCCCGTAAGGCAGGTACCACAGAACTGAATATACTGACCAAAGAGATAGATTAAGAAACCGTAATATAGTTTGATATGCCTGTTATTTCTAATCGTGCAGTAGAGATGCCAAAGTCGCCAATACGTAAGTTGGTGCCGTTGGCAGATGCGGCTAAGCGTCGTGGAACAAAGATTTATCATCTCAATATCGGTCAGCCCGATTTGTCATCGCCTCAGGAGGCTATGGAGGTGCTGCGAAATATTGATATTGATGTGTTGGCATATAGTCCGAGTGATGGTTTCCTCTCGCTCCGAGAGAAACTCGTGGGCTACTATGACCAATATCAGATTAAGCTCTCGCCCGATGATATCATCATCACAACGGGAGGCTCCGAGGCAGTGTTGTTCGCCTTTATGTCGTGCCTTAACCCAGGCGATGAGATTATCGTGCCCGAGCCAGCCTATGCCAACTATATGGCATTTGCTATCTCGGCAGGAGCTATCATACGCACCGTTCCTACCTCTATCGAGTCGGGCTTTGCCTTGCCCGAGATGGAGGAGTTCGAGGCTCTTATCAACGAGCGTACACGCGGTATTCTGATATGTAACCCTAACAACCCTACGGGCTATCTCTATACCCGTAAGGAGATGAATCGTATACGCGATATTGTTAAGAAACACGACCTATTCCTCTTTTCGGATGAGGTCTATCGCGAGTTCATCTATACCGGCTCGCCCTATATCTCGGCTTGCCACTTGGAGGGTATCGAGCAGAATGTAGTGCTTATTGACTCGGTGTCGAAGCGATACTCGGAGTGTGGCATACGTATCGGTGCTCTCATCACGAAGAATAAGGAGCTGCGTGATGCTGTGATGAAGTTCTGTCAGGCACGCCTCAGCCCACCACTCTTGGGACAGATTGTAGCTGAGGCTTCGATAGATGCCCCTCGCTCATATATGATTCACACCTATGAGGAGTATATCGAGCGTCGTAACTGTTTGATTGACGGTCTGAATAAGATACCCGGCGTCTATTCGCCTATCCCTATGGGTGCATTCTATACCGTAGCGAAGCTCCCTATTGACGATAGCGATAAGTTCTGTGCGTGGTGCTTGTCGGAGTTTGAGTATGAGGGTGAGACTATAATGATGGCACCCGCCTCAGGTTTCTATACCGTTCCGGGTAAGGGCCACAACGAGGTGCGTATAGCCTACGTGCTGAAGAAGGAGGATTTGCAGCGTGCCCTCTTCCTCTTGGGTAAAGCTCTCGAGCAATACCCAGGCAGGGTAGATGAATAAATAAAAGAAGCTGTCTAACAAGCCTTGAAATCCCACTTGTTATACAACTTATAAATAAAGGGGTTGCCCAACAAATAAGTTGCGGCAACCCCTTTCTATTTGTTGTGTATATTAGAAATACCAGCCTATACCAAACTGCAGGTTAGACATCTTCACACTTCCGTCAATCTCATCATCCACCTGCACCTTATTGCCATCGCGGTCAGTGTACGTGTATACGCCATTACCCTCGCCATTGCCGAATGTGCCGTAGTAACGCAGCGTGAAGTGCAACTTCCACAAACGTGCCTCCGCACCTACTGCATAGCCAAATCCGGGGCGTTTCAGTTCCCACTCGCCGCGTGTTATGTCCTGCATATTCTGGCGAAACCGCTCCGAGGCACCCTTTGCTTTGGTGTAGAGAGCGAAATATGGTCCTGCCTGCAGGTTAATCAGTCCCCACAACTCATACTCAATCAATATCGGCAGGTCTACCTTATTGAGCTTAATCTTATTCTCATAGCCCGTAGGCGACTCCACGTCGAGTGCGTTGTGCGAGAAGAGCAGCTCGGGATGTATACCCCAGCGGTTCCATTTCAGGTCAGCCTCCAAGCCCACAAACCATCCGGTGTTTGACTTTATGTCGAAACGATACTCCTCGCTTCTAAAGTCGTTAGAGTGGTAGTCTAAACCGCCCTTTATACCCAACTTGAGCTTTGGTCGTGTCAGCGTTTGTGCCGAAGCCCCTCCTGCGATGAGTAGTAATGCAAAAAATAGAACTAAACGTCTCATAGCCTTTAGGTTTTTAGGTTAATTATCGCTTGCTACCCTTAGCACCCTTTGCTCCGAGTGCTCCTGTCGAGTAGTTAAAGATATTCTCCTTGTAGCTTGTGGTCTTGAACGACGAGTCTCGCTTACGCTGGAAGGCGATAGCAATGAGTCGCTCTAACAGCTCCTGGAAACTCACACCCGTAGCCTCCCACAGGTAGAATGAGAGTGAGCCAGGGATGGTGTTAATCTCGTTGACATAGATTTTCTCCGTTGCCTCGTCAATCATAAAGTCGATACGCGACACTCCGTCGCACGCCAGGGCTTTGAAGGTCTCAACAGCTGTCGTGCGGATAAAGTTGGTTGTTGCTTCGGGGAGGTTGGCAGGTATCTCTCTTACGGTCGAACGCATACCCTCCGACTGCTTAACAGCACCCTTCGAGCCCTTGCCGCCACCGAGATACTTATCGGCGTAGCTCAATATCTCGCCACTACGTATCGGTGCCTCGCATACCGAAGCCTCACACTCGTAGTAGTTGCCCAGAACAGAGCAGTTTATCTCCTTGAGCTTCTCGACAAGCTTCTCTACGATGATACGCTTCGAATATGTAACAGCATTCTCCACCGCCACGATGAGCTCCTTCTGGTCGTGTACCGCCGAGATACCCACACTTGAGCCCGAGTCGGCTGGCTTCACGATAAGAGGGTATTGCAGTTTAGCCTCCACTCGCTCTATAACACGCTCCTGAGCGTCGAACCACTCCTTGTCGCTGAACCACGTATAGTCTATCACAGGTATGCCGCTCTCGGCAAGAATCATCTTCATCGTTATCTTATCCATACCGTTAGCCGATGCCAGCACATTACAGCCTGCATAAGGTATGCCTGTCATCTCTATCGTTCCCTGGAAAGAGCCATCCTCGCAGTTTGTTCCGTGCAGAGCGGGGAGTATCACGTCGAGCGTAGCTGCCACGTCGGATCCAAACAGCGACTTCTTCACCTTGTAGAGGTTGTTGTCGCCATATAGTGGGCGGAGATATACCTCCTCGCACTCCTTGAAGAGCTTATCCATCTGGCGGTAGTTCTCGCTCTTGCGTAGAGCCTCGCCTGTGTACCACTTACCCTGCTTTGAGATGTATATTGGGGTGATGTCGTATTTCTCTGTGTCGAGAGCCTCCATAGCCTGGATGGCTGTCAGTACCGAAATTTCATTTTCAACGGAGCGACCGCCGAAGATTACTCCTACATTGATTTTGGTCTTCATTTTATCTTTTATTTTATTGTTTTTCTACTTAAATGAGTCGGGTAGGTCGTTTTCATATAGCACGACATCGCCACTACGCAACATCGGTGTGAGCAGGGCTGTCGCCTCGGCAAACGAGTCGGCTATGAGCAGATTCTCTTTCGCGAAGCCCTCGCTCTCGATGCCACCAACTATCGCCTCGCGGTTTGTCCTGTTCACCACGATAGCTATGTCGCACGCACGAGCTATCTGTCGTCCAAGCTCGGTGTTGAGTGCTGCCTGACGCTCTCCTAACTCCACGAAGCCGGGTGTTACCACTATCGCACGTGCTCCTGCGGGGCGTTCAAACTCTCGCAACACCTCAAGTGCCATCTTCGCTCCTGCCGGATTTGAGTTGTATGCGTCATCTATTATAGCTACGCCACCCGTTGTGTGTCGCACGTTTAGTCTATGCTCTATCTGCTCAATCTGTCGTATGGCACGTTTCTGCAACGCCTCCGCAACGTTGAGCTTGTCGGCTACCGCTATTGCTGCCAGGAGGTTGAGTATGTTGCCTCTGCCTGCCAGGTGTGTGGTGTAACCCTCGCGTATGTCGCCTCGGCAATCTACGCTGAACGATGTCTCGCGGGCGGAGTATTTAACCTCCACAGCCCGATAGTCTGCCTCGGTGTGCTCCACGCTGTACGATACCGTGTTGGAGTGGCGATGTACTTTAGCCTGGGCTATCACCTCCGAGTCGAGGTTTATCACACCCATACCGCCCTCGGGCAGAGCCTCTATAAGCTCAAACTTTGTGCGGAAGATGTTCTCTACGGTGTGGAATGTCTCCAGGTGCATCTCACCAACAGCGGTAACTATGCCTATCGTAGGGTGTACCAAATCGCATATCTCGCGAATGTCGCCCGTCTGCTTAGCTCCCATCTCTACGATGAAGACCTCGTGGTGAGGCTTCAGGTGCTCACGTATGGTGCGGACAACACCCAATGTGGTGTTGAAGTTGCCAGGTGTCATTAGCACGTTGTACTTTTCACAGAGTATACGATATAGATAGTGTTTCGTTGATGTCTTGCCGAAGCTGCCCGTTATGCCTATAATCTTTAGGTGGGGCATCGAACGCAGGATACGTTTTGCGTCGTTGTAATACCAGCGAGCGATATATGCCTCCAATGGTTTGTTGATGATGTTTGACGTGAGCATCACTATCGGTATGATAAGCAACGCATAGGCTATCGTGAAGCAGTATTGTGGCAGGTATATCCACAGCAGGGTGATGATAGCTCCTGTGAGCAGGAATGCTGTCAGCAGCAGTCGTTTGACACGCATTGTATATACCAGCGGAGTCTTCTGCTTGGTACGGAACGATAGTATGAGCAGTATCACTACCGCTACCGCCGACGTGATGCAGAGTGCGAGCGGCGAGGCAAACGAGCTCACTACGCCCATACCCAATGCCACAGCTGTGTAAGGTATGGCGTGGCATTGCCTGTACCAATTCAAGTAACGATTTACTCGATATGAGTTTTGCTGAAACATATGTACATCGTAGCGAACGATGAGTGCCCATATTGCTACGTATAGCACAGCGAGTATGATAATCGTCGTATTCATCTTATTGCTTGTTTGTCATATCTTTAGCTAAAAAACTCTTCAACACTCGCTCGAATAGTACGGGGTTTTCCAGAAATGAGAAGTGTCCCGCTGCTGCCACCGTAACAAGCCCTGCGTCGGGTATAAGTTTCTCCATACGCTTGGCATCCGCGAGTGGGGTGGCGGTGTCATTCTCGCCCCAGAACAGAAGTGTCGGAGCTTTTATATGTGGCATCAGATGGCATAAATCCTCGTTTACACACTTCGATAATATGGCACGCATCATTGGCGAGGCGTTGCTGTAATCAGAAGAGCCCGCCTTTGCTCGACGCTTCTCGATAAGTGCTGCGGCACGTCTCTTACCTAAGAATATCGGAGCGAGGTGCTTGAGTGTCTTGAATGTGTAGACCTTCAGGTAGTATTTCAGCGACCGCTTGGGCTTCACGCCGGCTGCATCGACCAATATAACCTTACGTGTTGTGTTGCGTGAGGCATAGACTATCGATACTCTGCCACCGAACGAGTGTCCCATAAGGATTGGGTTCTCAATACCCTCTGCTTGAAGTATAGCCTCTATAGATTGGGTGTACTCCTCCACGCCCCACACCTCCTTTGGCTCTTCACTCTTGCCAAAGCCCGCAAAGTCTACCGTGAGACAGCGAAAGTGCTCCTTGAGGAAAGCCTCTGCACGTGCCCATATCTCGGTATTACAGCCCCATCCGTGCAGGAGTACGAGGGGTTTACCCTCACCCTGCAAGGTGTAGTGTAGCGTGATACCCTTATATGTTAGAAATTTATCCATAATATCCCGACAAATTTAAGCAAATTTCGGGACAAAATGCAAATAAGCTGCTACTTATTCATAATCTCGTTCTGGCGAGATATACTCTCCAAGTGGATTGTCTCCAGAATAGCACTCACAAACTCCTCGCTCAGACCCATTCCGCGAGTCATCGAGAGCATACGGCGACAAATCTCTCCCCAGCGGTTGCTCTGGAGGATGGCAACGTTGTTAGCCTTCTTTATCTCGCCAATCTTATCACTCGTACGCATACGCTCGCTCAGCAGTTCAAAGAGCTCCGAATCTATCTGGTCAATCTTCTGTCGGCAGACGTTAAGTTCACTTGTAAACTCGGGGTCTTCGGTGGTCTTGGCACGCCACATCACGTTGTCAATCATCGTGATACAGTCCTCGGGTGTTACCTGTTGCGATGCGTCGCTCCATGCCTTGTCGGGGCAGATGTGGCTCTCAATGATGAGTCCGTCGTAGCATAGGTCGGCAGCCTGCTGTGCTATGCCGTAGAGCAAAGGTCGACAGCCGCAGATGTGCGACGGGTCGCAAATCATCATCATCTCGGGGAAGCGGCTACGCATCTCGAATATCATATGCCACATAGGTGGGTTGCGATATTTGCTATGACCAAAGTATGAGAATCCGCGATGTATAAGACCTATATTCTCGCGTGGCACACCCTCGTTTATCAGGCGGTTGACGGCTCCTGCCCACAGTCCTATGTCGGGTGTCATAGGGTTTTTAATCAAAATAGCCACATCGTGGTTGTCGTGAAGGCTCTCGGCAATCTCCTGTACTGCAAAAGGCGACACGGTTGTGCGAGCACCTATCCAGAGTAGGTCAACACCATATTTGAGTGCTAACTCTACGTGAGAGCGGTTTGCCACCTCGACTGCGATAGGCAGCCCCGTAGCCTCCTTTACCTCGCACAGCCACTGCAAGCCAGGCTCGCCTATGCCCTCGAATGTTCCGGGCTGGGTGCGAGGCTTCCACACTCCGGCTCGGATAACATCTACCCTGCCCGAGCGAGCAAGTTGCATAGCAGTCTCTATTGTCTGCTCTTTGGTCTCGGCACTGCAAGGGCCGGCTATGATGAGTGGGCGTTTGTTGCCTAATGAAAACTTTCCCATAATATCTCTATTTCAATATTTCACGTATCTTGTTTGCTCGTTGCATAGCCTCTATCAATCCCTCGCGGTCGTCGCGTTCAATCATACGACGCAATATCTGCAACTGATGAATATGCTCGCGGAGCACATCTAAGACATTGTATTTGTTGCCCAGGAAGATGGGAGCCCACGTCTTGGGCAGACTCTTCGCCAAACGAACGGTGCTCTCAAAACCACCACCCGCTAAGTCGAATATATGCTCCTCCTCTCGCTCCTTCTCCAACACCGTCAGAGCCAACGCAAACGATGTGATGTGCGAGATATGCGATACGTAAGCACAGTGCATATCTTGCTCTTCAGCCGACATATAACGGATGGGCATACCGAGCGTAGTGTATATGTTAACTACCTGTTGCAGAGCATCTTCATCGCTCTGCTCCTTCTCGCATATAACGACCGTGCGACCCTTGAAGGCGTTGTGCTCGGCAGCCTCGGGACCACTATGCTCGGTACCCCACATAGGATGTGTTGCAACCATTCTGCCACGATTGGGATGCATTGAGGTTATTTCGATAAGCTCCTCTTTTGTTGAGCCCATATCCATCAGTATCTGATGCTTGCCGATACGATTAAGTATCTTGGTGGCAAGCACGGGAATGGTATCAACGGGTGTAGATAGAACTATCAGGTCGCTTTCAGCGATAGCCGTATCGAGGCTTACAATCTCATCTACAAGCCCCAGCTCCAGAGCCTTCGTTGCGTTTCGCTCGGAGCTATCTATACCCAATATTTTATCGTATAAACCCTTATCCTTCAGGCTCAAAGCAAATGAGCCACCGATAAGTCCCAATCCTATGATGGTTGCTGTCATATTGTTTTTTTATTTTGTGAAACGACTCTTTACACGCTCGGCAGCCTCTGCTAAACGCTCCTTAGGCATACAGAGTGAGATGCGGATGTAATGCTCGCCCTCGCTGCCGAAGATACCGCCCGGTGTAACAAAGACATCGCACTCGTCCAACACCTTATCCGAGAAGGCAAAGCAGTCGCCCTCGAACGATGCAGGAATCTTTGCCCAGACGAACAAACCAGCCTGATTCTTGCGATACTCGCATCCGAGAGCATCCAGGAGAGCGTAGCCCGCAGCCTCGCGAGCGTAATATGTTGTGTTGAGTTCATCAAACCACTCGTTGCCCAACGCTAATGCTTCAGCAGCAGCGGCTTGCACGGGGAAGAACATACCCGAGTCCATATTGCTCTTAAAACGGAGAATGTCGGCTATCCACTCCGAGCGACCTACGACAACACCGACACGCCAGCCTGCCATACTGTGTCCCTTACTTGTAGAGTTCATCTCGATGGCTACATCCCACGCACCAGGGATAGACAGAAGGCTGAGTTGCAGATTGTTACGCACGAAACTGTATGGGTTGTCGTGAACGAGCAGAATGTTGTGTTTCTGGGCAAAGGCAACCAGCTTCTCGAAGAGCTCAACGGTTGGCAATGTGCCCGTAGGCATATTTGGATAGTTGACAAACATCAGCTTCACTCGGCTCAGGTCCTCCTTCTCAATTGCCTCAAAATCAGGATAAAAGTCGGTACTCTCGTTGAGGTGATACTCCAGAACATCACCGCCAGCAAGCGTTACCGCAGCACGATAAGTAGGGTAGCCAGGGTTGGGTACTAATACCTTATCGCCGGCATCCAAGAACGCCATACATATATGCATAATACCCTCCTTGGAGCCCAGAAGTGGGAGAACCTCAGTTTTGGGATTGAGTTTCACGTTGTACCACTTCTCGTACCACGCTGCATACGCCTCACGCAGCAGCTCGCTACCGTTGTAGGGCTGGTAGGCGTGTACGTCAGGGCGTTGAGCCTCAGAGGCTAAGCGGTCGATAACTCGCTGATGTGGAGGCATATCGGGACTACCGATGCCCAGACTAATGATATCACGTCCTTGTTTACGCAACTCGGCGATTTCACGATTTTTCTTTGAAAAATAGTACTCCTTAATGCAATCCATACGATGCGATGGACGAATCTCAATCTTTGCCATAACTAACTGTATTATAAAGTGTTAAATCTCTTTGTTGTTGTGGTAGACTCCGTAGACGTGTACCTCCTCGGTAACACGTTGCAGACGGTCTAAGTTGCGGATATAACTATCTAACGAATTGAATTCCAAGTCGATATGGAACAGATAATGCCACGGCTCGCTCGGAATAGGGTAGGACTGCAACTTCGATAGGTTGATATCCTCTAATTGGCTCAAAGCACGTATCAGAGCACCCTGCTCGTGGTCGGTTTTGAAGTATAGTGATGCCTTATTTGCATCGGGTGCGATGTCGTGATCGTAGCGTTTGAGCACCATAAAGCGGGTATAATTGTTCTTTATTGTGTTGATTTCGTTCGCTATTATCTTCAAACCGTAGGTTTCAGCCGCCAAATCGCTCGCTATTGCTGCGGTATGTCGGAGTTTTTTCTCGGCGATATGCTTTGCACTAAGAGCGGTGTCGTCCGACTCGATTAGTCGCCACGGATGAGCATCCAAAAAATCGACACATTGCAACAGAGCCATCGAGTGAGACTCGACCTCGGTGATATCGTCCCACTCGGTATCGGGCAGAACCATCAGATTTTGAGTGATGGGCAAATATACCTCGCCTGCGACCTGAAGATTCTCATCCTGAAGAATACTATAGTTGGGAATTATCGAGCCAGCAATGGAGTTCTCGATAGCCATAAGTCCCATCGTAGCCTCGCCATTTTTCACAGCTTTAGCAACCTCGCGGAATGTGTCTTTTGGCAAAATCTCGATGTTTCTGCCAAAATATTTTATCGCCGCTATGTGGTGAAACGAAGCCTCGTATCCCTGTATTGCAATCTTCAGCATACCTTATATGTAAATATGTAATAGTCTTAACTAAAAAATCCCGACCAAACTGCGAGTAGGTCAGGATTTTTGAAGTATCATAAAGCAAATAATCTCTTATCGGCATACGACATCCTGACCGCAAGTGCGGTAAAAATAGAAGTACTGATATGAGATATAAGCCTTAAACATAATCCTTAACAAACCTTTTGTGGTTACAAATGTATGATTTTGGCGTGTAATATCAAAATATTTTAAGAATAAAATTGTGATTTAATTAGTAAACAGTAGAGAGAAATTGGCTTTTTGGGAGGATAGGGAAGATAAGGAGTAAGGGAAACTAAAGGGTATTAAAGGAAACTAAAGTCGCAATAAAAAATAGTTTTTAGTTTTTAGTTCTATAAGGTAGATTCCCATCGCCTAACCTTTGGTTAGTCGGGGAATGACGTTAATATAATGAGTAATTAGTAGAGAGTAAATTTTTTTGGTGGATGAAAAAATGTGAAAAAATATGAAAAAAAATTGTTGTTGGTGGGTAAGAGAAATTTGAGTTTTTGGTGGTTTTTTGAGCGGTGAGCGGTGGCGTAAGGTGTTGTGGATTAGCAAATAATGTGTATATTTGTATTTAGAGAAATAGCTTGAAAGAGAGATAGTTATTCTTAAAAATGATAATTTTTGCCCTCCTCGATAAGTTAAATTTATCGGGGGGGGGTAAAATCGTTTATTAAACGGCTGAATAACAATGGATTACGCTTAAAATAACTTATTTTTAACCAATTAATTAATTTAACACTTTATGAAAAAGTTTCTTTTGATTGCTGTTGCAGCATTTGGAATGTTGATGACAGCGTGTTCGAAGGACGAGGTTGCTCAGCCTGTAGCAGAGAAGTCTACAGTTACTTTCACTGTTGCTGCTCCTGAATTGGCAACTCGTGCTGAGCATGGTGATGGTACACTTGCTAAGTACCTCACTTATGCAGTGTACAACCGTGCTGATGGTGCTAAGCTTTTTGATGGCACTGCAACAATGGACGCAGAACTGAAGGCTACCGTTGAGATTCCTTTCGTTAACGGTATGACCTATGATGTTCTCTTCTGGGCAGAGTCAGAGAACTCTCCTTACTCAGTAAATTGGACTGCAAAGACTGTTGGTTACAACCCAGCTGTTACTTTGGTTTCTAACTCAAAGGACTACGATGCGTTCTATGCTTACGTAAACGACATCCCAGAGATTACAGGTCCTGTAACAAAGACTGTTGAGTTGAAGCGTCCTTTCGCTCAGTTGAACATCATCACTAACGACGCTTCAGAGGCTGCACAGTCTGGCGTTGTTGTTAAGAATGTTGCTGTTGTTGTTAAGAAGGGCTACACTGCATTTGACTTTGTTGCTGGTAATGGTATCAATCAGGGCGCTGTTACTTTCGACACTGCTGCTGCACAGACTACAACAGCTTTGTTGGCTGTAAACTACCTCTTCACAGGTGGCGAGAAGTCATTGGTTGACGTAGAGTTTACTTATACCGACGTTAACGGTAAGGTAGATGCTGCTGGTGAGGTTATGGAGTTCGCTTCAGTTCCTGTACAGCGTAACTACCGTACAAACATCGTAGGTAGCCTTTTGACAAGCGATGGTAAGTTCAGTATTGAGACTAAGCCAGGATTTGAGACTACAGAGCACAATGTAGATGTTGTAACAGTTGCTTCTGCACAGGACCTTGCTGATGCATTTGACGCGTTGAACGATGACGACGATACTAACGACCCAGACCAGATTATCCTTACAGGCGATATTGATTTGAATGATTTGCTTGGCACACGTGCTGAGACTATTAAGAACGGTTTGACAATCGCTAAGAACAAGAAGGTTACACTCGATTTGGGTGGCTTTACTCTCTCGTTCGATTCAGAGCAGCAGGGTGCATCTATGATTGTAAACAATGGTGATTTGACAATCTCTAACGGTAATGTAGCATTTTTGTACAAAGGTCAGCCTGATACAAACTATGGTAAGGGTAACTACACTATCAGCAATTCTGGTAAGTTGACTATCAACGGTGCAACTGTATCGGTAGATGTTGTAGGTTATGAGAATGACAAGTTCCCACACGCTCTGTATGCTGTTCAGACTAATGGTGAGGTTGTTATCAACGATGGTAGTAAGATTGTTAATGACCACAATATTGCTTTGCGTATCTTTGCAAATGTATCTCCTGCACATCTGACAATCAATGGCGGTGAGCTTAAGGGTCTGCGTGCAATTTGGTTGCAGTTGCCAAGTGCTGATGCAACAAAGGCTCCTGAGGTAAATGTAAATATCAATGGTGGTAAGATTATCGGTACAGCTGTTGATGGAACAAAAGATAGCGAGAACATTCTGGCTCTCTACTCATACAGCTATGGTAACTCTATGCAGAATGTGGAAATCAACATTACAGGCGGTGAGTTTACTGGAGACATTGCTTTGACAGGTGGTGCAAATAAGACTGCTATCGAGACATTGAATATCACAGGTGGTACATTTAACGGTCTTTGGGGTGATGTTTATAGCTATGGCGAAGATGCTTTGGCTGCTGAGGCTATCACCATCAAGGGCGGTGAGTTCTCAACATTGTATCCAATGGTATACCTTGACTCTGCAGAAGAGGTTCTCACTTTGGCAGAAGATATCGCTTTGGAGGAGGCTCTCACGTTTAATGGCGAGGGTACACTCGACTTGAATGGTAAGACTCTCTCAGCTGTTTCTACTCAGACTGGCACAAACTACAATATGATTGATGTTCGTGGTACTTTGACAGTAGCTAACGGTACTATCACTACCAAGCACGAGGGTCAGAATATGGGTTGGAACAACTCAACAAACGTATTCAACGTAACCGCTGGTGGTGTATTGAACCTTGAGAGCGTTGTTGCAAAGAACTTGGGTGGCTCTGATATGGCATTTGTTGCTCACCTCAACAACTGGGGCGAGGTTACTCTGAATGTAAACAACTCAACTTTGGAGTCTCCTTACGTAGCTGTTCGCGTATTCAATAGCGGCTACGATATGAACAATGTTACTATCAAGAACTCTACATTGAAGGCTAAGAACTGTGTATGGGTACACAACTACACTGCAGCTGATTTCGGCACACAAGATAAGGCTGATGCTCAGAAGGCATTGCTTAACTTCGACATCCTCAATGGCACAAACACATTTGAGTATACCGCTGCAGCTGTAAGACTCGGTATGACTAATTCAACCTACCTTATCGACAATGCTGTAGGTTTGAAGTATGTTGCTGAGCAGGTAAATAGCGGTGCTTCATACTACAAGGGCTCAACTATTAAGCTCATTGCAGACATCGATCTCAACAACGAGGAATGGACTCCTATTGGCTCATTTGCTCAGGAGCACGGCTTTATGGGTAATTTCGATGGCAATGGTAAGGTTATCAAGAACTTGAAGATAAGCAACATCTCTCTTGACGCTGATAACTATGCCTATGCAGGTTTGTTTGGTCTAACTGAGGGCGTTGACGCTAATAACGAGAACTACATCAAGAACCTCGTTATCGAGAACGTAAACATCTCTACTGAGGGTCATATCGCTGCTGCAGCTATCGCTTATCCATATTACACTAATATCGAGAACGTATTGGTTAAGGGTAACGTAACTATCAAGGGTGGTAACTACACCTCTGGTGTTTTGGCTTACACAAGACGTTGCGTTAATGCTAAGGATATTGCTATCGCAGCTAACGAGGGCTCTTCAATCGAGGGCGATCAGACCATTGGTGGTGTGATTTCTGATATTCAGATGAACGGTGGCTTGAAGGCTAACTACTCTAACTTCGCAGCTTCAGGTTTGACTATTAAGGGAAATAAGTGTGTGGGCGGTATTTCTGGTATCATTTCACAACAGGCTCTGAATGGTGCTACTGTAAAGAATGTAACCATCGTTTGTGATGACGCAAGAAGAGGTATTATCTCTGGTGCTGATGGCGGTAATTATACCATTACAAACCCTTCATACGAGAATGTTACGGGTGCTGATACATTAGTTGGTGCTGAATATTAATAAGTACACTCTACATAAGCCTTTGATAAGGCTTGAGCCGCACTTTCCGAAAGGGAGGTGCGGTTTTTTGTGTTCCTGAAAGGGCACAAAAACAATGAGTAATGAAGTAGAGAGTAATGGGAGTTTAGGGAGTAAATAAGGGAAACTAAAGGGTATTAAAGGAAACTAAAGTCGCAATAAAAAATGGTTTTTACCTTTTAGTTTATAGTTGGTATAAGGTAGATTCCCATCGCCTAACCTTTGGTTAGTCGGGGAATGACGTTAATATAATGAGTAATTGGTAGAGAGAAATTGAGTTTGCAGGGAGGATAGGGAAGATAAGGAGTAAGGGAAACTAAGGGATACTAAAGGAAACTAAAGTCGCAATAAAAAAATAGTTTTTACCTTTGAGTTTGTATAAGGTAGATTCCCATCGCCTAACCTTTGGTTAGTCGGGGAATGACGTTAATATGATGAGTAATTAGTAGAGAGTAAAGGGCTGTCGCAACAATTTGTTGGACAGCCCTTTTATAACGGTAAGATTGGGTGAGGTTAGTCGATATACTGCACCACATCCATATTGCGTGGGGTGGGGTTGGGCTGCTCATCAGCATAGCCGACACCTACGCAGAGCAACAGCTCATAGCCCTCGCTGAGGCGGAGGCTCTCCAAGAATGGCTTGCCCGCATCGGTGCGGAAGAAACCAATAGGTCCCATCATACATATAGAGCCCAAATCGAGCGAGGTGGCTGCCAGCATCATATTGCCTGCCATAAGTCCACAATCGACCTGCGTGCAGTGCCCCGGCTTATGAGCAACGAAGATAACAGCAGGGGCATTGCGGAACATATTCTTGAACTCGGGCTGCTCGACCATACGCTCGGCAGGAGTGCCCTTAACAGATGACTTATAAGCAGCAGTGATATTATCCAGCCACTCCTTGCTGTCGACAACACGTACCTCCCACTGCTGAGCATTCATACCATTGGGTGCCCAGATGCCACACTCGACAATCTTATCGAGCAAATCGCGAGGCACAGCCTGCTCCTTGTAAGCACGTATGCTACGACGCGAGAGGATGTCATCGATAGTCTGATTAGCATCGGCAGGGGCTGATGCAGGGGCTGTGGACTGCGGCTGGCAAGAGGTGCCGACAAAGAGTGCAGCCAAAAGAGCGGCGGTGAAGAGACGTTTCATAAAGATATATTTTAGGGGGTTAAACTATAAATCCTTGACATCGACAATGCCATTCATAACAGCATAGATAGTCTGACGACCGATAGCCTTAGAGCCTATCTTCTCGCTGATGTTGCGGCGGTGGAAGATGACCGTAGGCGTAGAGATATTGAGACGGTCGGCAATCTCCTTATTGATGAAGCCCTTGACGCAGAGTGCCAAAACATCCTTCTCGCGGTCGGAGAGAAGCGACATCTCCTCCTCGTGGATGTGGTGCTGTAAGCCGTGGGCAGAGTGCTCGACATTGTGCATCATCAAAAAAGCCTTCAGCAGCTCACGCTCGGGACGACGTATGTCGATAGAGCGGAAGGAGGGCGAAACGGTAGCATCGTTGCCCTCGGTGAGCACGATGCAACGACGTGCTAAAGGGGTGAAAAAGTCGATGTGGGCACGTAGAACATCTGCCGAGATGAAGTAGTGGATGATGGGCTCAGGCTGCTCGCCAAGATACTCATCCATAGAGTTATAGCTCGCGATAGCGACATCGCGAAAGACGCCGACAAAGGGTGCTATGTCGGTCAGGATAGTTCGCATCGCCAAACAGCAGAGCGAATTGGGATGGATGATGGCTATGTGAGGTTTGCAATTCATCGCTACAAAGATAATACTTTTAGCGAGAAAGAAAAACTATCAATAATGATAGTTGATGGGTGGTGGGCAATTTTATAACTTTGCGGCGAGAAATTTAATAATCAGAAAGATAATGAAACTACTTTTTGCAATGTTGCCACTCATCGGTGGTTCTATGGAAGAGATACCACAAGTGGAGGCAGATACAACCATACAGAAGCATATAGAGGTGGTTGAGGTGGTGGTGCTGAAAAACCCAAAACAGCACGTTGGACTGCGTTATCAACCTATATCATCGACAGTCGTGCAGCAGAGTCAAATAGAGCGTGAGAGAGTGCTCTCGGTGAAGGATTTGTCGGCTGTGGTGCCCAACTTCTACCAGCCGGACTACGGCTCAAAGATGACATCGTCGATATATGTGCGTGGCTTTGGAACACGTATCGACCAGCCTGTGATAGGTATGTTGGTGGACGGAGTGCCATATCTGAACAAGAACAATTACGACTTCGATATGTTGGATGTGCAGCGTGTGGAGTTCCTGCGTGGCCCGCAGAGTACACTCTATGGTCGTAATACGATGGGAGGTCAGATGAATGTATATACCATATCGCCACTACTGTATCAGGGCTCGCGTGCATCCGTAGAGTACTCGACGGGTAACACGTGGCGAATGAAGACGTCGGTATATGATAAGGTGAGCGACAGATTTGCATTCTCGCTGGCGGGATACTACAATAGCACGGATGGACACTTCGAAAACCTCACAACGGGCGAGGACTGCGACTGGGGTGAGAGTAGCGGCGGTCGCCTGCGTACTATATGGACACTCGGCAGAGGCTGGGAGATAGATAATGTAGCGTCGGTGAGCTACACCAACGAGGGCGGTTATGCGTACGGACGGTTTGATGAGCAGACAGGGGTGCAGTCGTTGCCTTCGTACAACTCGCCAACGAGCTATGAGCGACTGATGGTGAGCGACGGATTGTCGGTAGAGCACCTGGGTGAGCGAGTACACTTCTTCTCGAAGACAAGTTATCAGTTTACGCACGACAAGATGAATATTGATAACGATTTTACCCCAGCGTCATACTTTACACTTATCCAGGAGCAGCACGAACACGCCTTTTCGGAGGATTTGGTGTTGCGTTCGGCAGAGCAGTGGCGACGCTATCAGTGGATTGTAGGTGCGTACGGATTCTACAAGAAGATAGATATGTCGGCTCCGGTATCGTTTATGCAGGATGGAATCAACAACCTGATACTTGGTAATATGCCACCGCAGATAAAGAGTTTCCTGAAGGTCAATCCGTTTGATATTGAGAGTAATTTTGATATCCCGACATACGGTTTGGCACTCTATCACGAGTCGTCGCTTCGTGCGGGAGAGCGTCTGCGTTTTACGGTAGGTCTGCGACTCGACTACGAGAAGACAACGATGGATTATGACAACTTCTCGGCGGTGGATTACAAATTTGATATGTCGGCGATGGTGCCTAATATGCCGGTGTTGGATAGAACGGTCGAGGTGCCATTCAGGGGTCGCGAGTCGCTCGATTTTCTGGAGTTGTTGCCAAAGTTTGCGGTGAACTATACCACAGGCGTGGGCGATGTGTATGCTACGGTTACTCGCGGATATAAGGCAGGAGGTTTTAATACGCAGATATTCTCGGATATACTGCAAAATAAGATGAAGACTGCACTTATGGCTGACGCTATGGCAGGTATGGGTGGTGGAGCACCAGGTGGCGGCGGTATGCCAGGTGGAGCACCTTCGGGACAGCCCTCGACAGCAGCATCGGGTCAGCAGTCAACAGATGGTGCAACATACGATGAGGCATCGGTTACGACATACGACCCAGAGTACAGCTGGAACTATGAGGTGGGGACACATCTGAAGTTCGTAGAGGGTAGATTGCTCGTGGATGTGTCGGCGTTCTGGATTGAGTGCCGCGACCAGCAGCTGACAGTATTCCCCGAGGGTACGACAACAGGTCGTATGATGTCGAATGCTGGAAAATCACGCAGCCGAGGTGTGGAGGCGTCGTTGCAGTGGCGTACACAGTGGGGCTTGCAGATGACGGGAGCTTATGGCTACACAAATGCCAAGTTTAAGGAGTACAACGATGGTCAGGCGGATTATTCGGGAAAATATCTGCCATACGCTCCGCAACATACAGCATCGGCTTCGGCAAGCTATACGATAGGTGTGAATGGTAAATTGTTGGATGCGATTGTGCTGGGCGTGAACTATCGTGGTGCAGGTCGCATATATTGGGATGAGGCGAATAGCCACTACCAGGATTACTACTCGCAGCTGGGTGCATCGGTAGAGCTGCAAAAGGGCGACTTCTCGCTCTCGTTGTGGGGACAAAACCTAACCGATACGGAATATAATACATTCTATTTCAAGTCGGTGGGTAACAGCTTCTTTAGCTATGGAAAGCCTCGCGTGTTGGGCGTTACACTATCGTATTCGATGTAAAAAAGAGTTGTAAAACAATACAAATTTTATCGGGTAGTCATTTATGACTATCCGATTTTTTGTATTTCGGCAGAATGTTGCTTATCTTTGCGAGGTTATATTCATTTCAACTATGAGAAAAATGTATTTGTTTGCAGCATTTATTTCTGCATTTGTGCTTGCAGCGTGTGGAGGCGACTCTACATCGAGCAAGGTTGAGCCCGTTATCAATGTTACGCCCCTGGAACTTAATGTATCATCGCTGGGCGAGGATAAGACTATAAACGTGGAGGCTACCTGTATGTGGGAGGCTGATACGGATGTCGACTGGATAACCTTGTCGCGTACAAAGGGCGGTCTGGATGACAGAATGTGTGTGGCAAAGATAGCCGAGAACAAGACTGCGTCGTCTCGTTCGGCAACCATTGCCTTCAGCAACTCGGCATACGCCCTGGTGCAGCGTGTGAAGGTGGTGCAGGATGGCTACACCGTAGATTTGGTATGCCCCGAGGATATAGAGGTGGATTATCAGTCGGGTAGCAAGACAATTGCAGTACGTTCGAATGTGGATTTCAAGTTTAGCAAGAGCCAGAGTGATTGGCTGACAGTATCGAAGAGTAATAATAATCTCAGTTTCGTATATTCAGAAAATCAGTTAGAGGAGGCTCGCGAGGCGGTTATCACGCTCTCAAATGCAGACTACAATATATCGGAACAGTTCCGCTTTGTGCAGGGAGGCAAGCCTCAGAGCGGCGGTAGCGATACCCCTGGCGGTGAGGATGGAGAGGTTGTCTTCTATGAAGATTTTGATGCTCAGACAGCGACATATAATGGCGATAGTTATGTGGAGGATTATGTAAATCCCACGGGCTCTGGAGCAGCGGATGTATTCTATGATTACAGCAGTGTGCTGGTGCGTTCGAATATCCCTACTGATGATGACGGATACTCAAATTATGCCGGTTCGGGTGTAAATAACCTCCATTTCCAGAGCGACGCATCGCTCGAGATTCATCAGATTGCTCTGCCAGCGGTGCAAGATAAGTATGAGCTGACGTTTGGTGCGGAGCGATACCTGAGTGGCGACGATAACACTTTTGACAAATCGGAGTTTCACGTCTATCTCTCGCAGGATGGTGCATCGTGGGTGGAGATAAACTACGCAATGCCGGCAGGGGCTGATACCGATGGTCGTTTCGATATGGCAACAGCTTCGTTCCGCCTGAAGGAGGTGCCATCACACCTCTCGATAATGTTCGTATCGGATTTGTCGAAGGGTCATCGCTTGGATGATGTGAAGCTGACAGCAGGAGGCTCGGGTGAGCAGGTCGTTTCGCTCGAGGCAGAGATAGTGGAGATTACTACATCGGCTAAGTTGTCGGCTACAACAGCTCCTTATGGCGGTGCTACACTGACACTCACTATGGCAGCAACAGCGGGTAAGACTTATGTGGCGAAGGTCGCTTCGGGCAGTGATTGGTGTAAGTTTGAGGGTAATGCCACTACGCTGAGCGGTGAGATGACAGCTTATCGCAATAGCGTTGAGGCAGATGTTAACGTGGCATATAACTCTGCGACTGCGGCTCGCCAGGCGAAGATTACGGTAGAGTTCTCGGATGGCAAGAGCTTCAACTTTACCATATCGCAGGAGGCTAAACCGGAGTCTGGCGGAAGTGGTGATGTGGGCGATGTTGTGCTATATCGCGATTGGGCAGAGCTGCCCGTATGTAATGAGCGAGAGGGATTTGACTATGTCATTCACGGAGGAATAACTGTTGGCGGTAAGAGCAACCAGCGTAACTTCACTATCTGCTTTGACCGAGAGCATAAATTAGCAACGTGGGTGGCATATCCGCTACACGATGCCCATATCGGCTCGACAGGTCGTACCGAGGATTGGCAGTATGGTCCTGGCGTGCCAACGCAATATCAGCCTAATTTGTCGAAGTCTTATACCGGCAACTATGACCGTGGACACCAGATTCCTTCGGGCGACAGAACAGGCTCTAAGGAGATGAATCGCCCAACCTTCTATTACAGCAATATGACTCCACAGGCTTCACAGTTCAATCAAGGTGGTTGGGCTTCGTTAGAGAGTGATGTGCGTTCGGAGATTTGTAGCGACACGCTCTATGTCGTTACGGGAGCTTTGTTCCTTACAACGAACGATTCGTCAATCGCGAAATCAACAACGGACCGTGATGGTAAGACTTGCCCTATACCATCGCACTACTACAAGGTGCTGCTTCGTACCAAGAGCGGTAATACGGGTAAGGCGATAAAGGATATCACAAATGCTTCGGATTTGAAAGCGATTGCAATCCTGATTAAGCATAAGAGCACTTGCAACATACAGAATAGCGACTACATCTCTATTAGCGAGCTTGAGCGACAGTCGGGATATACCTTCTTCCCTGCACTCAATGACGCTATCGAGGATGAGGTGAAGAGTCAGTGTAACCCGAGTGCTTGGTTCTAAGGAGAAGCTGTATAACAAGGCTCTTTCGGCATCTGCCTTGTCCTCGAAATCCTCATTTACGCCAAGTAAACTGCGGTTTCTCGGACTGCGAGCAGCTTGGAAAGAATATGCTATTCTTCCCTTGTCTGCTCTCGCTCGGCATAGTTCAAGCATAGCTTGACTCTGCCCTCGCTTACTCGCAGCCTTCAAAATAGCTCTTGTTATACAGCTTCTACGTAAAGGGTGCATCTTGCAAGGCTCTTTCGGCATCTGCCTTGTCCTCGAAATCCTCATTTACGCCGAACATCTATAAAAAGGGGCTACCGCAACAATAAAGTTGGGCAGCCCAATTTTTTTGTTACTATTTATCCATCGGGGAGGAGATGTCGGCGATGGTGGCTTCGGTAGTGGCGACCAAGTCGGCAGGGCGGATGCGTATCTGTAAGCCTCTGACACCTGCACTTATGTATATAAACTCGTGCTCGGTGCAGGTGGAGTGGATGAAGGTGGGGAAGCGTTTCTTCATACCGATAGGGGAGCAACCGCCACGAATATAGCCCGTAGTGGGGAGAAGCTCCTTCATAGGTATCATCTCTACCTTCTTGTTGCCCGAGACCTTGGCTGCCCTCTTCAAATCGACCTCGTGATTACCAGGGACAACGCAGACCAAGTAGCCATTGCGGTCGCCCGAGAGAACCAATGTCTTGAAGACGGTGCGGATATCCTCGCCAAGCGACTCGGCGACGTGCTGTGCTGCCAAATCGTTCTCGTCGACTTCGTAGGGAATGAGCGAATACTCTATCTTAGCCCTGTCGAGAAGACGGGCTGCATTGGTCTTGTCAATCTTCTTTGCCATTGCTCTTTTTGATTTTATCGTGATGATAGATTTGGTAGGAGTTGGCGATATTCTGCCAAACGATATATGCAGTAGGGGCTACTGAAGAGATAGGGTTGAGGAAGGTCTGCGACATCCAGACAACCAAAATGGTGTTCTTCTGTCCCAGCAGCTGGCTCGCAGCCTCAGCCTCACCATAACGCTTGCCCAGGCGGTAGCCGATGATGAATTGCAATAGGCACAGCACAGCAGAAACAGCAGCCAAGATAGCCTCAATCTTACCGCCCTGGTTGTTGTCTAACAGATAGCTCGAGGTGCGTCCAATGATGACCGTAAGCGACACCACCCACACGTAGAACGATATCTGTCCGTTGCGGGCAACCCACCCAGCAACAGAGGGCAGGATGAAGCGACATAGCTGTCCTGCGATGAAGGGCGAGAGGAGGAGCGGTGCCACCTTCTGCAAAATCTGCCAGATAGTGCACTCTCCATTGCCGAAGGCGTGCAGATAGACCGGAGCTAAAAATGCCATAACGACATTACAAAGCAAACTATAAGCCACCATAGACTCTAAGTCGGCATCGAGCATTGCACCGATGATGACCGCCGCCATAGCAACAGGGGCAAGAACACATATCATAGCTCCCTGAGCTACAACGACGTCCCACCACGCAAAGGCGTAATAGATAGCAAGTGAGCCGATGACCTGAAAGAGTATGAGCCACAGATGAAGCCACGTGAGGCGAATCTTACGTGCGTCGACCTTACAAAAGGTAAAGAAGAGCATAATGAAGATAAATGAAGGGGTCATCCAGCCATCGGTGGCGGCATCAACCCACGCTACCTCGCGGCAGAAGATAGCTCCTATGATAATCGCTATCGGCATAGCGACACTGCGTACAGATAATCCTAAAGGCATTTCGTAAATTATTTTGCGGTCCTGCAAGAGCAAAACCAGAGCCCAAAGATAACAAATAATGCGTTATAGCCCAAAAGCTCAAAGCCTATATTGTAGCAAAAAAAGTATGCCGCAGCCCACTGAAGAGCGTAACTGAGTAGTGGAGCGGCAATTACAATCGGCGGAATAAATCGCTCACGCACACGTCGCCGAGAGAGTATGCCGAAGGTGAAGAGTCCCAAGATGGGACCATAGGTGTAACCCGCGATGCGGAAGACGAGGTTGATGACACCGTCGTTGTTGATGGCGTCAAAAATAAGGATGGCAACAGCCATAACAACTGCCATAGCAAGGTGTACACGACGGCGGAGGTGTTGCAACTTGGACTCGTCAACGGAGCGAGATTCGGGGAGGATGTCGAGTGTGAATGAGGTGGTGAGAGAGGTGAGGGCTGAGCCTGCGGCAGAGTAGGTCGAAGAGATAAGACCCACGATGAAGGCAACGCCCACAACGAGAGGCAGACCACCCTGAACAGCGACCATAGCGAAGAGGTCGTCGCCTCGCTCGGGCGAAGGCATAGCAGCAAAATCGATATAGCGGTAGAGCAACACGCCCAACGCAAGGAAGAGGGTGATGACGATAGCCTGGCAGAGGGCGGTGAGGAGGATATTTATTTGCGAGTCGCGGACGGTGCGGCAGCTGAGGTTGCGTTGCATCATATCCTGGTCCAAGCCCGTCATAGCGACCAAACAGAGTACTCCGCCTGTAACCATCTTCCAGAAATAGCGGGGCGAGGCAGCATCGTCAAAGAAGAAAATCTGCGACTCGGGAGCGGAGGCGATGAGTTGATAGCTATCGCCCAAACTGAGCCCCATAGAGCGACACAAAGCCCAGATGGCTATGCCGACAGCAGCGACAAGGCACAGGGATTGTATGATGTCCGTAGGGATAAGAGAACGTACGCCTCCCCAACAGGTGTATAGCCAGACGATGAGCATAGTGGCGATGACGTTCAGAGTGAAGGGTATGCCCAAACTGTCGAAGACAAGTAACTGCATCATAGCCGCGACGATGTATACCTTGAGCGAAGCGGAGATAATCTTTGCCAAAAGGAAGCACCAGGCACCTGTGCGATGGGTGGTCAGTCCATAGCGGTCGGCGAGATATTGGTATAGAGAGAGGATACCTTTGCGGTAAAAGAGCGGAACAAGCACGAAAGCGACAATCAATTGTCCGATGGTGAAGCCGATGACCATCTGCAGATAGGAGAAGGAGTCGGTGGCGACACTGCCAGGAACAGAGACAAAAGTTACGCCAGACATAGCAGCCCCAATCATTGCTAAAGTGGCAACCCACCAACTATTGCGGCGGTTGCCGATGAAGAAGCCCTCGTTGTCGCTCCTCCTGCCCGAGAGAAAGGAGATAACAAATAGCACTGCAAGATAGGTGAAAATGGTTGTTATGATGGCAATAGCGGACATCTAATCGGTAATTTTTATAAAAAACAACATACAAAGATAATAATTCATCACAAAAAAGTTGCAATATCGTATTATTTTATTATCTTTGTGGATGGTTGGAATGTTATCTAACTAGCAAAACGAGATTTAATAGCAGAATTTAATATAATAACAACAAAAAACTATGGCAAGAGTATTAAAAATTAGAGATTTGACTCTTCGTGATGGTCAGCAGTCATCATTCGCTACTCGTATGACGCAGGCTCAGGTAGACCGTTGCCTTCCTTACTATAAGGATGCCGGTTTCTTTGCTATGGAGGTTTGGGGCGGTGCAGTGCCCGACTCTGTAATGCGTTATTTGGGTGAGAATCCTTGGACTCGTTTAGAGACCATCCATAAGGCAGTAGGCGACGTATCGAAGCTGACAGCCCTTTCACGTGGTCGTAACCTCTTTGGTTATGCACCTTACACTGACGAAATTATCGACGGCTTCTGCCGCAACGCTATCGAGAGCGGTTTGGGCATTATGCGTATCTTCGACGCACTGAACGACGTGGATAACGTGAAGTCGACAATCAAGTACGTTAAGCAGTATGGCGGTATCGCTGATTGTGCTATCTGCTACACCGTAGACCCTAAGTATCCACAGCCATCGTTCTTCCAGAAGCTCTTTGGCAAGAAGGCTCAGCAGCCTATCTTTACCGACGAGTACTTCATCGACAAGGCTAAGCAGATGGCAGCGTTGGGTGCAGATATGATTACTATCAAGGATATGTCGGGACTGATTCCTCCACAGCGTGTGAGCGGTCTGATTAAGCTGTTGAAGAAGAATGTAAATGTGCCTATCGACTTCCACACACACTGTACTCCTGGCTATGGCTTGGCATCGGTATACGCGGCTATCGCAGCAGGCGTAGACGTTGTTGATACCAACTGCTGGTGGTTCGGTGGCGGCACAGGTGCTCCTGCAATTGAGCTCGTTTACCTCTTCTGCAAGAAGATGGGTGTAGAGTTGCAGGCAAATATGGAGGCTGTGGCTAAGATTAATGAGCAGCTGAAGGATATACGCAAGGAGTTGGAGATTTCGGTATTTGGTGCAGAGAAGCCTGCTCCAAAACCATTCAACCCTATGACAGATGCTGTACCTGCGGAGGTGGATGCCCTCTTGGATAAGGCTGTGAAGGCTGCCGAGGCTGAGGACTTTGCTGCATTGCTTGACGCAAGTCAGAAGATTGAGGCTTACTTCGGCTTCCCAGCACCAAATGAGTTGGTACAGAAGGCTGAGATTCCTGGCGGTATGTACTCAAATATGGTGGCACAGCTCAAGCAGCTCAAGGCTGAGGATATCCTCCCACGAGCTATGGAGCTTATCCCATCGGTACGTATGGATGCAGGTTTGCCTCCACTCGTAACCCCTACATCGCAGATTGTAGGTGCTCAGGCTGTGAACTGTGCAATGGATGAGAAGGCAGGTCGTGCGATGTATACCAACAAGAGTTCGCAGTTTGTGAGCTTGGTGAAGGGTGAGTATGGTCATACTCCAAAGGCTGTAGACCCAGAGTTCCGTCTGAAGATTTGTGGTGTACGCGAGGAGACTCCATACGATACGTCGAAGTATACGATGCAGCCTAACCCAGAGCTTCCGGAGGCTGGTGGCGTAAAGTTGGCGGCTAACGAGAAGGAGGTATTGCTGCTCGAATTGTTCCCATTGGTAGCTAAGACATTCCTTACAAATGAGAAGAAGAAGGCTTACGAGGCTATGCCAAAGGCTGAGGTAAAGGCTGAGGAGACTGCTCCAAAGGCTGAGGCAGCTGTTAAGGCTCCTATCACAGGTAACACCGTAAATGCTCCGCTGCCAGGTCGCGTTATCGCTATCAAGGTGAAGGTGGGCGACACTGTTAAGGTGGGCGACTCGGTGCTGACATTGGAGGCTATGAAGATGGAGAACGACATCACAACAGATTACGCAGGCACTGTGAAGCAGATTCTCGTTGCAGAGGGTGAGGCAGTAGCTGCGGATGCTAAGCTTATTGAGATACAGTAAGCATTAGAAATGATATTTGTTAAGGGCGGTGAATTGATTTTCACCGCCTTTTTGTTGTTTGATAGTAACGATTTTTTATATCGTGCCTAAACAAGGCCCCACGGAGTGTTGTCATTTGCGGAATTTTTACTAATTTTGTGGTGTCGTGGGAGTTATACCCTCGGCAGACATATTTTTGGTGAAAGTGTTTTCGCTTTTATCCTTGCAAGAAAATCTGACAGTTTTCAACGAAACGAGGATAACGACAGCACTCATTTCTTGTATAGTTATGCGGCTATGCACCTTCTTGTGTATACACCCCATACTATCCAGGTGTGGGGCCTTGTATCGTTTATTCGTTTCGGGTTTTGTCAGAGCCTTCTTGCAGATAAACGGAAGTCAGCTCCACACTTTCTGTATGATATTAATCCGTATTGGGAGTTGTTACGGGCGTATGTGTTATTATGTGTTACAAGGTTATCTCGCAGAGCAATCTCGCCAATATGACGCTAAAGCATATTGAGCAGTTTATCAAGACTATTCCCCATAAATTGCTCAAAGATTTATGTTACTACGACATCTATCGACCTGAGAATAGTTGCATAGGTTTCTATTTCTTTGAATCGCCCCTTGGTGATAAACTCTACATCGGCAAGAGTTGCTCACGAAGCATTACCGACCGAGTAGGAGCACACTTCGATTGCAGAAAGGGAGCTTTTCTAAACTCTCTTCCAAGAGCGGTCTTCAACGCTAATTATCCCCATAAGAAAGACACTTACACAAGCCAAGACCTGCACAAGGTTTTTACCGTATTGCGGGAGTGGAATTTCTCGGCACTCTTTGTTGAGTGGACCGATGAGGACTACGCCAAACAGTTAATCAGCAAAATTGAGAGTATGTTGATATTTGACTTGCAACCACAAAATGGAGGCAACTGTATCAATGGCACCAATCGCAAATATCCTATAAATGTGAATATACCTATTAAAAATTTAATACCATAAAATCAAACATTATGAAGAAACTATTGCTTTTATTGACAATGGTGGTGATGTTTACCTCTGCTTGTACCGAAGGTGGCGTTGATGAGAGCGACAAACCTCAAAACCCCACAGAGCAGCCCGGTGGTGGCAACGACAATCCTAATCCGGAAGAGGCTGTTTTTGATATTGATGGCAACGGCAACTATATTGTCGAGGCTGATGGTGGAACTGTTAATGTTAAAGTAACAACCAATCTCGAATATTCGGTTAATATTCCTGAAGAGGCAAAGTCATGGTTGAGTGTGTCCGATACACGAGCCGTACGCACCGAGACGCTGACATTCTCCATTTCTAAAAACGAAACGAACCAGGAGCGTCAAGCTACCGTCAAAATCAAAGATGCCAAGGGCGAGGTACTCCAAAGTGTGGTGTTCAAACAAAGGAAGGCTGACGGATCTACCGGAGGCTCAATTTCTGTGTCGAAAGGTCGAGTAAATGTTGATTTCGAAGGCGGTGAGTGCGAACTCGTTGTCAATGCTGAATACTCTTGGGTGGCGACATGCTCAGCCGATTGGGTTACCTTGCAAACTTCTGACGGCATCGCAGGTGAGGAACCATTGAAATTTACTGTAAAACGCAATACGACGTTGAGTGAGCGCAAAGCGACCATTGCACTGAAAAATGAAAACTTCAACCTCAATCAAGAGGTATATGTTGTCCAATCCGAGTTTGCGCCTGTGATTGAGGCTGTTGAGAGTGTTTCCTTTAAATGTGTTGCCAACGAACAATTTGTTGAGGTTTCATCGAATGTTGAGTATGATGTAACAGATGATGCCGATTGGCTTACTTGCGAAGTAGCCGAAGGTGGTATTAACCTGTCGGTAACAGCTAATAATGATGCTGAAACTCGTTCGGCGCAGGTTACTATTACACCCAAAGAGAACTCTGAAGCACCCTCAATAAACATATCAGTTGTGCAGGAGCAGTTTACACCTATAATTGAAGTTGTTAATAGAGTTCTTCTTGAATATGTTGCTTGTGAACAGTTCGTCGAAGTTGTATCAAGCGTTGAGTATGATGTAACAGATGATGCCGATTGGCTTACTTGCAAAGTAGTTGAAGGCGGTATTAACTTATCGGCAACAACCAATGTCACCGCTGAGAACCGTTCGGCACAAGTGTCTATTTTTGCCAAAGACTATGTTGATATTCCAACAATACAAATGTTGGTAGTACAAGCACCGGCGGAGATTCGAGGTGTTATTTATTATACCTCTTCAGATGGGAATATTGTCACACCTGGACAAGATGATTTTGGAGCGACTATAATAGGTAATACCTACAAAGACAACCAAGGCATCTTACTGTTTAATGCGCCTGTTACCTTGATTGGAGCTTCTGCATTCCGAGATTGCACTTCGCTGACAAGTATAACAATCCCCGATAGTGTTACCTCAATTAGAGATTATGCATTCTCTGGTTGCACTTCGCTGACAAGTATAACAATCCCAAACGGCGTTACTAAGATTGGAGATTATGCATTCGGTGGTTGTACCTCGCTGACAAGTATAACAATCCCAAACGGCGTTACTAAGATTGGAGAAGCTGCATTCGGTGGTTGTACCTCGCTGACAAGTGTAACTATTCCCGATAGCGTTACTAATATTAGAACTGCGACATTCGAAGAATGCACCTCGCTGACAAGTATAACTATTCCCGATAGCGTTACTTCGATTGGAAGTTATGCATTCAAAAATTGCACCTCGCTGACAAGTATAACTATTCCCGATAGCGTTACTGAGATTGGATATGAGGCATTTGAAAATTGTATTTAGAAGCCCAAAACAACCAAAAACAACCAGAAATAACCATTTGTAAACCTTTAATTATCAATACATTCTAAAATTTAACACTTTCAGGCTGCTTTTTGATGGTTCCCAAATTTCC
>SUZI01000007.1 GCA_015060005.1 Rikenellaceae bacterium
AGGCAGTGCAGATAGTTATCGTATCACACTGCAAATATAATACAGAAAATGAACTTTGGTACTCCAAAAGTCAAATATTTTTACATTTTTTTGCTATTGAGGTTGGGTTTGCTACAATCTTGCTACAATCTTGCTACACTTCTGCTACAGTTCTGCTACAGTTTTGCTACACGTTGTAGCAGATTTGTAGCAGCGTAACTCACGTATAATCAGCGTGTTATCTCGGAAAATGCCCATTTTGCTACACTTGCTACAAGGGGGCGTCAAGTTGTAGCAGGTTGTTACAATTCAAAATTCAAAATTCAAAATTCAAAATTAATCAACCTCCCTATTTATCAATTCAAGGCTGCGAGTAAGCGAGAGCAGAGCCAAGCTTGCTTGAGCTATGCCGAGCGAGAGCAGACAAGGGAAGACCTTTAGGTCTTGCCAAAATTCAAAATTAATCACCCTCCCTATTTATCAATTCAAGGCTGCGAGTAAGCGAGGGTGGTTAAAGGATACTAAAGGACATTAAAGGATATTAAAGTCTTCAGTGTAAAATCTATCATTGAGACTTTAATAACCCTTAATATCCCTTAATTCCTAATTCCTAATTCCTAATTACTAATTGCTTTAGGTGTGTTGTTCACCCTTCTCGAAGCGGATGTCGTCGATATATTTCTTTATGCCTTGCTCCTCGCTGCGTGGGCAGATAAGCAGCACGTCGGGCGTGTCGACCACGATATAATCCTTCAATCCGCTCACCACAGCTATCTTGTCGCGTGGGATAGATATCACACAACGACGTGTGTCGTAGGAGTAGCAGTCGCCACCAGGCTTGGCATTGGCGTAGCGGTCCTTCTGCGAGAGCTGATATACCGAGCCCCACGTACCTACGTCGCTCCATCCGAAGTCGCCTGCACGCACATATACGTTGTCCGCCTTCTCCATCACACCGAAGTCTATCGAGATGGATTTACACTCCGAATACACTCGCTCTAAAGCCTCCTTCTCACGCTCCGTACCTATATCATCAATGATGCTCTCGAAGAGCTGATGGTGCTCGGGCAGATGACGCTCAAAGGCTGCCACTATATCCTTCACTTTCCAGATGAAAATACCCGAATTCCACAAGAACTCGCCACAGCTCACGAAGGCTTGTGCTAACTCGAGGTTTGGCTTCTCTGTGAAGCACTTAACGCGACTAATTAAAGCGTCGCTTGAACGCTGAATATAGCCATATCCGGTGTCGGGACGACTCGGCTCAATGCCCAATGTCATCAGTGCGTTTTCGCTCTCGATGAAGCCAAGGCACTCCTTTATTATCTCCACGAAATCTACCTCCTGGAGTATGAAGTGGTCGGCTGGCGTAACTATCATCTTCGCCTCGGGGTCTCGCTTGAGCAGGGAGTATGCTGCGTATGCGATGCAGGGGGCTGTGTTACGCGAACGAGGCTCGCAGAGTATCTGACTATCCTCCAGCTCGGGCAGATACTTCTTCACCTGGTCGCGGTAGCGTTGGTGCGTTACCACGAGGAAATTCTCCTTCGGCACGACGTGAGCAAATCGCTCGTATGTGGAGCGTATAAAAGTCTTACCTGTTCCCAAGATGTCGAGGAACTGCTTAGGCTTCGCCTTACGGCTGCGTGGCCAGAAACGGGTGCCCTTTCCGCCCGCCATTATAATGCAATATGCCTTATTTTCCATAGCTTTGTATCAAAGAATTTTCAATTCTTATACAAATATAAAAAATATTTCGTAAATTTGCCGCTCGTAATGAATATTTAATTTGAAAAGATGAATATACGCCTTTTTACGATACCCAATATGCTCACTCTCGGCAACCTATGCTGTGGTGCGGCAGCCACTGTGGCACTGCTTGTTGCGGGCGACTATACGTTAGCTTTCTGGTTGGTCGTTGCTGCTGCGGTATGTGATTTCTTCGACGGCTTCACTGCTCGTCTGTTGGGCTGTTCGTCGCCTATCGGTGTCGAGTTGGACTCGTTAGCAGATATGGTATCCTTCGGTTTGGTGCCTGCGGTGGCTATGTTCTGCCTCGTGGGCGATGCTACGTCGTGTGGCTGGATTCCTGCCGAGTATTGGGGCGTGGCACAATATCTGAGCTTTATCATCGTTGCTTTCTCGGCACTGCGTTTGGCGAAGTTCAATATCGACGATACGCAGCACACCGAGTTTTGCGGCTTGCCAACCCCTGCCAACGGTCTCTTCTGCCTCTCATTGGCTATGCTTATGTCGGGTGGCGAAGTAGCTCTCAGTAAGGAGGTTGTATTGATTATCTCAATCGTTATGGCATATCTGCTCATCTCGCCTGTGAGGATGTTTGCGTTGAAGTTCAAGGGCTACGGCTGGCGTGGCAACGAGATACGCTATGTGTTCATCCTGCTGAGCGTGGTGCTCGTTGCGGTGTTCACCAAGTTTGCAGTGCCTGCCATCATCCTCATCTACATCCTCTTTTCGGTTGTACGATGGGCTATTCAGAGTTTGAAAAAGTAAAAGGATTATACAGATGCGTCGTTTGCTCTACATATCGGTTATGCTGGTGGCACTTGTGGTGCTGCCCGAGGTGGCATCGTCGCAAATTAGTGCGTCGGATATCGCCCGAGCACAGCAGCGTGGTGAGCAGGTGTCGCTTGGTGGCGAGAGCACCTATGGTAACTTCGCCGAGGGCGAGGAGGGTAGTCAGAACGGGATGATGGAGGACTCCACCCGCACTGCCCGCATCCGTAAGCCCTTAGAGTCGTATTACTTCTCCGACACGGTACGTGCCCTGCCTAACTTCCTGTGGAACGTCGACCGCGATATGAACGAGGTCTATGTACAGCCGCTCGACACTACGCTGATGAATTGGCGTATCGACTACCCCTATTTCCTTAAGGGTGTGGGTGATATGACTATGGGAGGCTTGGGACAGTCAACCCTTCCGTTTAACTATTTCGAGCGTCCCGACTCGCCCGACTTCCTCTTTGCACAGTCGTACGACTCCTACACCTATCGTATGGATAACGTACCTTTCTATAACTCCAAGACTCCATACCTCAATTTTATGTATTTAGAGTCTGGACAGAAGAAGTACCGCGAGGAGCACTTCGAGATTACCACAGCCCACAACGTCTCGCCTTCGACGAGCTTCAACGTGAGCTATAAGTCGCGAGGCACGAAGGGCTTGTACGATTGGCAGACCACGAAGAATCACAATCTCTCGGCAGCCTTTGCCCATACGGGTAAGCGTTATTCTATCCACGCAGCCTACATCAACAACCGCATCGAGCAGCGAGAGAATGGAGGTACGGTGGGTATCTGGGCTGTTGCCGACACCACCTTCGAGCACCCCTCGGGTGTGCCTATGAAGTTAGCCGAGGCTGAGGCGGAGAACTCCTACCGCAACAACGCCTTCTTCGTCAAGCAGGCTTATGCCATACCGCTTGAGCCCGTTACCGACTACGACTACTCGATAGCACCGCTCTCGGCGGTCTATATCGGGCACATCTTCGAGTACAACACGTGGAGCAAGCTCTACACCGACAAGTACGAGAAGTTCTACAACGAGCGTGGCGATGTTGACGAGAATGGCGAGTATGTCCAGACCGAGGGCATCTACTACGACAATTGGTTTATCTCGCCTGCTGTCTCACGCGACTCCATCAGTGAGCGAGTGCTCTCCAACCGCCTCTTTGTCGAGGCTCAGCCCTGGGACCGCAACGGTGCTGTGGGACGCTTGGGTGGAGGTGTCGGAGTCGATATGTATGCCTATTCGCAACTGCAGTTGCAAGATTATATCGCTGGTAAGTACGGTGTCGATAAGAAGACCGCCTGGTATGCTTACGGTGCTGTCAGCGGAAAACTCAAACGTATAGCCGATTGGGGAGCCGACTTCAAGTTCTACCCATCGGGTTATAGAGGCGGAGACCTCGCTATAAATGCCCATTTGGCACTTACAGCCCGTCTTCGCGGACGTCCCGTCATCCTGTCGGGTAGGTTCTCGCAAACGCGTCAATCGCCCTCATATTGGCAGGAGACCCTATTCTCAAACCACTATGCGTGGTTTAACTCCTTCAGTAAGGAGAATGAGACTCGTTTCGAGGTGTCGCTCAAGATTCCTGACTGGGCATTGGAGCTCAGTGTATGGCAGGGCGTGGTGTCGAATAAAATCTACTACGACGCCAACAGCCAGGTTACTCAGTCATCCGATGCGATAAGCCTCACGAGTCTGTATGCTCGCAAAGATTTCCGCATAGGCGGACTTCATCTTGACCACAGGGTATTGCTACAATGGAGTGCAAATCAAGAGGTTATTCCCGTTCCGATGTGTAGTGCTTTCTTGTCTTACTACTACGAGTTTTGGGTAGAACGCAACAAGGTGCTACGTATGCAGATTGGTGTCGATGGTCGCTACAATACGTCGTATTACGCACCAGGCTACAATCCTGCACTGTCGACGTTTTATAATCAGCGAGAGTATGAGGTGGGTAACTACCCCTATCTCGATGTCTATATCACGGCGAAGTGGAAGCGAATGCGTATCTTCTTAAAGTACCAGCACATAAATTGCGGTTTGTTTGGCAATGGACAATATTTCACCATCGCAGGTCAGCCGCAAAATCCTGGTATGTTTAAGATGGGTATCTCGTGGGGATTCTATGATTAAACACTGTATTGTGCGGTATGAGCTGCCCGCAATATAACACCTTATGTCAAAAAAGACACTTTTAATTTCGTTCGTTCTTATTTTGTTAGTAACTTTCTGGGACTCAAGTGCGTTGAATACCCCATCTCAAGCAGTGGTGGAGGTCGCTGAGGAGCAAGTCTCAGAGAATGTAGTAGATGACACCGATGCGGATGATGGTTTCACCATCTCGGCATACGACGATTTGATGCAGCGTATCGGTGAGGAAGAGGGACAAGATTGGCTTTTGATGAGCTCTATCGCCTACAATGAGTCGCGTTTTCAGAACGACCTGGTATCCCGTAGCGGAGCGATAGGCATTATGCAGATTATGCCAATAGTGGGAAAGCAGTTTAATGTCTCGAAGGAGGATATAGCCGAGCCTGAGACCAACATCCGTTTAGCTGTTATGCTTTTGGATAAGTTGGAGGCTATGCTCAAGATGCCTGCTTCGACACCACAGAGCGATCGAATAAGTATCATCCTTGCGAGTTATAATGGCGGTATAGGACACGTCTTTGATGCCCGACGCTTGGCAAGGAACAATGGAGAAAACCCCAACTCGTGGGAGGTCGTAGCTCGATATTTGCGAGCCAAAGCAGACCCCGCCGTTTATGAGAGTGAGTTGGTGCGTAACGGACGCTTCACGGGCAGTAAGCAGACCGAGGCGTATGTAAAAAATGTAATGAGCCGTTACGATTATTATCGCAAGATGGCACGTAGCATCTAATGCCGCCATCGCATTTGCGAGAAAGATTTTCAGTGAGAGTTGCTATCCGAAAGTGGATGGCAACTTTTTTTTTGTTGGGATTAGCAGACAGCCGAAGCAACGAAAACAACCCAAAGGAGGGGTTGGGGTAGGATTATCAATATAATCGGGGTTAGCCCCGACTTCCGCAAGGTTTGCAAGGATGTATTTGGGGATTGGCTACTACGCAGACAAAGGTCTGCTTCGTAACGCCTTTCCCCTGTCTGCCGACGGCATACACAAGCCCCTCCTCTTTTCAAAGGGAGGGGTTGGGGTAGGATTATCAATATAATCGGGGTTAGCCCCGACTTCCGCAAGGTTTGCAAGGATGTATTTGGGGATTGGCTACTACGCAGACAAAGGTCTGCTTCGTAACGCCTTTCCCCTGTCTGCCGACGGCATCCTTGCAAACAGAACAATAATCAAGAAGTTGAGTATCAACTATTTTGTTATTTAGTATAGCCTATCGTGAGTAAACTCACAACGCTACACTAAATAACAAAAGGTGCCGAATATCTTCGACACCTTCTTGATTATTTTCTTCTTGCGGAAGGAGGGGGATTCGAACCCCCGGTACCCAAATCGAGTACGTCAGTTTAGCAAACTGGTGGTTTCAGCCACTCACCCATCCTTCCAAACCTTAGCCTCCGCATTAGAGTGGTGCAAATGTAGGCAAAAAAAACAAATGTGCAAAATATCCGAGCATAAATTTTGCCCTATCCTCCCTAAATTCTCTGAATTCCCTAAATTCCCCACCTCTGCAAATCTCCTTTCCCTACCGCACTCCTTTTGCACGATTATCGCATAGTAATAGAACTATTGTTCTATTCGTATTTTTTTTGTACATTTGTCGGACTATAATTTAAGCTATGGCAGAGAAGAATAAAGAGATATTAGAAAAGCTCGAACAGAGCGAATATAAATACGGTTTCACAACCGATATCGAGACCGACACCATTGCCAAAGGTCTCAACGAGGATATCATACGCCTCATCTCGGCTAAGAAGGAGGAGCCCGAGTGGATGTTGGAGCGTCGCTTGCAGGCGTTTCGCCATTGGCAGGGTATGAAGCTCCCCGAGTGGGCACACCTGGATATCCCCGCGATAGATTTTCAGGATATAATCTACTACGCAGCCCCTAAACCCCGTAAGAAGCTCAACTCTATGGACGAGGTTGACCCCGAGCTGAAGCGTACCTTCGACAAGTTGGGTATCCCATTGGAGGAGCAGATGGCTTTGGCAGGTGTTGCTGTCGACGCTGTTATGGACTCAGTGTCGGTCAAGACCACCTTCCGCGAGACGTTGGCAGAGAAGGGTATCATCTTCTGTTCCATCTCGGAGGCTATCCGCGAATATCCCGACTTGGTGCAGAAATATCTGGGCTCGGTAGTCCCTTATACGGATAATTTCTACGCCGCCCTCAATGCTGCGGTCTTCTCCGACGGCTCGTTTTGCTACGTGCCGAAGGGTGTACGTTGCCCTATGGAGCTCTCGACCTACTTCCGTATCAACGCCCAGGGCACAGGTCAGTTTGAGCGTACATTGCTCGTAGCCGACGAGGGAGCTTACGTGAGCTATTTAGAGGGTTGCACCGCTCCTCAGCGTGATGAGAATCAGCTGCACGCCGCTGTTGTGGAGATTATCGTCGAGCGTGATGCCGAGGTTAAATACTCTACGGTACAGAATTGGTATCCAGGCGATAAGGAGGGTAAGGGTGGTATCTACAACTTCGTTACCAAGCGAGGTATATGCCGCGAGAATGCCCGTCTGTCGTGGACTCAGGTGGAGACAGGCTCAGCCATCACGTGGAAGTATCCGAGCTGTATCCTGCAGGGCGACAACTCTGTCGGCGAGTTCTACTCGGTGGCTATGACCAACAACTATCAGCAAGCCGACACAGGCACCAAGATGATACACATAGGTCGTAACACCCGCAGTCGTATCGTCTCGAAGGGTATCTCGGCAGGTAAGAGCCAGAATGCCTATCGTGGCTTGGTCCGCGTAGCCAAGGGGGCTGATAATGCCCGTAACTACTCGCAGTGCGACTCGCTGCTCATCGGCAGTGAGTGTGGTGCTCACACCTTCCCTAAGATAGAGTGTAAGAACCCTTCGGCTGTGCTGGAGCACGAGGCTACCACCTCGAAGATATCCGAGGAGCAGCTCTTCTATTGCAACCAGCGAGGCTTGTCTATGGAGGATGCTGTGGGACTCATCGTCAATGGCTATGCACGCGAGGTGTTGGCTAAGCTGCCTATGGAGTTCGCTGTCGAGGCTCAGAAGTTGCTCGCTATCAGTTTGGAGGGCTCTGTTGGTTAAACCTAATGTTGAATAATTAAAACAAGTAAGATATATGTTAAGTGTTAAAAATCTACACGCCACAGTCGATGGTAAGGAGATTCTTCGTGGCATCAACCTTGAGGTGCACCCAGGTGAGGTCCACGCCATTATGGGACCCAATGGCTCGGGTAAGAGTACCTTCGCCTCGGTCTTGGCTGGCAACGAGAAGTTTACAGTAACCGAAGGCTCGGTAGAGTTCTTGGGTGAGAATATTTTGGATTTACCCATCGAGGAGAGAGCACGTATGGGACTCTTCCTCGGTTTTCAGTACCCTGTGGAGATTCCAGGCGTTACTATGGCAAACTTTATGAAGGTAGCCCTCAATGAGCAGCGTAAGTATCGTGGTGAGGAGCCACTCTCTGCGGGCGAGTTTCTCCGTCTGATGAAGCAGAAGAGTGCTGTCGTGGAGTTAGACTCCAAGCTCACCTCACGTGCTGTCAACGAGGGATTTTCAGGCGGTGAGAAGAAGAAGAACGAGATTTTCCAGATGGCTATGCTTGAGCCCAAGCTGGCTGTGTTGGATGAGACCGACTCGGGCTTGGATATCGATGCGTTGCGTATCGTGGCTACGGGCGTTACCAAGCTCCACACCGAGGAGAACGCCACTATCGTCATCACTCACTATCAGCGTCTGTTGGATTATATCGTTCCCGACTATGTCCACGTGCTCTACAATGGTCGCATCATCCACTCGGGCGACAAGAGTCTCGCTCTGAAGTTGGAGGAGGAGGGTTACGACTGGCTTATTAACCAATATAAGGAGTAGCGATGGGATTGCTTCAATATATAGAGAATATAGGTATTGAGTTACATTCGGGCAGCGAGCTTCCGCTCTCGGATGGTAGCTCGGCTCTGCTTCTGTGCAACCCCACCAAGATAGAGTGTGGTGTGGCAGCAGAGGGTAGTGAGCAGCTCATCATCGTGCACACTACCGACGAGCCTTCCTGCCTCACGTTCAACCTCGGCGAGGGTGCTTTGCTTCGTGTTGTAGAGCTCTTTTTGGCGGGCTCTGCCTCTCGCAGCCACATATGCCAAGCGGCAGATAGTCGTTGTCAAATCACCTCTTTAGTCGTAGGCGATTGCTCGGCAGATTATGTGGTCGATATTGACGGTGAGCGTGCCGAGAACACCCTGCGTAGTATCTTCCTCCTCTCGCAGAAGGAGCAGGCAAAGGTGGGCGTACGTGTCAATCACAACGCCTCACACACCTTTAGCGACTCGTTGGTCAAGGGTATCGCCTCGGGCGAGGCACGTGGTGAGTTCGATGGTTTGGTCTATGTAGCCGAGGGCGTCTGCCAGGTTGACGCACGTCAGCTCAGCCGTAATATTGTCATCGGTGGCACATCGCACATAGCCACCAACCCACAGTTGGAGATTTATGCCGACGATGTCAAGTGCTCTCACGGAGCTACCGTAGGTCAGTTGGATGGCGAAGCTGTCCTGTATATGCGTCAGCGAGGCTTGTCGGAGGCTCAGGCACGCAGCCTTCAGTTGGAGGGCTTTGTTGCCGATGTACTCTCGCTCATCACCGACGAGGAGCTGTACGAGGCTCTTAAGCAGGACTTGGATAACAAACTTGAGCTTTTGTAATATGTTTGATGTAAAGGCTATACGCAGCGATTTCCCTATTTTGGACGTCAAGGTCAATGGCAAGCCACTCATCTATTTGGATAGTGGTGCTACTGCCCAGAAGCCTCAGCGTGTCATCGAGTGTATCGATGATATGTACCGTCTCCATAACGCCAACATACACCGTGGTGTTCACCATCTGTCAGCTGTCGCTACCGAGATGTATGAGCAGGCACGCGAGCGTGTCAGAGCCTTCATAAACGCCTCTTCGCGTGAGGAGGTCATCTTCACCGCAGGTGCTACAGCTTCACTCAATACAGTAGCTTATGCGTGGGGAGAGAGATTTCTCTGCGAGGGCGACAACATCATCCTCAGCGAGATGGAACACCACTCCAACATCGTTCCGTGGCAAGTCGTTGCCGAGCGTAGGGGAGTCGAGATAAGGGTTCTTCCCTTCGATGATGATGGTCGTCTGTGTGTCGAGAAGCTATCGGAGCTGCTCGATGCTAAGAGTCGTATCGTTGCTGTTACCCAGGCGTCAAACACTTTGGGCACACGTCCCGATTTGGAGCATATCATCCGCCTTGCCCACGCCAATGGCACGTTGGTTTGTGTCGATGGCTGCCAGGGTATTGTTCACGGTGGGGTAGATGTGCAGGCGTTGGATTGCGACTTCTACGCCTTCTCGGCTCATAAGCTCTACGGCCCTACGGGTGTCGGCGTGTTGTATGGTAAACGCGATATCCTGGAGCAAATGCCCCCATTCCTCTGTGGTGGCGATATGGTCGATAGGGTATCTTTTGCCAAGACCACCTACGCACCGCTCCCACTAAAGTTCGAGGCTGGCACAGCCAACTTCATTGACGCTGTGGCTTTAGGCGAGGCTATTGAGTATCTCAAGGCTCTCGACTTGCTATCTGTCGAGGCATACGAGGCTGAATTGACACGCTATGCCGAGCAGCAGCTTCAGCAGATTGAGGGATTGAGGATTTATGGCACTACCGCCAATAAGTGTTCTATCGTCTCGTTCAATGTCGAGGGTATTCACCACTACGATATCGGTATGATACTCGATAAGTTAGGCGTCGCCATCCGTACAGGTCAGCACTGTGCCGAGCCCGTTATGCACCACTATGGCGTGAGCGGTATGTGTCGTGCTTCGATAGCTATGTACAACACTGCGGAGGATATTGACGCTCTTGTAGCAGGCGTGAAACGAGCTGTTAGAATGTTGAAATAAAGAGTTTTATACAAAATCATATAAAGCGTATGTTTATAGTTTTAGAGGGTGTTGATGGCTCTGGCAAGTCCACCCAGATAGCTAAATTACGACAGATGCTCGACGAGGCAGGTGTCGCTAACGAGTATATCCACTTTCCACGTTTCGACGCTCCTTTCTTCGGGGAGCTCATAGCACGTTTCCTGCGTGGTGAGCTGGGCAGCATCGAGCAGGTAGACCCCTATATCGTCGCTATGCTCTATGCGGGCGACAGACACGATGCCAAGCGACTCATCGAGGGCTGGCTCTCGGAGGGTAAGGTTGTCATCTGCGACCGCTACGTCTACTCCAACATAGGCTACCAATGTGCCAAGATAGCCGACCAGGAGGGCAGAGACCGCCTTACGGATTGGATTTTCGCTTTGGAGTACGACCACTTTGCTATCCCTCGCCCCGATGTCTCGCTCTTTTTGGATGTCCCTTTTGCCTTTACCGAGCGTAAGTTACAGGAGGTACGCACAGGCGACGACCGCGACTATCTCAATGGTGGCAAGGATATCCACGAACAATCTTTGGAGTTGCAGCAGATGGTGCGTCAGGTCTATTTAGACGCAGCCTCAAAGGATGCTTCGATGCACATTGTCGATTGCAGCGACGGAGAGAGCCAGATGGCTTCGCCCGATGTTATCTTCAGTCGTGTTATGGAGGTTGTGAAACCCTATCTTCAGAAAACACTATAACCCAATATGTTAACCGACCGCCGACGCCAACATATCACTCTTGCGTGCCGCATCGTTGTGGCTCTGCTCTTCATCTTCTCGGGCTTGAGCAAGGCTATCGACCCGTGGGGCACGTCGTTTGTCTTGGAGGAGTATCTGCGTGCATACTCGGCGGAGTGGCTCGTTGGGGGCAGTATCGCACTGAGTATTGTACTGAGCGGTGCGGAACTTATGATGGGACTGCTCATTGCTCTCAACATCCTGCCACGCCTATCATCGCTTGTAGCATTTGTTGTTTTGGGTATTTTCACTCTTATCACGCTACTGAGTGCTACGGTCTTCACTATTGCCGACTGCGGTTGTTTTGGCGAGGTGTTGAAGCTCTCTCCGTGGCTCACCTTCTTAAAAAACATCCTTCTGCTGCCTTTTACTGCTCTTCTGTGGTGGTTTTCTCGCTCTGGGGAGTGGTTTACACTCTCACGCCGACAACTCATCTGCGTGGCTGTTACAGCTATCGTATCATTCGGCATAGGTGTATATAGCTATCTCTATCTGCCTCTTATCGACCTCAGCCCCTACCGCAAGGGTGTCAACCTCTACGAGTTAGTCTATGGCAGCGAGGAGCAGTCAAGCGAGGGCGACGACACCTATATATATAAGAACTCAGAGAGTGGCGAGCTATGTGAGTTTACACTCGAGGAGTTAGAGTCGCTCGATGATAAGTGGGAGTGGGTTGAGACCCGCGAGGGTAGTGCCGCTACCGTTGATAACCCTTCGGACAATGCTCTCTTTATCTCCGATAGTGAGGGCGATGCCACACGCGATATACTCTCACGTCAGGGTGCTGTCTACCTCATCTGCATCACCGACTTCGATGCTATCCCCATGGCGTGTGCCGAGCGGCTGGAGAGGGTAGTTCGGCGAGCTATGGATAACGACGATTTGGTCATCATCCTCACCCCCGAGCACCTGCGAGGCATCACCTATTACTCATTTGCCAAGAGCCCTCTTGTCCGCTGCTATAATGTCGATGCTCGCGAGATGAAAAACCTCCTACGAGCCAACAATGGCTTGGTCGTTCTTCGCAACGCCACCATCACCGACAAATTCAATTGCCGCAGCATTGATTTCTAAACGACTCTCTATTGCCCGTTAAGCACATAAACAAGAGGTGCCCAACCTATTTGGCTGAGCACCTCTTCTGTATGAATACTTATATCAGTTTCGTTCTACTAATAGAATATTGAACTAATCTCCTTGTAGTTGTGTACGCGCTCGATAACCTTTGCGAAGATGTCGGCTACCGACAGAACGGTAAACTTATGCAAGTCCTTCTCGGGGTTGAGTGGAATGGTGTCGGTTGTGATAACCTCCTGCAACATACTGTCGTTGATACGCTCGTAAGCTGCTCCCGAGAGTATAGGGTGAGTGATAGCGGCACGAACACTCTTCGCACCCTTCTCCATCAACATATTTGCCGCCATACAGATAGTGCCGGCTGTATCAATCATATCGTCTACGATGATGATGTTACGACCCTCCACCTCGCCGATAGCGGTCATATTACCCACTACGTTAGCCTTTGCACGTTCCTTGTGAGAGATGATAATTGGTGTCTGCAAGTGCTTTGCGTAAGCGTTAGCACGCTTTGCACCACCCATATCCGGAGCTGCGATAGAGAGGTCCTCGATACCGAGATTTTTGATATATGGCAAGAAGATACCGCTTGCATAAAGTGCATCCACAGGCACATCGAAGAAGCCCTGAATCTGGTCGGCGTGCAAGTCCATAGTCATCACACGGTCCACACCAGCTGCCACCAACAGATTGGCTACCAGCTTCGCACCGATTGGTACGCGTGGGCGGTCCTTACGGTCCTGACGTGCCCAGCCAAAGTATGGCATTACGGCAATTACCTTATATGCCGATGCACGACGTGCTGCATCAATCATCATCAAGAGCTCCATCAAGTTGTCTGACGAAGGGAATGTCGACTGGATGATAAATACCGTACAACCACGAATAGACTCGTTGTAGTAAGGCTGGAACTCGCCATCGCTGAACTGCAAAATCTCCGAGTCGCCCAACTTAGTGCCGTAGCTTGCTACAATCTTCTCTGCCAGATAACGCGAAGCTCGTCCGGTGAAAAACTTAATCTTGTGAATAGCCATTTCTCTAAAGGTTTTTATTTGTTACAAATATACATTCTCTTCCAAACAAAAATAGCCCCACCAAGGGCTAATTTATCATACAGTTATAAACAATTCTCGATAAAAGACAATATCTCCTCACGACCCGTAGCACGCTCGCTCGACGAGCAGAACATAGGCGGCAACTCCTCCCACTGCTCCGACAAAGTCTTCTCGTAACGCTCCACACTCTTCTTACGCTGCGTAGCCGAGAGCTTATCGGTTTTGGTGAAGATTATACCAAAAGGCACGCCATTCTCGCCCAACATCTCTATAAAACGCAAATCTATTGCCTGCGGCTCTAATCGCGAGTCTACCAGTACAAACAGGAAGTGCATCTTCTCGCACTTGAGCACATAGTCGAGTATGATTTTCGAGAATTCACCTCGCTGATTTTTCGATACGCGGGCATAGCCATAACCTGGCAGGTCGACCAGATACCACGCATCGTTTATGCAGAAGTGATTTATCAGACGTGTCTTACCTGGCGTTGACGACACCTTGGCAAGCCCCTTATGGTTGGTCAGCATATTTATAAGCGACGACTTACCGACATTGCTTCGACCTATGAAAGCAATATCTCGCAATTCATCCTTCGGAACTTGCGAAATCTTCTCGGAGCTACACTTAAAAACTGCTTTTGTAACCTGCATAACCAGCGACTGTCGTTTTATAGTCGCAAAGGTAACGAAAAAAGGCTAAAAATAAAATATTCCTCGCCTAAGTTTCACTTATTCTTTCGACTCCTCACTCTTTTCGTCGCTCAGAGCCTCTTTGGGCTGAGGCACTGCCACAAACAAATCGACATCCTCGGGAAACTCCTTCACGCGACGTATGCCCTCTTTTATGGTGTTTCCTGCCGAGAGGGTAAACCGTGCACCACGATAATGGCTCGTGTTTGTTATCAACACAAACGAATATCCTTTCGGGTTATACTCTATATATGCACACGTTCCCGACATCGTTCCCGTACGCACCAACGTACTACTTTTTGCCGAGCATCGAGCCCAGCCAAATCCAAAACCTCCTTCGCGAGAGGGTGTACGCATCGCCTTAATACTCTTTGCCGAGAGTATGTCGGGCACACCATCTTTGCCATCTATCGAGGCTATGAGTCGCATCATCTCTGCCGATGAGGCAACCCATCCTCCGGCACCCTGCAATCCACGTATGTTGTTACCTCCATACTCGCGAGGGTACATATTGCCCGAGTTGTCATACGAGGCTATCACCTCACCCGCATCGTGTCCGTAGTATCTCACCTCGTTGGGGTAGCGTTCTTCATAGAAGTTGTGTGCTATGTGCATATCGTAGCACCCCGCAGGTTCCAACACGTGCTTCTGCACATAATGCTCATACTCCTCGCCACTTACCGCCTCTATCACACGCGAGAGCACCAAGTAGCCCACGTTGGAGTATTGTGCACTGCCACCCGGGTTATCTCGCATCCTGAGTCGCAGCTGATAATCTATTATCTCATCCGCCGAAGGCGAGTGGTCCAGCTCCGCCCAATTTATCACGTCGTTTATGCGAAACATCAAATCACCCTGTCGGCGACTAAATCCCGATGTATGGTTAAGCAGATGTCTTACCGTTATGTTGGCTGCTCGCTTATCACGATACGAAGTAAAGTGATTGAGTATTCCCTCCTCACCAAATACCTTATCATCCAACGATAGTTTTCCCTCTTCGGTAAGTTTCATCACCGCTATGGCTGTTATGAGTTTCGATGCCGAAGCCATACGATATATGTCGCCCGCCTCAGCCTCTCGCTGTTGCTGCTCATCAGCCCATCCCAAACCTTTACAGTATATTAATCGCTCATCTTTCATTATGGCGAGTGTCGCACCCTTTATCTCGTTGCGAGCCATCCAGCGAGCGATATACTTCTCCATCGGAGCAAAACACTCAGCATCGGAGTACTCATCCTTGAGAATTTTGTTGAGTTGATACCCCTTCTCCTGCTCCGCTTCGGTCGCATCAGCCGACGACGAGCAAGCTCGCGATATTGCTATCACGATACCCACAACCACAACTATTGCAACTATTGCTATACTCCTTATTTTCAATATGTTTATATCTGTCATATAAACTACTCATTCATATCTTGTTTCACCCTCTCGACGACCCCTTCGCAGCCATCTTCCAGCAGGTCGAGCACCAATTCAAAACCCTCTCTGCCCTCATAGTACGGGTCGGGCACATAGCTCCACTGGGGATGCTTCGTGCAGAACTCCACAAATCTGTACACCTTATTCAAATACTTACGCTCGGGAGCTAAACGACTCACCGACTCATAATTCATATCGTCCATCACGATGATATAGTCAAATCGGTAGAAATCCTCCTCTTCAATCTTTCGTGAGCGGTGCGTAAGGTTATATCCTCTTGCCTTCGCCGCAGTCCTCATCCTCGCGTCGGGCAACTCACCACGATGACCGCCATAGGTTCCTGCCGAGTCCACCTCTATGCTCTCGCCGAGCCCCTCTCGCTCCACTATACGCTCCATCACTCCGTTAGCCGCTGCCGAACGACATATATTTCCCAGGCAGACAAAAAGTATCTTTTTACCCATCTTCACTCTCTTTGAAATTGCTCACAAAGATACCATAATTATTCATTTCCACAAACTAACGTCGTGAGCATTTGGAATATTATTTGCTCTGACCACAAATATGAAACATCATAGTAAATATCCTCCCGACACACGCCGAATGAAGGATGTGGCGATACTCTTCCTCCGCATCTTCATCGGCTCTATCGTCTATCTGCATCTCATTGGGCAGATGCAGACCTACGACAATGTCATCAACCATTACCCCCATCTTTTGGGCTTCGATGCTGCCACTTCGTTCGCTATCGTTGCCATCGTGGAGGCTATCCTCGCCACGATGATTATCCTCGGTCTGTTTACCCGTTTTGCCTCCTCCATTATGATGGTCGTAGCGGCATTGTCTGTTGCCGAGGCTATGATGCCCGATGCACTACCCACCTATCGAGCCAAGCTCGACTTCGTCTATATGGGCATCTACCTGACACTTGTCATCTCGGGCGGAGGTTATTATTCATTCCATTTAGCACGATATTATACAACGAAAGTATAAAGTAATAGTCAAAAAGGGTTATTGGGGTTCAATATTGCCATTTTTTTTATACATTTGCACGATAAAACAAAAAACAACTTACAAATACACAGAGTAAAATGAAACGATTGTTTTTCGTATTGTTGGCAACGATGTTTACCACAATAGGCGTTAACGCACAAAGTGTAGATGTACCACACGCCGTAAACAACCTTACCCTTATTCAGCTCGATGGCAGTGCAGCCAAGATTCCTCATTGGGGCGAGAAAAACCTGCTTATCTTCTACGTCGACCCCGACGAGAGCGACCAGAATCACGAGTTCACCGTAGAGATGGAGGAGCAGCACTATGCCGCTGGCGACAACATCTATGGCTTCGGCATAATCAATTTGAAAGACTCTTGGTATCCCGTACCTAACAGCCTTGTCCGTAAGATGGCTGCTAAGCGTACCGCCAAGAATGGTGCTTACATCACCACCGACCCCGACCGCCGCTTGGCTCGTCAGTGGGGCTTGGGCTCTTGCAACAATAAGTTCGTTCTGATGATTGTTACCAAGGAGGGCGAGTTAGTATATTGCCACAAGGGTGAGATTAGCAATGCCGAGAAGGAGAACTTCAAGAGAATAGTGCAGCAGTACCGATAGTGTAGGGGAGTGAGGCTTGCAGTGGTGATAGTTGCAGCCGCCATACATATCCACTCGGCGGCGTGTCAACACACCACAACAAACACCTTCACAACAGACTCTTCCGCCTATCATTCTGCCCGGATAGACTATGCTGCGGTCGATAGTCTGCTTCGCCGAGCGTCGAGGCAACCGTTGCATCACCGCATAGCCAAGTTCTTTGCCATAGAGCTACACCGCGACTCGACTACCTATGTTCGCAGTTGTCGTGTGCAGCTTTTTCCCGCTTATAGTAGTGAGTTGGGATGGTTTATACGCTCGGGTATTGCCATTGGAACAGCGTCCCGTGCAACCCTCGCCGCAGCCGTAGATTATGGCTTCGATGGCGACTACCGCATCCTTCTCGCAGGAGCGAACAGACTCGGACTCTCCAATCGTATTACCTACGACATAGAGGCTTTCTCCCTTCCCGTAGAGTTCAGGGGCGTGGACAACCGAGCAACAAACCCACAGTGGTATCGCCGTAAGGAGTACATAGCCTCATTTCGGTGGCGACACTCCTACCTAAGCCACCTCTTTATAGGTGCTCTGTTCTCGTTCCGCACAGCAAAGGCAGAGTTTGCTCTGTCAGCCGACTATGCCACCGCGACGCAGATAGGCTTTGAGTGGGGATACGACAGCCGCAATAGGGAACAAAATAGTGAGCGAGGTCTCTACCTCGACTTACAACATAGTGCCATCCTCCTGAGTGAGGACAGGCACCACATAGCCCACCATACGCTCATAATGCTACGAGGCTACCAACCTCTGTGGAGTGGCGGTTGTTGGGCAAGCGAACTCTACGCTGAGTTCTTTACACGCAACACCCCGTGGCTCTTTGCAGCCACCACCGATGGCACACACCGCCTGCGAGCCTACGCCTTTGGCAGGTATACAGGTCGTGTTATGCTGTCGCTCCAGAGTGAGCTACGCCAACATCTCTTCGGTTCTCTCCACATCGCTATGTGGGGCGAAGTAGGGGAGTTAGCCGAGCGTTTAGACAAACTTGGGTGGAGAAATATATTACCCTCCTTTGGTGCAGGGTTACGAATAGATATAGGTAAGACTGGCAGGCTACGCTTTGACTACGCCATAGGCAGCCGCTCGACAAACTTTACCGTATCGTTTAACGAAGCTTTTTAATGAGAATTGGAGAAAACAAACATAGTGCATTATTCCTGACGATAGCATATTTGCTCTCGTTGTTTTTGCCCATACTTATATTGACCTTTACGGAGAAGAATCCCTTTTTGATTGCCGCTACGGTCATAGCACTTCCTATGGGCTTCTATATGATGTTCTCATCACTATCCTCTCGCTCGGGAGTTATGGTGTGGTGGGGCTTTCTGTTCATCTTCTTCAGTGCCTTCCAGATTGTTTTGTCGTATCTTTTCGGCGACTCTATCATCGCCGCCGATATGTTCCTCAATCTGCTTACCACCAACCCTGGCGAGGCTACCGAGCTGTTGAGTAACATCTATCCTTCGGTCATCCTGGTGGTGCTTATTTACATTCCTCTGCTTGTCATCGCCTCGATGCACATCTACCGTAAAACCAAGCTCTCAACGACCATCCGCCGCCGATTATTCCTCTCGGGAGGTGCGATGTTCCTGGCGGGCATAGCAATGCTTTTTGGCTGTTGGGGTGAGATACACCACGTCTTACGCGATGAGCTATTCCCCGTCAACGTGTCGTACAACCTCGGACTAAGTATCTCCGAGGCACATAAGATTTCCAAATTCGAGCAGACATCGGCTGACTTCACTTACGATGCTTGCCGCGACACCATTCCTCAGCAACGCGAGGTCTATGTCCTCTTTATCGGCGAGGCTTCACGTGCCGACAGCTGGTCGCTGTATGGTGCCGAGCGACAGACCAACCCTCTCTTGAGCCAGGTTGATGACTTGTGCCTCTTCAATGGCGTTACCACCCAGAGCAACACCACCCACAAGAGTGTACCTATGATTCTCTCATCAGTCCACACTTCGGAGCACGATGAGCTCTATCGCCGTAAGGGTATCATCGCTCTGTTTAAGGAGGCAGGTTTCGACACCTATTTCATCTCCAACCAGTCGCCCCAGGGTGCTATGATTGACAAGTTGGCAGCCGAGGCAGACAATGTGGAGTACCTTGCTGACCCTCGTATGGATATGCAGCTCGTAGATCGTATGAACGATATCATCTCGACAAGCCCATCGATGCGGCTCTTTATCGTTCTTCACGCCTACGGCTCACACTTCAGCTATCACCAGCGTTATCCTCGCGAGTTCGCACGCTATATGCCCGATGACGATGTCGCCATCACTCGCCAGAATATCGAGATGATACGCAACTCCTACGACAACTCCATCCTCTATACCGACTATGTCCTCTCGGAGGCTATCTCCTCGCTCAGGAGATACCCCGACTTGTGCAGCGTCTTCTACTTCTGCTCCGACCACGGTGAGGATTTGATGGATGATGAGCGTATGCGTTTCCTGCACTCTTCGCCTACCGTTACTTACTATCAGCTCCACATAGCCTCTTTTGCGTGGATGTCGCCTCTCTACCAGAGCCTTTTTGCCGATAAGGCTGCAGCTGTGGCTAACAACTACAACGCCCCAGCCACCACCTATTCGGTATTCCATACGATGGCTGATTTCGCCTCTATCTCATCGCCTTATGTCGCTACCGAGGCTTCACTTTGCAGCTCCGAGTTTGACTATTCGGCACCTCGCCTCTATTTGAACGACCACAACAATGCTGTGAAGCTCGACCGAAACATAGGCATCACCCCACACGATGAGTATATGTTCTCCCAGGCAGGCATAGAGCTGTGATAGGGTAGTTTCCCGAGTAGAACTGACACTAATATATAAAATAATGAGGAGGATTTCATTTAGAAACCCTCCTCGTTCTTTTCAGTCGGCGTTAAATTATTTCTTAGCCTCCTCTACAGAAACCTTGCGGAACTCCTTCAAGAGCTTAGACAACTCGAGAGCAGCCTTACGAGCACGTGTACCAGCAGCCTTGTTGTTCTTCTCTACCTGAGCAGCAGCGTTTACTGTGAAAAGCTCAATCTGAGCATTGATCTGATCTACCAAATTCTTCATAATCTTATTGTTTTTAAGGTTTGTTATCTCTACAAAGATAGGAAAAAAAAATTTATTCGCAAATAAAAACTCGCTAAAAATCACCAAAAACCACAGCAAAATACAGATTTAGCACCATTTTTCGCTGTTTTTGACGATAAAAATCCTATTTTTGTTCCACGATATCACTATTATGAATTGGCAGGACATAGCGGTTATTATAGCTGTTGGCACAGCATTTATTCTCCTTGTGGGGCGACTCATTCGTCGTGGCTCTAAATCAACCTCCGACGGCTGTTCTTCCTGCAGCGAGAGCGACTGCCCCTTACGCGATTTGAAATCCCGCTCCAAGCACTGCAACAAGCAATAGATAAAAAAAACGACAGAGCAAAACCTCTTTCGTTAGCTGCCAAAAGTTGCAAAGAGTGGAGGCGGCGGGAGTCGACCGCCAAAGGCGAAGCCGAAATACCTTTGAAATCTAAAAAACCACATTTCGGCAACCCCACAATTAAGTAAGCACTGCCACCGCATATGGGCAGCTATCGAGCATAGCTCGTTAATTTTTTTTTGAAGGGAGTTGGCGGAGTTTACTCCAGACAACACACTACAAAAAAAACGACAGAGCAAAACTCTGTCGTTAGCTGCCACAAGTTGCAAAGAGTGGAGGCGGCGGGAGTCGAACCCGCGTCCAAACTCGGAACCCAAAAGCTTTCTACACGTTTATTCTGCGTTTAATCCTTCTGCCGCGGACGGCCACAGACAGCCTAACCGAAGCCCCAGCTCCTAAATTTTCACAGATGCGTCGGAGCTCCACACCTGCTATCCCCTAAAAGATGATACCCCGTATGAACAGCGACTAAAGGGCACAGCCACCGTTCGGGATACTCGTCGTCAAGCCTCCTTGGGCTCGTCGATTAAGCTAATTTTCCTCGAAAATTAAGCAGCGAGTGCATAGCTATTATTGCCATTTGTAGTTTGAGTGTTGATATTTACGAGCCACCACACAATGCTCGACGTGCTTACAATCAAACTCTACAAGCTGTCAAAACCGGTCGCCCCCGAGATTGACGTAGCAAAAGTAGTGAAATAAATCGTAATAGACAAAGAGTAGTCGAAAAATATAGTATAGCAACTGATTTAATAGACTGCTTCTCTATTTTTACTCAAACTCATACCCCTCGATATGCGTAGCATAATTCTCCCAGTTGCGGGCTGACTGATATGCCGAAAGTGAGGCTGTGGGGACATAAATCTTGGCTGTTGGCAACATAGCGTCGAACGTTCCCGTAGCAATCTCAGGCGGTGTTGCAGCCCTACAATATATATCCTGCAATGCCGAACAACCGTAAAACACACGTGCATCAATCTCGCGTAGTGTCGACGGAAGTATTACCGTAGCGAGCGATGAACAACCCTCAAATGTCGATGGGTCTAACTCCGTTACGCCACTTGGGATGGTTATGTTATCCAGACTCAGACAATACGCAAAAGCTCGCTCATCAATATCCGACACCGTAGCCGGTATACCCACACTCGCTAAGCTCTGAGCACCCTCAAATGCTCCGCCACCAATCTCCGTTACGCCATCGGCTATGGTGTATGTCGTAAGCCCATCGGGAGCAAATGCCACAAGTGTTCGTCCTATAATCAGACATCTGCCATCCATCGTTGCGAACTTACCATTGAACACCTCCAAATTGCTGCAATAGGCGAATGCACTGTCGCCAATATCCATCACACTTGGTGGTATTGACAGCCCCTCCAAGTTCTCGCATCCGCTGAATGCCTCATCGTTGATGCTTCGCACTCTCAGCGGCAGAGCTATGGCACGAAGTGTTGTGCAGTTCCAGAACGCTCGCTCGCCAATGGCGGTTACTGCCGATGCAAATGTCATCGAGCCCACGCCATTCTCATACGTATTCGATATTAATCGTGCTCCAAATCCATTTGCCGACGAGGGCTTCACCAATTGATTGTCGGTCGACACGTACTCGATTTTAATTGTCTCAGCAACAGGAATCGTAGGGGAGTCCGAGTCGCTGCATCCCATTGCCAGACATCCGCCCAGCAGCAGGGCTAAATAAGATAATCGTTTCATAATATTATATAATATGTGTTCACCACGCACGGTGCAAATAACGAGCCTTTCTCGCTTCGTGAAAACAAAAATCCCAACCCACACAATCCCCAAAAACAAATATTATACTCTTTCAGAGTAAAAAATCGTCAAAAAGGGGCTGTAACTTAAATATTTTTTATACTTTTGTTTCTTGACGGAGGAGTCGCCATAAGGTCATAATGCTTTTATGCCTCTCTTCCCAAGCATTTACAACAGAACAAAACAAAAACTATTAAATAATACTCTTATGTAATTTAACTATTTTACTGCTTAATGAAGAGACTTTTTTGCTTTTTGGTAGCTACTTTTGCGGTAGCGGGCTCTGCAGTTCACGCACAGGAAGTTGACAGTACTGTACCGATGCAGACTCTTACATCTGAAGATGTAACTATTGAAGAGAGTGTTGATTATGTTCCTGCCATCTCGCTTGATGCGAGGTTTGGTTACGATGGTATAGTCTCCGGTAAGTCCGCCGGTTTTGGTGGCGACGGTCTCTTCCTCAATATTGACGGTAAGATAAGTAAACATTTCTCATACTCACTCTGCCAGCGTTTGTTCGAGTCTGCTGGCGAGGACTCATCAGTTTTTGATGCTACCGACATTTTGACGCTGAGCTACGAGGTCGGCAATTGGGCATTTACTGCAGGTAAGGATTATGTTATTCTCGGTAATTGGGAGTACGACGCTTACGACCTGGATGCCTACTTCGATATGAATACTATGTTCTACAACTCGTTCGACGGTCGTCGATGGGGTGTAACCGCCGCTTGGACCAACAAGAGCGAGACCTCTACATTCCTGTTTCAGGTTGCCAACTCTCCTTATTCTGAGGAGCCAAAGGTGTCGAGCCTTTATTCTTATGCTCTTGGATGGCAGGGAGCCTGGGAGCACTACGAGTCATATTGGACATTCAATATGTGGGAGTATAGCCACGGCTCATTCGTGAAGAATATCGCTTTAGGTAACATCTTCTACTTCGGCGATTTCTCGCTCACTGCCGACTTTATGATGCGAGCAGTAGAACTGGATGAGCTTACTGACAATCTTTCGCTCACTCTTCAGCCAGCATACGACATCTGCGATAAGGTACGCCTCTTCGGTAAATTCGGCTGGGAGAAGGATAGCGGCAATATGTTTGACCTGACGGGCAACTCTTTTGATGGTATGCGTCAGGAGAACGAGGAGTGCACTACTGTTATGCCAGCATACATACTCCCCGACAAGGACTACCTCTTCTACGGTGCTGGAGTTGAGTACTACCCAATCAAGAATAACAAGAATGTGCGTCTTCACGCTGTATGGTCATCAAACAACTATACCGACCGCCACGGCATCAACATTGGTCTTACGTGGAAGTTCGACGTTGTGAATGCCATCTCACGTCTTGTTAAGCGTTAATCCTTTTCTCGAATCTTAAATCTGAATTATAGATATGGAAAACTCAAATTTCATCATCGAGTTGAGCCACCTCTCGAAGAGTTTTGGCGATAAAGTTGTTTTGGATGATGTTAGTTTGTTTGTAAAGAAGGGCGAGTTCGTTACTATCCTCGGTCCTTCGGGCTGCGGTAAGACCACCTTGCTGCGTATCCTTGCAGGCTTTGGCAATGCCAACGAGGGCGAGATACGCATCGCAGGCGAGGATATCACCGACGTGCCTCCACATAAGCGTCCAGTAAATACAGTCTTTCAGCGATATGCTCTCTTCCCACATCTGAACGTCTACGACAATGTAGCTTTCGGACTGAAGCTCAAGAAGGTCAAGTCCGATGAGATTGACAGCCGTGTGCGTAAGGTGCTCAAGATGGTTGGTATGACCGACTATGAGTGGCGTGATGTGAACTCTCTCTCGGGTGGTCAGCAGCAGCGTGTCGCTATTGCACGTGCTATCATCAACCGCCCGCAGGTACTTCTGCTGGATGAGCCTTTAGCGGCGTTGGATTTGAAGATGCGTAAGGATATGCAGATGGAGCTCAAGGAGATGCACAAGACTCTCGGTATCACCTTCGTCTACGTTACCCACGACCAGGAGGAGGCTCTTACGCTGAGCGACACTATCGTCGTGATGAACGAGGGTAAGGTGCAGCAGATAGGCACTCCTACCGACATCTACAACGAGCCTAAAAACTCCTTCGTTGCCGACTTCATCGGTGAGAGTAACATCCTCAATGGCACAATGCTCTGCGACAAGAAGGTCGAGTTTATGGGCGAGGAGTTTGAATGTGTCGACGAGGGCTTTGGCGAGAATGTACCTGTCGATGTTGTCATCCGCCCCGAGGATGTATATATTATGGCACAGAGCGAGGCAGGACAATTCGACGGAGTGGTGCAGTCTTGCATCTTCAAGGGTGTTCACTACGAGATGGTTGTGTTGACCGACAACGGTTATGAGATAATGATTCAGGACTATAACGCTTTTGAGGTAGGTCAGGCTGTGAGTATGATTGTCAAGCCATCCGACATCCACGTTATGGAGAAGGAGCGTACCTGCAACTGCTTCGAGGGCGAGGTCATCGACTCTACCCATGTTAGAATTCTCGACACCTCTTTTGTCTGCAACGATTTGGGCGATGTAAAGGGTGGCGAGGCTGTCAATGTACGTGTTGCATTCGATAAGGTGGAGCTTATGGACAACAAGGAGGATGGCACTCTGGTGGGCGATGTCCGTTTCATCCTCTATAAGGGCGACCACTACCACCTTACAGTCCGCACCCTCTCGGGCGAGAACATCTACGTCGACACCCACGATGTGTGGGACGACAGAGATATCGTTGGCGTACGTATTATGCCCGAGGATATGAATATTGAATTTGTGGAGAACAAGTAACTTGCTTTTTACCTATTATGAAGTGGTTATTTAAGCTATTTACCAAGCGTAGCAGTTGGAGTATCCCTTACTTCATCTTCCTGCTTATGATGGTTGTGCTGCCGCTCATACTGATTTTCTTCTATGCTTTTCAGGATGAGCAGACAGGAGCCTTCACATTCAAGTATTTCGAGAAGTTCATCTCCAACCCCGAGGCTGCCAACACCTTCGTCTATTCGATAGGTATCGCCATCATCACCACCATAGCCTGCATCGTGCTGGGCTATCCTGCGGCATACATCCTGAGCAACCGCTCGCTGTGTCGCTCCAAGGTGATGGTCATCCTCTTCATCCTGCCTATGTGGATTAACATCTTGGTCCGCACGTTGGCTACGGTGGCTCTGTTCGATTTTATGAAGTTCCCGTTGGGTGAGACTGCTCTCATCTTCGGTATGGTCTACAACTTCCTGCCTTTTATGATATACCCTATATATAATACTATGCAGAAGATGGATCATAGCTATATCGAGGCTGCCCAGGATTTGGGTGCAAGCCCCGTCAGGGTATTCTTCAAGGTTGTCTTTCCGCTCTCTATGCCGGGCGTGATGAGTGGCATTATGATGGTCTTTATGCCTACAATCTCGACCTTCGCTATTGCCGAGTTGCTCACGATGAACAACATCAAGCTCTTTGGTACTACCATCCAGGAGAACATCAATAACGGAATGTGGAACTATGGTGCGGCTTTGTCGCTGATTATGTTGGTAATCATCTTCGTTACCGACCTCTTCAGTGATAGCGACGAGGATCGTGCCTCTAACGAGGGAGGAATCATCTGATGAAGAAGTTTTTTGCACAAACCTATCTGTGGCTTCTGTTGACGATGCTCTATGCTCCTATCGTCATCATCGCCATCTTCTCTTTCACCGAGGCAAAAGTTCTCGGCAACTGGACAGGTTTCTCGACCAAGCTCTACACCTCGCTCTTCTCGGGCGGTGTGCATCACTCGTTGCTGAGTGCTATCGAGAACACCCTCATCATTGCTTTGGTAGCTGCTGTCATCTCTACAATCTTGGGCAGTATAGCCGCCATCGGCATCCATAATCTCCGTGGCAGGAAGCGTCAGGTAATCAATACGCTGAATAATATCCCGATGCTCAACCCCGATATCATTACCGGTATCTCGCTCTTTTTGCTCTTCGTGAGCTTGGGCATCACTCAAGGCTATACTACTGTCATCCTGGCTCACGTAGCCTTCTGTACGCCTTATGTTGTATTGTGTGTTATGCCACGCTTGCAGCAGATGAATCCCAACATCTACGAGGCTGCTCTCGACTTGGGAGCGACACCTATGCAGGCTCTGCGTAAGGTCATCATCCCCGAGATTAAGGCTGGTATGATTAGTGGTTTCATCCTTGCATTCACACTCTCTATCGACGACTTTGCAGTTACCATCTTCACTATCGGAACCGATGGTTTGGAGACTCTCTCCACCTACATCTACGCCGATGCACGAAAGGGTGGTCTTACTCCTGAGCTTCGACCATTGTCTACTATCATCTTCGCCGCAGTATTGTTCTTGCTTATCGTCATCAACGTGAGAACCTACCGTAGCCAAAAACAGAAGGAGGTAAAGTTATGAGAAGTGTTTTGATATGGATATTGCTCCTTTGCGGAGTATGTTTCACTTCGTGCAATCGAAGCGAGGCTGAGCGTGCCTCGATACTGAAGGTCTACAATTGGGCTGATTATATCGACCCTACGTTGCTCGATGAGTTCGAGACGTGGTACGAGGAGCATACAGGCGAGAAGGTCGAAGTTGTCTATCAGCTCTTCGACATCAACGAGATTATGCTTGCCAAGATTGAGCGAGGCAAGGAGGATTTCGATTTGGCTTGCCCTTCGGAGTATATCATCGAGCGTATGCTGCGTCATGATTTGATTCTCCCTATCGACAAGAGCGTCATTCCCGATAGCATCAACTATTTCGGCAACGTATCGCCCTATATCGTCGATGTGTTCGATAAGATTGATGGCTATGGCAAGAATGCCAATGACTATGCTGTCGGCTATATGTGGGGCACTACGGGATTGTTGTACAACACCCGCTACGTCAGCGAGGATGATGTCCGCAGCTGGAGTTCGGTGTGGGATGAGAAGTTCCGCGATAAGCTGCTTGTCAAGGATGCCTTCCGCGATGTATATAGCCCGCTGTTGATGTACGAGAACCACGAGGCGATACTCAACGGCACGGTCTCACGCGACTCACTTATGTACGACGCTTCCGATGAGTCTATCGCTAAGGTCGAGAAGCTCCTCAAGAAGATGAAACGCAATGTTGCCGGCTGGGAGGCTGACTTCGGCAAGGAGATTATGACCAAGGAGAAGGCTTGGCTCAATCTCACGTGGAGTGGCGATGCTGTGTGGGCTATCGATGAGGCTGCGGCAGTGGGTGTCGAGCTGGATTATACCGTACCCGAGGAGGGTAGTAACGTCTGGTTTGACGGATGGGTTATCCCTCGCTATGCCAAGAATAAGAAGGCTGCCATCTATTTCATCAACTTTATGTGTAAGCCCGAGAATGCTATCCGCAATATGGAGGAGATAGGCTATGTGAGCGTTGTCGGCACACCCGAGATTTTGGAGTATGTCGAGGAGTCGGCTATCGAATATGGTTTCGAGGAGCCATTGGATTTGAGCTATTTCTTCGAGGGTGCAGATAGTGTTGTTGCCGACCCTGTGCTGTATCACGATAGGGCAGTCATCGAGCGATGTGCTATGATGCACGACAGTGGGCCACGTACCGAGCAGCTCTTGGAGATGTGGACACGTGTCAAGGGCGATAACCTCAATAACGGAATGGTTATCTTCATCTTGGTGGTCTTTGGCTCATTGCTTGTCGTAGGACTTATCCGCCGCTCCCGCAAACGCAAGCAGATGCGACGTCTGTAACGATTTAGAGGCTATCCAAAGTATTGCGATAGCCTCTTTCTATGATATAAAACTCTCAAATAAAACATTTTTTTTGCTTAGATAATTGCAGTTTCAATTTTTTGTATTATATTTGCACTCGCAATCAGCAATTGGTGCGTTAGTTCAGCTGGTTAGAATACGTGCCTGTCACGCACGGGGTCAGGGGTTCGAGTCCCCTACGCACCGCAAGTTAGCAACCGAAGTCTTTCGGTTGCTTTTTTTTGTGCGTAGGGGACTCGTTCAACCCGTAGCGGCTCGGCAGAGTTGCCTTTGCTTGCCAAGCAGATGGTATTCGCTTGCAGCGACTATGATTGGTGATGAGTTGCTCAGTGTAAATACATTTCCCCTGCTCAACTCATTCCCCAATCCCTCCTTTGGAGTTTACCCTCTGCTTGTCAATCTTCGCTCTGCTCTCACCTTCTGCGGTCGGTCGAGTCAGTATAGCTAATCAATGTAAAACTATCTTTAACTTCTCTATACTCACTAAATTCCCTAATAAATTTTCCCATCCTTCCAAACAAAAAAAAAGCGACAACTACTTGCCGCTTTATCAATCACCATTGAATGGCTCTATGCCCTGAATATTGCAAACTGCACGCTACCGTAACTGCGTGTCTCGCAGTAGTTTGGATGCGAGCTGAAATCTTTAGCTTTAGAGTGCTCAAAGATAAATATACCATCCTCCTTCAGCAGCTTATTCTCAAACACGAGGTCTATAATCTGCTCGCTGCCCTCCAAATCGTATGGAGCGTCAGAGAAGATTATATCATACTGTTTCGTGCAACTCTTCACATAGAGAAACGCATTGGCTTTCACAGGATGAATGTTTTGCAGGTTAAACCCCTTGGCTGTCGTGCGGATGAAGTTATAGTGCACCGCATTTATCTCCACCGATGTTACCGATGCTGCACCTCGCGAAGCAAACTCATAGCTTATCGAGCCCGTACCTGCAAATAGGTCCAGCACCACCGCATCCTCAATATCTATGCGGTTGCTCAGCACATTAAACAAGTTTTCCTTCGCAAAGTCTGTCGTAGGTCTTGCTCTAAGGTTTTTCGGTGGGTTTATTATTCGTCCACCACACGTTCCGCTGATAATTCTCATCTCTTCACTGATTAAAAAATATGTCCGCTCCCCGAAGTAGAGCGGACAACATCACGAAATGACGACCGAAATTACTCGCCCCAGTTACCGTTCTCGTTGTTGTTAGACTCCAACGAACCGAACTTCAAACCGGCACTGTAAACAGTCTTACCATCCTTATCCACGCCGATAGGAATCTTCTTCTCCTCTGTTGCGAGGTCGATAAGGTTGATTACCTCCTGCTTATACTCTACGTAGTTCAAGAAATCAGGGTAGAGAGCGTAACACTCAACTGTTGGCAACACCATTGTAGAGCCTGTTACAGCCTCACCTGCAGCCAGGTGGAACTCCTTCTGCTCGGTGTTGTATGGGATGTAACGCAAATCGCGTACCTCCTGCTCAGTGAGCTTCTTTGGAGCAAATACCACATCAAAAGCTGACTCATAGTACTCCTCGATGTTCTTCTTACCAGCCTTCTTGAGCTGTGCCATAGCTACTGAGTCATCCTCATCCACCAACTTACGCTCCATCTTCACTGAATCGTAAAGTACAAAGTTAATCAAGGTGTCAAAGTTATCGGTAAACTTACCATACTTGCCTTTGTAAAAACGCTCAGCTGAACGGATGTCCTTCAACTTCTCAACCACAGTCTTACTACGCTCTGTCAGCTCCTTCTCAAACTGGAGTGGAGTGTAAATCAACATTGCGATGTAGTAAATCAAGAAAGCTACGATTACTACGAGAATAATTTCTACTACTCTTTTCATTTTGATTTTTATTTTTTGTTGTTAATTTTGTCCTTATAAATCGTGCTAAAATGCTAAACACTTATATTTCGAGCCAAATTTACGCAAAATTCTCTTTCGAAACAACAAATAGTCAGAAAAAAGTTGTTGAAATGTTGTCCGACTATATTGCTTCGAATGATTTTTCACGAATTTTCGTACTCAATGGCTACGCCGGCACAGGCAAGACTACACTCATTGCAGCCCTTGTTGATGTACTTCGTGAGGTAGGCATAAAGAGTATACTTCTTGCCCCTACGGGACGTGCCGCCAAGGTGTTGACGCAGTACTCTGGACAGAACGCTCTGACGATACACAAGAGGATTTACCGCGAGAGGACAAATGCCAATTATGAGTCTAAATTTTCGCTCGATTTGAATAAGGAGCGTGGAGCAATCTTCATCGTCGACGAGGCTTCAATGCTTGCTGACAGTAGCGGTGATGGTCAAATTTTCGGTAGTGGCTCGCTGCTCAACGACCTCATTTCTTACGTCCGACAAGGCAAGGAGTGTAAGCTCATCTTAGTGGGTGATGACGCCCAGCTGCCACCCGTCGGTTGCGACTTTAGCCCTGCATTGGATCGCTCTGTTATGGAGCACTATGGCGAGGTGAGTTACGTCTCTATGGATGACGTTGTCCGCCAGAGTGCCGAATCGGGCATTTTGTTCAATGCCACGATGCTTCGATGTATGATTGAGAACGAGCTCTATGAGGTGCCTCGTTTCCGTTTGGATTTCCCTGATATTGAAGCTATTGACGGTAGCGAGCTAATGGAGAAGTTACAGGACGCCTACGATGGTGGCGACCGCGAGGAGACTATCGTCATCACCCGCTCCAACAAGCGAGCCAACCGCTACAATGAAGGCATCCGTCGCTACAATCTCTCGGCAGAGGAGGCTATCGAGAGTGGCGATATGCTGATGGTTGTCAAGAACAACTATCACTACACCGAACGCATCGAAAATTGCCCTATCAGCTTTATGGCTAATGGCGACATAGCCTATCTGAAACGCATCCGTCGTTTCGAGGATTTCTATGGCTTTCACTTCGCCGATGCCATTCTCTCGTTTGGCGACTATAATGATTTAGAGATAGAGTGTAAAATTTTGCTTGACACTATCTCTTCCGAGGCTCCCTCGCTCACCCAGGAGCAGAGCCGTAAACTCTTCGACGAGGTAGAGAAGGACTATCTCGATATCAAGAGCAAGATTAAACGCTTCCGCGAGATACGCGAGAATCCCCACTACAACGCCGTTCAGGTCAAGTTCGCCTATGCCGTAACGTGCCACAAAGCACAGGGTGGTCAATGGAAGAGGGTATTCATCGACAAGTGCCTCTTCGGTGATGAGCCTATGACCCGCGATATGCTGCGTTGGCTCTATACCGCCCTCACCCGAGCTACCGAAAAGGTCTATTTAGTCAATTTTGATGACCGATTTTTTGAATAAAATTCAAAAAGATTTATCTTTGTCATTCTAAAGTTGATTTAGGATGGCTATTGAAAAGAAATATGTTGAGACCCCTTTGATGTCGCAGTATTACTCCATCAAGGCGGTACATCCCGATGCTATATTACTCTTCCGTGTGGGTGATTTCTACGAGACCTTTGGAGATGACGCCATTAAGGCAAGCTCCATTCTCGGCATCACCCTTACTAAGCGTGCCAATGGCTCAGCCTCTTCGGTTGAGCTGGCAGGTTTTCCATACCACGCTTTGGACACCTACCTCCCTAAGTTAGTACGTGCTGGCGAGCGTATAGCCATCTGTGAACAGTTGGAGGACCCCAAGACAGTCAAGGGTTTGGTTAAGCGAGGTGTCATCGAGTTGGTAACGCCGGGTGTCGTGCTTGGCGATGGCAACACCCTCACCCAGAAGGAGAACTCCTTCCTCGCCTCGGTCTACTTCGGACAGAAAGCCACAGGCGTTGCTTTCTTGGATATCTCTACGGGCGAATTTCTTATGGCGGAGGGCGATGACAAATATATCGAGAAGCTCCTCTCCAACCTCTCTCCCAAGGAGATTATCTATCAGCGAGGCTACGACGACCGCTTCGAGAAGGCTTTTGGCGACAAATACTACACCTACCGCCTCGAGGATTGGGTATTCTCTTCGGATATCAACTACGACAAGCTCTGCAAGCAATTCGGCACTCGCTCGCTGAAGGGCTTCGGCGTGCAGAGTCTCAAGGATGGTATTGCTGCCGCAGGAGCCATCCTTTACTATCTGGAGTTCACCGAGCACCGCGAGATATCACACATCAAATCTATCTCACGCATCGACCAGAAGGACTATGTATGGATTGACAAGTTTACCATCCGCAACCTCGAGCTCTTCTCATCCAATGCTCAACGCGAGAAGTCGGGCTTTGTCGATGTCATCGACCGCACGCTTACAGCTATGGGAGGTCGTATGTTGCGTCGTTGGGTTGCCCTGCCTCTGCTGAGTGTCGAGCGTATCGAGCAGCGTCAGAATGTCGTCGAACAGCTCTGTAATGATTCCGACTTCACCTTCTCTCTACGCGAGCAGATTGGCGACATAGGCGACTTGGAGCGTCTGTCATCACGTGTTGCTACGGGCAGAATACTTCCTCGCGAGTTGGTGCAGCTAAAAAACTCGCTCACCGCTATGGAGAACCTGAAGGCTCTGTTGGACTCTTCCGACGCCGATTGTCTCCACGCTATTGCCGACAAGATTGACCCTCTCTGCTCGTTGCGTGATAAACTCGGGCGAGAGATTCTTCCCGACCCTGTCAACAACCAGATACAGAAGGGTGGTGTCATTGCCGAGGGTGTCTCGGCAGAGCTCGACGAGTTGCGTCGTGTAGCCATCAACGGTCGCGACGTGTTGCAGATGATTCAGCAACGCGAGAGTGAGCTTACGGGTATACCTTCACTCAAGATTAGCTACAACAATGTCTTCGGCTATTATATAGAGGTACGCAACGCCCATAAGGACAAAGTCCCCGAGAGTTGGATTCGCAAGCAGACGTTGGCAAATGCCGAGCGATATATCACCGAGGAGTTAAAGGAGTACGAGAGCAAGATTTTGGGTGCTCAGGATAGGATTTTAGCCATCGAGGCTGAGATTTACAACGCCCTCATCCAACACATCTCCACCCATCTGCAAACCATCCTGAGCGACGCTGCCGAGATAGCTCGTTTGGACTGCTTGCAGGGCTTTGCTCGCTTGGCGTGCGAGAAGCGATATATCCGCCCTATGCTGGATAACAGCACTACGATAGATATTAAGGATGGTCGCCATCCCGTCATCGAGTCGCTACTCCCTATTGGCGAGGAGTATGTCCCCAACGATGTCTTGCTGAACGATACCGACCAGCAGATTATGATGATTACCGGACCAAATATGTCGGGTAAGTCGGCTCTGCTACGCCAGACCGCCCTTATCATCCTTATGGCACAGATGGGCTCATTTGTCCCCGCCTCGGCTGCACATATCGGTGTCGTGGATAAGATTTTCACACGCGTTGGAGCGTCGGATAATATCTCGCAGGGCGAGTCCACCTTTATGGTCGAGATGTTGGAGTCGGCAAGCATCCTCAATAACCTCTCCAACCGCAGCCTTATCCTCCTCGATGAGATTGGTCGTGGCACGAGCACCTACGACGGTATCTCTATCGCGTGGGCTATGGTTGAGTATATCCACAACTATCCCAATGCCAAGGCGAAGACTCTCTTTGCCACCCACTACCACGAGCTCAACGAGATGGAGCAGCTCTTCGAGCGTGTCAAGAATTACCACGTCTCTGTCCGAGAGATTAACAATACGATAGTCTTCCTGCGTCGTTTGGCTCGTGGAGGCACCGAGCACTCTTTCGGTATCCACGTAGCCCGTATGGCAGGTATGCCTTCGACTATTGTCAAGCGAGCTAATGAGATTCTCGCCAATTTGGAGAGCACCTACGGCAAGGAGGAGGGTGGTGCAGGCATCCCTACACGCCAGACACGTCGTCGCCAGCCATCGGCTAAGCAGGTTGCCGATGTTGCCCAGCAGGGTAATATCCAGCTATCGATGTTCCAGCTCGACGACCCTGTCCTTGTGCAGATACGCGACCAGATAAAGGGATTGGATATCAATTCATTAACCCCTCTTGAGGCTCTCAACAAGCTCAACGAGATTAAGAAGATTACAGGCTTATAATATGTCAACCATTGAACTCATACTCATAGCTCTTGCCCTCTCTATGGATGCTTTTGCAGTATCTGTGGCTAAGGGATTGGCTCTGCGTCGCATCGACTTCTCCCACTTGCTGAGTGTCGGTTTGTGGTTCGGAGGCTTTCAGGCTCTTATGCCCGTTGCAGGCTACTTTCTCGGCTCTACCTTTGCCGCCTATTTCACCAGTATCAACCATTGGATAGCCTTCGTGTTGCTGGGTTCTGTTGGCATTAATATGATTCGTGAGGCTTGGGGGAAGTGCGACAGTTGCGATTCCAAGGCAGATTTCTCCGCCCTCAATATGTTCCTGCTTGCTGTTGCCACCAGCATCGATGCGTTGATTGTAGGCGTGTCGTTTGCCTTTTGGGATGTGAATATCTTCTACTCGGCGGCTATCATAGGCGTCATCACCGCACTGCTCTCTATCGTTGGCATACACATCGGACACCTCTTCGGTTGTCGTCATCGCTCCAAAGCCGAGTTTTTCGGTGGGGTAGTATTGGTGCTCCTCGGCTTAAAACCTTTGGTCGAACACTTCTTTTTTTAGATGAAAAATTAAAGGATTGCCAACTTTTCTGAAGATGACAATCCTTTTATTATAGGTGCGTCAGCAGACTATTGCTCCTCAATGAGCGAGCGAATGTTCTTTATCAACATTCCCACCGCCACCGAGTTAAATCCACCCTCGGGGATGATTACGTCGGCATACTTCTTCGATGGCTCAACAAACTCCTCGTGCATAGGCTTCACGGTGGTGATATATTGGTCAATCACCGACTGCATACTACGACCTCTGTCGCACACATCACGCAATATACGACGAGCCAGACGCACATCGGCATCGGTATCCACATAGACCTTTATATCCATCAAATCACGCAGCTCCTTATTCTCAAAGATAAGGATGCCGTCGATGATAATCACCTTCGATGGCTTCACCGCCACAGTGTCGCTTGTTCGGTTATGGTCCACGAATGAGTAAACAGGATGTTCGATAGGCACATTACTACGCAGAGTCTTCACGTGCTCGACCATCATATCGGTGTCAAATGCCTGAGGGTGGTCGTAGTTAAGTTTCGTACGCTCCTCGTATGTCAGCTCGGGATGAGCCTTATAGTAATAGTCGTGGCAGAGTGTCGCCACATCATCTCCCGCAAATGCCTCCTGGAGTTTCTTCACCAATGTACTCTTGCCGGAACCACTACCGCCGGCAACGCCGATAATTGTAACCTTCATAATCGTTTGGTATCATTAAAAAAGGGATTGCGACAGAGCCACAATCCCCATTTATTATAGCTGTTTACGCATCGATATTTGCATAATGAGCATTCTGCTCAATAAACTCACGACGTGGTGGAACATCATCACCCATCAACATCGAGAATATACGGTCAGCCTCTGCTGCATTCTCGATATTCACCTGACGCAGGATACGTGTCTCAGGGTTCATTGTGGTATCCCACAACTGTTGAGCATTCATCTCACCAAGACCTTTGTATCGCTGGATATGAACACCCTTTGTACCCAGCTCCTCGACTATCGTATCACGCTCCTGCTCGGTCCAGCAGTAACGCTCGGTGTTACCCTTCTTCACCAAGTAGAGTGGTGGGGTAGCGATATATATATGACCATTCTCGATGAGTTCCTTCATCTTACGGAAGAAGAACGTAAGCATCAATGTCGCGATGTGAGCACCGTCGACGTCGGCATCGGTCATAATGATAATCTTGTCGTAACGCAGCTTCTCCAAGTTCAGAGCCTTGCTATCCTCCGCAGTACCTATGCTCACGCCCAATGCGATAAACATATTCTTAATCTCCTCATTCTCCCACATACGGTGCTCCTGAGCCTTCTCAATATTAAGAATCTTACCACGCAGTGGCATAATAGCCTGGAAGTTACGGTCGCGGCCCTGCTTTGCAGTACCACCTGCCGAATCTCCCTCGACGAAGAATATCTCAGCTATCGAGCGGTCGCGGCTTGAGCAATCTGCCAACTTACCTGGCAAGCCTGCACCCGACAACACAGTCTTACGCTGCACCGCCTCGCGTGCATTACGTGCTGCGTGGCGAGCTGTTGCCGCTAAGATAACCTTCTGCACGATAGCCTTCGCATCACGTGGGTGCTCCTCCAAATAGTTAGACAGGGCTGCCGACATAGCACCATTCACTGCTGCACTAACCTCGTCGTTACCGAGTTTTGTCTTTGTCTGACCCTCAAACTGAGGCTCTGCCACCTTCACCGATACCACAGCTGTCAATCCCTCGCGGAAGTCATCGCCGCTGATATCAAACTTCAGCTTCGCCAACATACCCGACTCCTCGGCATACTTCTTCAGTGTACGTGTCAGTGCCGAGCGGAAGCCCGTAAGGTGAGTACCACCCTCTATCGTGTTGATGTTGTTAACGTATGAGTGTACATTCTCCGAGAATGAGTTGTTATACTGCATAGCCACCTCGACAGGCACGCCATTCTTCTCTGTGTCGATATAGATTATATCCTCGATGATAGGCTCACCACGTGTAGCATCCAGATACTTCACAAACTCCATCAAACCATCCTTCGAGTAGTAGTGATTTGAGAGTGGGTTACCCTCGGCATCCTTCTGACGACGGTCTGTGAGTGAGAGGTGAATACCCTTGTTCAGGAATGCCAGCTCACGCAGACGGTTAGCCAATATATCGTGCTTGTACTCTGTTGTCAATGTAAAGATGTCAGCATCTGGCTTAAATGTGATTGTAGTACCTCTATCCTCGCAGTCGCCCACAATCTCCAGCTGTGATGTAGCCACACCTCGGCTGTATGTCTGACGATAAATCTTACCACCACGGTGCACCTCTGCAATCAACTTTGTTGAGAGTGCGTTCACACACGACACACCCACACCGTGCAGACCGCCCGACACTTTATAACTACCTTTATCGAACTTACCTCCGGCGTGCAACACTGTAAGCACAACCTCCAAAGCCGACTTACCCTCTTTCTCGTGATAGTCAGTAGGGATACCACGACCATCATCCTTCACGCTGATTGAGTTATCTTCATTTATCGTTACATCGATATGTGAGCAGTAACCTGCCAACGCCTCATCAATAGAGTTGTCGACAACCTCGTACACCAAATGGTGCAGACCCTTCTCACCGATGTCGCCGATGTACATCGCAGGTCTTTTACGCACTGCCTCTAAGCCCTCGAGGACCTGAATATTGGAGGCTGAATACTCCTCCTCTTGTCTCTTAACAATCTCTTGTTCTGTACTCATTTTCCTAAGAAATATTTTAACGTACAAAAATAGGCTTTTTTTATGGTTTATGCAAATAAAAACGCCTCTTTTGAGCGATTATTCCGAAAAACTTTTCTCTACGTCGACCTCCGAGATTTTTCCTTTGGAAAAAAGTAGCGTTCTGGCAGGATATTGTTCGATGAGAGCGGTGTTATGCGTCGACATAATTATCGCACATCCAGCCTCCGATATTTCGCGGAACAGACGCATAATATTATCCGCCGTAACAGGGTCTAAATTACCTGTTGGCTCATCTGCTAACAGCAGGGCAGGGGAGTTCAGCAACGCACGTGCAATGACCAATCGCTGCTGCTCACCACCCGAGAGCTCGTGTGGCATTTTGTAGGCTTTATGGTCGAGCTTCACAAGCGACAGCACCTCATCAATTCGCTTGCGAATATCCTGCTCATTCTCCCATCCCGTAGCCCTCATCACATCGTACAGATTGTAGAAAACATTGCGGTCGTCGAGCAGCTGATAATCCTGAAAAACGATACCCATTTTTCGACGCAACGTAGGTATGTCGCTACGCTTTATCTCACGCAGATTCATACCGACTACTTCTGCCTCACCTTCAAGCAGTTTCACCTCAGCATATAAAGTTTTGAGTAATGTACTTTTTCCACTTCCCACACGACCTATAAAATAGACCATTTCACCCTCACTGACCGAGAGATTTACCTCCGACAACACCAGCTCATCTTCAGGCTTTACGTGGTTAGATTTTCCGTCGGTGTGATAAATCGACACATTACGCAATTCTACGACCTTTTTAGCTTGTTCCATATCCAACTACCATTTTATTGCTTCAATAAGCAAATATAGCCATTTTTATTGAATTACGAGCCATCTGCAACTCTTTTTCTCCAACAAAAAAAAGGTTGCCCCGCCAAAGGGCAACCCTAATACAACGGGATCACACCGACTATTTATCGGGCATCGATATCTTACGATACGCATTAGGGGTATAACCCGTAACACGCTTAAACGTCGTAAAGAAGTGCTCAATCGACTTAAATCCCAACGAGAAAGCAATCTCCTTAATCGACTCTTGTGTATTTGCCAACAGGAACTGAGCGTGGCGTAACTTCAGCAGCACGAAATATTTTGCCGGAGGGTGTCCCGTATAATCGCGAAATATCTTACGGAACCACGAATAGCTGATATTAAGCTGCGAAGCCAACACCTCCAGGTCGATATTCTGCAACACTTTCTCCTGCATTATAGCCTTTGCACGCTCCACAATCTGGTCTAAACGGTCGGTCGAGATACTCTCATTTCGCACCGTAAAGTTGACTATACCGAGCATATGCGTAACTATTCCGCACAGGAGCTGCTGAGCCGCAGGACGGTCTGTCGACGCCACATCAATAGCCTGTTGATACAAGTCTATCAATGTTCTATTATAACCAATGTTGAACACTTGCTGATCTCCAGGGAACGAGAGCGATATAATATGCTCCATCATACTGCCCTGGAAACCCACAAAAAACTCACACCATCCCGTATCCTTCAGTGGTTTATAACTATGCCACAAGCCAGGGCGAAGCAGAATCACATCTCCCTGCTGCACATTATACGTTCCACTGTTGTTGGAGAATTTGCCACCACCCTTAACAATATAGAGCAGCTGATACTCCTGCAACACTCTTCCACGCTGTGGGTCAAACATATAACCCGTAGGGTGGTTAGGCGAAGGATATTCCGTATCTGGTGCGACGTTCTGAGTACCCACACCCGTAATCACACAGCCATATAGCTCATCGGTCTTACTTGGAATCAAGTAATGTGTACGTATGTTAGGATCTTGTGTCAAGTTCATTTTCAGATAATTATATATAAAAAACTCTTCGCTGTGGTCGTTATTTCGGAAGATTAAACGCCCTTGTCATCTCTGCCATCTGTGCTTGCGACATACCATCAGGCTCATATCCCATACACTTGGCATTGATATAAATCTGTGCCGACTTATTCAGTACATCCACCTGGTCAAAAGCCTCCATTATATCACATCCTACAGAGCAAACACCGTGCTTCTCCCACAGAACAACGTCATAATCATCCAACTGAGCTATTGTTGTGTCTGCAAGCACTTGTGAGCCAGGCAGCTGATAACGGGCAATACCCAATCCGCGAGGGCAAAAAGCCTTTGTCTCGGGTATCATACTCCACAATATGTTGGTCAAGACATCCTTCTCCAAGAACTTATCAGCGTGCGACATAGCTACCAACTCGATAGGATGCGTATGCAGTGCCGCCTTATAGTTCAATCCCTTGCCAAGCAGATAGTTATGCATCGCCAGGTGAGATGGAAGTTCCGATGTAGGCTTCACAGGATTATCGGCTATTATCTCATAGTGAGCACAATCATCCGTGATGCGTATGAATGAGCCATTCTCCATTGGGCGACGAGCCAAATCACGCATACGTTTGTTTGTTCCCTTACAGAAGAAATAACAACCTTTGAGGTGGGGTAAAACCGCTCCCATAGCCACCGGCTCGGCGATAGCTGGCATCTGGCGAATCTCGTCGTCAACCCACTCCGTTACATTTACGGTGATATTGCCGCCATTTCGCTCCGCCCAGCCCTTCTGCCACAGATAGCCGGCTACCTCGGCAACCTGCTCCACCTGATACTGCAGAGCAAGTCTGTTTTCGAGTATAGATTTCATCTTATATACTATTTCAATAATTCAGGCAAGAATGAACTTGCAACCAAGACCAAAAGTCCTATAATAAGCACAAAGATTGTCTTTTTCGAGCAACCCTTCCACTCCTTGAGGATGATTCCCCACAAGTTTGCAAAGGTTACATTCAAAGCCATCAGGATACAGAACGAGAGGGTAGTGAGCGTAGCCGACTCCACCAGGAATCCCTTACCGAGACTCAAGCCGAAGAATTGGCTATACCACAACGCACCTGCCAATGCACAGAACACCACATTATTCAACCAAAGGGTTCCCTTGCCATAGTCTGTAAATGTCTTATTCTTAGCATTTTGATACAAGCAATATAAAGCGTTGGTTACAAAGCCTCCGAGTGTTACCAGCAGTGTAGCAGGCAGCGACTTATAAATCTCAGGTGTGAGTGCCCCGAAGTTTATATCCTTACCAAACTCCAGACCCACATTGAAACAGCCACTCATCACACCAGCCAGCAGAGCGATGGCGATACCCTTTGGGAAGTTAAAGTCCTTTACAGCAGCCTTCTTCTCCTCCTCCGAGAGCGAGTTTGCCTTCATCATACCTGCCACGCCAATGATTGCGATACCAAGCAAAGCTACTGCGACGCCCAACAGAACAGCAAACGTAAGCGATGACAAGGCACCCATCTCAGGGAATATAGCATTGAGCAATACAGGGCCCAATATCGTACCTCCCGCAGCACAAGTTCCCAGAGCGATACTCTGACCGAGTGCCACACCGAGGTAACGCATCGAGAGACCAAACGTCAAGCCGCCAATGCCCCACAGCACACCGAAGAGGATAGTCATCCACACGTCGAAGCTCTCTGCATTCGCAAACAAGCCCCACAGTGTAAATCCTTCAGGCACTGCCAGCATCGCACCAAGAAGAGGGAATATAAGCCACGCAAAGACGCCCTGCACCAACCAATATGACTCCCAGCTCCACGACTTGATTTTATTGATAGGCACATAGCTACTCGATTGACAGAACGCACCTACCGCTATAATCAATAATCCGATTAAAATATCCATAATATACTATTCAAAAGCTATTTCATACAACTTTGCAATATCCTCTACCGATGTTGGACGTGGGTTACCGCCTGTGCATACATCGTTGAACGCCGCAACAGCCAGCTGAGGAATATCCTCCTTCTTCACGCCAATCTCGCACAGGTGCTGTGGGATACCAATGCTAAGCGAGAGAGCCTTCACAGCGTCGATAGCTGCACGTACGCCCTCATCCACCGACATACCCTCGGTATTCACACCCATAGCCTTTGCTATGCCGAGATACTTCTCGCGTGAAGGAGAGTCTGCATTATACTCCATCACGTATGGCAGCAACAATGCGTTAGCCACGCCGTGTGGCGTATCATAGAATGCTCCGAGAGGATGAGCCATCGAGTGAACGATACCCAAACCTACGTTCGAGAAGCCCATACCTGCGATATACTGTGCCTCAGCCATACCCGAGCGAGCCACCTCATCCTTACCGTTATCCACAGCATTCTTCAAGTGCTGAGCAATAAGCTCAATAGCCTTATACTCAAACATATCGCTCATTGTCCAGGCACCTGGAGTGATATATGCCTCGATAGCGTGAGTCAGAGCATCCATACCGGTTGCTGCGGTCAAGCCCTTTGGCATCGAATACATCAACTCGCAGTCGATGATAGCACACATCGGAATGTCGTTAGGGTCGACACACACCATCTTCTTCTTTGCCTCCTCATCGGTAATTACGTAGTTGATTGTAACCTCCGCAGCAGTACCCGCTGTTGTAGGGATAGCAAATGTAGGCACAGCACGATTTTTCGTTGGTGCTACACCCTCCAACGACTTCACATCGGCAAACTCAGGGTTGTTGATAATCACACCTACAGCCTTTGCAGTATCGATAGAAGAGCCACCACCTAAAGCGATGATAAAATCAGCACCTGAAGCCTTGTAAGCCTCTACACCACGCTGTACATTTCCGATAGTTGGGTTAGCCTTCACATCGCTGTAAATCTCATAAGGAATCTCTGCTGCACGCAAAACCTCCTCAATCTTCTCTGCTACACCGAAGCGAATCAAATCCTTGTCTGTTACGAAGAAAGCCTTCTTAAAACCACGCTTCTTCACCTCCTCGGCAATTACCTGTCGAGAGCCCGCACCGTAGTACGATGTCTCATTTAATACTATACGATACATAATTACTGACGTTTTGATGTTACATCCTTCTCATACTGCTGTATCTCTGCGATAAACTCCTCGCCCACAGCTACACCGTTACGCAAGCAGAACATATCCCACACTGCATTCCAAGGCAGAGCCTTGCACTCCTCCAGAAGAGCCAGACGCTCAAATCCCTGACCATTAGCCTCATACTCACGCAGAGTCTTCAAAGGCTCCAGCAACGCCTGCAACAGACACTTCTGAGTTGCACGTGCACCGATTACGTATGCACCGATACGATTGATTGAAGCATCGAAGTAATCCAAACCGATATGAACTCTATCTATAGCATCGCAACGTACAATCTCCTTTGTCAAATCCAAAGTCTCATCATTGATGATTGTTACGTGGTCAGAGTCCCAACGTACAGGGCGGCTCACGTGGAGCATCACCTCAGGGGTGAACAGAAGCAGCGATGACATCTTGTCAGCAATGCTCTCTGTTGGGTGGAAGTGGCCTGTGTCGAGAGTTACAATCTTACCATTCTGTGCTGCATAAGCGATATAGAAGTCGTTGCTACCAACAGTATAACTCTCCAAACCGATACCAAACACCTTCGACTCTACACAATCCTTCATATTGTCATACTTCTTCTCGAAAATCTCATCCAAAGACTTCTTCAGTATAGCACGATACTCCATACGGTTTACAGTGATATCCTTCGAACCATCGTGTACCCACACATTCAGGATTGCTGGGTCGCCCTGGCGGCGTCCCATCTCCTCAGCGATAGCACGACAACGCTTTGTGTGCTCCACCCAGAACTTACGGATATCCTCCTTAGGGCTTGCCAATGTCAAATCCTCACTCTTAGGGTTAGAGAACGATGTAGAGTTGAAGTCGAGCTTCATACCATTCTTCTCTGCCCACTGCATCCAGCTCTCAAAGTGCTTTGGCTCGAGCTGGTCGCGGTCTACTGCACCCGTCTCGCTGAAGTCAGCATAGCTTGCGTGGAGGCTCAGGCGGTGCTTACCCGGAAGCATCGATGTTACCTTCTCAATATCGGCACGCAACTCCTCTATATTACGAGCCTTACCAGGGTAGTTACCCGTTGTCTGAATACCACCTGTCAATGCACCCGCATTTTCAAAACCCGTTACGTCATCTGCCTGCCAGCAGTGCAATGAGAGTTGCACCTTCTGCAACTTTTCGAGAGCAGCCTCCACGTCAACGCCTATCGCAGCGTAACGCTCTTTAGCCAACTCATAAGCCTTTTCAATCAGTTCTTTTTTCATAAAGTTAAAATTTTAAGTTACTATTTTGTTACATCTATAAATTTCTTGTATGCTGCCGCCCACTTCTCGCCATCCTGCGGCTCGTAGTGCTTGCTATCGGTGAGCGACTCGCGTATCATCTGTCGCATCTCGGTAATAGAGCTTACGACACCTGCCCATTTAGCCTGCATCATCACGTTACCGATAGCCGTCGACTCCGAAGAACCCGTCTCTACCGGCATCTGCAATGCGTTAGCTGTAAATTGGTTGAGTGTATCGTTCTTCGCACCACCGCCTATAACGTACAGACGCTCAATAGGCAGAGGCGATAGCGTACGCAACATCTCCACCACCTGACGATAACGCAACGCTAATGACTCAAATATACATCGTGCATACTCTCCAACGCTCTTGGGCACAGGCTGCGATGTCCGACGACAATACTCCGCAATAGCCTCGGTCATCGACTCTGGGTTAGCGAAGCACTCTGCGTCGGGATTTATCAGCGAGCGGAACGCCTCCGCCTCATTTGCCTGGGCTATAATCTCGCCATAGCCCAACTCTGCATCCCACTCCGCACGACAACGCTCTAAGAGCCACATACCGCATATATTCTTCAGCACGCGTATCGTGCCCTCAATACCGCCCTCGTTGGTAAAGTTCAGAGCAAAGCTCTCATCCGAGATTATAGGCTCTGCCGACTCGATACCCATCAGCGACCACGTTCCCGAGCTCAGATAGGCATATTTCTCATCCACCGCAGGCACAGCAGCCACTGCCGAGCCGGTGTCATGGCTCGCTACTGCCACTACGGGCACAGCACCCAAGCCTGTGAGTCGCTGCACCTCCTCGGTCAGCGTACCTATCTTCTCGCCTGGCATAATCATACGACCAAAGTTGTCGGCTGTCAGACCGAGCAACTTCAACACATCATCATCCCACTGCTTTGTTCGTGGATTTATCATCTGAGCTGTCGACGCTATAGTATACTCCGTTACCATCTCTCCCGAGAGCAGATAAGCCAACGCATCGGGGATAAATAGAATCTTATCAGCACACTCCAACGCCGAACACTCATTACGACGCAATGTATCAAGCTGGAATACCGAGTTGAAATTCATTATCTGAATACCGGTCTTATCATAGAGCACCTTACGCGACATACGCTTGAAAAACTCCTCGGGAGCACCCACCGTATGAGGGTCGCGATAGCAGTAGGGCAGACGCAGCATAGCTCCATCCTTCGCGAAACATACGAAATCAACACCCCAAGTGTCGATACCTATCGCCTCGACATCTACGCCTCGCTCAGCTACCTTCGCCAAGCCTTTTACTACCGACTGATAGATTGCGGGAAAATCCCAATAGAAATGTCCTTGCATCTGGATTATAGGGTCAGCAAAGCGATGAATCTCCTCCATCTGAATTGTGCCCTCTGCGGTCGTAGCGAGAATCACTCGACCACTTGTTGCACCCAAATCAATTGCTACAAAATTATGCACAGCCATACTTCTTGCAGTTTAATATTTTTACACGTAACAAAATTAGCATAATAATTTATATAAATAATAGGTGATTATGATTTTACCACTTCATATTTTGATATAGATTTTTTTTAATAATATCCCTCACCCGCCCTCGCCACAACTTATTTATGTAAGTTATTATGTGTGATATAAGCGACTTTTTCTGTAGACCGAACATTATAAATTATGACTTTTCGCCACTAAAAGCATTTTCAATAGTTGAAAAAGTGTAAATACTTAGCAGCCCAAAATATTTTTTCGTTCCGAAAATATTTTTATCTTTGGTGCAAAATTGTAACACAAAACTCTTTAACGATGAAAAAGGATAGTCAGATTTTTGATCTTATTGCTCAGGAGCGTGCCCGTCAGATGCACGGAATCGAGCTTATCGCATCGGAGAACTTCGTTAGCGACCAGGTTATGGAGGCTATGGGCTCGGTGCTTACCAACAAATACGCAGAGGGTTATCCCTCAGCACGTTACTATGGCGGATGTGAAGTAGTAGATAAGGTAGAGAGTCTTGCTATCTCACGCCTCTGCGAGCTCTACGGTGCCGAGTATGCCAACGTGCAGCCACACTCTGGAGCACAGGCTAATATGGCGGTTTTCTTCGCTGTCTTGAAGCCGGGCGACACCTTTATGGGCTTGGACTTAGCACACGGAGGACACCTCTCTCACGGTTCACCGGTCAATATGTCGGGTATGTATTTCAACGCTGTGGGCTACACTCTCAACGAGCAGACGGGCGAGATTGACTACGACGATATGGAGCAGAAGGCATTGGAGCATAAGCCAAAGCTCATTGTAGGTGGTGCTTCGGCATACTCTCGCGAGTGGGACTATAAGCGTATGCGTGAGATTGCCGACAAGGTAGGTGCTCTGTTTATGGTCGACATGGCACACACAGCAGGTCTTATCGCAGCGGGCGTATTGGACAACCCTGTAAAGTATGCTCATATCGTTACCTCTACCACTCACAAGACCCTTCGTGGCCCACGTGGTGGTATCATCCTTATGGGCAAGGACTTTGATAATCCTTGGGGCTTGACCACTCCAAAGGGCGTTGTGAAGAAGATGTCGCAGATTCTCAATTCTGCAGTCTTCCCAGGCATCCAGGGTGGACCATTGGAGCACGTCATCGCAGCCAAGGCTGTCGCTTTTGGCGAGGCTCTTCAGCCCGAGTATAAGGAGTATCAGCAGCAGGTGCAGAAGAACGCCAATGCTATGGCAGAGGCTTTTGCAAAGCGTGGCTATAAGGTTGTCTCTGGCGGTACAGATAACCACCTGATGCTTATCGACTTGCGTACCAAGTTCCCCGAGCTTACGGGTAAGCTCGCCGAGCGTTGTTTGGTTGCAGCCGACATCACCACTAATAAAAATATGGTACCATTCGACAGCCGTTCACCATTCCAGACCTCTGGCTTGCGTTTCGGTACACCAGCCATCACAACACGTGGATTGAAGGAGGATAAGATGGACTACATCGTGGAGCTTATCGACCGTGTTTTGCACGACCCCGAGAACGAGGATAACATCGCAGCTGTTCGCAAGGATGTCAATGCTTTGATGGCAAACTACCCACTCTTCGCGTGGTAATATCCCTCTCCACAAATACACCTCAAAAGCTCGCAATTCGTTGCGAGCTTTTTTATAGAATTTCTCAACATCCTCCATTAATTGACGCAAAATATTTTTTGGCGTGGTATTTGTTTGATTGGGCGGTTTTGGAATACGGATATGGCGAAAAGGTAGAATAAAAGGGCGGAAACCGTAAACTATTTCAGCGGTTTTGTTCGTTATTTATGCGAAACCGATGGAAATTTTGCGATTTTCGTTCGCTATTTTGAAACAAAACCGCAACAATTTACGTATTGAGTAGTGTTAGATGCAAAGAGCACATTCAGTAGCTAATAAATATTAAAATTATAAATAGCAATTATGCGTCAATTAAAGATTACAAAATCTATCACCAATCGCGAGAGTGCATCGCTCGATAAGTATCTCCAGGAGATTGGTAAGGAGGATTTGATTACAGTAGAGGAAGAGGTAGAATTGGCTCAACGAATTCGTAAGGGCGACCAGGAGGCTTTGGATAAGCTCACAAAGGCAAACCTTCGTTTCGTGGTGTCGGTAGCTAAGCAATATCAAAATCAGGGACTTAGCCTCCCCGACCTCATCAACGAGGGTAACTTGGGACTTATTAAGGCAGCCGAGAAGTTCGATGAGACACGTGGTTTTAAGTTCATCTCATACGCCGTATGGTGGATTCGTCAGTCAATCCTGCAGGCTTTGGCAGAGCAGTCGCGTATCGTACGTCTGCCACTAAACCAGGTTGGCTCACTCAACAAGATTAACAAGGCTTTTGCTCGCTTCGAGCAGGAGCACGAGCGTACCCCATCGCCCGAGGAGTTGGCTAACGAGTTGGAGTTACCAAAGGAGAAAGTGTCTGACACTCTGCGTGTTGCAGGTCGCCATATCTCTGTTGACGCACCATTTGCCGACGGTGAGGATAACTCGCTACTTGATGTATTGGTAAATACCGACTCACCAAATGCCGACCGTGGACTTATCAACGAGTCGTTAGCAACCGAGGTAGATCGTGCATTGGAGACACTCACCGAGCGTGAGCGTGATATCATCAAGTATTTCTTCGGCATAGGCTGCTCAGAGATGACTCTCGAGGAGATTGGCGAGAAGTTTGACCTCACACGCGAGCGTGTACGTCAGATTAAGGAGAAGGCAATACGCCGTCTGCGTCATTCATCACGCAGCAAGCTCCTCAAATCATACTTGGGATAAGATATTTCAACCTAATAGTTACACAAAATAACCTGTCTAACGAATTGTTAGACAGGCTATTTCTTTGTTGCGGGTAGTAAATAAAAGATATTAAAGTCTATGACAAAAGACAAGTTTATCGGTTTGCGTTTTTACTCTACGATAAGTTCCATAATGTAGTCGTCCATCACAAAGCCGAAGCCTATGTCGTTGACCTCCTCGCGGATAACCGTAAAGCCCTTATGGAGATAGACCTCGTAGGCGTGAGTATTATTTCGATTGACAGTCAGATAGATAGAACACATATCATTGTCGCGGCAAATCTGTTTCAGCACCTCCAAGCCCGCAGAGAACAAGCCAGCACCACGATAAGGTTTCAAGACATAGAACTTACTCAAAAAGAGTGCAGGGCCCTGGGGTTGAACACCCATATAGGCACAAATCTCACCATCCTGCTCCATAACGAAATAACGATAGCCATTGATGAGTTGTCCCAAGATAGCCTCGAAACTTTGATACTTAGCAATCATATACTCGACCTGCTCCTCGGAGCAGAATGAGGTGTTTGCCTCACGCCACACCTCCTTGGCGACCTTTGCAAGGCGGCTCACATCAGCCTCGCTCGAAATTTCACGTAACGTCATAACTACCAATCAATAGGCTCTCGCCCTATACTTTGTAAATACTCATTTGCCCGAGAGAAGTGTTTGCATCCGAAGAAGCCTCTATAAACCGATAGAGGAGAGGGATGCACACTCTTCAAAATCAAGTTCTTGCGTGGGTCGGCGACAGCTCCCTTCTTCTGAGCATAGCTACCCCACAGCATATAGACAATGCCCTCGCGTTGCTCGCTTATCTTACGCACCACAGCGTCGGTAAACTGCTCCCAGCCTCTGCCTGCGTGCGATGCTGCCTGATGAGCACGCACCGTAAGCACAGCGTTGAGCAGCAGCACACCTTGCTCCGCCCAGCGATCCAAACAACCACTCGCAGGGGTGGGCTTACCCAAGTCGGAGGCAATCTCCTTAAAGATATTTTGCAACGAAGGAGGGAACGCTACACCATCCTCCACCGAGAAGCACAAACCGTGTGCCTGGCCCTCACCGTGATAGGGGTCCTGACCGATGATAACAACCTTGAGTTTGTCGAGAGGGCAGCGGTCAAAAGCACGAAAGATATTCTTCGCAGCAGGGTAAATAGTCGTTGAAGAGTATTCACTTTTGACAAAACGTACCAACTCCTCGAAGTAGGGTTTATCGAACTCATCCTGCAGCAGAGCCTTCCAGGGCTCGGCAATTCTGACATTCATAAAACAGCTATCGTTAAATATTTTTTGTAAAATTACAAAAAAACCGATAATTTTGGGGCAACAAACTAAAAAAACTATGAGAAAGATTTTATTATTGGTTTCGCTTTGTTGCGTAGCGTGCTGCACAACAGAGCGTGTGGCATCACAGGAAAACCAGCGTGAGGTAAAGAACATTATCTATATGATTGGCGACGGTATGGGCTTGGCTCACGTCTCGATGTTGCAGATTGAGGGCGGATACGCACCTACGGTATTTGACGAGGCAGACAACGTAGCACTCATCACAACATACTCGGCTAATAACCGCGTAACAGACTCAGCAGCAGCAGGCACAGCCTTGGCGTGTGGCTACAAGACAAACAACAGTATGATAGGCGTTACGCCCGACAGCGTGGAGGTGCGTTCAATAATTGAGAAGGCACACGACAAGAACTTCGCAACAGGTATTGCTGTTACGTGCTACATTCAGCACGCAACACCTGCATCGTTCTATGCCCACCTGATGGACCGCGACGACAAGAAAAAGGCTAACGAGGATTTCGTAGCAAGCGGTATGGATGTAGCATTCGGCGGCGGTAGAGTATACTTTGAGCGATTCGACAAAGATTATGTGCAGACGCTGACAAATGCAGGATACAACGTACTTCTGGATGAGGCTCAGATGGCAACAGCCGAGGGCGACAAAGTCGTAGGTCTGTTCGCTGACCGCTCGATGAATAAGATTTTAGAGGGCAGAGGCGACTACTTGGCAAATGCAACAGCTAAAGCTTTAGAGTTGCTCGACAAGAATGTAGAGAAGAACTCACGCGAGGGATTTGTATTGATGGTCGAGGGCTCGAAGATTGACTTCCGCACACACGACCACGAGACCGAGGCTATATTGGCTGAGATGCGTGATTTCGAGAAGGCAATAAAGGTTGCCAAGGAGTATGCCGACAACAACCCCGGAACACTCGTCGTAGTATGTGCCGACCACGAGACAGCAGGTACAACAATAGTGAGCAACGAGAGCGACTTTCGTCTCTCGGAGAGCGGTATAGAGTATAAGTACAGCACACTTGGACACTCGGGTGTAATGGTGCCTGTATATCTCTATGGAACAGGTGCCGAGGCTATAAACGGTGTGATGGACAACACCGAACTGTCGTGGAAGTTGCAAGAGCTTATCGGTGTGAAAGAGTAGGATGTAAAGTCTAAGATACAATAAAAGGCAGCCGTTTGGGCTGCCTTTTATTGTATCTTACTTGCTCTCGGCGAAGTATTTATAGAAGAGTGGAATAGTATTCACACCCTTATCGAACTGCTCCAAGCCATAGCTCTCGTTTGGAGAGTGGATAGCATCCTCTGCCAAGCCGAAGCCTATAAGCAGGGATTTGATACCCAAGATTCGCTCAAAACCGCTGATAATAGGGATAGAGCCACCAGAATAGAATGGCAGAGGTTTCTTACCAAAGGTGTCGACGATAGCCTTCTCGGCTGCCTTATATGCCGCCATATCGGTCGGAGCAACGTAAGGCTCGCCACCGTGCAAATCTTTAACAACAACCTTCACACTCTTAGGTGCGATAGCCTTGAAGTGTTTCTCGAAGAGTTTAGCAATCTTCTTATAGCTCTGGTTAGGCACCAAACGCATAGATATCTTTGCTGACGCCTTGGATGGGATGACAGTCTTGGTGCCCTCCTCGATATAGCCGCCCCAGATACCATTCACATCAAGAGATGGGCGGACACCTGTACGCTCCATAGTGGTGTAGCCCTGCTCGCCCTCCACGTCGCCAATAGCGAGCGACTTCTTATACTGACGCAAGCAGAATGGGGCTTTATTGAATGCCTTACGCTCCGAGTCGGTAAGCTCACGGACATCGTCATAGAAGCCAGGGATGGTTACACGACCATTCTCATCCACGAGCGACGACACCAAACGAGTAAGCACATTAGCAGGGTTGGCAACAGCACCACCAAAAAGACCTGAGTGCAAATCCTTATTTGGGCCTGTAACCTCGACCTCCATATAGGTCAGACCACGCAGACCACAAGTGATAGATGGGGTAGAGAGCGATATCATAGAGGTATCAGACACAAGGATGATATCAGCCTTCAGAAGCTTCTTATTCTGCTCACAGAACTTATAGAGGCTTGGAGAGCCTATCTCCTCCTCACCCTCAAGCATAAACTTCACGTTGCAAGGCAAAGAATCGGTAGCACACATAGCCTCAAAAGCCTTGGCGTGCATAAAGAGCTGACCCTTGTCATCGTCGGCACCACGACCCCAGATTCTGCCATCCTTGATGACAGGCTCAAAAGGCTCGGTACGCCACTCCGCACGTGGGTCTACGGGCATAACATCGTAGTGTCCATAGACCAAAACGGTCTTTGCCTTAGGGTTGATAATCTTCTCGGCATAGACAACCGGATTGCCATCGGTGGGCATAACCTCCGCACGGTCGGCACCAGCCTTAACCAAAGCTGCCGCTAACCACTCGGCACAACGTACCATATCGGGCTTATGCTCCGACTGTGCACTGATAGAAGGAATACGCAACAACTCGAACAGCTCCTCGATGAAGCGGTCTTTGTTTGCGGCGATATAGTTATGAACTTTCTGCATATAAATATAGTTTTAAGGTTTGTTTACAAGTGGGAAATAGCCTTTAACTCTGCGATAAATCTCTCGGCTAAAGCATCGGCTTCGGCTTGCGATTTCGCCTCGGTATAGATACGGATGATAGGCTCTGTATTGGACTTACGGAGATGTACCCACGACTCGGCAAAGTCGATTTTCACTCCATCTATATCGTTCACATTTTCAGCAGAATAACGACTCTTTATCTCAAGCAGAAGTTTATCTACATCGATAGCAGGAGTAACCTCAATTTTATTCTTCGAAGCGAAGTAAGAAGGATAGGTTGCACGAAGTTCGCTTACGGTGCATCCCTTAGCTACCAGATGGCTCAAGAAGAGAGCTACACCTACCAACGCATCGCGGCCATAATGCAACTCGGGATAGATGACTCCGCCATTGCCCTCACCACCGATAACAGCACCTGTCTGCTTCATCATAGTAACGACATTAACCTCGCCGACAGCCGAGGCAGAGTAGCGGCCACCGTGGCTCTCGGTAACATCACGCAGAGCACGTGAAGAGCTGAGGTTAGAGACCGTATTGCCGACCTTATGCGAGAGGATATAGTCAGCCACAGCGACTAAAGTATACTCCTCGCCAAACATCTCGCCTGTCTCGCAGACTAAAGCCAAACGGTCAACATCGGGGTCAACAACGACACCCAAATCGGCACCCTCGCGACGTATCAAATCGGAGATTTCGGTGAGGTGCTGAGGGAGTGGCTCGGGGTTGTGTGCGAACTCGCCATTGGGCTCGCAATTGAGCTCCACAACATCGCATCCCAACTCACGCAAAAGCTGCGGAATGACCACACCACCGATAGAGTTTACCGCATCGACAACGACCTTGAAATGACGCAACCTAACAGCCTCGACATCAACCATATCAAGTGAGAGAACCTGCTTGATATGAGTGGGGTTAAAATCTTCGCGAGAAAGAACCCGACCGATAGCGTCAATCTCGGGGTAAGAGTAGGCGGCATCGTCAGCTAAAGCGAGCACTCGTTTACCCTCTGCATCACTCAAAAATTCGCCTTCGGAATTGAGCAACTTAAGGGCGTTCCACTGCTTAGGGTTATGCGAAGCGGTAACGATAATACCACCATCGGCTTTGTATGTTATGACAGCCATCTCGGTACCAGGGGTGGTACACATACCGACATTGATGACATCGGCACCACAGCCCAGCAGAGTACCCTCGATAATATCGCTGACCATATCACCCGACAGACGAGCATCTCGACCTAAAACTATGGTAAGCCTTTTGCTGTGTTTCTCTTTGAGAAAACGGACATAGGCGGTGGTAAATTTAACGATATCCAGAGGGGTGAGATTCTCACCTTGCTCGCCACCAATAGTGCCTCGAATACCCGAAATGGACTTAATGAGTGTCATATAACCAATCTTTAAGTGATACAAATATTAAAAAAAGGGCGAATTTCTTTGTAATTCGATGTAAATATATTACTTTTATGCCATATAAAAAAGTTTAATAACTAATTTTTCTACTATGCAAAATCGAATCATACCCTCTTCGGAGTTGATTATCAACGAAGATGGCTCAATATTTCACCTGCATCTATTACCCGAGCAGATAGCCGACATCGTGCTCCTGGTAGGCGACCCAGGCAGAGTTGCGATGGTTGCCGAGAACTTCGACTCGGTGGAGTGCAGAGTATCAAACAGAGAGTTCAACACAGTAACGGGAATATATAAAGGCAAGCGAATGAGCGTTCTGTCGACAGGTATCGGTATCGGTAACATCGACATCTCGGTAACAGAGTTAGACGCACTCGCAAACATTGACTTCAAGACACGCCAGGTGAAGGAGCAGAAGCGTCAGCTGACACTCGTACGTCTGGGAACATCGGGAGCTCTGCAGCCCGACATCAAGGTGGGCGATGTAGTATATGCCCGCACATCGGTAGGCTTTGACGGTCTGCTGAACTACTATGCTGGCCGTAACGAAGTGTGCGACCTGGCAATTGAGAAGGCTTTTATGGAGCATACGGGCTGGAGCGAGTTGCTGCCAAAGCCTTATTTCATTGACTCGACGCCAGAGCTATGGGAGCTGTTTAAGGACTCGACAATAGGTGGTATCACAATAGCGTCGCCAGGATTCTACGCCCCACAAGGTCGTTGGGTGCGTCTGCAACCAGCAGACCTCAAACTAAACGAGAAGATTGAGTCGTTTGAGTATGAGGGACGACGCATCACAAACTTCGAGATGGAGAGCTCGGCTCTTGCAGGACTTGGAACATTGATGGGACACCGTGTAACGACACTCTGCACCATCATAGCTCAGCGTGTAGCACTCGACGCCTGCACGGACTACAAGCCATTTGTAAAGCGTATGATACGTATGGCGTTGGATAAACTCGCAACATTGTAACGAGATAAACGAAAACAAAAATAATAAAGACATAGAAAGATGAAATTTACAGTATCAAGTTCGGCTCTGTTGTCATTGATGGCAACAACCGGTAAGGTTATCAGCAACAAGAGTTCACTCCCTATTCTGGAGTATTTCCTTATGGAGCTTAAGGATGGTAAGCTCACAGTAACAACATCGGATTTGGAGACTACACTCATCGGCTCAATAGAGGTGGATAACATCGAGCAGGAGGGTGTGATTGCAGCACCTGCAAAGCTGATGCTGGACTCATTGAAGGAGTTCGCTGAAATGCCTCTTACTATCGAGGTAAACGATAATACCTGGGAGATAAAGATTACCTGGCAGAGTGGCCACCTCTCAATACCTGGAGCAAGCCCTGTAAGCTATCCATCGACACAGGCTCTCGGTGCAGAGTCGAAGAACATCACTCTCGATGTGGATTTGCTCGTTAACGGTATCAACAAGACTATCTTCGCAACAGCAGATGATGAGTTGCGTCCTGTAATGAATGGCGTATACTTCGATTTCTCGGAGAGTGCTCTCACATTCGTGGCTACAGATGCTCACAAGCTGGTTAAGTACGCATCGGAGAACGAGAATGGCTTTGCTTCGTCGTTCATCCTGCCAAAGAAGCCAGCTAACCTGCTCAAGAACCTGCTCCTGAAGGAGGACGAGCCCGTAGCGGTAGCTTTCGACGCCAAGAACGTAACATTCGACTTGAAGAACTTTAAGTTGGTATGCCGTCTTATCGAGGGTAACTATCCAAACTACAACGCAGTAATCCCTGCATCGAACCCTAACAAGGTGTTGATTGACCGCGTGGAGTTTGTGAACGGTATCAAGCGTGTAGCGGTTTGTTCAAACCCAACAACAAACCTTATCCGTATGGATATTGCCAACAACAAGATTAACCTCACAGCTCAGGATATTGACTTCTCGGTATCGGCTAATGAGACAATATCTTGTAGCTACGAGGGCTCACCTGTAACAATCGGTTTCAAGTCGACATTCCTCGTAGAGATTCTCTCTAACATCGAGACCCCAACCGTTGTGGTAGAGTTGGCAGACTCAACACGTGCCGGCGTATTCAAGCCTGTATATGATGACAAGCAGGGTAGCGAGGCTCTGATGTTGCTGATGCCTATGATGATTAACGCATAACGAGCGAGATATGAAGTTAAATCTTAAACGCCCGCTTGTCTTCTTTGATTTAGAGACAACGGGCGTTGATACCGCAAAAGACCGCATCGTAGAGATTTCGATGGTCAAGGTAATGCCTAACGGCGACGAGATTATCCGCACACGTCGTATAAATCCCGAGATGCCTATACCAGCCGAGGCGACAGCTATCCACCACATAACCGACGAGGATGTGAAGAATGAGCCTACATTCGCACAGATAGCAAAGTCGCTCAGCCAATTTATCGAGGGCTGCGACTTCGGTGGTTTCAACTCAAATCGCTTCGATTTGCCTATGCTCGTCGAGGAGTTTATGCGTGTGGGCATAGAGGTAGATTTCCGTAAGCGTAAGTTTGTTGATGTGCAGAACATATTCCACAAGATGGAGCAGCGTACACTCGTTGCAGCGTATAGGTTCTACTGCGACAAAGACCTCGAGCAGGCTCACTCGGCTCAAGCCGACACGATGGCGACATACGAGGTGCTGAAAGCACAGCTGGACCGCTATCCAGAGTTACAGAACGACGTAGATTATTTGGCAGAGTTCTCGACACGTGGCGAGTCGGTAGATTTTGCCGGTCGCATAGGACTCAACGACAAGGGTGAGGAGATATTCAACTTTGGCAAATATAAGGGTAAGACCGTAGTGGAGGTATTCACAAAATTAGACCCAAGCTATTACAGTTGGATGATGAATGGCGACTTTCCACGCTATACCAAGAAGATTATAACCGAGATTTATATCCGCTGCAAGCAGTGTTAAATCAAATAACAGATAGTCAGCAATGAGATTATTCCCCATACTTACAACTCTATGCTTTGCGTTGTGCGTCGCTACCGGCTACGCAACACAACTACCGCCCGATATAGTGAAGTCGGAGGTCATCGTATTTATCAATGGTCAGAAGTTTTATGTCCATACGGTGAAGGGTGGCGAGACACTATACTCGATAGCTAAAGCATACGAAGTGAGTGAGGATGTTATCAAAGAGCACAACAGAGGCTTGGGCGAGACGCTCAACATAGACCAGACGCTCAAGATTCCATACACCGAGAAGAAAGCCGAGAAGCGGAAGAAGAAGGATTTCATCCAGCATAAGGTGTCGCAAGGCGAGACATTTTATGCCATAGCACGCAAATATGAGATTTCGGTACAGGTGCTGCGAGAGGATAACCCCGACGTAGACCCACAGACGATGAGTATCGACCAGGTGATATGGGTGCGAAAGGCAGATATGGGAGAGTCGACCGAGGAGCAAGCACAAGAGCAAATATCGGAGTATGCCGAGCAGCTGACAATAGCGGCAAACGACGGATACAAATATCACGTCGTGCAGGCTGGAGAGACTGTCTACTCGCTATCACGTCAATTTGGCATAAGCGAGGAGGAGTTCTATGCTCTGAATGATGTGAAGGAGGGTCTGAAGCAGGGTGCTATGGTGCGATATCCTGCACCCGAAGAGCCAAAAGCAGCGGAGCAGCCTGTCATAGAGGAGCAAAAGCGACCAACGATGACCGCCAACGGAGAGAATATGCTCTTCGAGGCATTGACATCCGACGAGGAGCTGAAGATTGCTTTGATGTTGCCTCTCAACGTGAAGGGTAAGATAAACTCGAGCTTCGTGGAGTTCTATCAGGGATTCCTGCTCGGATTGGAGGATTTGAAGGCTGCAGGACACAAGACTCACCTGACACTCTACAACACACGCCACGACGCACTCCGCGTAGAGGAGATTGTGGGCAGTGCAGAGTTTGAGGGGACAAACCTTATAGTAGGTCCCGTATACGAAGATGAGCTGTCGCCCGTATTGCGATATGCACACGAGAATGGAGTGCCGGTAGTGTCGCCATTGGCAAATATCGAGGTGGAGATGAGCCCTGCACTATATCAGCTGGCACCCAAAAAGAGCGAGAAGTATCGTAAGATTGCCGACTTGCTCGATGGCAGCAAGGATATATATCTGATATATGCGGCAGAGAACGACACAGAGTTTGAGGGCGAGATGATGGAGTTGTTGCGAGGTAAGGAGTATATGTCGTACACATACTCCTACGACAAGAAGTCGATATTCAAGCCCAAGAGCCCAAATGCAACACCTTTGGAGGATGTGGCTGAGATACTCAAACGCGACAAGCAGAGCCTCTTCATAGTGATGGCGAAGAACGAGATAGATGTCGACAGAATACTCGGAACGATATCGTCGGCACGTTTCTCAATCTCGGAGCGAGGAATGAGAAACTCTCTGCACACAGTATTGGGCTCATCACGCTGGAGTCGTTTCAACAACATAGACCCAAGCACATTCTTCAGAAATAACGTGGTGATGATATCGACATATCACGCAAAACGTAATGCACGTGTGGTGAGAGAGTTTGATGGCAGATTTATCGAAGCATACAAGACGCTGCCTTCGCTCTACGCATATCGTGGATACGATACCGCTATGATTTTCGGCGAGGGGATGCGTCAGGACATAATGTACAATATGTTAGACCGCCGATATATCCCATTGCAGACATCGTATAAGTTCACGCAGAGCCAGCCGGGAGGCACATTCTTCAACCAGGAGTGGGTGAGAGTGAACTACAACACAAACTTTAAGCTAACTATCGAGTAGAGAATGTCGAACATAACACACAACATACCCGAAAAGACCATTGAGCGACTGAGCGAATACCGTCGCACGCTGCTCTTGTGTCATAAGCAGGGTATAACACACGTATTCTCGCACGTATTGGCAGGAATGCACGGCATAACAGCGGTACAGGTGCGACGCGATTTGATGCTGATAGGATTCTCGAGCGACACGAAAAAGGGCTACGATGTGAAGGTGCTCATAGAGTTCATCAACTCGATACTCGACAGCGAGACGGTGATGAATGTGGCGGTGATAGGTATGGGTAACCTCGGTCAGGCGATAACAAAATATTTCAATGGCAAAGGGTTGAAGCTCCGTATCGTATGCTCGTTCGATGTGGACAGCGAGAAGGTAGGCTCGACAATAGATGATATACCGTGCTACCACATGGAGCAGTTCGAGGAGATAGTCTCTGCGATGGATATCAGCATAGCGGTGATATCGTCGCCCACACGCGTAGCACCGACATTGGTTGTGCCGATAATAAATGCAGGCATAAAGGGAGTACTGAACTTTACATCGGCTCCGCTCAACTTCCCACAGGGAATAGTTGCCGAGAACTACGATATAACCACCATCCTGGAGAAGGTAGCATACTTCGTGAAGGAGAGTGATGAAAACAACGACAAGTAGATGCGAATATACAGAGGCACACACAACCTGCCACGCCTGAGCAATGCGGTGGCTACGATGGGCTCCTACGACGGAGTGCACGCAGGACATCGTGAGTTGCTACGACAGGTAGTAGAGATAGCTCGCGAGAAGGGAGTGGAGAGTGTGGTGATGACATTCGACCCTCATCCACGCTTCGTCTTAGGAACGGGCAAAGGATTGCAAATACTCTCGACGATAGAGGAGAAGGCTTATCTGCTGGAGCAGATGGGAATAGACGCGTTGGTAGTCGTACCTTTCACAAAGGAGTTCAGCCTGCTATCACCAAAAGAGTTTATCGAGCAGAAGGTGCTCCAGATGGGCATAGGTACGCTGGTCGTAGGATATAACCACCGCTTTGGACACAACAAAGAGGGCGACTATGATTTCCTGGAGCGACAGCATCCGACGATAGAGATACACCGCGTGGAGCAACAGCTCATATCGCAGAGCAAAGTCAGCTCGACGATAGTGCGACAGATGGTTGGCAAAGGTATGATGGAGCGAGTGAAGGAGCTCTTGACAACGCCATATATCATCAAATGCCACGTGGTGGAGGATGGTGTGATATTGGGCGTTGCGGATAGCAAAATGCTGCCACCTCAAGCCGACTATGAGGTTACGGTAGGCGAGCAGCGAGCGGTGCTCACGATAGGTGCAGAGCGACGGTTGCGTCTGACGGGTGCAGAGGTTAAGGGAGAGGTAATAATTAGGTTTGAATAGGCAAGATGGCTATAATTACATACGAACATCAATTCAGGGTGGCATACAAGGACACCGACCAGATGGGTGTGATGCACCACTCAAACTATATAGTTCTTTACGAAAAAGCACGCACAGAGTGGTTGCGTTATATGGGACTGACATACGCCGAGATAGAGCGACGTGGTGTGATGTCGCCAATACTGGAGGTGCACAGCAAATATATCTATCCTGCATTCTATGACGAGTTGCTGACAGCACGTGTGATATTGGAGGAGATGCCAACAGCACGTTTCACGATACACTGCGAGATATACAACGAGCAGGGTAAGATGATTAACAAGGGCTATGTTGTGCTGGGATTTATCAACAAAGAGACACGTCGTCCGTGCCGCATACCACAGTGGTTTCAGGAGCGATTGGATGAATATATTGCCGAGCAGGGAGAGTAGATGACAAGCAGCAGCAAGAAGATATGGCGGTGGGGTACGAGTGTGATATTTTTCACTCTCGCAGTACTCTTTTTCTACCAGAAACTCTGCATCGAGGAGCATACATGGCGATGGGTGATAGCACTGCCGACACTCACGCTGGCGGTGATGGCACTACGATTCAGCCGCAAAGGCGGCATACTAATACCAGCAGCACTCTTAGCTTCAGCCGTAGGCGACTACTATGGCTCGGAGGGTATATTCCTGCTCCAGGTGCTCTTCTTCGCCATAGCTCACATATTCTACATATCGGACTTCGCTCCACGTCGAAAAGGCACAAAAGGCAGGATAGTAGCAGCAGAGATTTTCTCGGCAGCGGTAGCGATGTATGTGGCATTGATTATTAGCAAGATACCATTCTCGATAAACACGATAGCCATAGGTCTATATGCGATAATAATCATTGCTATGGGCTGCTCGGCGATATTCCAGCAACGGGAGCACAGAGGATGGTACATAGCGGCGGCTATGTTGTTCTGCTTCTCCGACGGAGTGATAGCATACGGTTTCGTGGGCGAGATACCTCACGCAACACTATGGATAATGACGACATATTACGCCGCACAATTCATCTTCGCTCAGCTGGCAGCAAGCCGTTCCAACCAATCAAACTGACATAAAAGACAAAAACATCTGTCAGAGAGAGGGCTTCGGGGTGTCAAAATGGCATACTCGAAGGGCTGGCACATAGTTTGTTGAGTAAGTGGGCAGAGAATAATCAATAAAATATATAAGGTATGAAAAACGGAAAAATTGGTGTTACGACGGAGAATATATTTCCCGTAATCAAGAAATTTCTATACTCGGACCACGAGATATTCCTTCGTGAGTTGGTATCAAATGCGGTAGACGCAACACAAAAGTTGAAGACTCTGTCGGCAAAAAATGAGTTTCAGGGTGAGTTGGGCGACCTGACCATTGAGGTGAGCGTAGACCCCGAGGCAAAGACGCTGACCGTAACGGATAAGGGTATCGGTATGACCGAGGAGGAGATTGACAAGTATATCAATCAGATAGCATTCTCGGGAGCAGAGGAGTTTCTGGCAAAATACAAAGACCAGGCTATAATCGGACACTTCGGATTGGGATTCTACTCATCGTTTATGGTGGCTGACAAGGTGGAGATATTCACCCAATCGTACAAGGAGGGTAGCAAGGCGGTACATTGGAGCTGCGACGGCTCACCAGAGTATGAGTTGGAGGAGCTTAGCGAGAAACGAGAGCGTGGAACATCAATCGTGCTCCACCTTTCGGAGGATTGCAGCGAGTATTGCCAGAAGAGCAAAGTGGAGGAGTTGCTGAAGAAGTATTGCCACTTCCTGCCTATTCCAATCGCCTTCGGCAAGGTGCAGGAGTGGAAGGATGGTAAGTATGTCGACACCGACAAAGATAACATCATAAACAACACCGAGCCTCTGTGGACACGCAAGCCAACAGAGATTACCGAGCAGGAGTACAAGGATTTCTATAGCGAGCTCTATCCCGCAAGTGATGAGCCTCTGTTCTACATACATATGAACATAGACTATCCATTCAACCTGACAGGAATACTCTATTTCCCAAAGATTAACAACAACTTTGAGATACAAAAGAACAAGATTCAGCTCTACTGCAACCAGGTATTCGTAACAGACCAGGTGGAGGGTATAGTGCCAGAGTATCTGACACTGCTGCACGGAGTGATTGACTCACCCGACATCCCTCTCAACGTATCACGTAGCTACCTGCAGAGCGACTCTAACGTGAAAAAAATATCGGGTTACATCACACGTAAAGTGGCAGACCGACTGAAAGAGCTATTCACAACGATGCGTAGCGACTATGAGCAGAAGTGGGACGACCTGAAGGTGTTTATACAGTATGGAATACTCACCGACGAGAAGTTTGCAGAGAAGGCTCAGGACTTTATGTTGCTGAAGTCTACCGAGGGTAAATATTACACCACGAAGGAGTATATCGACATAGTGAAGGAGAACCAGACCGACAAGAATGATAACATAATACTCCTCTACGTGGATGACGCTGTGGACAAGCACTCGTTTGTAGAGAGTGCGAAGGCAAAGGGTTACGACGTGCTGGAGATGAACGGTCCACTCGACAACCACTATGTGAACTACTTTGAGTCGAAAAATCAGAACGTACGTTTCGTACGCGTAGATAGCGACGTGATAGATAACCTCATACGTAAGAAGGAGCAGAACGCAATGTCGCTCACAGCAGCTCAGCAGGAGATTATGCGTCCTGTATTTGAGAGCCAAATGCCTCAGGATGATAAGATTACATACACCATATCGTTTGAGCCTATGGCAGCAGATGATGCTCCTGTGGTAATAACACAGAACGAGTTTATGCGTCGTATGAAGGAGATGTCGAAGATGAGCGGCGGCTCGATGAGCCAATTCTACGGTCAGATGCCAGATAACTTCACGATAGCGGTAAATGGTAACCATCCACTTGTGATAGATATCTTAGGCGACGTGGAGAACGAGTATGGCGACAAGCTAAAGAGCATAACAAAGAAGATTGATGCAGCCATAGCCGAAGAGCGTCGCTTCGACGAGGCAATAGGCGACAAGAAGGAGGAGGATTTCACAGCCGAGGAGCGAGAGATGAGCGAGGAACTGTCGAAGAAGATTCTCACGCTGCGTGAGGAGCGAGATGCACGACTCACAGAGATTGGTCGCGAGAATAAGCTCGTGCGTCAGATTATTGACTTGGCACTCCTGTCGAATGGTATGCTGAAGGGTAAGAACCTGACAGATTTCATACAGCGAAGCATAGCTCTGATAGAGAAATAAAATAGGCAAAGGGTTTAACAAAAAGGCTACGACGCAATGTGCGTCGTAGCCTTTCTCTTTGGGCATAAGAGGATTAGAGCAGAGCGTCAATCTTTGCCTTCAAAGTCTCCTTGCTAACAGAGCCGACAGTCTTGTCAACAGATGCTCCGTCCTTGATGAAGACAACAGTAGGGATGTTGCGAACACGATACTGAGCAGCAACCTCGTCAGCCTCCTCTACATCACACTTAGCGACAACAACCTTACCCTCATACTCCTCAGCCAACTCCTCGATGATAGGAGCCAAAGCCTGGCAAGGGCCGCACCACTCGGCACCAAAATCGATTACGACAGGCTTACCAGCTGCCATAACCTCCTCGAAATTCTCATTAGTTACGATAAAAGCCATAATTCTTTGTGTTTTAATTGTTTATGATAATGTAAATTTAATATTTCGTTTCTCGAGATAGTCTATAAACTCCTGCGTCAGTGCCACCTTATGGCGACGCGAATAGAGGTTGAGAGCGACATCGTCGCGACGGCTGACAACAGTCAGGCGAAGGATAGTCTTACCCTTATTTGCCTTGACGACCTTCGTCAGTGAGGCGATAAGTTCGTCGTCAATATCCTCGACATCAATCGAGAGGTAAATCTCCTTGATGAGCGTATCGCGGACATCAGAAAGCTGCACCATAGACTTAATCTTAAACTCTAACTCGCCATTGTCGCGGTAGGGGCGAGGCTGCACACGTCCCTTGATAAAGAGGAAGTAGTTGGGGAAGAGGTAGGGGCGGAAGTTCTTATAATCCTCACCAAAGAGCGTAAACTCATAAGAGCCATCGTAATCCTCCATAGTGAACTTACCCCAATTCTTGCCCGTCTTGGTGGTAAGCTCCTGCACCGCAGTAACAACACCCGCAAGGGCTATCTCCTTACCATCAAGTGGCGACATATCATTAAGGTCATTAAGCGACACCTTACACATATTGTTGATGATGACCTTATAGTCGTCGAGTGGGTGTGCCGAGAGGTAGAGACCAATGACCTCACGCTCCTTGTTGAGCACCATAAGCTGATTCCAATCCTGTGCCACCGGAATAGTAGGCGGCTGGATATCGACTACATCACCACCACCAAAGAGGCTCTGCTGGGCGTTCTGTCGCTCCTGCTGCACACGCTGACCATAACGCATCAGCTGCTCTATGAAGACAACACCCGACGAGCTGCGTGCATCCTCGGCAAAGAACTTACTACGGTGGAAATCGATGATAGAGTCAAAACCTCCCGCATAGGCTATATTCTCCATACACTTACGGTTGACCATAGAGAAGTTGACACGCTCAACGAAATCGTATATGTTCTTGAAAGGTCCGTTTGCACTACGTTCGTTGATGATAGACTGCACAGCAGCCTCACCAACGCCCTTGATAGCCGCCATACCAAAGCGGATATCGCCAGCCTTATTGGTAGAGAAGTTAACCACAGACTCGTTCACATCGGGACCGAGCACATTGATACCCATCTGCTTACACTCGGTCATATAGGCTGTGATAGATTTGATATCGGTGATATTGCGGCTCAACACAGCAGCCATATACTCGGAAGGGTAATTTGCCTTCAAATAGGCAGTCTGGTAGGCAATCCACGAATAGCAGGTGGCGTGCGACTTGTTGAAGGCGTAAGAGGCAAACTTCTCCCAATCGCCCCAAATCTTCTCCAACACCTCGGGGTTGTGGCCATTATCCTGACCTCCCTTAATGAATTTAGGCTTCAGCTCATCCAACTTCGACTTAATCTTCTTACCCATAGCCTTACGCAGAGTATCGGACTCGCCTCGGGTGAAGTTACCCAAAAGACGAGAGAGAAGCATCACCTGCTCCTGATAGACCGTAATACCATAGGTATCCTTGAGGTATTTCTCCATAACATCGATATCGTAGACGATAGGCTTACGTCCGTGCTTACGGTCGATGAAATCGGGGATATAATCCATTGGACCCGGGCGATAGAGAGCATTCATCGCAATCAAGTCCTCGAAGGTGGTAGGCTTCAACTCACGCAGATACTTCTGCATACCAGGCGACTCAAACTGGAACGTACCCATCGTGCGTCCCTCCTGGTAGAGCTTATAGGTAGCAGCATCCTCGATGCTGATATTGTCGATATCGACCTTCTTGCCACGTGTAGCCAGAACGTTAGCAACGGCATCCTTGATGATAGAGAGGGTCTTCAAACCCAGGAAGTCCATCTTGATAAGTCCCGTATCCTCGATGACAGAGCCCTCATACTGAGTAACCAAAATCTTCTCGCCCGTCTCCTTATCATCGGCAGTGCTGACGGGAACCCAATCGGTGATATCATCACGACAGATGATAGTACCACACGCGTGAACACCCGTACCGCGAACATTGCCCTCGAGCATCTTGGCATACTTGATAGTATCGCTCATAATGGGGTCCTGGGACTCCTCAGCCTCCTTAAGCTCGGGAACAGCAGCGATAGAGTTCTTCAGGTTAATCTTCAGCGTCTTATCCTTATCGTTTGGGTCCTGGATGCGGTCGGGGATGAGCTTACACAAGCGGTCGGACTCCTTCAGCGGGAGTTTCTGCACACGTGCGACATCCTTGATAGCCATCTTGGCTGCCATAGTACCGTAGGTGATGATATGGGCAACCTTCTCCTGACCATATTTCTGCGTTACCCAATTGAGCACTCTGCCTCGGCCATCATCGTCGAAGTCGATATCAATATCGGGCAATGAGATACGGTCGGGATTGAGGAAACGCTCAAACAGCAGGTCGTACTTAACGGGGTCTATCTGCGTAATACCCAAGCAATAAGCCACAGCAGAGCCTGCCGCAGAGCCTCGACCTGGTCCTACCGAGACATCCAACTCCTCGCGGGCTGCACGTATGAAGTCCTGCACGATGAGGAAGTAACCCGGGAAACCCATAGTCTTCATAATATGAAGCTCAAACTTGAGTAGCTCATTGATGTCGTCGGGCACAGGGTCGCCGTAGCGTTTCTTGGCACCTATCATCGTGAGATGACCAAGGTAGTCAGCCTCGAGCTTGATACGGTAGAGTTTATCGTAGCCACCTAACTTATCAATCTTATCTTTTGCCTTATCCTCGCTCATCACCACATTGCCATTCTCATCGCGAGTGAACTCGTTGAAGAGATCCTCCTCGCTATATTGCTGGCGGTAGGACTCCTCCGTGCCGAACTCGGCAGGGATATCGAACATAGGCATAATAGGGGCGTGGTCGATAGAGTAACTCTCGACCTTATTGCATATCTCAATAGTGTTACGCAGAGCCTCGGGGACATCCTCAAAGATGTCATTCATCTCCTGGCGGGTCTTCATCCACTCCTGCTTGGAGTAGAGCATACGTTTGGGGTCATCCAAATCCTTACCCGTAGAGAGGCAGATAAGGCGGTCGTGAGCCTCGGCATTATCCTCATCAACGAAGTGGACATCGTTGGTGCAGACCAGCTTAACGCCCAACCGCTGCGAGAACTCCTTGAGGTGTTCGTTGACGACAAGCTGCAACTGGTATGCCTCGTGGTTGGCTCGCTCGACAGTAGCCTTATGGAGCTGAAGTTCGAGATAGTAGTCATCGCCAAAGAGGTCGCGATACCACTTGACACTCTCCTCGGCAGCAGCCAAGTCGCCCTGCGTGATGAGCTTTGGAATCTCGCCACCCAGACAAGCAGAGCAACAGATAAGACCTTCGTGATACTTCTCCAGCTCGCTACGCTCGGTACGTGGTCGCATATAATAACCGTCGGTCCAGGCACGCGACACCAACTTGATGAGGTTGTGGTAGCCTGTCTTATTCTTTGCCAAGAGGATGAGGTGATAACCGCTCTGGTCAATCTTACCCTCACGCATAGCCATACCACGACGTGCCACATAGACCTCACAGCCTATGATAGCCTTGAAATCCTCCTTGGGCAGAGCATCATACTCCGCCTTGAGCTTCGCCAACTCAGCCTCCTGCTCCGAGGTAGCCTCGCCACCGTCAACAACGGCTTGCAGCTCCTCAATCTGTGTTTTGGTCTTCTTGAGAGCGTCGCGGCGTGCTCCGTTCTTCTTCTTGATGTAGTTCCAAAACTCCTTAACGCCAAACATATTACCGTGGTCAGTCAGAGCCAATCCCTGTTGACCATCGGCAATAGCCTTGTCGACTAATCGTGCAATACTCGCCTGACCATCGAGCAGGGAGTATTGTGAGTGAACGTGAAGGTGGACAAAATCGTGCATATATCGTGTAGGTATTTAGCGATTAATTAATTGCAGACATTATAATATTGGCAACGACGTTGCGGGTGCGACCAACAGAGCCACCATCATCGGGGTGGACACGGTTTGTCAGCAGGATGATAGCTATGCCTCGCTCCATATCGATAGCGAGAGAGGTGCCTGTATAGCCTGTGTGGTAGATGACGTTGTGGGGTGTCATCAAGTCGCCCACAGAGCCTCCGACCTCACTCTTGCCATCCCAGCCCAACGCTCTGCCATAGGCAGCATAACGCTCGGGAATACGCATCATAGTGGCAATAGACGCCTCGGAGAGGACTCGCACATCGCCAACCTCACCGCCATTCATAATCATAGAGACGATAGTTGCCAAATCCTGAGCGGTAGAGAACAAGCCAGCATTGCCCGAGACGCCACCCATAATGATACGTGCCAACGGGTCGTGGACATCACCTCGCAGCAGAGTGCCATCGGCGAGAATCTCGGTAGGGACAACTCGCTCACGTTGCTGAGCCTGCCACTGCTCGCCCACAGGATTCCAACGAGTATCCTTCAACCCCAAAGGAGCGAAGATATGGCGGGTGGTATAAGAGTCTATACTCTCGCCCGTAGTACGCTCTATGATGCGTTGCAGGAGGATGAAATTCTGGCAGCTGTAAAGCATATCGCTTCCTGGGCGGAAGAGGCGACGCTCCTCACAAGCGAGATAGTTCTCGAGGGAGTCGACAAGAGCCTCCTGAGAGAGCTGCTGACCCTCAAAACGCTCCATAAAACGAGGGACATAGACTCCAGCAGGCATACCAGAGGTATGGGTGAGAAGCTGCATAATGGTGATATCGCGACGCTCCACAACCTTCGGCTGCTCACTCTTGCGGCGACGCTTACCCTCATCGGCAGGTGCTATGCTATCCCAAGCCTTAAAATCGGGGATATACTCCTTGACCTTACCGTTGAGTGTAACATATCCCTCCTCCATAGCGTGCATAAAAGCCAAAGTCGTGCCGACACTCTTCGTAAGTGAGGCGAGGTCGAAGATAGCATCCTCACGCATAGAAATCGGCTCGGAGCGATAATCACCCGAGAGGGTATCACGCGAAGAGTAGAGCTGCATATCGCCATAAGCCTTCAGATAGAGCACATCGCCACGCGAACGGGCGTCATCGGCTCGCTTGACAACACAGAGCACCGCTCCAGGGAACTCACGATGAGCAATGGCTCGGCAGATGACACTATCGGCACGCTCCATACGCTCCATATCGATAGCGGAGCTGACAGCATCGTCCGTAGCACCCACAGCAGAGTTATAGATATAGAGCGTCGCAGCAACAGTTATCGCCGCAGCCAAGAAGAGAAATATGCTAAATAATCGTTTCATCTGTGTATCAATACATTGCTAAAATAAGAAGGTATAAACCTTCTTACTCTTGACAAATATAGTGATAAATTGGAGAATAAATTGGTTTGGTAGTTGTAAGTTATCAACAAAATACCTAAATTTGTTGTAAGGCTAATTTTTCGACTATGGAAGAGAGTGATTTGATGGTAATTCGCGAGTACGACTCGGTAAATGATGCAGAGTGGGATAAGTCGCTATTAGACGCAGAGGGGATATTCTCTACGATTCGTAACGAACTGATGTCGGCGATATATCCGATAGGGTTTGCCCCTGCACAGTTAGTCATAAGGCGTGAGGATAAGAAACGAGCTGAAGAGATTCTTGAAGCCTACTCGGCAGAGCAATAGCTATCGAGTCCATACATCCCACGCACTATCAGCCTGGGCATAGAGCATATCTATGCCAGAGAGGGTGTGTGCTCCGCAAGCCATACCACGTCGCAGAAACTCTGTCGGCGAAGGATTATAGACCAAATCAAAGAGGAAATACTCATCACCAAGAAGCTGATATGGGATGTCGGGGCACTGCTCGATATTAGGCGATGTGCCAAGAGGTGTGGTATTTATAATCAGGTGGTTAGATGCCATAACCTCAGGCGATAGTTCATCATAGGTAAGGTCGCCATTTGATTTGGTTCGCGACACCACCTTCGAGGCAATGCCTCGCTCGTGCAAGACATAGCGAACAGCCTTAGAAGCTCCACCAGAACCCAAGACCAGAGCCGAGGCAACTGCCTGCTCACCGAGCAGTTTATCGAGCGACAGACGGATGCCATCAACATCGGTATTAAAGCCCCGAAGAGAGCCATCAGAGAGCACCTTCACACAATTCACAGCACCGACAGCCACAGCCTCCGAAGAGAGGGAGTCGAGGTAGGGGATAATCTGCTCCTTATAGGGAATGGTTACATTGAAGCCTCGCACACCACTCTGCGATGCTAAAAGACGTGGCAACTCCTCAATATTGGCAATCTCCCACAAAGAGTAGCTGCACTCGTCGGCAATACCCAGCGAGGCAAACTTATCGGCAAAATAGCGTGCCGAAAAGGAGTAGGAGAGGTGGCGACCTATAAGACCAAACTGACGCATCGTTACAAGACTTTAGCAACCAGAACAAAAGAGCCGATAAGCAGCACTGTGAAGAGGATTGCTATGAGGTTGAAGTATTTGTCGATAAAACCCTTGATAGGTGCTCCAAATCGCCATATAAGCCACGAGATAAGGAAGAAACGCAAGCCTCGCGAGACGAAAGAGGCGATGACGAACATCGGAATATCGATATGGAACACTCCGCCCGAGATGGTAAAGAGCTTATAAGGCAGAGGGGTGAAGCCTGCGGTGAAGATAATCCAGAAGTCCCACTGATTATATAACTCCTCGACCTGATGGAAGCTCTCCACAGAGAAGACGTGAGCATAGAAGAACTGAGCTAAAGCGGTAGGCTCGCCAGCGGTATTATGCCACAGGAAGAAACCGATAGCATAGCCGAGAAGTGCTCCCACAACAGAGCCTGTCAAGCAGATAGCCGCATAGCGGAAAGAGCGAGCTGCAGCACCCAGACACAATGCAATGAGCAACACATCGGGTGGAATAGGAAAAAAGCTCGACTCGGCGAAAGCAAACAGAAAAAGTGCTACACCGCCCCAACGTGAGTCGCCCCACGAGAGCATCCAATCATATAGCTTACGAAACCACTTCATATCATATATTTTGGACAAAGATACGACTTTGAAAAGAGAAAATCAATAGCGGTCGACGATGAAACCACCACCCAGGACACGTTCGCCACGATACAACACCACAGGTTGTCCCAAAGCCAAAGCCCACGCAGGAGAGCTCAGTGTAAGACGGTAGCCATCAGCCAGCGGCTCTACACGCTGAAGATAGCCCGACGGATTGCGTCCCAGACCTCTCACAACAACCGAGATATCATCTGCCGAAAGCAGCTCCTCGACATCGACAATAGTACAGCGAGAGATATGGATAGTGTGCTTAAACAAGTCGTTATTTGAGCCTACGACAAGCCTATTATGCTCTGAATCAATATCTACAACAACTGCACCTGCCAAAGAGCACTCAAAGCCTCGTTTCTGTCCTACGGTATAAAAAGCAATGCCATCGTGCTCGCCAACAACACTTCCCGACGCATCGACAACCGCTCCCTTATGAAGAGCCGATGGGCAACGAGAGGCGATGAAATCGCGGTAGAGTTGTCCCTGCAAGAAGCAGACACCCATACTCTCACGCTTATCGGCAAAGTCAGCCTTCACCTGCTCTTTAATCATATTACCCATAGGGGTTACAACACGCGAAAGGGTAGTCTGGTCGAGCCCCCACAGATAGTAAGATTGGTCTTTGGAGAGGTCCAAAGCCCGAGCAACATAGAACTTTCCGTTGTGCTGAGCAACATTGAAATAGTGCCCCGAAGCGATATGCTCAATGCCAAGCCTGTCGGCATAGTCGCTCATAAAACGCCACTTAATAGCGGGGTTGCACACACTACAAGGGGCAGGGGTTTGACCACAGAGATAACTCTCGGTAAAATAGTCAATAACGTGGCGAGAAAAAGGCTCACGAACGTCCAAGACGTGGTGCTCAACACCCATCTCTGATGCACACGCCGAGGCTCGTTGCAGGAGAAGCTCATCGCCTACCATATCCAAAGTAAGGGTTATGACATCATAACCCTTATCCCGTAAAAGGCTTATCGACATTACACTGTCGATACCACCACTAAATCCTAATAAAACTCTCTCACTCATTATTCATCCTCTCTCAATCGTGCTGTGCCAGCAACCTATTTGGAGAGCTCTCGCATCTTCTCAATCACCTCATTGAGGCTGTTAGAGAACTTCTCGATATCCTCCTTGAAGATAAAGACCTTATTTCGTTCGGTTACTATACCTGTGTCGGTATTCTTCTTACGCAGCTCGGTAAGGCTCAAGAAAAGGTCATCGGTACGGGTAGATTTCACATCTATAAAATAGGTGCGATGACCAGCCTTCACAACTCGCGTAAAGAGAGAATCTCCATAGCCATCGTTGTTCTCAATTTGGGGCATTACATCTTGGTTCATTTCGTATTCGTTTAGTAATTCACCCCAAATTTATATAAAATTTCCTCTATAAAAGCAAGCCTATATACTAAAAAGTTAAAAGATATAATTGAAAATCATTTTATATAAATCACTCCGAAAGCATAAGTTTTCAGAGCGAAAAACACACTGATAATCCATACAAATTGGTCAAAAAGTTCAAAAGACTCAAAAGGCATAATGTATAATTAGTTATTACCCGAAAGGATATTATCCACCATCTGCGGAGAATTAGCCACCGCGAGAGCCTCGCGATAGATATCGTTGAGCATAAGATTATATATAGGGTAATACTGCTCCGCCGGATAGATATTGAACGCCATACGCATCTTAAGCAACTCTCCCCGCCGCTCATTCTCCTCGGCATCATCACCGCCAAACAAAGCTATATCTGAAGCATCGAAGGAGAAATCGGCGATGAAATCGGAGCAACGAGGGTAGCGAGAAACGATAGTTGTGCGGTATTTGTCGAGCATATCGACCAACACGACATCAAAGAAAAGACCCAACAGAGACCCCACAGAGGCTTTAACGAAAATATCGGGATGAACTCCGCTGTTACCATAGACCGCACGTGAAGAGTTGAGCGTAAAGAACTTAGGAAGCGACAGGGTATCTACTTCGTTCTGTCGGTTATTTGACACACGGGATAGCATACCTAAAAAATATTCCTCCGAAGCACCCAACTCAAATGGGCGTTGAATAGACCTGCCGGAAGGAGATAGAACCTTCATCGTAGTAAGGTGCAACGCCGAGCCATCATCATAACGGAAGGTATGCTGACCCACTCCCTTGCCAAAGGTGATACGCCCCACAACAACAGCTCTGTCCCAATCCTGCAGAGCCGCCGCAACAACCTCACTTGCCGAGGCTGAGCCGCCATTGACCATAACAATGACACGTCCGTCAAAGGTAGCACCCTTGGTGCGATAGTGGCGAGTGCGACTATTACTCTTCAGACTACAAACAACACTGTTCTTCTTCAAGAAATGACCTGCCACATCGATAGCAGGAGCTATCAAGCCACCACCATTATCACATAAATCCAGAACGAGGGTGTGCACATCACCTAACTCCTGCAGGGCAGCATCGAAATCGGCAGAGGTGTTATAGGTAAAGCTCGATAGCTTAAGATAGCCCACTCCCTCCGACGCTCTGTAATAGACAGGAATACTGCGTTGGGGGATAACAGCACGGTGGAGGCTCAATTCGTGCACAGAGCCATCCGAAGGGCGGACAACAGAGAGGGTTACAAGAGATGACGGCTCACCCTGTATGGCGGCGATAATGCTTGTATTATCAGCACCTACAATATTCCGCGAGTCGATAGCCACGATACGGTCCAAAGGCTGCAAGCCCGAGATTTGTGCGGGAGAGTCCTCCACAACACGCAACACAACAACACTATCGCGGACTACCACGAACTCGGCTCCTATGCCCGCTATACGACGTGTGAAACGCGACTGATGCTGCTCATACTCCTCTGCCGACATATAATGCGAAAAAGGGTCCAACTGAGAAGTAATCTCCTCAATTGAACCCTCGATATATGGCGTAAGGTCGATATCCTCGACATAGTTTCTCTCCAGAGTACGTAGATATTTGACCATCTTGCGAATCTGGCGGGATGGCTTCTGAGGTCGCTGGGCATCAGCTTCGGCAAAACTGACAATAGCAGCCAACAAGAGCAGCGACAGCAGCAAAAACCGACCTAAACGCATAGGAACAATCGTTATGCAAAGAACTCACTAACCTCACTAAATGGGAGGGTAGTCTGCTCGCCCGACTTCATATTCTTGATGGTAGCCTTCTGCTCGGCAAGCTCGTTGCCGCCGATGATAACCACGAAAGGAATCATACGACGATTGGCATACTCCATCTGCTTCTTCATCTTGGCTGCCTCGGGGTAAATCTCGCAAGCTACGCCCTTATCACGCAGCTGGCGGATGATAGAGAGGGAAGCCATCTGCTCAGCCTCGCCCAGATTGATGAACATAACCTTCGTAGAGAAGTTAACCTCCTCGGGGAAGAGCTCCAGACCGACCATAACATCGTAGATGCGGTCAGCACCAAACGAGATACCTACGCCCGAGGTATTAGGCAGACCAAAGATACCTGTCAAGTCGTCATAACGACCACCACCACAGATAGAGCCGATAGCGAAATCGTTAGCCTTAACCTCGAAGATAGCACCTGTATAGTAGTTCAAGCCACGAGCCAACGAGAGGTCAAGCTCGACAGCAAGCTTAATGCCCAACTGCTCGACATAGCCGAAAATCTCACGCATCTCGGCGATACCTTTCAGACCGACCTCCGACACAGCAATAACCTCCTGCAACTTATCCAACTTCTGTGAGTTAGTACCACTCAGCTCAAGGATTGGCTGGAGCTTAGCAACAGCCACCTCGTCCAAGCCTCGCTCCAAGAGCTCAGCCTTCACATTATCCAAGCCAATCTTCTCCAACTTGTCGATAGCCACCGTAATGTCAATCATCTTATCGGCGTGTCCGATAGCCTCGGCGATACCGAAGAGAATCTTACGGTTGTTCATCTTCAGCGTAACATTAATCTTCAACGCCGAGAATACACGCTCAACAATCTCCACGAGCTCAACCTCGTTCAGCAGAGAACGAGAGCCAATGACATCGACATCGCACTGATAGAACTCACGATAGCGTCCCTTCTGTGGACGGTCGGCACGCCACACAGGCTGAATCTGATAACGCTTGAAAGGGAAAGCTATCTCGCCCTGGTGCTGCACAACATAGCGGGCGAAAGGTACGGTCAAATCGTAACGCAAGCCCTTCTCGCAAATCTTCGAGGCGTTACGCACCTGCTCATCGGAAAGATTGGCAGCGTAGTCGCCCGAATTGAGTATCTTGAAGAGGAGCTTGTCGCCCTCGTCGCCATACTTGCCGAGCAGAGTCGACAGATTCTCCATAGCAGGAGTCTCCAACGGTGCAAAGCCATAGGTGCGGAAGACACGCTTGATAGTCTCAAAAATGTATGTACGACGCATCATCTCCGATGGTGAGAAGTCGCGTGTACCCTTTGGAATAGATGGTTTCTGTGCCATTATATTGTATGTTTATTCGTTCTCAGTAAGTTTACGATACTTAACACGTTTTGGGGTGGTATCCTCGCCCTGGAGCCTCTTCCACTCCTCGTACTCCGAATATGAGCCCTCGTAGAACACTACGCGTGAGTCGCCCTCGAATGAGAGGATATGGGTTGCTATACGGTCCAAGAACCAACGGTCGTGCGAGATAACAACAGCACAGCCTGCGAAGTTCTCCAGACCCTCCTCCAACGCACGAAGGGTGTTGACATCGATATCGTTGGTTGGCTCATCCAACAGGAGCACGTTGCCCTCCTCCTTGAGTGCCAAAGCCAAATGCAGGCGGTTACGCTCACCACCCGACAACATACCGCACTTCTTCTCCTGGTCAGCACCGCTGAAGTTGAAGCGAGCGACGTAGGCACGCGACGGGATTTGACGGTTGCCTAAAGTGATAAGGTCGCTATTCTGCGAGATAACCTCGTAGACGGTCTTCTCAGGGTCGATAGACTTGTGCTGCTGGTCGACATAAGCCAACTTAACAGTCTGACCGACAGTGAAAGTACCCGAGGTAGGCTCCTCCAAGCCCATAATCATACGGAAGAGGGTAGTCTTACCCGTTCCGTTAGGTCCGATGACTCCCACGATACCTGCTGGTGGCAGTGAGAAGTTGAGTCCCTCGTACAATACGCGGTCGCCAAAAGCCTTCGACACATCGTTAGCCTCGATGACAACATCACCCAGACGTGGTCCGTTAGGGATGAATATCTCGAGTTTCTCCTCCTTCTGCTTGGTATCCTCGTTAAGCATCTTATCGTAAGCCGACAGACGAGCCTTACTCTTGGCACGACGGCCCGAAGGCGACATACGTACCCACTCAAGCTCTCGCTCTAAAGTCTTGCGACGCTTCGACTCCTGCTTCTCCTCCATAGCTAAACGCTTGGTCTTCTGGTCGAGCCAGCCAGAGTAGTTACCCTTCCAAGGGATACCCTCACCACGGTCAAGCTCCAAAATCCAGCCTGCTACATTATCGAGGAAGTAACGGTCGTGGGTAACGGCGATAACTGTACCCTTATACTGCTGAAGGTGTTGCTCCAACCAATCGATACTCTCGGCATCGAGGTGGTTGGTAGGCTCATCCAGCAGAAGCACATCGGGCTGCTGCAACAGCAGACGACACAAAGCAACTCGACGACGCTCACCACCCGAGAGAACCTTGACACTCTGGTCGGCATCGGGACATCGCAGAGCATCCATAGCACGCTCCAAGACGCTGTCAAGCTCCCATCCGTTGACGTGGTCAATCTGCTCGTAGAGCTCGCCCTGACGCTCGATAAGGCGATTCATCTCATCGTCCGAGAGAGGCTCACAGAGCTTCATATTAATCTCCTCGTACTCCTTCAACAGAGCGACAGTCGAGGCACATCCCTCCTCGACAACCTCCTTAACGGTCTTCGAGTCATCCAACTGAGGCTCCTGCTCGAGGTAGCCCACAGAGTAGCCAGGAGAGAAGACAACCTCACCCTGGAAATTCTTGTCGATGCCGGCAATAATCTTCATCAGGGTAGACTTACCCGAGCCATTCAAACCGATGATACCAATCTTGGCACCATAGAAGAATGAAAGGTAGATATTGTTGAGCACCTTCTTTTGATTGGTGAAGGTCTTAGAGACACCCACCATCGAAAAAATAATTTTCTCGTCTGCCATATATACTTATATTTATTTTATTCGCAATATTTTGCAAATGTACGAAACAAAGCTCAAAACAAAAAGAAGATGAGAGAAAAGTTTTGATTTTATCAAATCATAAGACTTTTTTATAGCGATATAAAATTATTTTTTGAGCTTTAGGGTTTGAGATTTCATAAACTATCATATCTTTGCAGTGGAAAACAACACAATTAACAATTCATAAAACAAACAAGATTATGGCAAGTATTAAAGGTACTAAGACTGAGCAGAATTTGCTTAAGTCATTCGCAGGTGAGAGTCAGGCTCGTACACGTTACACCTTCTTCGCAAGCGTAGCTAAGAAGGAGGGTTATGAGCAGATTGCAGGCGTATTTATGGAGACCGCAGAGCAGGAGAAGGAGCACGCTAAGCGTTTCTTTAAGTTCTTAGAGGGTGGCGACTTGGAGATTACTGCATCATACCCAGCAGGCAAGATTGGCACAACAGCAGAGAACCTGATGGCTGCTGCTATGGGCGAGCACGAGGAGTGGGATGTACTCTACGCAGAGTTCGCTAAGGTAGCTGACGAGGAGGGCTTTTCAGAGATAGCTGAGGTATTCCGTCGCGTAGCATTGGTAGAGGCTGAGCACGAGCGTCGTTATCTGAAGCTCCTGAGCCGCATCACCGATGGCGATTTCTTCGTACGTGATGGCGAGATTTGGTGGCAGTGCCGTAACTGCGGTTACATCATCAAGGGTAAGGAGGCTCCACTGAAGTGTCCAGCTTGTGCTCATCCAAGAGCTTACTTCGAGCCAAAGAAGGAGAACTATTAATAAAAGCTGTATAGCAATGTAGTATTGGCTTACAATTGTTTGATACAAGCAGAACAAAGGGCTGTCCATCGGGACAGCCCTTATTGCATAGAGCAAGGAGGACAAGAGCCGCTATTAGAAATTATACTGCACCATAACGCTCAGGCGGTTGGCTGTGCCCTTCGCATCGGACATATCCTTACGTGAGCCGTGCAAATACTCGAGTGCCACCCTACAGTTGTCGGTCAGCTGATAGAAGGCGTTGGCAAAGAGATAGTCGCCACGCTTATATTGGTCGGAGCTATAATAGCCATTCTCCTGATTGACACGCACCATAGAGTAGCCTGCCGAGATAAACATCCTATCGGGAAAGATATTCCACTGTGCCGCAGCCTGCCAGCCCCACATAGGCAGAGTCTGAATCTGCTGTGGGTTCTCGGGATTAGGCGTAAAGTCCAAGCCACTGCCATTCAAGTCCTGGATATAGTTGGAGATACCCTTACCATAAGTAGCATTGAAATAGAGGGTTAGCTCGCGTATAGGCTCCATATGTCCACTCAGCTGCACACCCCACGCAAAGAGGCTTGTATTGTTGCCCGTAGAGGCGTTATGCAGGTAGAGATTGCGAAGGACGGCAGAGACTCTCAGGTGGTTTCTGCCACTCTTACCCCAGCGATACTGCACATACATAGGGATGTCGGGAACACGCTGACTGATAGGCTGGAAGCTCTCGCCATAAGTACCACTAACCGTTGGAAACTCTGCCGCAATACCCACCTTGAGACGTTTTGAGAAGAAGGAGTGTTCGTAACGCAGCAGGGTAGCGTAGCTCTGATTGTAGGCGTTGGGGCCCTGAAAATCGACCGTTATGGGGCAAGCCTCTAAGTCGCAGAAGGTGGTATAGTCGCGTCCTGCAGTGAAGCCCAACATAGTAACGTAGGCAGTACGCAGGCGAGGGGTATAGCTAAACTCCGCACCACCTCTGAAATCCATATCGACAAAAGCCACTACCTGTCCAAGACGCGAAGAGTTGATGACAGCCTTCGTGAAGAGGCGTGAGGTCGAAGCATCCATCATAACACGCTGGCGAGAGAGGGGATTACCTCCTACAGCAATGTCGTAAGGCACAAAATCGATGTTATTAACCGCACCCTTGAAGTCATAGCTCGTGCGTAGGTTGACAAAGCCACCGATACCCAACGAGAAACGATTGTCGTGGGTAGAGAAGATAAACTGTGGATTGGGCACCTGCTTGGCACCGTAGCGACGCGTAGCCTCGAAATCATCGCGTGCACCACGTGCAGCGATATAGTTCACCTCGACAATCTCGGCTACACTATTGCCACCACCATCCTCCAAAGCCACCAGATAGACCGCCGAGTCGTCGTCTGAAGAGTGATGGTGTTTGTGGTGTTGTGCCGATGCCACACCGCTCAGCAGAAGACCGCACAACAGGATAAACATAAGTCTAATAGTTTTCATAATTTTCTTTTTTTTAACGAAAAACAATATCTTTGCCCTGATACAAACAACTCTTATGCCAGAGCCGACAGACGGAGGTGCGGTATTTGCAGAGATAACAGGACAAAAACAGAGCGAAAGATATGTTTCATCTTACGATACTACTCACCATAGCAATCATTGCACTCGACATCGTTGCAGTGCGTAGGCTGGCACGCCAGAGCCACTACCGCTCATTATGGGTGGCGGCAGCTGTGGCGGCTGATATAGTGCCCATTGCGATATCGATTGGAGTGCTGATGACAGCCAGAGATAACACCACCGCTGTGATGATGACATCGGCGTGGGCGTTCTTTGCATATTTGGTGCTCTGCGTAGCCCGCATACCTCTCAACATAGCCATAGTGTGCAGCAAACGACGTTGGGTGAGGCTCGGCGGAGCGGCAATAACAGCAGTAACGGTCATCGTTCTGTTCTATGGAATGTTGGTAACGCGAACAGATTACCGCATAACACGCCACACGATATATTCGGAGCGGCTGCCTCAAGCCTTCGACGGATATAAGATAGTGCAACTCTCGGATATTCACATAGGTACTATGCTCTCGCCAGAGGAGGAACTCACGGAGATAGTCCGCTTGTGTAACGCCGAAGATGCCGATATGGTGGCTTTCTGCGGCGATTTGGTCAACGTGAGCTACGATGAGCTAAAGAGCGAATATGCGGCTATCTTGGCTCAGCTAAAGGCTCGCGATGGGGTGTATAGCGTAACAGGAAATCACGACACCGGCATATATATGCGAACAAGAGGCATATCGGTCGAGGAGAACACCTCGCGACTCATAGCCCAACAACAGCAGATGGGGTGGAAGACATTGGAAGACAGCACGTTGCATATACATCGCTCGGGAGAGTCAATAGCTCTGACGGGAGTGGCTTTCTCGGATAAGTTGCAGGCATTTCGCCACTCATTCGACCTGCCATACATCGACCTCAAGGAGGCTTACGAAGCGACAGAGAGAGCCTCGTTCAACATAACCATATCGCACATACCGCAGACGTGGGACAGCATACTACAGGACTCACTTGCCGACCTCACACTCTCGGGACACGTACACGCTATGCAGCTGAAGCTACCCATAGGCAGACGTGGGCTCTCGCCCGCAATGTTTGGCTACAAACGCTGGAGCGGACTCTACCACGAGCAGGGCAGATACCTCTATATAAATGATGGTATAGGCAACGTATTGTTCCCTCTACGCGTAGGAGCAAAGCCCGAGATTACGGTGATAACCATTAAGTGTCAGGAGTAGCTACAGAGTGCTGATAGCCTCCGTGAGTTGCTGCAAAGCCTTATGGAGCACAGCACGTGGCAAGCCCACATTCATTCGCATAAACTGCTCGCCCTGACTGCCGAACATAGCTCCATCGTTCATCGCAAGGTGGGCTCGGTTGACCATAAAATCGACTAAAGCATCGTGCTGCAAGCCTAATGCCGAGAAGTCAATCCACACCAAAAAAGAGGCTTGTGGCTTGATGACACCTATCTCGGGATGGTGCTGAGCCATATAGTCGGCAACGAAGTCGATATTTTGCTCGACATAACACAACATCTGCTCTCGCCACTCATCGCCTTGTGTAAAGGCTGCCTCCGTAGCGACCATAGCAAACAGAGTAGGAGCACTCAGCTCGGCAGCTTCAGCCCAAGAGAAGAACTGCTCACGCAAACGTGCATCAGGTACGATAGCGTAGGAGCTGACGACACCCGCTATATTGAAGGTCTTGCTCGGTGCGGCGAAGGTTACGCTGCATCGGCGAGCCTCGTCGCTGACGGCAGCAAAAGGTGTGTGGCGGTTGCCATAGAGAGCCATATCGCAGTGAATCTCATCGGAGAGGACTATGAGGTTGTGCTTGGCGGCGATGTGAGCCAGACACTGCAAATCCTCCCTGCTCCACACGATGCCGATAGGGTTGTGGGGGTTGGCGAGGATTATCACCCTGCACTGCTCATCAATGATGGACTCCAACTGCTCGAAATCCATACGGTAGTGTACGCCATCATCACAGCGGAGCGGATTTTCTACACACGCTCTGCCCAAGTTCTCGGTAACGAGGCGGAAAGGGTGGTAGACAGGTGGCTGGATGATGACTTTGTCGCCCTTCTGTGTGAAGGCGTGCAGAGCCATAGCTATGCCCTTGACGATACCTGGAATATAACACAGCCACTCTCGCTCCACAGCCCACGCGTGGCGGCGATAGGTCCAGTCGACGATGCTCTGCCAATAGCTGTCGTAGGGCTTGGTATAGCCAAAGACGGGGTGGTCAAGACGCTCTCGGAGAGCCTCGACAACAAAGTCGGGAGTAGCAAAATCCATATCGGCTACCCACAAAGAAATCAAGTCGTTACGACCATACATCTCATCCAACGCATCATACTTGAAAGAGTTGGTATCGCGGCGGTCAATCACCTTATCGAAATCGTATTTTGGAGCCATAGTGCAGTGTTGGGTTAAAGGTTGGGGAATACATTATTATATTGTGCGGCTGCCGAAGATGGTAGAGCCGATGCGGACCTCGGTGGTGTCGTACTCGAGGGCTATGTGGTAGTCGTCGGACATACCCATCGAGAGGGTGTCGAAGCTCTCGTCGAAATACTTGGCAAGCTCCGCCTTACAAGCCCTTATACGCTCGAAATCGGCACGTATAACAGCCTCATCATCGGTCAGGGTAGTCATACCCATAACACCTCTTATACGCAGATTTTGCAGCTTACGGAAGCCTCCATTGGAGGCAAACTCAACAAGCTCTTCCCACGCCCAGCCCGACTTGGTCTGCTCCTGGGTTACGTGCACCTCCACAAGGCAATCTATCGTGCGACCACACTTGAGTGCCTGCTCGTTGACAGCCACCGCCAAACGCTCACTATCCAACGACTCGATGAGCGAGACGAAGGGGGCTATATACTTTATCTTATTGGTCTGCAAATGACCTATCATAACCCACTCTATATCCTTCGGCAGGGCAGCATACTTCTCCTTCAACTCCTGAGGGCGGCTCTCGCCAAAGCGACGTTGTCCCGCCTCGTAAGCCTCCAAAATAGCCTCCGCAGGGTGAAACTTCGAGACAGCCAACAGACTCACTCCGCTCGGCAATGACTCCTTAAGATGCAGTAATTTATCCTTTATAGACATACTTCACTCGGTTTTACTTTGTAAAAGTACATATTTTTTTTAACTTTGCCTAAATTAGACAACAACAATAAATAATTAATAGAAGTATGAAATCAATTTTTAAGACATTTGTGGTGGCGATAGCGGCTCTGTGTGCTATCTCGCCCGCCTTTGCCTGCACCAACTTTATCATCACCAAGGGGGCATCAACCGATGGCTCTATCTTAGTAACATACGCAGCAGACTCGCACCAGCTCTATGGTGCACTCTACAAGCATAATGCCCTGCGTAATGGTAAGGGAATGATGGATGTAACGGAGTGGGACTCAGGCAAATACTTGGGACAGATTCCACAAGTGCCCGTAACTTACTCTACGGTAGGTAATATGAACGAGCACTCGCTCATCATCACCGAGACAACCTTCGGTGGTCGCTCGGAGCTCTACGACCCAAAGGGTATTATGGACTATGGCTCACTCATCTATATCACCCTTCAGCGTGCCAAGACCGCACGTGAGGCTATCGAGATTATAGCCGACTTGGCGAACACCTATGGCTACGCATCGAGTGGCGAGAGCTTCTCTATCGCCGACACCGAAGAGGCTTGGATTATGGAGCTCATAGGCAAGGGTCCCGACAACAAGGGTATCGTATGGGTGGCACGCCGCATCCCCGACGGATATATCTCGGCACACGCCAACCAGGCACGTATCACCACATTTCCTCTCAACGATAAGGAGAATTGCCTCTATGCCGATGATGTAATCTCGTTCGCACGCGAGAAGGGTTACTTCGCAGGCAGCGACGAGGAGTTCTCATTCTGCGATGCCTATGCACCAGCCGACTTCGGTGCCTTGCGTGGCTGTGAGGCTCGCGTATGGGCATTTTTCCGCACCTTTGCGGAGGGTATGGACCGCTATTTGCCTTATGCTATGGGACACGAGATTGATATGCAGGACCGTATGCCACTGTGGGTGAAGCCTACCGAGAAGATATCTCCAAAGCAGCTCTTTGACGCTATGCGAGACCACTACGAGGGTACTCCTATGGATATGACAACAGACTTAGGTGCAGGTGGTCATAGCCTCCCTTACCGCTGGCGACCAATGTCATTCGAGGTGGATGGCGTAACATATATGAACGAGCGTGCGACAGCTACCCAGCAGACAGGCTTCTGGATGGTAGGTCAGGCTCGCCCAGGCAAGGTGGGTATCTTGTGGTTTGGCGTGGATGACGCTGCCACATCGTGCCTCACACCTATCTACTGCAACACTACCGAGGTGCCTCAGTGCTTCGCCGAGAACAACGGTAGCTCGATGTTGGAGATTGGCGACGACTCAGCCTTCTGGGTGTTCAACCGCGTAACGAACTTCGCTTATATGCGTTACGATATGATTTCAGCCGACATACGCAAGGTGGTCGACAAGTGGGAGAACACTATGTTGGAGAGGGTTGCAGAGGTCGATGCAAGAGTAGCCAACCTCTCGGCAAAGAACCAGCGTCGTGCCCTCACATCGTTCAGCACAACGACAGCACAGACTATGTTTGAGAGCTGGAAGCGTCTGGATAAGTATCTGCTTATCAAGTATGTAGATGGCAACGTCAAGAGCGAGCACAAGGATGTATTGAGCTACGTCATCGATGGTAATGCTTCGGCTGCCCACTTCGTGGAGAATGGCAACGGCAAGCAGATACCCGACAAGATTCAGTTCCCAGGCTACAACGAGAAGTGGAAGAGAGCTGTCGCCGAGGATAATGGCGAGATACTCAAGCAGGTGGATGTAGTGATTAAAAAATAGAAGATTATGTACGATATCATCGTTATAGGCAGCGGACCTGGCGGTTATGTAGCCGCCATCCGTGCCTCACAACTTAGCAAGAGGGTAGCCATCGTCGAGAAGGCTGATTTGGGCGGTGTATGCCTTAATTGGGGCTGCATACCCACAAAGGCACTGTTGAAGAGTGCCCAGGTCTATACCTACTGCCGCAACGCAGCACACTATGGCGTAGAGTTGGAGGGCGAGGTGAAGCCCGACTTCGAGAAGATAGTGGCTCGCTCACGCACCGTAGCCGAGACTATGAGCAAGGGCGTAGCTTTCCTGATGAAGAAGAACAATATCGACGTAATAAAGGGCTTTGGTCGTATAGCCGAGGCGGGTAAGGTCGAGGTGGAGGGCACGATATACGAGGCTCGGAACATCATCCTCGCCACGGGTGCTCGCCCACGCGAGATGGCTTTTATGCCTGTCGACTCTCAGCACGTCATCACATCGAAGGAGGCTCTGATGCTGCCTAAACTGCCCGAGACGATGATTGTTGTGGGCTCGGGAGCTATCGGCAGCGAGTTCGCTACGTTGTACGCCTCGTTGGGCACGAAGGTAACTATCGTGGAGTATATGCCACAGATTATGCCTTTGGAGGATGAGGAGGTAGCCAAAGCTATGGAGCGTGCGTTCCGCAAGATGCGTGTTGCGGTTATGACCGCCACCAACGTCAAGAGCGTCAGCGTCGAGGATGGTCAGTGCAAGGTAGAGATTGAGGGTAAGAAGGGTGCGGAGACCCTCACAGCGGAGGTTGTACTCTCGGCTGTGGGCATCAAATCCAACATCGAAGGCATTGGTCTCGAGGAGGTTGGAGTGGTCGTAGAGCGAGATAAGATAAAGGTCGACGAGCACTATCAGACCACCGTCGAGGGTATCTATGCCATAGGCGACATAATCCCTACGCCAGCCTTGGCACACGTAGCATCGGCAGAGGCTATACACTGCGTGGAGCATATCTGCGGACTCAACCCCGACGCGGTAGACTACTCGACCATACCGTCGTGCATCTTCACCTCGCCCGAGGTGGCATCGGTAGGTATGACCGAACAGCAGTGTCAGCAGCAGGGCATAGAGTATAAGGTAGGTCGCTTCCCATTCACAGCATCGGGCAAGGCGACAGCTGCGGGCGACAGAGATGGCTTTGTGAAGCTCATCTTCGACGCCGAGGAGCGACTCCTTGGTGCACATATGGTGGGAGCTACGGTTACCGAGATGTTGGGCGAGCCAACACTTGCCAAGAAGATGGGAGCCACAGCCCACGCCATAGCCAAGACCATACACTCACACCCAACGATGCACGAGGCTCTTATGGAGGCATCGGAGGCAGCCCTCGGTGCTGCGATACACCTCTAAAGCAATGAGGAATTAGGAATTAGTAATTAGGAATTGGGGAGTCCCGCTTTAGGACTCCCCTTTTTTGAGGTTTGTTACAATCTGTTACATCTGTTACACCCCTGTAACAAGTGTAACAAAATGGGCGATTTCCGAGATAACACGCTGATTATACGCGAGTTACGCTGTTACAAACCTGTTACAACGTGTAACAAAAGTGTAACAAAACTGTAACAAGATTGTCGGCGGTCAGGCACTAAGGGATACTCAGCACAGAGTTTATATCGCACAGCAACAGCCCACGGCTGATGGCTCGCGAGACCTTAACACGAGCATAAGATTCTGTTACTCCTAACTTATCTACCAACTTAGTATATAAGAGTTTACGCTCAGCCATACCACCTAACTCATCGCGGAGCACTCTGACGCAGTCGTCCTCCTTATCGCTACTCTCCGTAGGCAGTGGGCATCGCTCGGGAAGCCCCAAGCCCTGCAGCTCGGGTCTATTCATCGCGAGGCGTGCATCAACGTCTACGACGTGAAACGCAAAGCGTGCAAACTCCGTATTACGGCAGAACTGAGGTTCTACAACC
>SUZI01000008.1 GCA_015060005.1 Rikenellaceae bacterium
ACGCTTTGAGCGTTAAGAAAAAATAAAAATGTTAAATCTTTACCTTTTAGAATGCACCCTTAAAGGTTATGACCATATTTCTGACTTATTACTCGCAAAATATTGAGTAATAACTGGTTGTAAATACTATGGTTGCAACTCGCTGACAAGTGTTACTATTCCCGACAGCGTTACTTCGATTGGAGATAGTGCATTCTATAGTTGCGACTCGCTGACAAGTGTAACAATTCCCGACAGCGTTACTGAGATTGGACAAGAGGCATTCTATAAATGCACCTCGCTGACAGAGGTATATTGCAAGCCGACTACTCCACCAGCGATTTATTTTTATATTATTCGTGATAGCACCTATTATCCTATCAGCTCTGTTGGTTCTTTCCCGTTCAATTCGGGAATGAAAATATATGTTCCTCGCAGTTCGTACGAGGCATATATGCAGTATTCGTCATATAGCGATGGTCAGATAGCACAAAATAATTGGTATGAGTATGAGTCTTATATAAAACCTTACGATTTTGAGTAAATTAACTATTTATCTATTTAACAATTAAAAGAAAGAAAAATTATGGCAAAAGTAGTTGTTATAAAGGGTAACCCGAATGCAGGTAAAACAACTGCATCGAGATTTATACTACAAGTACTGCTATATAAAGGTGCAAGGTTGGTTAGTTACACCGCATTAAACGGATTGAATAACCTTAAAGGAGATTTTGTTGCTGTCATTGAATATCAAAAAAAGAGAATTGCCATATGCTCTCGTGGCGATCAATTGAATTGGGTATTAACGAATATAACTACTTATATTGATCTTGATGTCGTTGTAGTTACAAGTCGCAACTATGCAACTTTTGGCAAGGCAGTTCGTAATGTCTATAATCCTGTTGTATTCAATAAGCAGAAATCCGATTATACAGCCTTGACAAAGTTTGTGCAAGATGTTGTAAAAGAAATACTTTAACCATAATTTTTGCCATATTCAATGAGCCGACCACGCAAAATGATTTGCGTGGTCGTTTTTTTTTGGGGGGGGGGATGACGCAAATAGTGGCGTATGTAGCAAACATCGTAGTTTGCACATACGCCACCTTAGTTTATTCACAATGCATCTTCGAAAGATGCTTGATTTCAGTGTTTTACTTTCAAAGGTTTTATATGCCTTTACATTCGTAGTTTTTTAGCTTAATTACAGCCTTCATGTAGTTTTCTATGTAGGATTTCGCAATTTTCGTAAAACCCAATACTGAAAATCAATCAGTTAAAAATTAAAAGGCCTCTCCCGCAATGGGGTATCCTCATTTTTTTGCATAAAAAACTGAGCAAATAGCGATTTTTTACTAATTTTGTGGTTTGTAAGGAAAACTATAAAATCTTAATTATATGTATAGAAGTCATACTTGCGGTGAGTTACGCCAGAGCCACGTGGGTCAGAGCGTAACACTTGCCGGTTGGGTACAGAAGGTACGTAACCTCGGTGCAATGACATTTATTGATTTGCGAGACCGCTACGGAATAACTCAGCTCGTGGTGGAGGAGCACTCGGCAGAGGCTACTCGCGAGGTAGCAGCACGTCTGGGACGTGAGTTTGTCGTGCAGGCTACGGGTAAGGTTATCGAGCGTCAGTCGAAGAACCCTAAGATGCCTACGGGAGATGTGGAGGTAGCTATCGAGAGCCTCACAATACTCAACGAGGCACAGACCCCTCCATTCACCATCGAGGAGGTGTCAGACGGTGGCGATGACCTGAGAATGAAGTATCGCTACTTGGACTTGCGTCGTCCACCTCTTCAGCGTAATATGGAGCTGCGTCATCGTATGGCGTGTGCTATCCGCACATTCCTCGACAAAGAGGGATTCTTAGAGATTGAGACTCCATACTTGGTAGGTTCAACACCTGAGGGAGCACGCGACTTTGTCGTACCAAGCCGTATGAACCCTAACCAATTCTACGCACTGCCACAGTCGCCTCAGACACTGAAGCAGCTGCTGATGGTTGCGGGATACGACCGTTATTTCCAGATTGTACGTTGCTTCCGCGATGAGGACCTGCGTGCAGACCGCCAGCCAGAGTTCACCCAGATTGACTGCGAGATGTCATTCGTAGAGCAGGAGGATGTATTGGAGGTATTTGAGCGTTGGGCAAAGTATATGTTCAAGGATGTGATGGGAATAGACTTCGCGGAGCCTTTCCAGCGTATGCCTTGGATTGAGGCTATGGAGAAGTATGGCTCGGATAAGCCCGACGTACGTTTCGGTATGGAGTTCCACGACATAACAGACCTCGCTCACGGACACTCATTCTCGGTATTTGACGATGCAGAGTATGTAGTGGGCTTCGCAGCAACAGGCTGTGCAGGTTACACACGTAAGCAGATTGATGCCCTGACAGAGTATGTGAAGCGTCCACAGGTAGGTGCCAAGGGATTGGTATGGATTCGTAAGGATGCAGATGGCAACCTCAAGTCATCAATCGACAAGTTCTTCACACCGGAGGATTTGGCAGCCATAGCAGAGCGTATGGAGGCTCAGGCGGGCGACTTGATGCTCATACTCTGTGGCAAGAAGTTCAAGGCTCTCACACAGCTCTGTGCTCTGCGTCTGCACGTAGCACAGGAGCTCGGATTGCGTGATCCTAAGAAGTTCGCTCCACTGTGGGTGGTTGACTTCCCAATGTTTGAGTGGGACGACGAGACTCAGCGTTACTACGCTATGCACCACCCATTCACATCGCCAAAGCCAGAGGACGTACCATACTTGGAGAGCGACCCAGGTCGCGTACGTGCCAACGCTTACGACTTTGTATGTAACGGTACAGAGATTGGTGGTGGCTCAATACGTATCCACGACGCTCAGCTGCAGGCTCTCATATTCAAGATTCTGGGCTTCACACCCGAGAAGGCACAGGAGCAGTTTGGCTTCCTGATGAACGCATTTAAGTTTGGTGCTCCTCCTCACGGTGGTCTGGCATTTGGTTTTGACCGCTTGTGCTCACTCTTTGGTGGCTCGGAGTCAATCCGCGACTATATCGCATTCCCAAAGAACAACGCAGGACGCGACGTGATGCTCGATGCACCATCGTTCATCGACCAATCGCAGCTTGACGAGTTGTATCTCTCGTTAGTAAAGCCAGAGTAACAACGAATAGTTAAATAACAAGTAAAAGGAGTGTTTTCGCGATGAAAACACTCCTTTTGTTATCCTTTATACCCTCCTCATTAGAATGGCATATCGTCAACATCGTCGATAGGTGCTACAGGAGGCATAGACGCAGCCACAGGCTCGCCATAGCCTACCGGAGCAGTGGGCTCTGCCTGCTGCTTAGGCTGGATACGCCAAGCACGTATATCATTAAACCAACGACCATTATACTCTCGAGCATCAATATTGATTGACACGGTATATGTCGCACCCTCAACAAGGCTCGCTACATCATCGGTCTTGTTGAAAAAGGTTACTACTATCTTACGCGAAAAATCACCTGGCACCTCAAAAACTACATCCTGACGCACCCACTTACCACGTGCTCCTTCGCCCTGCACGGCTGGTAACTTCTTTAATACTACACCTTCAAATTCCATTGTTTAACTTTTTTGTGGTGCTCGCAAGCACCTTTATTTATACTAAATCACTTTTCTTTCATACACTACCCTACCGCCGACTAATGGTAAGCCGAAATCTTCTGTGGCGACGCATCCAAACGCAATGCCACAGCAACGAAAATTGTAAATGCCAAAAGCGACGAGCCTCCATAGCTCAGGAATGGCAATGGGATACCGATAACGGGCATCAAGCCTGTGGTCATACCGATATTAACCAAGACGTGGAACAACAGCACCGACGCCAAACCATAGCAGTAGATACGACCAAAGGGCTCTTGTTGTCGCTCTCCGATATGGATGATACGATAGATAAAGGCACACAGCAAGCCCATAACAACCAACACGCCCAAGAAGCCCCACTCCTCACTGACGGTGCAGAAGATGAAGTCGGTATGGTGCTCCGAGACATAATTGTTCTTGATGAGAGTGCCCTCCATATAGCCCTTACCAAAGAAACCTCCCGAGCCGATAGCGGTCTTTGACATAACAACGTGGCTATGGTCGGGCTGCAAACCCAAAAAGCTGAGCATACGCTGCTGCTGGTGAGGTTGCATCGAAGAGAATATCTTATCCGCAGTAGGAACAAAGAGCATTGAGCCCAAGAACAGCACCAGCATCAAAAACAGCGACGCTATATTCTTACGCCAAGCATATACAACAGCGACGATAAAGCCTATGCCAATGGCTATCAGAAGTGAAGTATAGCCCTCCAGCACTCCATCAAGCCATAAAAACGAGACTGAATAGAGTAACACAGCAAACAGACACACCAACGCTCCGAAACGTACACACAGCTGCCACTGACGCGTCATCATAGCCGAACACAACACAAAGGTCCAGAAGAGAATCACAACGAGGAAGAGCGGCGTATAGAGGAATGAGCATACGAACAGCACGATAACCATAACCAGAGGTATACAAATCCACTTATTCAAACCCTCGCGATAGAGAACCAACAGGAAAGAGGACATCACAAGTCCCGAGCCCATATCGTTCTGTAACACGATGATGGCGAAGGGGATGAAGAGTATCACTCCGACATTTATCAAGCCTTGCAAACTCTTGATAGAGAACGAGTAGGCACTCATAAGACGTGCCACAGCAAGCGTAGTGGCAATCTTGGCGAACTCCGCTGGCTGGAGACTGATAGAGCCCAGACCTATCCACGCACGGGCACCATTGACCTCTCGACCAATAGGGGTAAAAGGCAACAACAACATCAGCAGAGCCCCTATGTAGATGTAGTAGGCGTACATATGGTAGAGTCGCGAGTCAAGCAACAATATGACGACAGCCGCAACAAGGCTGACACCCATCCACATAAGCTGCTTCATAAACTCCTGCTGAAAAGCAAAGAATGGCAAATCGGCGTCGTACGATGCCGAGAAGATATTCATAAAACCGACAAACACCAACAGAGCATAGAGCAACACAGCGATGCGATCGACACCACCGAAGAAAGATATGTTATTGGAGTTATTGCTTGTCATCGTTACTTCTTCTTTGCTTTCTTTGTATCCTTGGGGCGATAGTTTCTCGACTTGGAGTAATCTATCTTAAGATTCTTAACCTTCTGCACCAGAGCAGGTCGCTTGATGGTATCCGTCAAATACAACTCCTCGATAAGGCTGGCGATAGGTGCTGCACTCTCAGAGCCCCAACGTCCGTGCTCAATATATACCGAGACAGCAATCTTTGGGTTGTTCATAGGGGCAAACGACAGGAATGTAGAGTGATCCTGACCCGCAGGATTCTCCGCAGTACCCGTCTTACCACATACATCCCAACCAGGGAGATATGCCACACGTGATGTACCAGCACCCTCGACATTTACACTACGCCACATACCCTCAATAATAGGCTCAAAATGGCGTGCCTCAACATTGACATAGTGCGGCTCACGATACTTCTCGTCAATAGAAGCCTCCCCATCAATAGATTTCACCACGTGGGGGATATAGTAATAACCTCTATTGGCAATGATAGCTGCCAGATTAGCCATCTGCAACGGAGTACACAACGTCTCGCCCTGACCGATGGAGAGCGAGATAATATGAGAGGGTCCCCAACGGTTCTTATGCTTCTTATCGTAGACAGACGCCGCAGGGATGTTACCGGTCTCCTCGCCATACATATCGACACCCAGCTTCTGTCCAAAACCGAAGCTCAGGACCGCCTCACGCCAGGCGTTATATGCCTCGCGGATAGAGCTATATTTCTTGTTGGTCAGGATATTGGAGAAGACATAGCAGAAATAGGCATTACACGATTGAGCTACGGCGTCCTGCAAAGCAAGAGGCGACGCGTGGCTATGACACGCCGGCTTATGAGCAGCACCATAACCGTTATGACAAGGGTAGCTATAGCTTGGCTGAAGAACACCCTCCTGCAAGCCGATAAGTCCTTGCACGAGCTTAAAGGTTGAGCCCGGAGGATATTTCGACTTGATAGCACGGTTGAACTGAGGACGAAGAATATCATTGTCAAGTTTAGCAATATTCCTACTGCGGTCGTTACCCACCAAATCATCGGGATTGAACGTAGGCGATGATGCCATAACGAGAATCTCTCCCGTAGAGGGCTCAATAGCGACAACAGCTCCAACCTTATCTTTCAACAACTCCTCGGCAAAGGCTTGCAGACGGAAGTCGATAGTTGTGGTGATGCTCTTACCAGCTACCGCAGCTCGGTCATACTGACCATCCATATAGGCTCCCTGGATGACTGTACGGCTATCCTTAACCATAACACGAACACCCTTCTCTCCTCGCAGAGTATCCTCCCACGACGCCTCCAGACCACTCACACCGACATAGTCGTGCATAGTATAGTAGGGGTCGTTCTTGATAGTAGTTGCACTCGCAGCACCGATATAACCCAAGAGATTGCCCGCAATGTGGTGTGGATACCAGCGGACAGTACGTCCCACAAGAGAGAAACCCGGGATATTGAGCTCATCGAAACGCAGCTTCGACTCCTTAGAGACATAGCTCGCCACGACATCGGGACGCATACGACGGTAGGTGTCTTTCTTAATCTTATTCAACGCACGTGTCAAAGACTCCTTCTCGATACCGACAAGCTCGCACACCAGCATAGTATCGAAGCCCTCGACCTCCAAATCGTTATATGTAACCATCAGGTCGTAGCACTCACGACTCTGCACTAAATACTCGCCATTGCGGTCGAAGATATCACCTCGTGGAGGGTAGATAGTCTGCTCGATACGCACTAAATTCTCGGCATAGGTGGTGTATTCGTCGTTGAAGAACTGCATCTTGGCAACGCGAATAAGCAACACAACAAAGACCACAGCAACGATGATGCGGACTATTGTTTGGCGGATATATGCATCATTATCTCTCACGACTATCTCATTATTTTATCCAAAAACAACCTCACTATATACCAAACGACAAGTATAGAGGCGACACCACTGACCACGATACGCAGCAGGGCGTGCATAACGTGCATAAGCGAGAGCGACTCTACAAGGAAATAGGTGCTGCAATGTACCATAACCATAGCAGCGATATACATCAACAGTCGTTTGGGTGCTACACGATTAATCATCGGGATAGGCTCGGAGAGCACACCTCCATAACCGCAGATGAGCTTGATGAGCAGAGGACGTACAAAACCCGCAGTGGTGATGGCAATGACATTCAAGCCCGCCATACCCGTCAGCCAATCCATAACGAAGCCCAGAAAAGCCGAGAGGAGCAAGACCGCTCCGCTGTTGTACTTGAGTGGCAGCAAGATGATGAAAGCCGAGTAGATGAGTGGATGGAAATAGATACCGAGCGATATGTTGTCGAACAGATATATCTGCAACAACACCACCGCAACAAACAGCATAGCGAATGAAAGGTATCTCTTCATAACTTACTCTAAAACTCAACAATTACTTTTTCATCTTACCCTCCAGCTCGGTAACCTCCTTGTAACGCTCGTTGTAGACCAGGATAAGGTGGTCCAAATCGGAGAAATCGGTAGCCAAACGAAGCACCACCTCGTAGGTGTTCTTATTCTTACTCTTCGAGATGCTCTCGACCTCGCCCACATTGACCCTCATCATAGGAGGGAAGTAGTGAGAGTTACCCAAGACCTCATCGCCCGCCTTCGGGTTGGCATACTCCAACAAATCGGACATCGTAACACGCGAGGCATCCTTACCATCCCACGAAAGAGAGCCGATACGATTCTCACTATCGCCCTCGATATCCAACTTACCGCCACCGCGGAAGTCGACATTGATAAGAGGCATAACAATAGCATAGCTCTCGGAACACTCGACAACATAACCCACCATATTGCCATCGGGGGTGATGACACCCATATTAGGCTCTACGCCCTGGGCTGTACCCTTGTCGAGAGTGATGTAGTTGTGGGGGCGATTGATTGTGCTGACAACGACACGTGCAGTAACGTAGCGATAGTGCTGAAGCTGCTGTGCCGTAGCCTCCGTAATAGATTGCTTGACAGCCTCGTTGCTCTGCAACGTATCAATAACCTGACGATAGATATCGAGCTGATTCTCCAACTCGGCAACACGACGAGCAAGCATCTCATTCTGCTCGTTCAGCCCAAAATAGTGGTCAACATCGGCAATGACACCCTGCACGCCACCCGTAACACCCATAGCCCGCGAGATGAGCTTGGCTCGCGTATAGTGCGTCGAGGATGAGTACACCGAGAGGGCTATTGTCTGTATCAACACAAACAACAGCACAACATAAATTCGGCGAATAAACTCTATAAGTCTGTACATAGCAACACCTCGACAAGATAAGCCTAAACAACAAGATAAGAGTCTTAAGCAAAGACTCCTATCCCGTGTATGACGCCGACAATATAAGTAGCTTAGTTACCGTACTTCATAAGGAATGAGAAGTCCTTGATGTTCTTCATCGCGATATTAGTACCGCGAGCAACAGCACTCAGAGGATCCTCAGCTACGTGAACAGGAATACCTGACTTACGCGACAAACGCACATCCAAGCCCTTGATAAGTGCTCCACCACCTGCCAGGTAGATACCCTTCTCGACAACGTCGCTGTACAATCCTGGAGGCATAGTCTGCATAACCTGCAACAGTGCATTTTCCAGCTTTACGAGCGACTTCTCCAGAGCATAGGCAATCTCGTTGTAGCAGAGAGTGATGGTCTTTGGCAGCTGGGTAAAGATATCGGGACCTGTCAAGACATAATCCTCGGGCTCCTCGTCCAACTCGGGAAGTGCTGCACCGATAGCACACTTGATACGCTCTGCCATACGGTCGTCGATACGCACCGAGTGCTGCTGACGAACATACTGCTTGATGTCATCGGTAAAGACATCACCTGCAACATTGATTGACTCCGAGCATACGATACCTCCCAACGAGATACAAGCGAACTCGGAAGTACCACCACCAATGTCGATGACCATATTACCGGTAGGAGCCTCAACATCCAGACCGGCACCTAAAGCTGCCGCCATAGGCTCGAAAATCATATAGACATCACGAGCTCCGGCACGCTCGGTACTGTCGCCGATGGTACGGATATCGACGTTAGTAGAGCCTGAAGGTATACAGATAACAACGCGGAGCGTAGGGGCGAAGATAGAGCCTCCCGTATGCACCTTCTTAATCAAACCGCGAAGCAGAATCTCTGCTGCATTGAAATCGGCGATAACACCATTCTTCAGTGGGCGAATAGTACGAATCTTACCATTCTCCTTACCCTCCATCAACTTCGCCTTATGACCAATAGCCACAACCTTACCGGTCGTGTTATCCAAAGCCACAATCGAAGGCTCGTTGACAACGACCTTACCGTTGTGAATAATCAGAGTGTTGGCTGTACCAAGGTCGATAGCCAACTCCTGAGTTAAAGAAAACAATCCCATATCTGTAATAATTTATATTTCAATTAATTACGTAGCCCGAAAATGAGCCCTAATGCTGAATGTGTCCCTCTAAAGAGGGAGTTTGCTTTTTCGGCACTACAAAGGTAGGAAAACAAAACTTACTTTTCCAATTTTTTTGAGGGATTTTTTCTAAGATTTTTATACTCCTCCAACAGGCTGGTTGCACGGGTGAAAAAACAAAATTCATAAGGATTAGGTTATATCGTATAATTTTACTACCTTTGTGTGATATTTTGTCAAACCAAATCGGATATAGATGATCGGAATAGAGCAAAGATGTGCTGTCGTCGGCTATGGCAGCTGGGCAACAGCCATCGTAAAGATATTGACCGAGAATGGCATCAAAGTTAATTGGCACATTCTCAACGAAGAGATACTATCATCGGTAAAGAGCGAGGGTCGCAACTGCAAATATCTGCGTGATGTAGATTTAGATAATTCGCTCATCAACGCCAGCAACGACATAAACGAAGTAGTACGTGATACACAAAATGTAGTGTTGGCTATGCCTTCGGCTTTTATGAAGGATGTGATGAAACCACTCATAGAGCCCCTACACGACAAATTGGTCATATCGGCAGTCAAGGGTATCATACCCGAACAATATATAACAATCACCGAATACATAACACAGCAATATGCAGTAGATGAGGACCATATGGCTCTCATAACAGGCCCATCGCACGCCGAGGAGGTAGGTATGGGACGACTCTCATATCTGACCGCAGTATGTAAGAACAAGCAGGCTCAACAGCAGGTGATAGATATGTTCTCACGTCCATATATCCGCGTCAGCACATCGGAGGATGTAGAGGGTGTGGAGTATGGTGCGATAATGAAGAACATATACGCCATAGCTGTCGGTATGGCAAGCGGTCTGGGCTATGGAGATAACTTCATAGCGGTGCTGATAGCCAACTGTGCAGCCGAAATGAACCGCTTTTTCGAGGCGTGTTCGGGTGGCAAACACAACACCTTCGCATCGGCTTGTCTGGGCGATTTGCTCGTTACGTGCTACTCGACATACAGCCGTAACCGACGTTTCGGTCTACTAATAGGCAGAGGATGTACCGTACGCAGTGCGATGAACGAGATGACGATGGTTGCCGAGGGTTACTTCGCCACAAAATGTATACGCCACACGAAGGCTCGCCAGGAGGCAGAAATGCCAATTGCCGATATGGTATACGAGGTGCTTTACAACGGTGCATCAGCACGTCGCACGATGACTGCATTGACAAAAAAACTGATTTAACAACAAACAATAAAAAGGTTAGAAAGTATGAGTTTGATTAAACTTGACACCTCAAAGTCGGGTGTTATAGTAAATAACGAGATGCTGGCTAAAGCACAGCAGGCTAACGAGTTGCTTCACTCTGGCAAGGGTGCAGGCAACGATTTCTTGGGTTGGGTAAACCTCCCATCATCTATCTCGGCAGAGGAGATTGCAGCAATAGAGGCTCAGGCAGCCAAGCTCCGCGAGAAGGCTGAGGTGGTAATCTGCATCGGTATCGGTGGTTCGTACCTCGGAGCAAAGGCTGTTATTGAGGCTATGAGCAACTCTTTCGAGTTCCTGCACCGCAAGCACGACAACCCAACAGTGGTATTTGCCGGCGAGAACATCTCGGAGGATTATACCTACGAGCTCCTGGAGGCTGTGAAGGATTACTCTATCGCAACAATCGTAATATCAAAGTCGGGCACAACAACAGAGCCTGCTATCGCCTTCCGTATCATCAAAGCGGAGATTGAGAAGCGTTATGGCAAGGCTGAGGCTGCCGAGCGTATCGTAGCCATCACCGACCAGGCACGTGGTGCGTTGAAGACATTGGCAACAAACGAGGGCTACCCTACTTTCGTTATTCCTGACAACGTAGGTGGTCGTTTCTCGGTACTCACACCGGTAGGCTTGCTCCCATTGGCAGTAGCAGGCATCGACATCAAGGCTCTGGTAGAGGGTGCAAAGGATATGGAGGAGGCTACAAAAGCCGAGGTTGCTGTGGAGCAGAACCTCGCAGTTCAGTATGCTATCGTACGTAACGAGCTCTATGCTGCCGGTAAGAAGATTGAGATTTTGGCTTCATACGAGCCTAAGTTGCAGTATATCGCCGAGTGGTGGAAGCAGCTCTATGGCGAGTCAGAGGGTAAGGACGGTTTGGGAATATTCCCTGCAAGCGTAACTCTCACAGCCGACCTGCACTCTATGGGACAGTATATCCAGGAGGGTGAGCGTACCCTGTTCGAGACCGTTATCTCGGTTGCTAACTCAAAGCACACTATCAAGGTAGAGAACGATGAGCAGAACTTGGACGGACTGAACTTCCTTACGGGCAAGCGTCTGTCAGAGATTAACAAGATGGCAGAGCTGGGCGTACAGCTCGCTCACGTAGATGGCGGAGTGCCTAATATGCGTATCGAGATACCTCAGATTGACGAGAAGGCTATCGGCGAGCTGTTATACTTCTTCGAGAAGGCGTGCGGCATCAGCGGCTACATGCTCGGTGTAAACCCATTCAACCAGCCAGGTGTAGAGGCATACAAGAAAAATATGTTTGCTCTGCTCGACAAGCCTGGTTATGAGGAGGAGTCAAAGGCTATCAAGGCTCGTCTGTAAGCCGACAAGTCATATTTTAATAGAAAAATAAAACAGGGCGAATACCCTGTTTTATTTTTCTATAATATTGCTCCAGAAGGGATAATTGCGTTTCTTAAACCATCCGTGGCAACCGAAAGGCAGCTTGCCCTTAGCCAAAGAATGACACAACGAGGGGTGGACATCGAATGAGAAGCCCAAAGCCTCATCGAAAGATGGATAGCGGAACTCTCGCGGCACCAAAGCCCAAAACCAATCCTCGTTATTGACCATATCACGTCCGCTCTTGAAAGCCTCTACCCTGTCGGCATAACGCTCGCACGCATCGAGGCACGACTGCACACGACGCAACGATAAGCCGCCATTGCCGACGTGTCCGTAGTAGTCCTGACGCATAATCTTACCCTCGCGGGAGAGCAACTTACGGCGAAGCCACATATATTGTTTGATGACGGGCAAATCGTAGACCTTACGTTTAGGCCAGGGAGCACCCACATAGTCGTAGCCCTTGTCGCACCACTCCTCCAACTCATCGCGGAAAATCCACGCATCTGTCTGGCAGATGAGGATATAGTCGCAATCGGCAAAGAGTGAATAGAACTCCCGGGAGAGCATCATCTGATTATATCCCGCTATACCATTGCTACCCAAGAAATCCTTCGACACGCGGACAACCTCCATACGAGGCACCTCACGGAGCGTAGGCTCTACATTGAGCCCCTCGGGAGCAAGCAACACCTGGGGATAACGAGCCAGCACCGACATATTATTCTTCAGCGAGCGAAGCTCACGCTCGGGAAGATGCTCCTTATAGATGGGGACAACAACTTTTACCTTCGTCTTAGACATATCGTTTATTTCTGATAGGATGAGTGTAGCCAAAACTATGCCAACACCCACACAATAGATTAAATCTTATCGAAACCTTTGGTGAACTTTATCCAATAGTATTTGAGTGGATTCTTATACTTAAGCTGCTTCCAGGGGCGGCTCTGGTGAGGACGATGCACAACAGGCAGATTGGCGAAGAGGTAGTTCTTCAGCCCAAGCTCACGCGAGCGTTGCGAGATTGTAACATCGAACCAATGCTTCTCGGGATTGAGCTCACGGAAGTCGAACGTGTGAAGCAGGCGGTTGGTGAGCAACGAGCAACAGAAGCTGCAATGTTTCTTCACCTCATAGGTCTCGCCCTCGTGTCCCTTGGCAAAGCCATAGGGGTAGTTTATCTCACCATCATCATTCACCGTAACCGAAGCTGCAATACCGCAATCCTCGCGTGCCTCGGCACCCTCGTAGAGTCCCTGGAGAGTGTTGGGGCGGACGATGACATCCGACTCAACAATAAGCAGGTGGGCATCTGCCTCCAGAGCTCTCTGCTGACACATCTGCAACACTAACAGATAGTTAGGCGAGGGATGTGTGGTCAAATCGGAGAGATTGACAAGCTCGAAGCCCAGCTCGCGTGAAGCCTCCTCCAGACGACGCGTACCCTCCTCCGAAGAGAAGTCGTTGTAGATGGTGTAGGTATAGGGTACAGATATCTCGGATGAGAGTATAGCCCTGACGGTCTCGAGTGTAGAGTCGATAGAATCCTTAACGGGAGTGATGATATGTAACGCTTTCATTAGCTAAATTATTGTCGTGGGTTGCTATTGCTTTTATACCTAAAATATACTACCTTTGTGTGCAGCAGTAAAACTGCACGGGAGGTAACATTTTCCACTATTTAATTGCAAAGGTAATGATTTTTTCTAAAAAACTTGCTCTGACTACCATTTTGGCACTCACACTATCGGTGATGGGTGTGGCAGCACAGCAGAAGATTACAACCCAGGAGTATATCGCAAAATACAAGAACATAGCCATAGACCATATGGAGCGTTACGGCATACCCGCAAGCATAACACTCGCTCAGGGCATCCTCGAGTCCGATAGCGGCAACAGCGAGCTCTCACGTAAGTCGAACAACCACTTCGGCATAAAGTGTAAGAAGGATTGGAAGGGCGGCAAGGTATACCACGATGATGACGCAAAGGGCGAATGTTTCCGCAGCTACAAGAGCGTAGAGGAGTCGTACGAAGACCACGCCGAGTATCTCGATGCTCAGCCTCGCTATGACTCGCTGTTTGTCTACTCGTCGAACGACTACCGCAGCTGGGCTCGCGGACTGAAGGCTGCAGGATATGCTACAAACCCAAAGTATGCACAGCTGCTGGTCAACATCATCGAAGAGCACAAGCTATATGAGTATGACGTAGATAATGGCGGTCGCAAGCCACAAACGCCTGCACCAGCCTCAACAGAGAAGTTGACACGTCAGGAGTATGTGATGCGATATATGCACATCGCAATAGACCATATGGAGCGTTACGGTATACCGGCAAGTATCACATTGGCACAGGGCATATTGGAGTCCAACTGCGGCAACAGCCAGCTCTCACGCGAGTCGAACAACCACTTCGGCATAAAGTGCAAGAAGGATTGGAAGGGCGGCAAGGTGTATTACGACGATGATGAGAAGGATGAGTGTTTCCGCAGCTACGACAGCGTAGAGGAGTCGTATGAGGACCACGCCAACTTCCTTGACCAGAATGCCCGCTACGACAAACTCTTCACGTACGACTCGGATGACTATAAGAGTTGGGCAAAGGGACTTAAAGAGGCTGGATATGCCACAAACCCACAATATGCCACATCGCTCATAAAGATTATCGAGGAGGAGAAACTCTACCTCTTGGACAGAGCCAACGGAGCGAAGCTCTACGCCTCGAACGTGAAAGCCGAGAAGGGCATAGCGAGCGACTTTGACGCCGAGAGCAACGTGAGCCATCCGATAATGGCGACAAGCAAGATTGACCCCAACAACTACCGCGTAGCCGAGCAGGTGGTGGGTGGATATAGTGTATACACAAACAACCACACACCTTATATCATTGCTCGCGAGGGCGACACGCTGAGCCATATTGCCCAGACATTCTCACTCACCGAGAGCACACTCCGCAAATACAACGAGATGAAGACATCGGGCGAGATACCACTTGTCGATGGCGAGATTATATATGTGGCACGTAAGCAAAACCTATGGATGGGTAATGCTCGCCGACACTTAGTCAGCGAAAATGAGACGCTACTCTCTATTTCGCAGGACTACGGAATACGTCTGTCGAAGCTCGCCAAGATGAATAAGATGGATAAGGATGAGAAGTTGCAGGTGGGCGACGAGATAAAGTTGAAGAAATAGTATAATAAATAGATAAACCTATGAGTAAAAGTCAATTACGAGAGGATATAATCTCGACAATAGTAAATAAGTCAACTCTCAAGCAGCAAACTTTCGACAACACATTCTCGACATTTCAGGAGCTGAAAGATGTGTTGTTCGAGATAGCTTCGGAGTTGGATGATGACCTCGATGGTCGTTTAGACAAACGAGTACGTATAGAGTATCGCGACCGCGGTAAGTTTGAAGCCCAATTGCAGATAGCAAGCGACCTGCTCATATTCCAGATGCACACCGACATCTTCGAGTTCGAGTCGAAGCACCCTATCTGGCAGAATGAGTATGTCCGACAGGAGAGCAACAACTCATATTGCGGCGTTATAAACATCTATAACTTCCTCTCCGACTCATTCAAGTTCAACCGCAACGCCGATGAGGGATATCTCATTGGTCGCATATTCATCAACCGCGAGAAGTGTTTCTTCGTGGAAGGCAAGCGTCAGCGTCTGGTGCGTCCGATGGAGTTTGGTGAGCAGAAGATAACACGCGAGGCTCTGATGATAATTATGGAGACAGCTATCAACTACGCAATAAACTTTGACCTGCTCGTACCTCCATACGACGAGCATACACGCGTAACGGTAGACCAATTCAACACCAAGATGGACAACTCGAAGTTCATAACAGGTAAACGCCTCGACTACGAATTTAAGATTGACGACATATAAAAAAAGATGATTGGCAGAACGATAAAATATGCACTTTGCTTTGCACTCACCACGTTGGTGGCGGCGAGTGCTTTTTCGCAACAGACATTCGACGAGCTCTCGGCTCTGAGCCGACTAAATCGCCGCGTGGCAGGGTTACGCTCGATGAACGATGGCGTACACTACACATCACTCTCGCAGGGCAACATAGTACGTTACAGCTATGCCGATGAGGGAGTCGAAGAGGTTATCTACAAGGGCGTAAGAGGCTCTTACGACTTCTCGGCTGAGGAGAACCTCATAATATTAGCAAGCGGTTTCCGCCCTATATATCGCCACTCGGCTTTAGCCAACTACAAGGTCATTAGAGCTGCCGATGGCGAGGTGGTGGCTCAGCTGAACGACATACGCGACTTCTCGCTCGCCGCAGATGAGCAGACATACGCCTTTGCCAAGGACAACAATCTCTACGTAGGTCGTATAGGCAGCAAGCCTCGTGCCATAACGAGCGATGGAGAGTGGAACAAGGTAATCAACGGTACAGCCGACTGGGTATACGAAGAGGAGTATGGCTTCACACAGGCTTATGCCTTCTCGCCCGACGCAACGAAGATAGCCTACCTGCGTTTCGATGAGAGCGAAGTGCCTACTTTCGAGATGATGCTCTTCGGTGGCACACTCTACAACAAGGCTTACTCGTTCAAATATCCAAAGGCGGGCGACAAGAACTCTGTTGTAACACTCCACATCTACGACATCGCAAGTGGCACTACGCACCAGGTGGCAACCGGCAACGAGAGCGACCAATATCTGCCACACATAGGCTGGACACCTGATGGCAAGCTCTACTTCTATCGTGTCAACCGCAAACAGAACCACTTCGAGGTCATCTTATGCGAGGGCGACGGAACGCAGCGTGTGATTTACGATGAGCAGGATGAAAGATATGTCGAGCGTCCATCCGAGGCTAACATTCAGTTCATTGACGCAGAGCGATTTATCGTACTCAACGAGACCGCTACGGGTCGCAACCATATCTATCTCTACTCGGTAGATAAGGGTTTCGAGCGAGCTCTGACCGCCGGCGAGTGGGATGTGGTGCAGATTGTGGAGGTTACCGACAAGAAGGTATACTACATATCGACCGAGGCTTCGCCAATAGAGCGTAATCTCTATGCGGTAAACCTCAAGGGCAAAGGCAAGGAGTGTCTGACACCCGAGCGAGGCACACACACCATATCGCCAAGTCGAGGTATGCACTACTACATATCGACCTACTCTACCGCCACCACACCTAACCGCGTGCAGATATGCAACAGCAAGGGCGAGGTGGTACGCACTTTAGTGGAGAGCAAGGTGCTCGAGGAGAAGATGACGACACTGCCACAGAAGGAGTTCTTCACATTCACTACCGAGCGAGGCGATGAGCTCAATGCCTTCATCATCAAGCCAACCGACTTCGACGCTACGAAGCGATACCCTGTACTGCTGACACAGTACTCGGGTCCTGGCTCGCAGGAGGTACAGAACCGCTTTGTACTCTCTTGGGAGTATGTTCTGGCTAACCACGGCTATATCGTTGTCTGCTGCGACGGTCGAGGCACAGGCTATATGGGTGAGGAGTTCAAGAAGCAGACCTACGGCAACTTGGGAGCTTTGGAGGTCGAGGACCAGCTCTCGTTTGCCCGCTATATGGCTCAGCAGGAGTGGGTGGATGCCTCACGCATCGGTATCTACGGCTGGTCGTATGGTGGTTTTATGGCTTTGGGATGTGCTCTGAAGGGCGACGGTCTGTTCAAGATGGCTATCGCTGTAGCTCCCGTAACATCGTGGCGTTATTATGACTCGATATATACCGAGATTTATAATGACCTGCCACAAGACAACCCTGCGGGATATGACGACAACTCGCCAATCAACTTTGCCGAGCGACTGTCGGACAAGACACGCCTTATAATCATCCACGGCACAGCCGATGATAATGTACATATCCAGAACACTATGGAGATGGCTGCAGCACTCAACCGTGCCGGCAAGCAGTATGATATGATGATTTATCCCGACCAAAATCACTCGATGTACCCCGACGATGCAGCCAATATCCGCCGCAAGATGATTAAATATACATTGGAGAATTTGTAGAGATATATAATAGTTATAAATGGAGCTATCTCAATCTGCTGATTGGGATAGTTTTTTCATTAAAATCCCATACAATTTTCTTTTATTTTTTTTGTATACGTCAAACTTTTTTTAATTTTGTAAAAAGTGGGATATTATTCAAATTAACGTATTAAGATTTAACCCATAGCAACCTAACCTATTAAAGCACCATAATTATGAAAAGACTACAAAAAACCAAGCCTCCATAATTCATCGTTGAATATTCAACACTCTACTACACCTGGTGGTTTAGAATGGTTTATATAAAAGATGTAATTGAATAGAATAAAAAATATGACTATGAAAGCTATTAGATACTTATTCTTGCTATGCCTGATTGTAGCTATAAGCTGCACAAAGGAACAGAAGATTGAAAAGACGTATCCTGCATTTATATACTCATACTATCATATTTACGGAACGTTTAACAACGAGGATACTTCTAAAATAGCACAGAACGTATATTTAGAGGGGTCGCCCTCTGTCCGTGCTATTCGGCTAAACCTTATGGGGCAATGCCATGTTACAGCAGATGATTATTTAAGCGGCACAACTACTCAGTCAGAACAATTTCTTGATTTGTGCAATAAATTTGGAGATTGGTGTCCAAATGGATATACGTACAAATACGATCCCAGATATGATTTATTTGAAGATATAAGTCACGATGTATGTAAAGATGTTATAACCGACATCAAAATAACTTCTCAACAAGATTGGGATGATATACATACAGCAGGAGCTATATTAAACGACTGTTTTATAGTAAAGTATAAATCATATAAATCTCATATCGAAAGTGGATATAAGACTCCAACCGAGTTTGAAATCGTTTCAGAACAAATTAGCAACATAGAATCAATTTATTTAGCAGACTTGAGATATATGATTTTTTATCCTCAATCTATGCCAATAAACAAAGGGACATACGATATAAATATTCATATTGTACTTGAGGATGAAAGAGAGTTTGACTATCCTGCACAGTATACGTTTGAATAGATGTAATCTTTGTGGCAGCGATTGCTGCTCACGTCCGCTTTGGAATGATGTTCTAAGAGACCGCCATAAAACACAAAGGAGCTGCCCCGATGGGTAGCTCCTTTGTTTGTAGTGTAGTGCTCCGATTAACGCTCCTCGAGGTCCTCGGCGGTGATGCACGTAACCTTACCATCACGCATAACAACCAACTCGCCATCCTCGCGTATAACCTTCTCCTTAAGACGTTGTTGAGCCAACAAGATGCCGGCATCAATCTTCTCCTGCATCAATTCAATATCCTTTTCGCTCATATTTCTCTCTACATCTTGCATATTTTCCTATATGATAACGGGTCAACGACCTCTCTTATTTCATCCTTAGTGCCATAAGCCACCTTACGCACTCCCTCGACAGAGCTATTATCGTAGATAACCCAATAGTCGCAGATAGGCGTATAGAGCGACGTGAGATAACGCAAACCACGATAGTAGCGGCGGCGGACAACCTCGGGCGGCACATTATGACCTCCCTCAGCCACGCGGTGGGCTACACGCTCAACAGCCTGGTCGGGCGTAGGCAACCAAAAGAACAACAGCGACACAAAGTAGCCTGCCTCCTGTGCCTGGCGGATAAGACGTGCGTAGTAACGTGTGGCGAGCGTAGTCTCAAAAGCGAAATCGGCATTGCTGGACATCAACACATCCATACGCTTACGCATCAGTCGTCCCGCCTCAATCGACACACTCTGAGGATTGAAGGGCGAAAGACCACGTGCTATCTCATCGGCGTTGACAAAATCGGTACACTCCAGCATCTCAGGCAGCACAGCATACGACGCAGTGGTCTTACCTGCACCATTACAACCTGCTATGATATAGAGTTTTGGCATACGGCTACAAATGTAAACTTTCGCAAAGTTAAGTAATTTTCGCTATTTTCCAAAATCAAGCCACTCTCATCGGGCATTTACACCGCACAACACAAAAATTAAGGCACTGATTTTGCTTGAGTCAAAAAGTAAATATTAAAAACCGTATTATGGAAAATGTATCACCAAAGAAAATCTATCTCACTCCGCTGCCCTACAGCAAGAGTGCTCTGCAGCCTTATATCTCGGAGGAGACGCTGCATTACCACCACGACCTGCACCACGCAGCATACGTCAACCGTCTGGACGAACTTATCGAGGGAACACCCTTCGCTGCTATGTCGCTCTGCGACATCATTCGCCACTCGGATGGGGCAGTATTCAACAATGCGGCACAGGTATGGAACCACACATTCTACTTCTCGCAGCTCGCACCATCACCTAAAAGAGCACCCGAAGGAGTGCTTTTAGAGGCTATAAAGCAGGAGTTTGGCGGTGTGGAGGAGCTCGTACGCACGATGACAAGCCACGCCATGCAGCTCTTTGGCTCGGGATGGGTATGGCTCTCGGCTAACAACAAGGGACAACTCTACATAGAGGCTCGCTCCAACGCCGGCACACCACTTGTCGACGACCTGCATCCGCTCATTGCAATAGATGTGTGGGAACACGCCTACTACATAGACCACCGCAACGCCCGAGCCAAAGGCATAGAGGCTCTGTGGAAGGTCTTGGACTGGAGCGTGGCGGAGGCTCGCTACTGCAAAGCACTCGACGAAAAGCGTTGCCGAGCCCGAGAGCAACGAGCCGAGAGCTGCCTTTAGGTAGAGGCACAACAAAATGAGCCTATGCCTTCGGTCGCACAAGCTCATTGGAATAAACAAAATATCTCCAACAGGATATCTAATACTAAGCCCTTTGGGAGGGCTTAGTATTAGATATTGATATCGAGAATCTCAAATTTCAACACTCCCGCAGGCACTGTAACCTCGACAATCTCGCCCTTCTTCTTGCCGAGCAAAGCCTTTGCGATAGGAGTACCGATAGCGAGCTTACCCTCACGCAGGTTAGCCTCGTTCTCCGACACGATAGTATAGACAACCTCACGACCGTTGTTGTGGTTGAGCAACTTCACCTTACTGAGAATCTGCACCTTACTCTTGTCAATCTTTGACTCATCGATAACACGTGCGTTGGTCAGCGTCTGCTCCAGCTTAGCGATACGCATCTCCAACAAGCCCTGAGCCTCACGTGCTGCGTCATACTCCGCATTCTCCGACAAATCGCCCTTATCGCGAGCCTCGGCAATAGCTGCCGACGCTGCTGGTCGCTCTACCGAACGCAGGTGGTGGAGTTCATCCTTGAGTTTCTGAAGGCCCTCAGCCGTCAGATAAATAATTTCACTTGCCATATTTATAAGTCGTAAAAAAAGCCAGAATTCCAATCTTGAACGATGCCAGATCAGAATCCCGAAATATTAATTATCACATTTGCAGTAGCAAAGGTAGCTATATTTTTTGACTTTCCAAAAATAAAATGAAAAATCAAAAGATATAGTACCTATCTGCCTATCGTGATGCCACTTAACGAGGCAACTCCACCTGATATACCAGGTGCTGAAGCTCTCGCAGCAGGTTACGCTTCTTCTCCTTTGGAGAGTATACATAGCAGTCGATGGTTACCACCTCGCGTGTAGCGGTGTTGACCGTCGTAAAGCTGATGAAAGGGCCTCCCATAAAGTAGTTTGCCACCTCCCACAATCCGCACATCTCAATCCAGGGCTGCTCACCCAAGCGGTAGGCACGGTATGCAGGGGTATAAGGGATATATTTTTCGCCCGTCTCATCGGGTATCTGCTCAACGGTAATCATATAAGAGCCATCGACAGGACCCGGTATGTTGGCTGCATACTTGTTACGTGCCGCCACCAAAGCCTCGACGCTGAGCGACTCAGCACCTGTGTATGGGTATTTGTAGATGAAGAAGCCCTGACTCGAGGTGGTGTACTCCTTCGATATCCACACCATATCCTCGCTCTGGCTACGCAAACCGAAGTTCTGCTCGAGGTGGAGCTTAAAGCCAAACTTCTCCTCAACGAGCTGCTCCAAAGCCACAGCCGAGTGCTCTGCAGCACGCTTCACATGACGCTCACGCTCACCCTTCTCCAACACCTGATAAATCAGGTCGCGGTTGTCGCTCACGTAGCGGGCAACAGAGGCTTGGTTTGGACCCTGGATAGCGATATAGGTCTGTCCCTTGATATTCTTATCCTGCTGCACGTAGATACCCGACTTCTCCAACTCGGGGGCTACGTTGACAGTGATAATATTGCGATGCAGACGTGTGTAGTCGGCAAAGTTAGCTGGAAGGATTCTCAGCACATCATACTGCGGCTCATAGGTGAAGAGCTCCTGCACAGGGGCTGCAAGCACCGACTGAAGGGTGTCGCCTATCTCACCCTGCCACTCGGGCTGGTCGCAGACCACCAACACCTCATAAGGTTGTCCCTGCACCGAGGTCTCGATATTCATCACCTCGCAACCAACCACCGTTACTCCTACAACGAGGAGTGATGCGATATTAAGTAAAAAACGTCTCATAATATGCTCTGTTTATAGTTTTCACCGTAGACAAAGGTAGGCAAAATTTCAGTTTACACAAAATATATACCTATTTCCGCAAAAAAAGCATTACATTTGCCAAGTATTTGGGATAATACCACTTTTTAGGAGTATGAAAATCAATCCTGGACGACTTATTCGACATATCTTTCCCGATATGATTTGGGAGATTGATGACCGCGACGGAGTGTTTCTTACATTCGACGACGGTCCGACGCCGGGTATCACGGAGTGGATTCTTGCCACGCTCAAGCAGTATGACGCCAAGGCGACTTTCTTCGTGCTGGGTAAGAATGTCGAGCTCTACCCCGACCTCTATCAGAAGATTCTCGATGCAGGTCATAAGATTGGCAACCACACCTACTCCCACCAGAAGGGATGGCGTATGTCGCTCGAGAGCTATGTCGAGGATGTCGATTTCGCCGACACTTTGCTCCACACTGACCTTTTCCGCCCACCATACGCACAGGTTACGCCTACACAGATGCGAGTCTTGGGACAGCGATACAAGATTATTATGTGGAATATCCTCTCGCGTGATTACGCACGAACAGTCTCGCCCACACAGTGCTACAAGGGTGTCGTCAAGCACCTTGCACCCGGAGCTATAATCGCCTTTCACGATAGCGAGAAGTCGTTCCGCAATATGAGCTACGCTCTGCCACGTGTCTTGGAGCGAGTGAAGGAGTTAGGACTCAGATGTAAGATTATAGAGCTATAATATGAAGGTCATCGTCGCCATAACAGGTGCCAGCGGAGCTATCTACGCCCGCCATACTCTGGAGCAGCTCATAGCCAGCTCCGAGGTGGAACGTATTGCACTTATCGTAAGCGAGCAGGCTCAGCAGGTCATACCTTTCGAGGGCATCACACTCCCCGACTCCGAGAAAATCATCCGCTACGACAATCGCGATATGTTCTCGGCGGTAGCCAGCGGCTCGGCATCGTGGGATGCTATGGTCATCGTTCCTGCCTCGATGGGAACTGTCGGCAGAGTGGCTTCGGGGGTATCTCTCTCGCTCATAGAGCGTGCGGCAGATGTCGTACTCAAGGAGCGTCGGCGATTAGTGGTTGTGGTACGTGAAACACCCTACTCGCTCATCCATCTGCGTAATATGACTACGCTGACCGAGGCTGGAGCTATCATCCTCCCCGCTTCGCCTTCGTTCTACTCTCTCCCCACGACAATCGACGAGGCGGTGCAGACTGTTGTGGAGCGTATTATCTCGCATATAGGCATCGCAGCCCCACATTTCGAGTTCGACGGAAAATAAAAAACGGTCTCCGCGGAGACCGTTGATGCTTATCAATAAGGTGGCACTACTTATATATCTTTATATAGGACCCCTCTATCTCTTCCCCATTATGGTATAGGTGGCGAGTAATTTGAAGTTCCGATTTATCGTGTTGCACACTATTTGAGAATGTGAATACATCCTTACTTCCATCACCCCATTCCAAGATTACCTCCTCGGAGTCAAAATTGTCAGAACCATCCCATTCTCCCAAAACCAAAACATTCTCAACATTGCCAACATCTTCTGCGTATAGATTGTAGGCAATCGGATATGGTAAAATCTGAAAAGGGTAAAACGTTGGCATATAGTAGCGAGTAACCATCACAGACTCGCCATCTTCCAAAAGGTAACACTCATTATTATACCAGAGTTTAAGCCCTTGTAACACATCGGAATCTTTCTTATCGGTAATCAAATCATTACCATTCTCATCCAAAACAAGAATCCTAAACTCAATGGGTGATATATCCCATATTACATAATCTTCCCAGCCGACAACTTCATCCTCGTCGCACGCGAAAAATGCCAACAGCATTATTGTCGCAAAAAGTAAACGTTTCATAACTTAAGTATATTAAATTTACCTAATATACATAGAGAATCCCGAAGGAACTATGGATATTGTCTTTTTCTTATTATTTTGAATTTCATAGAAGAAGATAGTAATATCATCACAATCAATATTTGCATCAAGAGTTATCGTATATTGACGTTGATTATGGATATCCAAACGGCAACCAAAACCTTCGTAATACTCTTGCAATAGAGATTCATCAAAACATCCATCATTTTTATCTACAGGATACCATTTTATGCGTTCAGTAGCTCCATCAGGATAAAGCTCATTTCCTCTGTAATACGTTTTCCTTATTCCCTGAGGGACACAATCACAATTACCAACTATTGTAAATGTTTTACCCTCTTCTCTCGTGATTGTTATATGACGTGGCTCAAATAAAACAAATTTATCACCAACAATATCCTTATCATCGCACGCAAAAAATGCCAACAGCATGATTGTCGCAAAAAGTAAACGTCTCATAGTAACTATATTTTAGATTGCAAACTCATATTCATTACAACGGGCATATCCGTCTTAAATTTATTATTCTACTGGAACAATATCGTGAATTACCTCTATATCAACTGGATGCAAAAATGTGTAATAGTATGTATATCTGTATACGTGATAACGATATTCATCTATTACCCAAGCGTGTCCTTTGCCTGAACACGCCTACATTATCACTATCACTTGATATTGATTGTATGCCACGATGGATATCCTCGTAAAAGTTTATCCTCGGTATTAAGTATTTCGTGGAAACATATCTCTACTCTATCGTATTCAACATTAGCATCAAGTGTTATTGTATATTGACGCTGATTATGAATATCCAGACGGCAACCATAGCCCTCATATGACTCTTGTAATAGAGATTCATCAAAACACCCGTTATTTTCCTTACCAGGGTAACATTTCACCATATCATAATCTCCATTGGAACAGACCAAATGTATCCCTGTCGGCACACAATCCAATGTACTATTGATTGTTATTGAGCCGCCCTCCTCTCTTACAAAAGCACTCTCTTCCTGCTCAAATGTTACAAACACATTAGAATCACTCTCTTTATCGCACGCGATAAATGCCAACAGCATTATTGTCGCAAAAAGTAAACGTCTCATAGTAATAAATTTTATGTTTGTGAATAATATGTTTTTCGTTTGCAAGTTACGACAACAAAAGATAATTTGCAAGAAAAATGCCCGAAAAAATAACCTTTAAGCGATAAAAAATATTTTCACTACCCTATATAGTATAAAAATCAGCAACTAAACATTTGATTTCCATACTTTTTTTGTATCTTTGCACCCGCGAAAAATTTATAACAAAATTATACAGCTATGACAATTACAGCATCAGACATTAAGATTGGTATGTGTATCGAGATGGACGGCAAGACTTTTATTGTTGTCGATTTCCAGCACTGCAAGCCCGGTAAGGGTCCAGCTTTCGTTCGTTCGAAGCTCAAGAATTTGGAGAATGGTTACGTTTTGGAGAAGACTTTCTCTTCAGTAAGCCAGAAGTTGGAGCAGGTACGCGTTGAGCGTCGTCCTTATCAGTTCACCTACGAGGATGACCTCGGTGCACACTTTATGCACACAGAGACCTTCGAGGAGATTAACATCGAGAAGACTCTTATCAACAACTACGACCTGATGGCAGACGGTCAGATTGTAGAGGTTATGTTCCACACCGAGAAGGAGACAGTGCTCTCAGCTGAGCTTCCTCCAATCGTAGATATGGAGGTCGTTTACACCGAGCCAGGTATCAAGGGCGATACAGCTTCTACTAACTCATTGAAGCCTGCAACAGTAAACACAGGTGCTACAATCAAGGTACCTTTGTTCATCAACACAGGCGACAAGATTCGTGTTGATACCCGCACTCGCGAGTACTACGAGCGTATCCGCTAAGCACAGAGTTTCGATAGCAAGACAAAAGACCATCCTTCGGGGTGGTCTTTTTGCGTTAAATATATCCCAACAAATAGTGATTTAGAGCACCATACATATCATCATTAGTAGTGAAATTTCATTTGTGGTGCTTGCAAAAACGGAAAAACAATTACTTTTGCCACCGCTTTTCGACAGATAATTATAATAAAAAAGTATATATGAAGAGATTTCTGTTTTGCGTGGCAATCGTACTTCTTTCTGCCACATCTCTCCTCGCGGAGCCAACATCTCCCGAGGCTCAACGTCGCCTGAGCGATGCAAACGTCTTCGGACACATACTCGACGCAGCAACAGGCGAGCATATCCCATACGTTACAATATCGGTTAAGGGCACAACTATCGGAACAGTAGCCGACGCTACGGGACACTACCACATAAAGAACATCCCCGTAGGCGAGCACACGCTCGTAGCGGAGGTGATGGGTTACACCTCGGTAGAGCACCACATAGTAGCAGTGCGAGGCAAGAGCATAGAGGTAAACTTCATCCTCAGCGAGGAGGCTCTCGATATGGATATGGTCGTGGTGTCGGCAACACGCAACGAGACAAACAAGAAGCAGTCGGCAACAATTGTAAACGTAGCCTCAGGCAAGCTCTTCGAGAACACAGGCTCGAGTAACCTCGCCGAGACGATGCGTTTCCAGCCTGGTCTGCGTGTGGAGAACACCTGCGGTAACTGTGGAGCGGTGCAGCTGCGTATAAACGGTCTAGAGGGACAATACTCGCAGATACTGCTCGACTCAAACCCTGTATTCAGCTCACTCTCGGGGGTATATGGCATGGAGCTGCTGCCCGTATCAATGATTGAGCGTGTGGAGGTTATACGCGGTGGCGGCTCGGCACTCTTTGGCTCAAATGCCATAGGTGGCGTGGTAAACATCATCACCAAAGAGCCGCTGCGTAACTCACTCAACGTGTCGCACACATCAAACATCAACGACAAAGCCGACTGGGAACACAACACATCGCTCGGTGGCTCATTCGTGTCGAGCGATAACCGTGCGGGAGTATATATCTTTGCTATGGCAAAAGATCGCGACGCATACGACAGAAACGACGACGGCTTCACCGACATCACACACGTCAAGTCGGAGACGGTCGGTTTCCGTGGCTACTACAAGCTCTCGGCACAGTCGAAGCTCACCGCGGAGTATCACCACATAAGCGACTTCCGTCGTGGTGGCGACAACCTCACCCTGCCACCCCACGAGGCAGAGATTGCCGAGCAGGTGAAGCACAACATAAACGGCGGTAGCTTGCGTTTCGACTACTTCTCGCCCAACTCACGCCACTTCTTCAACGCTCACGTCTCGGCACAAGGTATCAACCGCGACAGCTACTACGGCACAGGCAAAGACCCCAACGCCTATGGACTGACAAAGGACCTGACGCTGGTGGCAGGAGCACAATACAGCTACGCATTTGAGAAGTGTCTGTTTATGCCGGCACAGCTCACAGCAGGATTTGAGTATACCTACAACGACCTTGACGACCACTCGCTATCATTCGACCGCTCGATAAAGCAGGAGGTACACACGGGAGGAGTATTCATCCAGAACGAGTGGCGTAACGAGAAGGTAAACTTCGTCATCGGCGGTCGTTTAGACAAGCATAATATGATGGATGATGTCATCTTCTCGCCACGTGCCAACCTGCGTTATAGCCCTATCGAGGAGGTGGGACTCCGCCTAAGCTACTCAAGTGGCTACCGTGCCCCACAGGCATTTGATGAGGACCTGCATATCGACGCTGTGAACAACCAATCGTCAATCGTAGTCCTCGCACCCGACCTCAAGCCCGAGTATTCTCATAGCTTCAGCGGCTCGGTAGACCTCTACCATAACTTCGGTCGCTTGCAGGGTAACTTGCTCATCGAGGGCTTCTATACCGTGCTCGACGATGTCTTTGCCCTGACAAAGATTGGCGAAAACGAGGCAGGATATATCGTTCAGCAACGCCACAACGCCTCGGGAGCAAAGGTAAAAGGTATCACAACAGAGCTTATGCTCGGCATACCCGAGGTGTTCGACATACAGCTCGGCTACACCTATCAGCGTAGCCGCTACGACGAGCCCGAGGAGTGGTCCGACAATGTGGAGGCACAACGTCGTATGTTCCGCACCCCCGACCACTACGCCTATGTTACAGCAACGGGATATATAACCAAGCAGATGAAAGCATCGGTATTTGGAAACTACACAGGCGAGATGCTCGTAACACATAACGCAGGATGGATTGAGGCAGACCGCAACGAGCTGACACCATCGTTCTGGGACGTGGGTTGCCGCTTGTCGTATAACTTCCACCTTACCGACACAATCGATATGGAGCTTGAGGCAGGCGTGAAGAACATCTTTGACGAGTTTCAGGAGGACATAGACTTCGGAGCAAACCGCGACTCGGTATATACCTATGGTCCTTTAGCCCCAAGAACATACTTCTTGGGCGTAAAATTCAAGCTCTAAGAGTAAAAATGTAACAGGCTAAGTTTCAATGAATTAACCTTGAGTGGCAAATATTTCTTAAAAATTCTAACGAAAAAATTTGCACGTAATAAAATTTAGCCCTACATTTGCACTCGCAATAAGCAAATGGCTCCGTAGCTCAACTGAATAGAGTACTTGACTACGGATCAAGCGGTTACAGGTTTGAATCCTGTCGGAGTCACTTGAAAACGAAAAGGCAGTCAGTTTTGACTGCCTTTTTCGTTTTCAGAAGAAATTAATTATTTTTATACAAATCCTCTTGCCAGAGTAAGACAAAAAGTGTACATTTGTATTGAAACTAATCCAATCACTATGCGTCGAGGTTTGTTCCTGGTGATTATGCTCTGCATAAGTTGGGCAGCTATGGCTCAGCACAGAGGCGAAGAGTACGACAACCGTCAATACTCCGACATCGCAGAACAAGAGCCGATACTGAGCGACACACTCCTCTTCTACCGCATACTGCACCGCCCAACAGACCTATATGGCGAGATAACAGCATTCAACTTCTCATTCATCGAATTCGCACGACGTGGCATACCCCACTACGCCCATCCGACACTCATCGACAACATAACAGTACGCTCCGCCAACAACACCATACTCCGCAACTTAGGGCTCACCGACATCGTACAGCCCACAGCAGAGCATGGCTACACCGCAGGCTCGACACACTACCTCACGACCGAGGGCGTACCTCTCTCGTCAGCACGCACATCGCTCTTCTTCACAGGCAAGGGCTACTTAGGCGGCATACGTGCCACAGCACACCATCTGTTACGCCGCGGATGGAGCATATCTGCCCACATAGCGGCACGTGGTGGCAACTCGCTCTACGCCGATGGCGAGAGCCTCAACAGCATAGAGGCAGGCATACGCCTCAGCCACGACCTCCGCTCGGGCGACAAACTGAGCATAATCCTCGCCACGACGCTCGCTCGCCGCGGCATACGCTCGGGAACAACACGCGAGGCGTTCACACTCATAGGCGACAACCTATACAACCCTACGTGGGGATATCAGGCAGGCGAGCGACGCAACGCACGGGAGCGAGGTGAGTGCGTGCCGATGATGGTGGCATCGTACCACAGGCAGCTGAGCGAGCGGACAGAACTCCTGGCGAGCATAGGTGGCGAATGGGGCAAGACAACGAACACCTCACTCGGATGGTATGGAGCAGCGACACCCCGCCCCGACAACTACCGTCTCCTGCCGAGCTACTACACCGACCTGACCGTAGCTCACACTGTCGAAGAGGTATGGCGACGAGCCGACAGCCGCTACACGCAGATAGATTGGGCAGAGCTATACACGATAAATGCGATGGCAGGTGGCGAGGCTCGCTACGCCCTCGAGAGACGCACAAGTCGCATAGCACGCGGCGAAATATCGGCATCATTCCGCACCGCGATAGCCAACGACATATCGTTGCGATATGGAGTGCGGGCGGCGATAAACGCCACACGCAACTACAAAGTAGTGGGCGACCTGCTGGGTGCCGACCACCTGACCGACATAGATTACTACCTGGTGGATGATGACACCTACTCGCTCAACCTCCAGAACGACCTCCGCCACCCCAACCGCCGAGCCACCAAAGGCGACCGCTTCGGTTACGACTACACCCTCGTGGAGCGAGAACTATCGCTCTACGCATCAGCGACATATCAGACCGAGCGGTGGAGCATAGAGGCTTATGCCTCCCTCGGCTCACACGCCACCCATCGCAACGGACACTTCGAGAAGGAGATATATCCCGCCGAGCACTCCTATGGCAAGTCTCGCACGATACGTCTCTCGCCCTACACGCTCAGCACCTCGGCAGGCTACACCTTCTCGCCACAGCACCACATATCTCTCGCAGCCTCGCTCTCGCGGCAAGCACCCTACGCATCATCGCTGTGGCTCAACCCACAATACAACAACCGCACAATAGACAACCCCTCGCTCGAGCAACACTTTACGATAGATGCGTCGTACAAATACCGCTCAGCCAAAGCCGACATCACAGCCTCGGCATTTCTGCACTCCACGACATCGGCAACAAACACCCTGCGAGCATACGACGACCTATCGGCAACATTCTGCGACATCGTAACATCCGACACAGCAACACTAAGCTATGGCGTGGAGTTTGCCTCCGAGATACGCCTGTCGTCGCACTGGCGGACAACACTCTCACTTGGAGCTGGCAACTACATCTACACCAACAACCCCACCATCACGCTCTATGCCGACACCGACAACACCCTCATAAGTCAGAGCCGCAGCGAGATGCAGTCGTGCCACATAGGCGGTGTGCCTCACATAAGCGGCTCGGCGGAGATAACCTACCTCGACTATTCGGGCTGGGCGTGCTCGTTAGGGGTAAATGTAGCGGCTCTGCGTTATGTCGAGCCCGCCTTCACACGTCGCTCGGAGCGTGTAGCACGGCAGAGTGCCACATCGGAGGAGATATTTCGTGAGTTCATATCGCAGGAGCAGTTAGGCGATGCCGCAACCCTCGACGCCTCGCTGTCGCGATGGTTCAACATCGGTCAATCACGTCTCTCGCTGACACTATCGGTAAAAAATCTTTTAGGCAAGAGGGATATTGTCTACGGAGGTTATGAGTCTGCCCGCATACGTCATTACCGTAGCGGAGCACAACACATCTACCGCCCACAGGACAACATTGTAACATACGCCTACCCTCGCACGATATATTTCACAACATCGTGGCGTTTCTAACCTTTTTGGCTATTTGCAAAAAGAGAGTTATCTTTGTGCCAGAATTATAATAGAAGAGAATTATGGCAGGTTCAAATTTTGTGGACTATGTGAAGATATTTGCCCGTTCGGGACACGGAGGAGCTGGCTCAAGCCACTTCCGCCGCGAGAAGTTTGTTGCCTTCGGAGGACCCGATGGCGGCGATGGCGGCAAGGGTGGCAGCATCATCCTGAAGGGCGACCGTCAATATTGGACACTCATCCACCTGAAGTATCAGCGACATCAGTTTGCCGAGGATGGCGAGTGCGGTCGCGGAGCACGCTCAACGGGTAAGGATGCCGCCGATATCGTTATCCCTGTGCCTCTTGGCACTGTCGCACGTCGTTTAGTGGAGCAGGAGGATGGCTCTACAACGCTTGAGTATGTGGGCGAGGTTACCGAGGATGGCGAGGAGTTAGTATTGCTCAAAGGTGGTCGTGGCGGATTGGGTAACTGGCACTTCAAGAGCCCTACCGTACAGGCACCTCGTTACTCGCAGCCTGGCGAGGAGGGCGACGAGGGAGCTTTCATCCTCGAGTTGAAGGTGTTGGCAGATGTAGGCTTGGTAGGCTTCCCTAACGCTGGTAAGAGCACCCTGCTCTCGGTTGTCTCGGCAGCAAAACCTAAGATTGCAAACTACGCCTTCACCACATTAGAGCCTAATTTGGGTATTGTCGAGGTGCGTGATGGCCACTCATTTGTGATGGCAGACATCCCTGGAATCATCGAGGGTGCACACGAGGGCAAAGGTCTGGGAACACGTTTCCTGCGTCATATTGAGCGTAACTCAGTGCTGTTGTTTATGGTTCCTGCCGATAGCGATGACGTAGCCAAGGATTATGAGATTTTGTTAGGCGAGCTTACACAGTATAACCCCGAATTGTTGGATAAGCGTCGTTTGTTGGCGATTACCAAGTGTGATATGCTCGACGAGGAGCTTATAGAGCAGATGCGTCCACAACTGCCCGAGGGAGTCCCTGCGGTCTTTATCTCTTCGGTTGCAGGACTCAATATCGCCCGTCTGAAGGATATGCTTTGGGAGGCATTGCAATAGAGAGAGTTTGTAGCATAAAGTAAGGGGCTGTCTTTGTTGGACAGCCCCTTCTTCTATTGGTTATTAGATACTTTTGACTACATCGCACAGCAGCACCCAGAACTTATCCACTGTCGCAATCTCCAATCGCTCATCAGGAGAGTGAACGCCGCGAATTGTTGGTCCGAACGACACCATCTCCAGCTCGGAGTACTTCTCCAAGAAGAGTCCACACTCCAAGCCTGCGTGTATAGCACGCACCACAGGCTCCTTGCCGAACAGGCGACGATAGCTCTCCACGGTACGTGTCAGGAGTAACGAGTCGGGGTTTGGAGCCCATCCAGGATAACCATCCGAGTGCTCCACCTCTGCCCCTGCTAAGATAAACGCAGCCTCGACCTGCTGCATAGCATAGAGCTTGGCACTCTCGACAGATGAACGCTGCGAGGTGGTAACGATAACCTTATCACCCTCTCCCATCTTTACCGATGCGAGGTTGGTCGATGTCTCAACAAAGCCCTTAACGCTCTGCGACATAGCCAGCACACCATTAGCCACAGCGACCAATGCTCCGACTATTCGCTGCTGTGCCTCCACCGTCATCACATCTGTCGGCATAGCTATCGGCTCAACACTCAGCTTGAAATTAGGCTCTGCAATAGCAAACTCCGCCTTCACCTGCGAGGCGAACTGCTCGGCACGCTTCACAAACGCAGCCTTATGCTCCGCAGGAAGAGCCACGATAGCATACGCCTCGCGAGGGATAGCATTACGCAGATTGCCGCCATCAAAGTGGCTCAGACGCACGTTCATACTCGACTGTGTCTCATACACCAGACGTGCAAGAATCTTATTTGAGTTGGCACGTCCCTTATCGATATCATCGCCCGAGTGTCCTCCCAGCAGACCGCTCACATCGATACGCAAAGCCTCGTAGCCACCTGGCGTAGCCTCACGTGGGCAGCAGAATGTAGCCACAGTGTCAATACCACCGGCACAACCGATAAAAATCTCGCCCTCATCCTCCGAGTCGAGGTTTATAAGATACTTACCACGAAGCATACCCTCTCCGAGGTTAAACGCACCTGTCAGTCCTGTCTCCTCGTCCACCGTGAAGAGAGCCTCCAATGCTGGGTGTTCCACGCTCTCATCTCGCAAAAGAGCCAATGCTGCCGCCATACCTATGCCGCAGTCAGCACCGAGCGTCGTTCCCTCTGCCTTCACCCACTCGCCATCTATGCGTGTACGGATAGCATCAGTGTCGAAGTCAAACTCCACATCAGAGTTCTTCTCGCACACCATATCCACGTGCGACTGAAGGATGACTGTCGGATGCGACTCATATCCCGCTGTGGCAGGCTTACGCATCACCACATTACCGATGGCATCACGCTCACACTCCACGTCGTGCTCCTTAGCCCACTGCAACAGATAGGCTATAATCTTCTCTTCTCGCTTCGAAGGGCGTGGCACCTTGGTTATCGCATCAAACTCCTCCCACACCAGCGAGGGCTGTAAATCTTTTATCGTCATAAATCACAAAGTTTTAATGTTACATTCTTTACAAAAATAATACTATTCGCTCAAAATGACAAAAAAAGAGCTGCTTCCTTCCAAGGAAACAGCTCTTAACTCTGTCGGATGACCTTCGCTTAGAGAGCGTTTACGTGCAATGCCAATGAACTCTTCAAGTTAGCAGCCTTATTCTTGTGAATAGTGCCACGCTTAGCGAGCTTATCCAACATTGATGAAACCTTCTTAAGCAGAGCCTCTGCTGCAGCCTTCTCTGTTGTGTTACGCAAAGACTTTACAGCGTTACGTGCAGTCTTGTGATAAAGACGGTTGTGAGCACGCTTAGTAATGGTCTGACGAATTCTCTTCTTTGATGACTTGTGATTTGCCATAGTTTTGTCTGTTTTTTATTTTTTACTTTTTCAGTTTTCTTCTACTTGCTACACTTTCACGAGTTGCAGCTCCTCACTCTCTGAATGTCCCTTCCCGGAACATTACGGCGACCACTTGAGCCACCAATCTAAATCTTACCGCTGTCAAACACCCTTCGGTGTAAGTCATTGTAGCCCATAGGAGAGTCGAACTCCTCTTTCAAGAATGAAAATCTTGCGTCCTAGCCGATAGACGAATGGGCCTTACCGCTATCGTGAGCCCGACTTACTTGTAAGACGGCACTTTAGCGACGCAAAGGTATGAAAAAAAATGTAATATCCAATAGAACAAGACAAAAAAGTGCCGATTAAGCACTTTTTGCCTGTTCCATATTACTCTGTTTCAATCAACAGAATATCTATTTTGTGCTGTTGTCGATAGCCTCGCATATACGGGCAAATACCTCGTCGAGAGTACCCACTCCATCTATAGCGACATACTTACCCTGCTTAGAATAGTAGTCTGCCACAACAGCTGTCTGCTCGCGATATATCTTTATTCGGTTACGGATAACATCCTCCGATGCGTCGTCGGCACGACCCGAGTCCTTGCCACGCAACAAGATGCGATTTACCAGCTCCTGCTCGGGAACATCCATATATATCATCACGCTGACCGACAAACCCTCAGCCTTGAGCAACTCATCGAAAGCCTCAGCCTGAGCTGTTGTGCGTGGGAAGCCATCGAAGATGTTACCCTTGGCATCGCGATGTTCGCAGATGTAGTTTTTCACCATACCCACAACGATGCTGTCGGGGGCCAACTCGCCCTTGGCAATATACTCCTGCATACTGAGTCCCAACTCCGTTCCACGCTCAATCTCCGAGCGGATTACTGCTCCGGTCGAAATATGCTCTACGCCATACTTCTCTTTCAAAAGCTCCGCTTGTGTACCCTTACCACAGCCGGGAGCTCCAAATAAAATAATATTAAGCATAATAGATTATTTGTAACCTAACCGGAGGTCAAAGGTACAAAAAGTTCTGATAAGTTGCACCCAAAACACGAAGTTTTTGCCCCTCAAAAGCCATTTATGGAGAATATTTACTACCTTTACACAAATATTTTTCGCAACGAAACAGAGCCAAGTTTCATATGAAATAACCACTATGATAATACGACTAACGACATATATTTTTCTGCTCGTCTCGCTCCTCGCCTGCTCCTCACCCATCCCCTACTGCCGAGTGGTCGGATACGTCGATGAGGGAGGCAACGACTCGCTGCTTATCGTGAGAACAGTGAGCGAAGAGCACAAGACGCTATTCTTCAACCTTAGCGACAAGACCATAGTCGACCGCGAAAATCTTATCGAGGGCAACATAGTCGAGGTGGAGTATCTCGCACCCACCACTGCGGTGAAATACGATGCCTCCGTAGTCTCTGCCTCACCCACCTACCGCCGAGCCTTAGGTCTATGGCAGAGCCCCAAAGGCAAAGGGTTGAAGATCTCTATCGAGTTACTGCCGTATGGCAGAATAAAGCAGAGTGTCCCCGACGACATTCTCCTCTTCAAGCATTGGCAACTCACCCCTATGGAGTCCGAAATAGAGCTTATTGGCGAGGTCGCTATGCCCATAATGGCTCCGCTCTCTACCGACGAGACAGCCCCAACGAAGGAGGAGATTATTGACAGAGAGATAAAATCTTTCCGCACACGTGTCAGCCTCAGCTGCGAGGAGGAGCAGGAGGTTATGCTCTTCCACAACGATACTCTCGGTGGCACAAAGCTTCTGAAGAAGATATAAGAGAGGTGTCCGACCTTTGCGACCGAACACCTCCTCATATCAATAGCTGTAACTGCTAAGGCTTACCTCTTAAAGCCTTGAGCCTTCAACTCTATGTCGCTACCATCAGGCGTAACAAGATATGCTCCTGCCGTTGGGCGTGTGATATGTCCAATCACGTCGACCATACCCATACGCATCACCTTCTCCTGCATAGCCAACGGCACGGTGAAAAGCAACTCATAATCCTCGCCACCATTCAACGCTGCCACCACAGGGTCGCGATGAAGCTCATCCGCCAGGTTATTGGTCTGCTGAGCGATAGGGATACGGTCGAGATATATTCTCGCACCACACTGCGACGCCTTACACAGCTGCAACACCTCACTTGCCAAGCCATCCGATATATCAATCATCGAGGTAGGTACAATACCATCCTCTGCCAAAGCGTCTATGATATCCTTGCGGGCACGTGGCTTCAGATAGCTCTGCAACAGATACTCATAGCCCTTAAACTGTGGTTCAGGGTTCTGCACATCCCTCAGCACTCGCTTCTCACGCTCCAGAAGGTTCAAGCCCATATATGCTCCACCCAATGCTCCCGTAACGCATATCAAATCGTTGAACTGAGCACCCGAACGATATGTTAATACCTTACGCTTTGCACGACCTATGGTGGTAATGTTGATTACCAAGCCCGTCATCGATGCCGAGGTGTCGCCACCGACCAAGTCCACGCCTAACTCCTTGCAGGCGAAATTCACACCCTCATACAAATCCTGCAACGCCTCAACCGACATCTTTGATGATACGCCGAGCGAGAGCATTATCTGCTCGGGGCGGGCATTCATCGCCAACACATCGCTGACACCTACCGTTACAGCCTTATAACCCAGGTGCTTGAGCGGGAAGTATGTCAAGTCAAAATCTACACCCTCCAACATCACGTCGGTTGAGATGACCAACGCATCATCACGACCGGCTGCCACCACAGCACAGTCGTCGCCCACGCCACGCAGCGTCGACTTATTGCTCTTGGTAGCATCTTTTGTCAGCAGGTCAATCAACCCAAACTCACCCAACTCTGCAATCTCAGTACGTCTTTTATCGCTCATAATAGTCTCTATTTTTGGCAAAAGTACAGAAAAAAGAGCAGACTGCAAAAGCCTGCTCTTATCTAAAGTGCTTTAATAAGCTCGTCTTACTCCTCAGCTACAACTGAAAGAGCCACTGTAGCCTTAACCTCACGGTGGAGCTTAACTGTAGCGGTGTACTCGCCAACAGTCTTGATGCTATCCACTGCGATAGCCTTACGGTCTACTACAATCTCCTTAGCAGCCAAAGCCTCAGCAACGTCAGCTGAAGTTACTGCACCGAAAATCTTACCCTCCTCAGCCTTAACGGTGATAACCAAAGGCAAGTTAGCAATCTTCTCTGCCAATGCCTGAGCATCAGCCAAAATCTTTGCATCCTTGTGAGCACGCTGGCGAAGGTTCTCAGCCAACACCTTCTTTGCAGAAGCTGTAGCAGCCTTAGCGAAGCCCTGAGGAATCAAGTAATTGTTTGCATAACCAGGCTTTACATTAACGATATCGTTAGCATAGCCCAAGTTCTCTACATCTTTAATAAGAATAATCTCCATATTGCTCTCCTCCTCTTAATTATTTCATACAATCGGTTACGAATGGCAAAATTGCGAGGTGGCGTGCACGCTTAACAGCCTGAGCAACCTTCTTCTGGAACTTCTGTGAAGTACCGGTCAAGCGACGTGGCAAAATCTTACCCTGCTCGTTGAGGAACTTCTTCAAAAACTCACCATCCTTATAATCTACGTACTTAATACCGAGCTTCTTGAAACGGCAGTACTTCTTCTTCTTTACATCTACAGATACGGGATTCAAATAACGAATCTCACCGCCAGCCTTTACATTCTCCTGTGCCATAGTTTACTCCTCCTGTGATTTGTTAGCAAGCTTTGCACGACGCTTTGCAGAGTACTCTACAGCGAACTTGTCCTGCTTGAAAGTTAAGAAACGAATGATACGCTCGTCACGACGATAGTTTGTCTCGAGCTTGTTGATAAGTGTACCCTCAGCCTCGAACTCTACCAAGAAGTAGAAACCGGTGGTCTTCTTCTGAATAGGGTAAGCGAGCTTCTTCAAGCCCCAGTTCTCCACATTCACGATCTGACCGCCGTTCTCGGTGATGATGCCCTGGAATTTGTCAGCTACCTCCTGCACCTGAGCCTCAGAGAGGACGGGAGTGACAATGAAAACGGTTTCGTAATTGTTCATAATAAATTTTAATTAATTGTTATTGTGCTATTTTAGCGGTGCAAAGGTAGTAATATTTTTCCGAAAACAAAACTTTCCACAATCTTTTTCATCAAGAGTTAAGCAACTTAGAGCTTTTTCTCCGAAAAAACACTACCTTTGTGGGGTATACGTTTTCGTTGTGAGTTATGAAGAAAAGAGTTCAAACCGTCATCGCCACATATCTGTTGTCGCTGCTGCTTATGGTCATCCAGAAGCCCATATTCCTTATATGGTATGCCGACAAGTCATCTGATTTCTCCTTCTCGGAGTGCCTGGCAGTCATCTGGCACGGCCTTATACTCGACTCCACCACAGCAGGATATCTCACCGTCATACCCTGGCTGGTGATGTTGCTCACCATCTGGATTAACCTCTCGGAGCGTACTATACAGCAGATTTTGAAGTGGTACTTCGTTGCCATCACCTTCATCGTCTCACTCATCGTGAGTGTTGATATGGGCTTGTTCCGCTATTGGGACTTCCGCCTCGACAGCACAATCCTGCAATATATCGTAACACCCAAGGAGGCTGCCGCAAGCGTAACAGCTATGGATGTTATATCCACGTCGCTACTCTTTGTGGCATACGCTGCTACGATGTGGTTTACCCTGCGTGTTATCTACCTCCGCTACCGAGCCACCATTATCGCAGCGTCGCGTCGTGTGCTCTGCACATTGGGCTTCCTTCTGATAGGCGGACTCACATTTTTGGCTATCCGAGGAGGTGTCGGACACGCCGTAGCCAATGTCAGTATGGTCTACTTCAGCGACAATAGCTTCCTCAACCAGGCAGCAACCAATCCCGTATTCTCATTCCTCTCATCCTCTCTTCGTTCGGAGTTGGATGCCGACGACTACCACTATTTCGATGAGTCGCAACGTCAGGAGATAATCGCCTCACTCTACCCCGACCCCTCGCAGATAGCTCCTTGCGACAGCCTGCTCACCACCGAACGTCCCGACATCGTTCTTATCATCTTGGAGAGCTTCGGTCGCAACGTAACCGATGAGAAGGTGGATGGCGAGTGGGTAACGCCCAACATCCAGGCACTCAAGCAGGAGGGTGTATGGTTCGAAAATATCATTGCCAGCTCGTTCCGTACCGACCGCGGTCAGGTCTCGGTGATGAGTGGCTGGCCCGCACACCCCGTAGCCTCGATAATGAAATACCCTCTCAAGGCTCGTTCACTACCCTCTATCGCAGCCGAGCTCAGACGTGAGAGCTACACAACATCGTTTACCTATGGTGGCGACGCCAACTTTACCAACACCGCCTCATACCTCTATAACACAGGCATAGAGACCATCTACGATGAGAAGAACATATCGCTCGACTCGGAGCATCGCACCACGCAATGGGGCTATAACGATGCCGCCATGTGCGACTATTTTGCCGACCAGGTGTTAGCTCTTAGCGAGGGCGACACCCCTCTGTTTGCTACCCTTCTCACCCTCTCGTCGCACGAGCCATTCGAGGTACCACACCACGCCCTGAGCGACAAGATTCTCAACGCCACCCACTTCACCGACGAGGCTCTCGGCAAGATGATAGCCAAGTGGAAGGCTTCGCCTGCGTGGGATAATATGCTCGTTGTGATGATTGCCGACCACGGTATGGGCTACCCCGAAGATTTGCCTCTGGGTGCTCTGGCTCGCCAGCGAATACCTATGCTCTGGGTGGGAGGTGCTATCCGCGAGGCACGCACAATCGACACCTATGGCTCTCAAAGTGATATGGCAGCCACCCTGCTTGCACAGATGGGTATTGCCTACAAGGATAACCCATTCAGCAAAAATCTGCTCGACGCTGCCCAGCCTCACTTTGGCTTCTGGACCTACAACAATGCTTTGGGCGTTATTGATGCCGATGGCTATGTCATATTTGACTGTACAGGTAACCGCATAATGGAGCAACATGGCGACCCATCGCACACAGAGAGCCTGCTCCGAGGAGGCAAAGCCATATTACAAACCATCCACACCGACCTTTGCAACAAGTGATGAGGAGATTTTTTATCATATTACTCTGCACAATAGGTTGGAGTTGTCATCGCGAAGAGCCATTCGACGCAGGGCTCTTCTGCGAGGAGCTCTACTCGCCTCGCTACGCCACAGGCTTCTCTCTGCTCAGCACCGAGCAGGGCGACGCTACACTCCTGGTCGTAAACAAGCCCTGGCAGGGCTCTATGGGGGAGCAACGTATGCTTCTCATCGACCCCGAGGAACGCTTTGGCAATGTCAGCCACCCCTCCGTGCAACGCATCAGCGGAAGTGTTGAGCGTGTTGTCTGCCTCTCGTCATCCTATATCGCTATGCTCGATGCTATAGGTCAGGTTGATAAGGTTGTCGGTGTATCAGGTAAGGAGTTTATATATAATGAGAAGATATCGTCTGCCGAACATATTGGCGACGTAGGCTACGACTCGGTCTTCAATATGGAGCTTCTGCTCTCGCTCAACCCCGACCTTGTCCTACTCTATGGCATAAGTGCCAAGAGTATCATAGAGGAGCGTCTGCAACAGTTCAACATCCCATATATCTACATCGGCGAATACCTTGAGCCATCGCCTCTGGGCAAGGCAGAGTGGATTGTCGCCATAGCCGAGATTGTGGGCTTACGTGAGCAGGGTGAGGAGTGCTTCCAACATATCGAGGAGCGATATAACACTCTTTGCCAGAGAGTTAGACAGCACACACAGGATAAGAGCACACTTCCTCGTGTGCTGCTCAACACCCCTTATCGCGACGTATGGTATCTTCCAGCACCCGAGAGCTATATGGTGCAGCTCATCGAGGATGCCGGAGGCTTCGCCTACACCGAGGGTGAGGCAGGCGACACCACCACTCCCATAGGTATCGAGCAGGCATATAGCTACGCTCAGGAGGCTGACCTGTGGCTCAATGTAGGTAGCTGTGAGAGCCTCGCAGAGCTCAAGGCTACCAATCCACACTTCAGCTCCACACGCCTCGTTACCGAGCAGAGGGTATACAACAACACCCTTCGCCGCACCCCCTCGTCGGGCTCCGACTTTTGGGAGTCGGGCGTGGTCAAGCCCGATGTCATACTCGAGGATTTGATACGCATAATACACCCCACACTCCTCCCTACCGAGGAGTTATACTACTATAAACAGCTTAAATGATGATGCGACACCGCTCTACAATACTCTTTGCAGCACTGAGCCTGCTGTGCGTCGTGCTCTTTGCTCTCGATATGACCATAGGCGATATGGATATATCGGTGGGCGAGGTCTTTTCTATACTCTTGGGAGGCAACGCTGACGGAGTTAGTCGTGGCATTATCATCGACATCCGCTTAGTGAAGGCTCTGATGGCTATCTTAGCAGGTGCAGCACTCTCGGTGAGTGGTCTACAGATGCAGACACTTTTCCGCAACCCTATGGCAGGACCTTATACTCTCGGCATAAGTTCGGGAGCGAGCCTCGGCGTAGCACTATTCATCTTAGGAGCACCTTTAGGCTTGGCAGGCTCGGCAGGGCTCTCTACGCTCGGCATAGCAGGTGCAGCGTGGTTGGGAGCACTGCTCACACTGCTCAGCATAGGCTTCATCAGCCAACGCATCAAGGATATTATGGTCATCCTCATCATCGGCATAATGATGGGCTCGGCTGTGGGTGCTGTCGTGCAGATATTGCAGTTCCTCAGCGAGGAGGAGGCACTCAAAAACTTCGTCGTATGGACTATGGGCTCGCTGGGCGATGTCTCTATGGAGCGGCTATCTATCATAGCCCCTATGATTATCGTGGGCTTGATTATGGCTGTGGCGGTCATCAAACCGATGAATATGCTTCTGTTGGGCGAGGGCTACGCACGCACTATGGGACTAAATGTTGCCCGTACGCGTCTGCTCATCCTGCTCTCTACCACCCTGCTTGCAGGTACCGTTACGGCATTCTGCGGTCCTATCGGCTTTATCGGTATGGCTATGCCTCACCTTGCACGCACTATCTTCTCCAATGCCGACCACCGCACGCTCCTGCCCGCCTCGGCTCTTATGGGAGCTATCTCGCTGCTCGTGTGCGACATCATCTCGAAGATGTACACTCTGCCGATAAACGCTCTTACAGCACTACTCGGCATACCTATTATTATATGGGTTATCGTTAAGAAGAAAAATATCGTCTAAAGGCTATGATACGACTCGATAACATACGACTCTCATACGGCGACCGCACGCTTGTCCACTCCGCTACGGGCGAGATACGCTCGGGCGAGCTCACCGCCCTGGTGGGCAGAAACGGCTCAGGCAAGAGCACTCTGCTGCGTACCTTAGCCTCATTGCAACCTATCATCGAGGGCAGGATTTTGCTTGGTGAGCGAGATATCACTACGCTCTCGCCTGCCGATATGGCTCGTACGTTGGCATTCGTTACCACCGAGAAGGTACGCATCAGTAATCTGTGTTGTCGCGATGTTGTGGCTCTGGGACGTGCACCTTATACGAATTGGATTGGACGCCTGCAGGAGCAGGATGAGCAGCAGGTTATGCACGCTCTGGCGGCTGTCGGTATGAGCGACTATGCCACAAAGAGTATGGATCAGATGTCCGATGGTGAGTGTCAGCGAATAATGATTGCCAGAGCTTTGGCACAGGCTACGCCTATCATCTTGTTAGATGAGCCTACTGCATTTTTGGATATGCCCAACCGCTATGAGCTCTGCTCGCTGCTGCGTCGTTTAGCACACGAGGAGCATAAGTGCATACTCTTCTCTACGCACGAGTTGGATATTGCTCTGGAGCTCTGCGACTCCGTAGCCCTTATCTCCCCACCCTCGCTTCACATCCTCCCCACGGAGCAGATGATTCGCAGTGGCGAGATAGAAAAACTCTTCTCAAGCGACATCATCTCCTTCGACGCCACCTCCCGCACAGTCAAGATAAAGGGATAAAAAATGGGTGTCTGCTATGTGCAAACACCCATAATTCATAGAATTATCATACTTACAATTTCTCACCAAAAGCCAAATCACCCGCATCACCAATGCCCGGCACGATATAAGAGCGTGAGGTGAGCTCCGCATCCAAAGCTGCGGTCCAGATTGTAGTGGTCTTCGCTGGCAGGTGCTTCACAGCATAATCCAGACCCTGCTCGCTGGCGATGACCGCTGCCACGTGGGTATGTGCAGGCATACCGCACTTCTCAACCAATGCCTCATAGACCAAGACGAGCGACGTACCCGTAGCCAACATAGGGTCTACCAACAGAAGCGTCTTACCCTCAAGGTTGCACGATGATATATACTCTACCTTAACTGTGAACTTACCACCCTTGCTCGACTTACGATATGCCGACACAAAGGCATTCGACGCATCGTCAAAGTAGTTGAGGAAGCCCTGATGGAATGGCAATCCCGCACGCAGAACGGTTGCGATAACCACATCGTCGGCTATCTCCTCCACCACAGCCTCGCCGAGCGGAGTCTCGACAACACGACTCTTGTAGTTGAGCGTCTTTGAAATCTCGTAGCTCATAATCTCGCCTATACGCTCGATGTTACGGCGAAAACGCATCGAATCCTGCTGCACCTCCTTGTCGCGAATCTGCGAGAGGAACTTGTTGAGAATGGTGTTCTCCTTGTTAAGAATGTGAATCATAGTAGGTTCTTATTTAGTGTTTGTTTGCTCGTTTAGTATAAGAAGTTATTAAACGGATAGCGTCCCTGATGTATCTCACGAACCATACCATACAAGTCGGAACGCAACTTCTCGATATTGAGTCGCTCCGCCGCCGAGATGAAGATACAAGGTGTGTTAGCCTTGGCTATCCAGCTCTGCTTCAAATCCTCCAACGAGAGGTTTTTCTTCGTTGCCGGTGTCAGGTCATCCTCATCCTTCTTCTCGTAGGTGTAGGCGTCTATCTTATTAAATATAAGGTATACCGGCTTATCTCCGGCACCTATATCCTGCAACGTCTGCTTGACAACAGCTATCTGGTCCTCAAAGCCCGGATGCGAAATATCCACAACGTGCAGCAACAGGTCAGCCTCACGCACCTCGTCGAGTGTCGATTTGAACGACTCTATGAGCTGTGTAGGCAGCTTACGGATGAAACCTACGGTATCCGACATCAGAAATGGCAGATTATCGAACACCACCTTACGCACCGTAGTATCCAACGTCGCAAAGAGCTTGTTCTCGGCAAATACCTCACTCTTCGAGATAAGATTCATCAGCGTCGACTTACCCACATTGGTATAGCCCACCAACGCTACACGCACCATAGAACCTCGGTTGGAACGCTGCACAGCCATCTGCTTGTCGATTTTCGATAGGTCCTCCTTGAGTTTGGTTATACGGTTACGCACGATACGTCTATCGGTCTCAATCTCACGCTCTCCGGCACCACCACGCGTTCCTGTACCTCCTCGCTGACGCTCCAGGTGGGTCCACATACCTGCCAGACGAGGCAACATATACTCATACTGAGCCAGCTGCACCTGCGTTTTAGCGTAGGCTGTGCGTGCACGCGAGAGGAAAATATCCAAAATCAGACGTGTACGGTCCAGCAGTCGGCAAGGCATCTCCTTCTCGATGTTACGTGTCTGAGCGGGCGAGAGTTCGTCGTCAAATATCACGACATCTATCTCGTTCTGCTCACAATACTGAGCTATCTCCTCCAACTTACCTGGTCCTACGTATATACGCGACGAGGGTTGTGGCAGTCGCTGAGTAAACCTACGCACCGTTACGATGTCGGCAGTCTCCGCCAGGAACTCCAACTCCGCAAGATACTCCTCCGCCTGCTCTATAGGCTGTCCGTCGCGTATCACCGCCACCAGCACAGCCCTTTCACGCAAGTCTTCCTGCTCTTCTGTTTTATTTATTATCTCTTTCTTCAAGACACTAAGGGGTAAAAAAAAAGCATCCCGCCACATAAATATAGCGGGACACTTATGTAAATATTAGTGACGCAACTGGAACATAACCGGCAGTGTAAATGATACACGTACAGGCTGGTTACGCTGCTTACCTGGAGTCCACTTTGGAGAAGACTGTACTACGCGGATAGCCTCCTCAGAGAGTGAAGCATCTGGAGAAGCCAAAACCTTGATACCGGTCAGACGACCATCCTTCTCGATGACGAACTGCAAAGTTACACGACCTGTGATGTTGTTCTCCAATGCAATCTGAGGGTAACGCAACTGCTTCTGCACCCACTGACGGAATGTGTTAAGGTCTCCGCCCTGGAATGTAGGCATAACCTCAGCCTTAATCAGCGGAGCATCCTCGATAATCTCCTCCTCATCATCAGCTACTACATAGTTAACGTCGAAATCCAGACCATCAGCGAAATCGTCAAACGACATATCGGTCTCAACCTTAGTATCGTTAGTTACGACATCCAAAATCTCACTGAAGACCTTAACCTCAACCTTCTGCTGCTGTGGTGCGGGTGGCTTAATCTCCTCACGTGTAATAGGAATCTCCTCCTCCTCAATAATCGCACGCTCCAAATCGAGTGCCTCTACCTTATACTCCTCTGGAGTCCAAAGGAAGGCAAAGCACACTGCTCCGAGTGACAGAGCAAGACCTATGAGCAGAAATATTCTTTTCCACTCCTTAAGATCAGCACTTGGTGATTTTTTAACTTCCATAATTAAATCTTATTGTTTTTACTTAATTTGTTTCTCCATTCATCGGCATTACAGAGCATCTTTCACACTCTAAGCACCTATCATTCAAAAGATTGACCGCCCACCTAAAAACACCTAAAAGCAGCACCGTCCCTCTTCGCCAACCAGCGTCGAAATACTCCACACGCAGTTATCTTTGCAAATATAGTTATAAAAAATCAAAAAAGAGCCTTTCGGCAAGAAAAATATGTAAAAAAATTTTTACTTTTGTTGGCACCGAGATTTTATAAGGGATATGACAAGCGAAAAAACCACTCTATACGGAATGACTTTGCAGCAACTCTCCGAGTTGTGTGAGCGAGAGCATCTGCCTCGTTTTGCCGCCTCGCAGATTGCCCGCTGGCTCTATGTCAGCCACGTCGACAGCATCGATTCGATGACTAACCTCTCGCTTGCTGTGCGTCGCACCTTGCAGGAGCGTTACGATATGGGGCTCACAGCACCTCTCCGCGAAAGTATCTCGGCTGATGGAACGAAGAAATACCTCTTCGCCACCAAGCAAGGCGAGTATATCGAGTCGGCATATATCCCCGATGGCGACCGTGCCACGCTTTGTGTATCATCCCAAGCGGGCTGTCGTATGGGCTGTAAGTTCTGTGCCACAGGCAGACAGGGCTTGCAACACTCCCTCTCGGCGGGCGAGATTATCAACCAGATACTCTCCATCCCAGATAGTGCGAAGCTCACCAATGTGGTCTTTATGGGTATGGGTGAGCCTTTGGATAATACCGACGAGGTGCTGCGTGCGATAGATATCCTCACCGCCAAGTGGGGTTTCGGGTGGTCTCCTACCCGCATCACACTCTCCACAGCAGGTGTTGCCAAGGAGCTACCACGTTTTCTGAATGAGTCGAAGGCTCACTTAGCTATCAGCCTCCACAACCCCTTCCACGATGAGCGTGCCGAGATTATGCCTATCGAGAAGGCATACCCCATACGCGAGGTGATGGATATTCTGCGTCGCTACGACTTCACCTCACAGCGTCGCGTGTCGTTTGAGTACATCCTGATGGAGGGGCTGAACGACTCCCCACGCCACATCAAGGAGTTGTGTCGTTTGCTCGATGGTGTTAAGTGCCGCATCAACCTCATCCGCTTCCATAAGATACCCGACTCACCCTACTACTCCCCTTCGGAGGAGCAGATGATAGCCTTCCGCAATACACTGACTGCCAAAGGTATACAGACTACTATCCGCACTTCACGAGGCGAGGATATACAGGCAGCCTGCGGACTCCTGTCGACAAAAGCAAAGCAACAATAAGAACAGAATACTATATAAAATGATTGAGCTAATCACCAAATATTTCCCCAATTTGAGCGACCGCCAGCAAGAGCAGTTCGCAGCTCTCTACGACCTCTATGCCGAGTGGAATTCCAAGATTAACGTCGTCTCACGCAAGGACTTCGACCAACTCTACCTACGCCACATTCTCCACTCGCTTGCCATCGCCAAAGTGTGTCAGTTTGCCGATGGTGCTCGCGTGTTGGATGTAGGCTGCGGAGGAGGTTTCCCGAGTGTTCCGCTTGCCATTATGTTCCCCAACGTACGCTTTGTCGCAGCCGACTCTATCGGTAAGAAGATTACCGTCGTCAGAGGTGTCTGCGAGGGTGCCGGCATCACCAATATAGATGCACGCAACACACGTGTGGAGCAGATTGCAGAGAAGTTTGACTACGTCGTCTCACGTGCTGTTACGGAGATGTCGCCCTTTGTTGGCTGGATATGGAATAAGATTGAGCGTGGCAAGCAGGGCACACTCCCCAACGGAATACTCTATCTCAAGGGAGGCGATTTGGATGCCGAGTTAGCTGCTACCAAACTTGAGTGGCAACAGATACCGATTTCCGACTTCTTCGAGGAGGAGTTCTTCGAGACCAAGAAGGTGGTCTACACCGCACGATAAAAGAAAGAGAGGCTACAAACCTCTCTTTTTCACTCTCCACGCCACCTTGCAATATATGTTATGCACCGCCCTACGCAGGAATAGTGGCAACATATTAAGCAGTCGGAGTCGCCACAGCAGTTTACGCGACAAGCGGTTATAGCTAAAGAACTTTGCCATCTGCACTGCACGCCTTCTTCCGCCACTCACGCTCTCTACTATAGCCTTTCCCAACGCCACGCGTGCTATATACTCGTTACTCAAATCCTCCGCCGCAGGGTTGTATAGTTGTTCAAAGGAGTATAACGACTCTTCAGGTCGATACATCGCTGCCGAGCGGTTTGTCGCCGCACGGGAGTATATAACCAAAGGCGTTGGCAGGAATGCCACCTTCGTCCGGCGAGCCACCTTTGTCCATAGGAATTGATCTTCGCCCATACGCATACCATTTGGAAAGCCTCCCACATCGAGCAACACATCGCGTCGTATGGTCGCTGCCGAAGGTATCAGCACATAGCTGTGCATCGACTCTGCGAAGAAATCCACTTCACCCTCCACCTGTGGCACGTCAGCCGCCACTAAACCTTCGTCGCTCTCAACATAGAATGCTGTTCCGTATGCTCCACAGTCGGGATGTCGTACAATAAATTCCGATAACGACTGAAGGTAGTCGGGGTTCCACCTGTCATCACCATCCAAGAAGGCTACATACTCGCCACGCGATAGCTCTATACCTCTGTTACGTGCTGCACTCACTCCGCGATTTTGCTGATGCACCAGACGCACACGCTCACCGCCCACACGCTCCACTATGGCTGCACTGCCATCTGTCGAGCCGTCATCGACAACAATTATCTCCAACGGCTGCAGCGACTGAGCCAGCACCGAGCGTAGCGTGCGTTCAACCTCTGCCGCCTTGTTGTAGAGCGGTATTACGACCGATATGTTTACGTGCATTGCCTCCATAGTTGCAAATGTAACGATATTTTATTAGTTTTGCAATAATAATTGTCGGGTATGAGCATAGGATTACGCATAAAGGAGGCACTGCACCGCACTGTTGACACCCTCTTCTTCTTTTCGGCTGTGGCTGTTAAGGAGGGCTTTCGCAATCGTGTCGCTAAGGCGGGTGCTATCGATATGAATCCCGAGGGGCGTATCGCTATTCTGGGCAATGGGCCTTCGCTCAAGGCGGAGATGCAGCTACTCTCGGAGCGTGAGGAGTGGGCAAAGATGGACACTATGGCGGTCAATTTCTTCGCTCTCAGTGATGAGTTTATCGCCCTTCGCCCTAAGTATTATATCCTCTCCGACCCACAGTTTTTCCGCGAGGCGGGCAGGAGTGAGCGTCGCGACCTGCTCTACGACACACTGAGCCGCGTAGATTGGCAGATGACACTCTATGTGCAGTGCTATAACCCCGAACATTTTGACTATGCTGCCGCTGTGGGTAACAACCCCAACATCCGCATTGTCCCCTTCCACACTATTCCTTATAAGGGCTACCGCTGCTTGGAACATTGGTGCTACCGCCACGGCTTGGGCTCAGGTAACTTTGGTACGGTGGTGCAGAATGGTATCTTTGTAGCTCTGCTGCTCGGCTATAAGCAGATAGAGCTCTATGGCGTAGACCACACCCTGCTCGATGGTCTGATGGTCAATGAGCAGAATCAGCTCTGTCGCACTATTTCGCACTACTACGATGGTGCTCCGTCGGAGCCCACACCCATCTATGTCAATGCCACCAACCCGCCTCAGCCCTACACTATGAGCAGCTATCTTGCGGAGACCGCCGAGCTCTTCCGCGGCCACGAGGTCCTGGAACGCTACGCCCGCAGCCGAGGTGCCCGCATCCTCAACCGCACCCGTGGCTCGCTTATCGACAGCTACGAACGCCAACCGTTAGAGTAGATCTATCCTTTCTCCTCTTAGAATTTATTAGTGGATAATTTTCTGCTCCTCTTAATTTTTGATTAGAGTGATGCAGATTTTGTGCGGTGGGATAATTACACACATCGATTAGAAACAGATATCCTCTAAAAAGAGTGAAATTCCAGGCTTGCGATGCTCGAAAAAGCGGAGTTCACTTGACGTAAATGAGCATTTTGAGAGCGAGCGTAACGCAGAAGTTCGTCTTTTTAGAGGATATATGAGCCGCAAGCGGGACTCGAACCCGCGAAACCTTTTCATTACGAGTGAAACGCTCTACCAACTGAGCTATTGCGGCAAAGGGGAAATAAGGCTCCCTTTCGAGGTGCAAATATCGTAAATATTTCCTTTTATTGATACTATTAGCTGCGAAAAAATCTATTATTTCATCTTTTTTTAGTAAATTCGCACATAATTGCGGATGTCGTTCTGCTACGATTTTAGCGAATAATAACTAAAACTATAAACTATGATTACCTTTCTTATCTGTTTGGCTATGCTCATTGTAGCCTATTTCACCTATGGTAAGTTTCTCGAGAAGGTATGTGGTATCGACTCTAAGGCTAAAGTGCCATCGGAGACTTTGTACGACGGTGTAGACTACATCCCTATGCCTCGCTGGCGTACCTTCCTCATCCAGCTCCTGAATATCGCAGGTGTAGGACCTATCTTCGGTGCTATTATGGGTGCTTGCTATGGCCCTGTAGCCTTCCTGTGGATTACCCTCGGCGGCATCTTCCTCGGTGCTATGCACGACTACGTGTCGGCAGTCATCTCGCTCCGCCACGGCGGTCTGAGTATCCCCGAGATTATCGGTATCTACTTAGGCGACAAGACCAAATTCGTGCTCCGCGTCTTCTCTATCGTGGTGCTTATACTTGTGGGAGCGGTCTTTGTCCGTACCCCTGCCAACCTGCTTGACGGTATGTTCGAGAGTATCGGTCTGTGGTGGTGGATAGGAGCAATCATCGTTTACTACTTTATAGCCACCCTGCTCCCTATCGACAAGCTCATAGGTAAGATATACCCTATTTTCGGTGCTGCGTTGATATTTATGGCTTTGGGATTGCTCTACATCATCCTCTTTGGCGACTACACCGTACCAGAGTTGAATGAGATACGCAACCACCACTTCAACGCTGCCAACCTACCGCTCATCCCTACGCTCTGCATCACTATCGCCTGCGGAGCAATCTCGGGCTTCCACGCCACACAGTCGCCACTTATGGCACGCTGCGTCAACAACGAGAAGGAGTGTCGTTCGGTGTTCTACGGAGCTATGATTACCGAGTCTATCATTGCACTGATATGGGCAGCTATCGCTATGGCTTTCTTCGGGGGTGTCGACTCTTTGCAGGAGGCTCTTACTGCACACGGCAACAATGCCGGCTGGGCTGTTGACCATATCGCCAACACCACGTTGGGCGTTGCTGGAGGTCTGTTAGCCCTGCTGGGTGTTGTAGCAGCCCCTATCACCTCGGGCGACACTGCTTTCCGCTCGGCACGATTGATTGTTGCCGACATCTTCCATATCGACCAGCGTAATATCGTGAAGCGTCTTGCTGTCAGCAGTGTTCTCTTCGCTATCGGTGTATCATTGCTCTTTATCAACTTCGATATCCTGTGGCGTTATTTCGCCTGGTCAAACCAGACTTTGAGTGTCTTCGTGCTGTGGACTATCACAGTGTACCTCTACAAGAAGGGAGGCTCAACCTATTGGTTAGCACTCCTCCCAGCACTCTTTATGACATATATATGTAGCAGCTATATCTTCATCTCCAAGTCGGAGTTCATCGGTATGGAGAATCGTACCCTTGCCTACGCACTTGGTGGTGTCGTTACTCTTGTTATTGCTGCCCTTGCAACCTTTAAGTTCCGCCGCGATGATAAGATTAAGGCTTAGACCCGCCGATACGGAGTTTATGTCGCTGGAGGGAGGCGATAAGCTCGCCGCTCTGTTGCGTCGTTCCCGCTCATTGGAGGCTGAGGGCAATATCAATGGGGCGTGCGAGATGCGTTTAGAGGGTGTCGAGGCTCTACTCAATGCCATCGGCGAGGAGGATGTACGCCTTAATTGGGATGACAGGGACTCTCGTGCGGCTATGGAGCTACTCTACCTATCGGCTGCCGACCACCTCTCGATAGGCGAGGTCGAGACCGCCACCACACTCTGGGAGCAGTTGCTCGCTCTCGACGAGGAGGACCACTTGGAGGCTGTCGTTATGCTCGCCCTGTGTTATATTATGCTCGAGGACTGGGAGTGTCTTGATGATGCTCTGTTCAACATCTCTACCAAGTCGCCCGAGTACCATCTGATAAACCTTTGGGCAGAGTATCGTCGTAGCGGTGGCATCGACAAGGACACCCTGCGTACTCTCCGCACACGCCACAAGCTGTGGTTCGAGGAGTTTGTCGCTACGGAGCACCCTGCCGATGAGACGTACCTCGCGGATTGCCGCTCGGAACGCCCCTCACAGAGCACCGAGGCACGTGAGTTCTGGTTCGCTACGGAGGCTATATGGCTCAACAACAACGATTTTATAACAACAATTAAAAAGGCATAAGCGTATGAGAAAGATTTTTATACTATTGGCTCTCGCTCTCGGCTGCGTGGCGGCTAATGCTCAGGAGCATAAGTACAAGACAGAGAAAGATATCATCTATCGCGAGGTGGATGAATATGCCACAAAGATGTGTCGTATGGATATCGCCCACCCCGAGGGTGCGGAGGCACGCCCTGTCATCGTGTGGTTCCACGGTGGAGGTCTGACAGGTGGCTGGCGACATATCCCACAGGAGCTGCTGCGTGACGGAGCTGTCGTTGTCGGTGTAGGCTACCGCTTCTCGCCCCACGTCGCTGTAACACAGATAATCGACGATGCAGCTTGTGCTATCGCGTGGGTTATGGACAACATCTCGCAGTATGGCGGCAACCCCGATAAGGTCTTCATCTCGGGACACTCTGCCGGCGGCTATCTGGTTGCTATGGTAGGCCTGGATAAGAGTCGTTTGGCAAAGTACGATAAGGATGCCGATGCTTTGGCAGGTATCATCCCATTCAGTGGTCAGGCTATCACCCATTTTGAGGAGCGTCGCTCACGTGGTATTGCCGACAAGCAGCCTATCGTTGATTCACTCGCTCCGCTCTACCACGTCAGAGGCGATGCAGCCCCTATACTTATTCTCTCGGGCGACAGAGAGTTGGAGATGTTGGGACGCTACGAGGAGAATGCCTATTTCTGGCGTATGCTCCGCCTGGCAGGTGATGATGATGCCACTATCTATGAGTTCGATGGCTATGGCCACGGTATGTGCGAGCCTGGCTACCCACTCCTGCTGGAGTTCATCCGCAAACACTAAAGATGATTTATGCGTATAATTTAGGGCTACCTCCCATCGGGAGATAGCCCTAATTGTTTTATCAAATACTTCTGCCTATAAATTCATTTAATGAGGTGTATACAAGGCTGCGAGTAAGCGAGGGTAGAGTCAAGTCTACTTGAACTATGCCGAGCGGGAGCAGACAAGGGAAGACTATTTAGTCTTGCCAAGGCTTGCGAAGTGGGAGAAACCGCAGCATACTTGAGGTATGTGAGGATTTCGAGCACGAGCATAACGCCGTAGACACCCATTAAATGGATTTATTCCTTATTAGCCATTCTGCTATCTGTATCGCATTAAGTGCCGCTCCCTTCTTAATCTGGTCGGCTACACACCAGAATGTAAGACCATTCTCGGAGGTTATATCCTTGCGTACACGACCTACATATACAGGCTCCTTGCCGGCGATGAATAGAGGCATAGGATATTGTTTCTCAGCAGGGTTATCCACCAGCACCACACCCTGAGCCTCGGCGAAGGCTTTACGTGCCGCCTCAACAGATATTGGCTCCTCGGTCTCTACCCACACACTCTCGGAGTGAGCACGCATCACAGGCACACGCACACAGGTCGCCGACACTGCCACGTCGGAGTGCATAATCTTACGTGTCTCGTTGTGCATCTTCATCTCCTCCTTCGTGTAGTCATTTTCCATAAATATGTCGATGTGAGGGATGACGTTATATGCCAACTGATATGCGAACTTCTCCACCGTAGGCTCCTCGCCCTCAACAAGTTGCTTATGCTGATGCTCGAGCTCTGCCATCGCCATCGCACCGCCGCCACTCGCCGACTGATATGTTGACACGTGCACCTTACGTATGTGCGAGAGGTTTTCGATAGCCTTGAGTGCCACCACCATCTGTATCGTTGTACAGTTGGGGTTGGCTATGATGTTACGTGGAGCGAAGAGTGCATCCTCGGCATTCACCTCGGGCACAACCAATGGCACATCCTCGTCCATACGAAACGCACTTGAGTTATCAATCATTATCGCTCCGTGCTTGGTTATCGTCTCGGCAAACTCCTTCGATGTCGACGCACCTGCCGATGTGAGGGCTATATCGACGCCCTTAAAGTCATCGTTGTGTTGCAGGAGCTTCACCTCAATCTCCTTGCCTCGGAACATATATTTGCTTCCCGCACTGCGTGACGAGCCAAAGAGCAAAAGCTCATCCACTGGAAAATCCACCTTCTCATTAAGTATTGTCAAGAACTCTTGACCTACGGCACCGCTGGCACCAACAATAGCAATTTTCATATCTCAAAAACCTGGTTAGTCAAAAAACTCATCTTCCTCCTGCACTCCTACCGTCGCAGCGTCGGGTATTATCTCCTTTGGACAGTCGTAAGGCTCCCATCCCTCGGGACGTGCGAAGCGGTCAGTACGCTTCACGCCCAGCGTTCCATCGTCGTATACCATCTTGAAGAACTCTCCCACGATAGGCAACGCCATCACACTACCCTCACCCTGTGAGTTAAGGTGTACCGACTGGTCCTCGCCGCCTACCCACGAGCCTGCCACGAGGTTTGGTGTAACGCACATAAACCACGCATCGCGGTTATTGTTCGATGTTCCGGTCTTACCGCCCATCTCCACGTCGTTCATACCAAACATCCAGTTCATACGACCTCCCGTGCCGGCTGTTATTACCTTCTGCAACATTGTGAGCATTGTGTATGCTGTATACTTGTTCACCGCATCGTTCGACTTAGGCACAAATGATGAAATCACATTACCCTGCCTGTCCTCTATGCGAGTTACGAATATAGGCTCTATGTGAACGCCCTCGTTTGCAAGCGTCGAGTATGCACTCGCCAGCTCAAAGACGTTGGACTCAAATGCACCCAGACACATAGCATACGCAGGATAGATATAGCTGCTGATACCCATATTATGGATGAAGTCTGCCACCGTCTCAGGCTGCTTTGCCTGCTTCATCACCCACGCCGAGTAGTTGTTACGCGAGTTTGCCAATCCCCAATACAGAGGGTGCAGCACGCCATCATATTCGTGCTTTCCTGCCTCCTTTGGCGACCATATTCCGGCAGGCGTCTCTATCGACACCGGTTGGTTAGGTGCCATCGTGCAAGGTGTCAGACCGAGCTGGTCGATAGCGAAGGTATAGATAAATGGCTTCACCGTTGAGCCTATCTGTCGCTTACCCTGCTTCGCCATATCGTACTTGAAGTAACGGAAGTTAGGACCTCCCACGTATGCCTTCAGATGACCCGTCTGCGGCTCCATCGCCACGAAGCTCGCACGCAATATCTGCTTGTGGTGCAGCACCGAGTCGCGAGGTGTCATTATCGTATCACGCTCACCCTTGAAGGTAAATATCTTCATACGACACTTCTTCTCAAACGAGGCGTATATCTCATCGTCGGTATATCCCGCCTTACGCATCTCACGGAAGCGGTCCGAGTTACGCATTCCGCGACGTATGATACCATCGCGTGTCTCTTTGCTCACATCCTGGAACAACACACCTGTCGCCCTCACCTGCTGGTCCATACGAGGCTGCACGACTGTCGCCATCTGCTTCTGTAACGCCTCCTCGGCATATCGCTGCATCGTAGGGTTTATTGTCGTGTATATACGCAGACCATCACGATAGATGTTATATGGTGTACCATCTGCCTTCGTATTTTTGTGGCACCAGCCATATATAGGATTCTCGTTATACTGCTTGAGTGCCTGCTCATAATCCCAATCTGTCAGGAACTGCTTACGCGTAGGAGGTTTGGCTGTCATCGTCAGACGCAACATCTCGCGGAAATATCTCGCCTGACCCGAGTTATGACTTATCTGGCTGTACCTAAGCTCAATAGGACACTGCTTGAGTGAGTCATACTGCTCAGCGGTCAGAGCACCCGATGTCTCCATACGCTTGAGCACCAAGTTACGTCTTTTGAGTGCTGCCTCAGGGTGGTATACGGGCGAGTAACGCGACGGAGCATTCACCACACCGACCAACAGTGCAGCCTCCTGGATATTCAGCTCGTTAGGGGCTTTATCGAAGAATATTCGCGATGCAGACTTTATGCCGAAGGCGTTTGTTCCATATCCGACGGTGTTGAGATACATCGCCGCAATCTCCTCTTTGGTATAGTTATACTCCAACTTGAGTGCTGTAACCCACTCCTTTATTTTGAACATACCGAGCTTCGCTGCACGTGCTATGCCGCCACTCGCTACACCCTCACGTGGGAAGAGGTTCTTCGCCAGCTGCTGTGTGATAGTACTACCACCTCCCTGAGCTGTGTTACGCATAATTATGGTCTTCAGACCCACGCGGAACAACGATGTGATATCTATTCCCGAGTGGCTATGGAAACGCAGGTCCTCTGTCGAGATGAGGGCAGCCACCACAGGAGGCATCAGACGACCATCGATGACCAGGTTGTTTGCTGAGTCCAGAGCCATCAAATCCTCATACTGCACGTATGAGCGGTTCTCGATGAAGAATGTACCTATTATCTCGCCATTGTCGCCATATATCTCACTTGCTATATTACTCTTGGGGTTTTCCAACTCCTCGAAAGTAGGCATATATCCAAACACACCCGTAGCTGCCAATATCATCAGCGTGAATATCAGCACCAATGGGGCCATACCCAATATCCATACCCAACGAATGATACGTTTTTTGGTCTTCTCAGTCATCTTTTTCTTCAGTTACAATAATACCTCACGCAAAGTTATAAATTTATTTTAGAAACTCACACTCTGCGTCTAATATTTAGACAATATTACAGTTGATTTTTACCCTAATGCCACTATAGTGGCAAGTCTGCTCCGAAAGCCACATAGATACCACCCTCGCTCGGACGATACACCGAGAGTGTCAGAGCCATCGTTGCCGAGGCTGGTGAAGAGAGGAAGTTCACATCGAAGGTGAGGTCGCCACCCCACGAGTTCATACCGTGCCAAGCCTTGTGTTTCACACCGAATGAATCAAATCTATCATACTGATACTGACCCAAATCCAATCCTATGTTAAGACGTATTCGCTTGAAATATATCCAGCCTCTCAGTCCGCCATCGGGATAACACAGTGGCAGCTGATAGTTGAGCGATGTCGCCATATAGTTGCGGCTCACAATCTGCGATGAATCGAAGCCTCGGAGCAGCAATTTGCTTGACTTAAATGTGAGTGCCGACACCGCATCCTTACTCTTGAAGCCACCTATCGATGTCTGGTAAGCAAAGGCTATGTTAAAGCTATTCTGCGGCAGGAAACCTGGTACATAGAACTTGGTATGTAGTGCCAGCAGGTCGCTGAAGCTACCCTCGGCAGGGTTTATCGCATACGAAGCCGAGGCTGTTACACCCCACGGTGGAGCAAAGTCGCGGTGCGACATAGCCACCAGGTCCTGAAATCCCAGCGAGAAGCTCGTCAGGTGAAGACCCTCCGCATAGCCTATCGTCGCCACATTGCTTATTCCATTCTTATCTATCTTCAGACTTCCCGTATTAGCCACCAAGCCATTGGAGTAGTTCCACGCCGCTGTCGCCACCAAATAACGTGTGTGGTATCCACGTTCAAACAGGAAAGGAAGTGAAGCCGACAAGCCCACCGAGTAATATTTGCCGAGCGTAGGCTCTTCGGGGAATTCGGGCTTATGCGTCTCGGGATTATAGGTATATACGCGATATATGTTCTGATGACCTCCGTATGTAACATCGAACTTAAATTCAGGACCCAGACCATAATACCTGAGCGACGCCTTCCAGATATTGCCATTGCGACCGCTATGACCGTATGTAAAGAATCCCTGCATCGACGAGAGCAGGTTTTGTGTCATCAATGTTGCACCTGCATTAAAACTCACTGCCCCCTCCTCGGTCAAGCCAAATGGGTCATACGACAGAGGTGCCCAGCTATGCAAATTAAAGAGATGTAGTCCCTTGCGATAACGCTTAACCTTCACATTACGCGATGTGTCCGAGGGCTCTCGCACCATATCTGCCATCCGCACCGTGTCGATATTCAACACATCCCACTTCGTGCGTGGTGGGTTAAGCACCTCGTTGGGCAGACGCGAAAACTTCACCTCACGTACGTACTTATCGCCTCGCTGCACCGCGGGATGATATCCGAGTGAGTCGTATGTAACCATCACCACGCCACCATCTGCTGCCGGTGCTGCATCGTAAGAGCCGTATGCCGACTCCGTCAGCTGATACTCCTTGCCACTCACGAGGTCCAGACAATGCACCTCATCGCGACCCGAAGCTATCGAGCCATAGTACAGCTTTCCATTCTCGGCACGTAGCTTACTTATGGTAATGTATGCAGGCTCTGTTATAGCCTTCACCTCGCCCTTTTCGTCTATCTGCGATAGCCACATACCCTCGTCGCCCGTTACTATGATGTAGTATTTACGTGTCAGGTTATCCCACGCCAGGGAGTGTATCTCCTCGCCAAATGGCAGCGACACGACTAAGTCCTCACCCTCCTTACGCTGCTGCCTGAAGCTATATATACCGTGCGGAGCATACTCCACCCACGCCATCCGACCTGCATCATCTACTGTCGGGTAGAGTATGTTCTTACGATTACGCTTCACCGTTCTCGGACGCATCGCTCGCTCGCCCTCGAGGTCCATATAACACAGCTGCGAGATAACCTTCTCCTGGAATATCAGCCCTCGCCTGTACTCTGTCCACCATAGCCTACGACGCTGAGCATCGTACACCGGACGTGTCGACACATCTCCCGTATATGCCAACCGTTCCTCAAAGCCTGTGTCTGTGTCGAGCAGAACTATGTGTCGGGGCTCGTCGAGGGTCTGCTTCAGTGCCACCACACTGCTCTCGCCCAACCATATCGGATTGGAGTATGTCGTGTAGCTCGAAAAATGCGGAGCAGGCAGACGGGATGCCGTATCTGCCACCTTTGGCAGTGATTCCCAATATGTTACTAAGTCGCGGAATGTATATTGAAATAGGTCATCTTCGCTAAATCCGAATAGCTTGTTCATTCGCCACGATGTCGAGACTATTGTCCAGGGGTGGCGTGGACCATATTTAGCCATATCGTTCGCCATTATCCGCCCCGTAACCGCGTTTCCATAACTCACCATCTGGTATCCCATCTGGTAGTGGTCGGGGATGAAGTCGCGATATGAGCCGCAGAAGAACTTATCCGAGTTACGATATTTGTCGGCGATGTTTCCCATCGCACGAAACTCCAACGTGAAACGAGGCTGACGTGCACGACCAAACGATGATACCTGTGTCTCAAAGTCTGTTGCATCGCCCTCAATCATCCATAGTGGCATAAACACCAATCCTATGGTCGAGCTCTGCTCACCCAGCAAGTAGCTGAGGAATTTGATAAATCCTACGTTTATGTTGTTGTACTGTGCCGCGTGGCGATATTCGTGTGCTGTGAGTTGCTTGAGCCACGGCATTGAGTAACCGTCTATTGTTGGCGACGAGAGGAACTCCACACGCTTTGGCAGCCACATCACCAAACCGTTTGAACGCATATTTTCGGGGTGCACTATGAAGGGTAAGTCCAGCGGTGGCAATTCAAATCCATAGGCTATGCTCGGTTTGAGCACCTCTGTCAGCGAGTGTGTTGCCAGACCTATCTGTTCCACGTGCTGAGGATATATCACTGTCGACCGCTCGCTTGTAATCTTCTTCCACTTGAAGCGTGCAGGGTCAGCTCCCCAACTGTAAAATTGGGCATTCACCTGCTCTGCGGCGAAGAGTATCACGCCGAGCAACACGATATATTTCAACCACTTCGACATCCTCTGCCTTAGTTTCCCACCTTCTTACATTTGTATCCTGCACCGAGCAGCAGCTCTACTACTCGCTCGCGGTGGTCGCCCTGAATTATTATCTCGCCATCTTTTGCCGAGCCTCCCACTCCGCAACGACTCTTGAGCATACGCCCCAGCTCTGCTAAATCCTCCTCTCTGCCGACGAAGCCTTTTACGAGTGTTACGGTCTTACCGCCACGATGTTTTCTATCAATCCACACTCGCAGGTCCTGTCGCTCGGGAGCTAACGTCTCCACCTGAGCCTCTTGCTCTACGGTATATTCAAAGTCGGGATTGGTCGAGTATACCATACCCAATCGTTGTTTCCAATCGTTCATAATGGCAAATCTTTGGTCAAACACCGACCAAATATAGGAATTATTTAGCTATAATCCCCTCAAAAGCGGTGCTAATATTTGGTGCAAAAGTAGTAAATTATTAATTTTACAACAAATTAAGCAGTGTGGCACGGGAAAAAATCAAACATAACACTTTGGCATATAGCAGTTGCGAGTGCGAACTATCCATTCCACAGACGTTGGATGACGGACGTCAACGAGTGGAGGTTTTCGTCGAGGGCTACGAGGATGTAGCCTTCTGGCGTGGCATCTTCGACCACTTCGATAACCCCTACCTGCGTTTCGAGATTTCTGTGCCCAACCGCGAGGACTTGCCCAAGGGTAAGAAGGTCCTGATGAGCATGCTCGGCCGCTCTTCGGAGCGTATGTTACTCTGCGTGGACTCCGATTTTGACTATCTCTTCGGCGACGACACTCCGCAGTCGAAGCTCATCTGCGATGCCGAGTATATGTTCCACACCTACACCTACGCTACGGAGAACTATCTGTGCTATGCTCCGTCGCTTCATAACGTCTGCGTCAAGGCGACTAAGAACGACAGCCATATCTTTGATTTCGAGAGCTTTATGGCAGAGTACTCCCGCACTATATATCCTATCTTTGCCTGGTATGCCTACTCTGCCCGCCTCTCTACGGAGAATGTCTTCACGCTCAACGATTTCAAGAATTGTGTCCGTCTGGGTTATTTAGATATTGCCAATAATGGCTACGACACTCTGGCTTGGCTCGCACGTAATGTTGGGCGTCGTCTGCAACGGTTGGAGGAGGAGCACCCCGATATGGTGCAGGGTGTCGAGGATTTCAAGCGACACCTCTCGCTGAAGGGTGTAACGCCCGATAGTACCTATTTATATATGCACGGTCATACGTTGATGGATAATGTTGTGATGATTCTGCTCACTACGGTATGTGATCGTCTGCGACAGATGTCTGTGCATAAGATTAACTCCTCGAAGAAGCAGGGGCTCTCGCTCAAGAACGAGATGAGCAACTATATGAACTCGTTGCGTTCGATCCGCGACGTGCTGCTCGACAACGAGAACTACACCTCGTGCCCTCTCTATAAGAAACTCAAGGCAGATATCCAACGCTACCTTGACTCTACCATCGCCTCACTTATCGCCCGTAAAGGAAAAAGTCGCGACTAACCGCCACGACTTATCTGCATATCTTGCTCTGGACTTTAGTATCCCTTAGTACCCTTTAGCAACCCTTATCATCGCGACCGAGCAGCCGCCGAAAGAGCCTTTCCACCTTTGCCACAACCTCAATTAGCACACGGTAAATCGCTATAATTGCAGCTATTTTGGTGGGTGCTCGCAGTCTGTGAAACCGCAGCATACTCGACGTATGTGAGCATTGTCGCAACCGAGCAGCCGACAAAAGAGTCATTCCACTTTTGCCACAACCTCAATTTGCACACGGTAAATCGCTATAATTGCGGCTATTTTGGTGGGTACGACCAAGCAGCCGACAAAAGAACCCTTCCCGATTTTTACACGACCTTAATTAGCACGCTGTAAATCGCTATAATTGCAGCTATTTTGGTGGGTACGACCGAGCGGCAAGCGGAGCATACTTGACGTATGTGAGCATTGACGCGACCGAGTAGCCGCCGAAAGAGCTGTGATTTGAGCGATTTACCCTAAAATTCGGAGGTAAAATGGAACCTTATATCCTTAAAATTCTCCTGTGCTAAGGCGAGAGCGTATGAGGTGTCGGCAAGGAATACATCGCGGCCGTGCTTGTCGAGTGCCATATTGGAGTGCTTGCGACGCTTGAAGTCGGCAAGTTGCTCTTTGTTGTCGCTCTCAATCCAGCAGGCTTTATGGATTGATATAGGCTCCCAGCGACACGATGCTCCATACTCGTGCTCAAGACGATATTGAATAACCTCAAACTGAAGCTGTCCCACCGTACCGATAATCTTACGACCATTGAGTGATGAGGTAAAGAGCTGTGCCACACCCTCATCCATCAGCTGGTCCACACCCTTCGCAAGTTGTTTGAACTTCATCGGGTCGGCATTCTCTATATAACGGAAGAGCTCCGGTGAGAATGATGGGATGCCTGTAAATTTGAGCTTCTCGCCCTCGGTGAATGTGTCGCCAATCTTAAATGTTCCTGTATCGTGCAGACCTACGATGTCGCCCGGGTAGGCAAAGTCGATGACCGACTTCTTCTCCGCCATAAAAGCTGTCGGAGAGGAGAATTTCAGTTGCTTGCCACTACGCACGTGCAGATAGTTCTTGTTACGCTCAAATGTTCCCGAGCATATCTTCATAAAGGCTATACGGTCGCGGTGGTTAGGGTCCATATTGGCGTGAATCTTAAATATGAAACCGGTCATCTTTGCCTCTGCAGGCTCTACCTCGCGACTCTCCGTAGGGGACTTTCGGGGCGATGGAGCTATGCGGATAAAGCACTCCAAGAGCTCTCTTACGCCAAAGTTATTAACCGCCGAGCCAAAGAATACGGGAGCCAACTCTCCACGCAGATAATCCTCCACATTGAACTCGTCGTAGACACCCTCGACTAACTCCAAATCCTCACGCAACTGATTTGCAAACTTTGCCGAGATATAGTCATCAAGCTCGGGCGAGGCGATATCGGCAAAATCCACCGTCGCCGCATCGGCTGTCTGTCGCTCATCGGTAGTAAAGAGCGAGAGGTTCTTCTCATATATGTTATACACGCCCTTAAATGTGTCGCCACTCGAGATGGGGAATGCCAAAGGACGCACACGTATCTGCAACTCACGCTCAATCTCATCCAACAAATCAAATGGGTCCTTACTTGGACGGTCCATCTTATTCACGAAGACAATCACCGGCGTGTTACGCATACGGCATACATTCATCAACTTACGCGTCTGTGCCTCGACACCCTTCGCACCGTCGATAACAATGATTACCGAGTCCACCGCCGAGAGTGTACGGTATGTATCTTCGGCAAAGTCCTCGTGACCTGGGGTATCAAGGATATTAATCTTCACATCCTTATAGTTAAATCCCATCACCGATGTCGCCACCGAGATACCTCTCTGACGCTCTATCTCCATAAAGTCGGATGTCGCACCCTTCTTGATTTTATTACTTTTGACCGCACCTGCCACGTGGATAGCACCACCAAAGAGCAGCAATTTCTCCGTTAGTGTTGTCTTACCCGCATCGGGGTGTGCTATGACGGCAAAGGTGCGTCGCTTGGTTATTTCATCTATTAAAGCCATCTGTATATCTGTTTCTTCATTATTCGTTTACTCCTGTCTAACCACCTCGCGGCGATTCATCAATGCGTGGGTTATCGTTAGTTCATCCACATACTCTAACTCATCGCCAAAGCCTATTCCGCGAGCTATTGTCGTGAGTCGCACCATCGGATATTGCTTCAGGCGATTCATTATGTAGTAGAGCGTCGTCTCGCCCTCTACGGAGGTGGATATTGCCAATATCACCTCGCGTACACTCCCCGATGCCACCTTCTCTACCAGCATATCTATCTTCAGCTCCGAAGGTCCTATGCCCTGCATAGGCGAGATAACGCCACCCAGCACGTGATATACGCCACGATATTGGTGGGTATTCTCTATCGACATCAAGTCGCCCACCTGCTCCACCACGCATATCGTCGAGTGGTCTCGCTCGGGGTTTGAACATATAGGGCAACGCTCACTGTCCGAGAGGTTGTTGCACAACTCGCAATGTCGTATCTTGTGGCGGAAGTCGTATATCGAGCGTGTCATCTGCTCCACTGCCCCTTCATCCATCTTCAAAAGGTGCATCGCCAGACGCAAGGCTGTACGACGCCCCACACCTGGCAACTTGGCAAACTCTGCCACCGCATCTTGTAAAAGTTTCGACATAGCCTAAATCTCCTCTATGTGCATCTGCTCAATCCAACCCGTTCTGCCATCGGCTATCTGCACCTCTCGCCAGGTACCATCCTCGCCACTGAGCTTGAGCTCTGTTCCTTCGTGCAGCACGAAGAGCTCCGTAGCATTCTTATCGGGCGAGCTCTTCACCGACACCGCACTACTCATCACCACCGCTCCATCTCGCTCCACGAGTATCTTTCGTGAGCTCGAGGCGAAGAGTGTCGTTATGATAAATATCAGTGCCGAGAGGCTCATCAGGTAGAATCCCACCTTACGCCACGCCACACGTCGTATCAGCAGATAGACGAGCAGTGCTGCCACCGCCACTACGAACGACAGGAGCGACCACATAGCCCATCCGTCGCTGCTCATCCAATCTCTTATGCTCTTTATCCAACGCACGAAGAAGAACTCCGGCAACTGTTGTATGTTATCCTTTGTCTTTGTGCGGGCATACATCAGGTTATGACGCACATCCTCATCCGAAGGCGTTAACAACAGGGCTCTGTTGTAGAAGAGTATCGAGCGACCCAAGTTATTCTGCTTGAAGTATGCGTTTCCTAAGTTGTAGTACAACTCTGCCGACTCCTTGCCCTGTGCTATTATAGCTTCGTATGCTGCAGCTGCCTCTGCGAAGTTACCCTCGCGATAGGCTCCCTCTGCCTCACCCCACAGGTCATCGGCACTCTTTGTCGCCACACCCTCTGCCGAGGCAATCCACGCCGAGAGCACCGTTATTATCAATATAAAAAATGCTACTATGTTGTATCTCATCGCCTCTATCGTTTAATTACTGACTCTATATGTGAAACGATATTCACGCCATCCTCATAAACCTCCTCCATCTGCACCGAGCCTGCTGGCGAGTATTGAGCCTCATCGCAGCGAGATATTATGTCGGTAAACAGACGGGCATTCTCCTCACTCACACCGCGTCGCTTCAATACCTCACGTATGCTCTCCTTCGCAAGGTCCGATACGGGTATGTTGAGCTTATCGCTAATGTATCCCCACAAGGCACGCGACATCTCGCTGAAGAACTCATATCGTTTCTGTTCCTTCATAAACCTATGTGCCGAGTGGAAACGCTGCACCGCCACCTTGTTGGCACGACGGTTACGCACCACCACCTGATTTTTGTTGCTCTGGCGATGTAGATATACTCCCAAGTAGATGATTATCGCCACGAGTGCCACCACAGCCAGCACAGCATAATATGTGCTACTCATCATCAGAGGCTCTGCTACGCTCATCAACCTCGCCTCGCCGAGCTTTATGAAGCGTATGTCGCTTCCCAGCTCTGCCACCTCCTCTTTGCTCGCTATCGTTACCACCTGTGCCGGAGCACTCGCTCCGCTCTTGTCGGGGAGGATATTGAGCGACAGAGGCTTACCTTGCAGCGTTACATACTCGCCACTCTTGGGGTTGAAATATGTGAACGCCACGCCATCTATGTTGTACTCACCCTCCGAGCGAACGATGAATGGATACTCGAACTGCTTCCAGCCCGACAATCCCGTTGCGGTGGTGTTTATCTGCTCACTGCGTCGCACATCGTAAAGCTCAAACGACGATGGCAGCTCCAAAGTAGGAGTCTGCAGGAAGTTCAGGTTTCCAGAGCCCGCTATCTTCACAGTATATGTCGCCGCCGAGTTAGCCTTCATCTCCACGGGTGGCACCTCCGAGGTGAGTGTAAACTCTCCCACAGCACCTGTGAACGATGCTGGAGCACCCTCTGGCAGCTCCTTCACGGTTATCTTCACCGCACCTGTCGAGAGGTTACGTGGCACGTCGTACACATCTGCTCCGCGACCAAAGAATGGGTCGTAACGGTTGTTCTTCACGACGACCTGTGCCACAGCTGTGAGTGTCGTAGGCTCTATCACTAACTCTCCCGCCTTCTGTGGATAGAGCAGATACTCCTTCAGCACATACGCCTCGTATATCTTGTCGTTGATATTCTCTCGCGACGAGTTTTGCTGCGTCATAGGCAACTCCTGCGACCAGAAGCCGTCAAACGATGGGAGCTTAAACTCTTCTAAGCTGGCTATGCTGGCACGTGTATATATCACCAACGACGCTCTCACAGGCTCGCCTCTATATACCGAGCCTCGCGAGATGTTCATTCGCAGCAGTATATCATCCTTCGCCAACTGTTTCTGCACCGATGAGCCGTGCTCATTAGCTGTCGTGCCACCCTCCTGAGCTGCCACCACCTCTATCGAGGTCTTCTTGGTAGCATATCGCTTACCATCCACCGTCAGTGCCGCCTCGCCTATCTCTATGTTACCCGACGTCGAAGCCATCATCACGTAAGTGAATGTGTATGTCGTCTTACGCGACTCCACGCCATTAATGAGCGAGAACGACGAGCCCGTCGCTATTGTCGGACCTGCCATCACATCCAGTCCCTCGAACGAAGGAGCTACGTAGGAGTTCTCATCAGGCTGAGCATTCTCCAATATAAACTCTATACGGAATGGCTCACCCTGCTGTACCATCAGCGGCGTGTTAATCTCGAACGACACCACGCCATCGGCTCTTACCACCGATGACGACAAAAGGAGAAACAAGCACAGCAGTGTGCTTTTCAGATATATACCCAATAATCTCATATTGTTTAGTATTGCATCCCCCGCCTACGGCGGGCTCAACCTATAAACGCATAAGTAGAACAAAAAATTTTACTCTGCGTTCAAAAAAAACAGAAACTTGCATCCCGCCTATGCGAGATGCAAGCTCTCCGTGTGTTTATTTAGTGTGCGAAGTCAGCGAAGAAGTCGTTACCCTTATCATCCACGATGATGAATGCAGGGAAGTTCTCCACATAAATCTTACGCACAGCCTCCATACCCAGCTCTGGGAAGTCTACCACCTCCACGCTCTTTATAGAGTTCCTTGCCAATACAGCTGCAGGGCCACCTATTGAGCCGAGGTAGAAACCTCCATTTGCCTGACAAGCGTCGGTTACAGCCTTCGAGCGGTTACCCTTTGCCACCATCACCATAGAGCCGCCAGCCTTCTGGAACAGGTCTACGTATGGATCCATACGACCTGCTGTTGTAGGGCCAAATGAGCCTGATGCCATACCCTCTGGAGTCTTCGCAGGACCTGCATAGTATACAGGGTGCTTCTTGAAGTACTCAGGCATTGGCTTACCCTCGTCGAGCATCTGCTTGATACGTGCGTGGGCAATGTCGCGAGCTACGATAAGTGTTCCCTTCAGATTAAGACGTGTCTTGATAGGATATTTGGTCAATATCTCACGCACCTTATCCATTCCCTCGTCCAAGTCGATATCCACCGCAGGGCTCATTGCTGGAGCCTGGGCTGGGAGGAAACGTGCAGGGTTCTTCTCCAACTTCTCCACGAAAATACCCTCTGGAGTAATCTTCGCCTTGATGTTACGGTCTGCCGAGCAGCTCACGCCTATTGCCACAGGGCAGCTTGCTGCGTGGCGTGGTGCACGTATCACTCTCACGTCGTGAACGTAGTACTTACCGCCAAACTGAGCACCCATACCCATCTTCTGGCACATCTCTGTAAGTCTCTGCTCCCACTCTAAGTCGCGGAAGCAACGACCGCCCTCGTTACCCGATGTTGGCAGATGGTCCAGATAACCTGCCGATGCCTTCTTCACTGTTGCAAGACACATCTCTGCCGATGTTCCGCCGATACATACCGCCAGGTGATATGGAGGACAAGCCGATGTACCCAAATCCTTGATATGCTCCTCGAAGAAAGCCTCCAGCGACTTCTCATTCAACAGAGCCTTTGTCTGCTGATAGAGGAATGTCTTGTTAGCCGAGCCACCACCCTTTGTGATGAAGAGGAATTCATACTCCATCGAGCCTGGATGACCTGCATAGATATCAATCTGTGCTGGGAGGTTTGTCGCCGAGTTCTTCTCTTCTGTCATTGTAAATGGCACCACCTGTGAGAAACGCAGGTTACGCTCCTTGTATGTCTCATACACACCGCGTGATATGCACTCTGCGTCATCTGCACCTGTGTATACATCCTCACCCTTGTGAGCTATACAGATAGCAGTACCTGTATCCTGACACGTTGGCAACTCGCCATCGGCTGCTACCGCCTGGTTCAAGAGCATTGTGTAAGCGACAAACTTATCATTATCCGAAGCCTCGCTATCCTCCAATATAGCTGCCAACTTCGCTAAGTGCGAAGGACGCAGGTAGAACGATACGTCCGAATAAGCTCTCTTTGAGAGAAGCTCCAGACCTTTGGGGTCTACCTTCAAAATCTTACGACCATCACACTCTACTACCTTCACATAATCTTTGGTAACGAGCTCATACTCTGTTGTGTCCTTCTCAATTGGATAAGGCTCCTGATAGATGAAATCTGCCATAGTAATCTAAAAGTTTTATTTTGTTTTATTGAATTTTCTCTGATGCAAGTCCAAAATCTCTGCAAAAGTACAAATTTTTCACTAAATCAACACTCTATTTTTTACAAAAATAGCAGAGCGAACTCTCAATCGTTCACTCTGCCATACTTTTCTATTCTCGGGCAGTCCCTCTACACGAAGTTGCTTACGAAGATATAACCTATCAGCAGCGGCGACACATATCGCATCAGGAAGAGCAGTACGTGATACAGTCGGCTCTTTATCGTACCCTGGTTAGTAAGCTCTCCACGCAGGAAATCGGGCTTCATCCGCCATCCCACAAACAGACAGGTAAACAGACCACCCAGAGGCAGTATTACGCTCGCTGTGATGAAATCAAACAAATCCGACAACATAGTGCCATTGTATCCCGGTATGCTCACATCAAATGCGGTATACATAGCCACCACACACAACACCACCGAGAGTGTCGATGTGATTGTCGTTGCCCACTTTCGCGACATACCGAACTCCTCCGATATGTAGGCTGTCAGCACCTCGTGGAACGATATTGTCGATGTCAGAGACGCCAGAGCCAGCAACAGGAAGAATATCGCCGAGAAGAGCGATGGCAACGGCATACCCTTAAACACCTCGGGCAGCGACACAAAGACTAACGATGTACCCTCCGAAGGTGCTATGCCCGCACTGAACACCGCAGGGAATATCACCAATCCCGCTAATATCGCCACCACCAACGTCAGCAGCGACACGCTGAATGATGTGCCTACCAAGTTTGTCTTCTTGTCGAAATACGAGGCGTAGGTTACCATACAACCCATACCTACCGACAGCGAGAAGAACGCCTGCCCCACCGCCGAGAATATCGTATCGGCAGAGAACGCCTTTGCAAAGTCGGGCTTCAGGAAGAACTCATATCCGGCACCTGCTCCAGGCATAAACGCCACCCATATAGCCATAAAGATGAGTATCACAAAGAGCATAGGCATCATCACCTTCGACGCCTTCTCAATTCCATCCTGCACACCTCTAACTATGATTATGTGCGTCAAAACCACAAAAATGACCATATAGAGCAGAGGTCGCCACGACGTTTGGAATATTCCAAACTGAGTTCTGAAGTCCACTCCTTCGTTATATAGCGAGCCAAACGAGTTGACGAAATACTCCAACGACCAACCGGCTATTATGTAGTAATATCCCGATATGAACAGAGCTGCGATTATTCCGCTGTAACCCAACCAACGCCAGCCTTTTGCCAACTGTCGATAGCCGCCCACAGCATTCTTCTTCGTTGCTCTACCCACAGCGAACTCCGCCACCATAACGGGTATACCGACCACAAATATCGCCAACAGATAGACCAGCAGGAATGCTGCTCCACCATTCTCTCCCGCCACATACGGAAAACGCCATATACTTCCTAAACCTATGGCACTGCCTGCCGCAGCCAATATCGCAACCAAACGTCCACCAAACGAGGCTCTTGTTTCAGCTCCCATATCACAAATTATTTCTTAATGACAGAACAAATATAGTGAAATTATTGATTTCTCAAAGCAGCAAAGCCATAAAAACGCACCACACCCAAATAAAAGGAGAGCAGTGCTTCACAGCACAACTCTCCCCACCAACTTTATTAACATCTATGAAAAAATCTCTCTTATCTTATTTCATCATCGCTGCCATCTTGAGCGACAGCTTTTGTCCTGCATTGTTATGGTCCACTTGTGGCATACTCTTCACCTCGCGTCGTGATATTCTCTTCACAGCCTTCTTCATACTGCCGAGTGCGGTCTTTGTCGAAGCCTCTGCTGCACTCTCCTCCATAACAAACTCCTCGACAGCTATCGGGCTTACCACCTCGCCACGCTCATTCACACACGCAGCCCATATCACGTACTCACCTGCCACAAATCCGATTTCTTCAGTCTCGGCACCCATAACTCTTGCAAAATCAATCTCGTACGCACCGCTGTTCTCAATTATATCGCCAATGTATGCATCGACATAACTCTCAATGCCATCAAACGACTCAACGATGTTCTTATCCTCAACATCCCACATATACATCAGGTTCTCATCCGAAGGCGTAACGCTAATTGTCGCATTTCCCTCGCCGAGTGTATATGACAACTCAAACGTACAATCTGCAGGGGCGGTTTCAGGCGTCTTAGAACGGAATGGCACCTTCTTCACACCACTCAGAGGCTGACCATCGCTATACGCAAAGATTATCAAGTCGTAAGCTGTATCCGAGCAGAGAATAAACTCCTGCCACTCATATAGCGACTCATACTCTCCCGTTACGGCATAGTAATCCATCATCATAGCATCCTCTGCCATAATTGTCATCAACAGTTCCTCATCGCTCATTGCACCACCGTGCGAGAACTGCGGACGCACCGTAAAGTAATATGGCACGGTATCATCCGTAGGCGTTACTGTAAATGACAGACCATCGTAGTGAATATCTCCAAACTCCACATTCCAATCTATCTCCGTATTCATCGGAGATGTTGTGAAATAATCTATCGTAGCTTCTCCTATTGCCTTTCCCTGCTCATTTATAGGTACCACATAGGCCACATACTCCGTATCAGGCGACAACGTGTTATCATAATACCAGCCATCCGCACCTTGTGATGTATATGTTGCTATCAGCTCCTCCATAGGCGTTCCACCAGCCATTGACTCAAACAAATTTTCCACAAGTACAGTAGCATCCCCATTGTGAAGTTCTGTTAATGTATCCTTCGAGACAACATCAAAGTAATATATCACATCATCTCTCGATGGAGTTATTCGTACATTAGCACTCGTAGAGGTAACGCCGGTAACCTCAATATCGAATGTTATATCAGACACAGCCGGCTGCTCCTCAGCAAGCGTTCTAAAATTATATGTCGCACCCTCCGCTATTACATCTCCTTGTTCGTTTATAGGGAACGCATACACCACATACTCTTCATCGGGAGAAAAATCGTCATCATAAGAATAACTTATCTCACCCCATTTTGTGTATTCTGACACCTCCTCGACTGGCATTCCATTTTCAAGCAATGAATCAAACATATCCTCCACGACTGCCGCAGCATCCCCATTGTAAAATTCCGTTAATATATACTTCGAGACAACATCAAAGTAATAGGGCGCATCATCTCTCGATGGAATTATTCGTACATTAGCACTCGTAGAGGTAATGTCGGTAACCTCAATATCGAATGTTATATCAGACACAGTCGGCTGCTCCTCGGCGAGTGTTCTATACTCAAATGACTGACCCTTCGATAGAGCCTTGCCCTCAGTTGATATAGCCACTGCATAGGCTACATACTCCGTATCGGGCGACAGCCCGCCATCATAAAGCCAGCTATCCTTACCCAGCGATGCGTATGTCTCTATCGCCTCCTCGATAGTCATTCCCATAGCAACCATCTGCTCAAACGCACCCTCTGCTGTTGCAGCAGCACTACTGCCATACGTATCAATAAACTCATCCTTTGCAATATTATCAAAATAATAGAGCGCATCATCTTTCGACGGAGTTACCGTAATCAGCGAACTATTACTTGTAATACCCGTAACCTCTATCTCAAACGTAACGTCAAGTTCGGGTTCGGGTTCTGGTGTCGGCAGTGGTGCTGGGTCATCCTTATCACTACACGCCACCATCATAAACGATGCTACCGCGAACATCGCAAAAGCAAAAAAAGTTCTAAAGTTCTTCATTTTATTGGTTTTTTATTATTTGTTTCTGTTTTCCGAGTGCAAGATATGAAAAAAAATCCAAATACAACAAAATTTGTTGAAAAAAAATTTTTCTAATTTTATTTAACTTTTGCAAGTGGCTAAAAAAGAGGGGCTAAACAACTTTATCAGTCATTTAGCCCCACTAATATATAAATAAGGTGTATCTTCTTATAAGCTATTCACGCCTCTTATCCCTGCAACGTAACACTCACAGCCCCCACTTTTCCTCCGAGCGGCGGAGCCAGCTTCGATACCCGACACTCCACCTGAGCAATCTGTTCAAACGACTCACGCACCGCCCTGATAATATTTTGTGCTACCGCCTCAATCGTGCGTTGCTTTCGTTGCATCACGCGTGCCACTATCTCGTATACTGTCAGATAGTTCACCGCGAGTGTAACATCATCTCGCTCTGCCACATCTCCCATCTCTGCCGAGATTTTCAGCCCCACGCGAAAACGGTTACCCACCTTCTGCTCCAAGTCGTAGCATCCGTGGTAGGCACGAAACTCCATATCGTGCAACTCTATCGTGTAGAGCATCTTACTCGACAATTATAAGATAGTAATTCTTCTTACCACGCTGTGCCACAAGATATTTACCTGCAATCAGGTCCTCCTCCGTAACCACACGCATTGGGTCTGTAACCTTCTCCTTGTTGAGCGACACGCCACCTGCCTGCACCATCTTACGGCACTCGCCCTTCGATGGGAAGACCTTTGTTGCGTCGGCACACAAGTCTACAAACGACACGCCGAGCTGCGACTTCTCGATTGTAAACTGTGGCACACCATCGAACACCTGCAAGAGTGTCTGCTCGTCAATCTTACGCAGAGCCTCCGATGTAGCACCTCCGAAGAGTATCTGCGAAGCCTCTACTGCCTTCTCATACTCCTCGCGAGAGTGAATCATCACAGTTATCTCCTCTGCCAAACGCTTCTGCAACAGACGCAGGTGTGGTGCCTGGCGATGCTCCTCAATCAGAGCCTCAACAGTCTGACGGTCCAGCAACGTAAAAATCTTGATATAACGCTCCGCATCCTCATCGCTCACGTTGAGCCAGAACTGATAGAACTTATATGGTGATGTGTAACGAGGGTCCAACCACACGTTACCGCTCTCTGTCTTACCGAACTTCGTTCCATCAGCCTTTGTGATGAGCGGGCAGGTGATAGCAAACGCCTCAGCCTCGCTGCCGAGCTTACGACGGATGAGCTCCGTACCTGTTGTGATGTTACCCCACTGGTCAGCACCACCCAGCTGCACCTTGCAGTTGTGAGTCTGGTAGAGGTGCAGGAAGTCAAATCCCTGCAGGAGCTGATATGTAAACTCCGTAAACGACATACCGTCGCCCTCGCCATTAAAACGCTTCTTTACAGAGTCCTTCGCCATCATATAGTTTACGGTGATGCACTTACCTATCTCGCGTGAGAAATCGAGGAACGATATATCCTTCATCCAGTCGTAGTTGTTCACCAGCAACGCCTTGTTCTCCGCATCCGACTCGAAGTCGATGAGTTTCGCTAACTGAGCCTTTATAGCCTCCTGGTTATGACGCAATGTTGCCTCGTCAAGCAGGTTACGCTCCTGCGACTTACCACTTGGGTCGCCAATCATACCCGTCGCACCGCCGATGAGTGCTATTGGGCGGTGTCCACACATCTGGAAGTGCTTCAGAATCATCACACCCACCAAGTGTCCTATGTGCAATGAATCTGCCGTAGGGTCAATACCCAAATATGCTGTTGTCATCTCTTTCTGGAGTTGCTCCTTTGCACCTGGCATAATGGTATGAATCATACCACGCCACTCCAACTCCTCTACAAAATTCTTGTTAGCCATTATCTTTTCGTTTTTATGTTTTTCTAATCGTACTCCAGATCGAGTGCCGCCTTCAGCTCCACCAGTTTAGGATTTTTCTCTGTCAGGAACTGCACTCTGTCCTCTAATTTTATCGGGCGTGCCGCCTTCACCTGCTCATCCACCTCTACGTTGAGCTCTATCTGACCTCGCACTCCTGCACAACGTGCCACCATCATCAGCAGCTCTGTGCGGTTACGCATTATCTCCTCGTATAGCACATCTGACGCTACTCTCACCGAGAGGGTGTTACCCGCAATCTTCACTTCGCGGAACTCCACAAAACGGGGTCGCCACTCCAATATCTTCTCGATTATCTTCGCACGTGATGCCACGAGCTTCTCCTCGCACTGTTCATCCACACTCGGCAGCTCCACACGTCTCTTCTCGCTCTTCTCGGGATTTACCTCTGCCGCCGCCATCAGCGAGCGTAGCGAGAACTGCGATAACGACGATGAGCTACGACGTACGCCCTTCCGTTCTGCCCCTTCAGCCTCTGCACTCTGCTCGGCAGCCCCGCCTTCTGCGGTTTGTGGCTTCTCTGCCACCTCTGCCACGCGTGGTATAGCCGCCGTTGGTCTTCCTACCTCCGCAGCCACCTCTTTTACCTCCGCAACAGCTTCAGCCTCTATTCGCTGTGCAGTACCCTCCGTGTTCACCGCCGCACCCGCCGAAACACTCTGTTCCGCTGCTGCGACACCTGCCACCGTACCGTTCTGCTCTGTCGCTTTTCGTGGCACTGCCACTTCTGCACCGACAGGTGTTATCTTGTCGGGCAATGTCGGCAGTTCATACTCTTCGGTCAGGGCTTTGCCGTCAGTTTTTTTTTTGCCGAGACCCGCTATCTTCATCAGTCCCAGCTCCACAAGCAATCTCTGATTTGACGACTGCTTTATCTTTCCATCTGCCTCTGTCAGCAATGATATTGCCCCGAATAGAAACTCCGTGTCGCACTTCTCTGCCTGCTTACGATACCTCTCGAGCAGCGTTCCCGTCAGCTCTATGAGCGATATTGCCGGACCTTTCGCCAGCAGCAAGTCGCGGAAGTGCTGATTTAGTCCTGCCATAAATGTCTGCCCCGAGAATCCGTTTGACAGTATCTCATCGAAACGGAGCAGTGCCTCGACATAATCTCCTGCCAGCAGCAACTCCGTCATATTAAAATAGGTATCGTAGTCAAGCATATTGAGCGTGCGTGCCACCTCTTTGTATTGCAGATGTCCGTCGCAGAACGACACCGCCTTGTCAAACATCGAGAGTGCATCACGCATACCGCCATCTGCTTTTTGTGCTATCAGGTTGAGCGACTCTTCATCATACTCTACCCCTTCGCTCTGTGCTATATGCTTCAGGTAACCCACCGAGTCCTCCACCTTTATACGGTTGAAGTCGTATACCTGACAACGCGATAATATCGTAGGTATAATCTTATGCTTCTCTGTTGTTGCGAGGATGAATACAGCGTGCTTTGGGGGCTCTTCGAGTGTCTTCAGGAAGGCGTTAAATGCCTGCTGTGAGAGCATATGCACCTCGTCGATGATGAATAGCGAGTATTGCCCCACCTGTGGCAATATACGCACCTGCTCTATCAGCGAACGGATGTCATCAACCGAGTTGTTCGACGCAGCATCCAGCTCGTGTATGTTGAGCGAGCGACCCTCGTTGAATGCTCGGCACGACTCACACTCGTTACACGCCTCTGCTCCGTTAGGGTTTTGGCAGTTTATCGCTTTGGCAAATATTCTCGCACAGGTGGTCTTTCCCACTCCGCGAGGTCCACAAAAGAGATATGCGTGAGCCAGCTGCCCACGTTCTATGGCATTCTTCAGTGTCGAAGTAATGCTCTGCTGTCCCACTACCGACAGGAATGTCGCAGGACGGTATTTTCTTGCCGAAACGATAAATTCACCCATAACACCGCAAATATACAAAAAGTTTACGTATTACGCCCTGCCCGAGCCAAAAAATCACTCATCAACTTTTCTACTCTTCGTGCAGCTGCCAAAAAACTCTTTTGCTCAGGTAGTTAACATAAAAAATTACTACCAACACTATATTTTTTTATTTTCGAGTGTTGCAAATAAGAAAAAATTGTTATTTTGTACAATCGGAGGTGTGCCCTTTGACACTGATGTATTTTAGAATTTGCATAGATTTGTTCTTTTCTATAGTTTTTATCTATACGCGAAGAGCAGATATTGTAATAAAGATTAGTGAAACACAATTAAATAAATATTTATTAACACACTTTTAGTTCAATCGTTATGAAAAAGTTTTTATTCTTGGCTGTTGCGGCAATAGGTTTGCTGGCAACATCTTGCTCAAAGGATGAGACTACAAATGCTCTTCCCGAGGGCGACGCAAAGGTAACATTTACCGTTGTGGCTCCCGAGTTGCAGACTCGTACTATCGGCGATGGTACTACTGCTACATCGTTGTGGTATGCTGTTTACGATGCTAATTGGAATCACATCGCTTATCTGGACAACACAACTGCAGTAGCTATCAACCTTCAGACTAACGTTGAGTTGGAGTTGATTGATGGTAAGACCTACAACCTTATCTTCTGGGCTGCTAATGCTGACGCTCCTTACACTTTCGACCGTGCAAACAAGGAGGTTACTATCGACTACACTGGCATCAAGGCTAACCACGAGAAGCACGATGCTTTCTATCAGATAGTTGAGAACCTGACCGTTAAGGCTGGTTTGCAGGAGACTGTTGAGTTGTATCGTCCTTTCGCTCAGCTTAATATCGCTACTTCGGATTGGTCGACTATCGAGAATTCAGGCGAGGTATTCGACAAGACTAAGGTTGAGGTTAAGGCTTACAACACTTTGAATCTCGTTGACGGTAAGGTTTCTGGTGGTGAGGTACGCACATTCGACCTTGAGGTTATGCCTACCGAGACTCTTAAAGTTAATAATGTAGACTACAAGTGGTTGGCTATGAACTACCTGCTCGTTAACGAGAAGGAGTTGGTAGAGGTTACTTTCAACGCTAACAACACTGACGTAGCCGAGAAGGTATGGTACAACGTTCCTGTGGAGCGTAACCACCGTACTCACATCCTCGGTAAGTTGCTCACAAGCCCTGTTGACTTCGAGATTATCATCCGTCCTGCTTTCGAGGAGGAGCCTGGCTACATCTACGACGTATGGGATGGCACTAAGACTCCTGTAACTCCAACAGCAGAGGGTGTATATGAGATTAAGACAGGTAGTGAGTTGGCTTGGTTTGCGAGCGAGATTACTGCTTCAGCGGCAACATTCAACAACAAGACCGTTAAGCTTATGGCTGACCTCGATATGAGCGAGCACGAGTGGACTCCTATCAAGACTTGGGGTAGCGGTAACTTCACATTCGATGGTAATGGCCACGAAATCTCTGGTTTGAACATTGACGCTGAGGGCGATAGCGTTGGTTTCATCGGCTCTAACAGTGCAAATTGGACTATCTCAAATCTTACATTTGTTGATTCTCAAATCTCTGCAACAGAGAAGTTCATCGGAACATTGTTTGGTTATCAGTACGGACACGTAGTATTGAACAATGTTGATGTTAAGGGTGGTTATATCGAGGGTAGAAATCACTTTAGCATCCGTATCGGTGGTTTGATAGGTTTCTCTGTAACTAACGATGGTGCAACTCTTGCAATGACAGATTGTGATGTTGATGGTGTTACAATTCGTGGTTACCACAACTTGGCAGGTTTGGTAGGTACTGTTATCGAGCCAGACGCTACTATGGATAACTGTACCTCTACAAATAACAAGTTCATCTTGACTAATGCTAAGCAGACAACTGCTACCGAGAGTGCTTGGTGGCCATTCGACGCTAATGCTTACAAGGAGGGTGCTTCTATCAAGACCAACTGTACTCACTCTGGCAACACTTCTGAGTATGTAGGTCGTTCTGTAGCTACTGTTGACGAGCTCGTAAACGCAGTGAAGGGTGCTGCTAAGGGCGAGATTTTCAATATCGCAGAGGGTACATATCCTGTTGTTTTGGATGTTGTAGGTCAGAAGGATATTACTTTGAAGGCTAACGGCGAGGTAATTCTCGCAGGTCTTGACCATCAGACAAATGGTGTTCCTTCAACAGTGAAGGTTGAGGGTATCACTTTCGACAACTCTATCGTTACAACACGTGCTGAGGGTGGCTGGTTTACAGGTACAAGTCCAAATATGGCTCCTTGCGTAGGTGCTTGGGGTGGTCACTTCACTTTCGATGACTGTAAGTTTATCGTTGCCGGCACATCTGGTCGCGAGACTGGTATTATGACTTGGTGGACTGTTGATTTGGTTACATTCAAGTTCAACAACTGCGTATTCGAGGGTAAGGACAACCACGCAAGTGCTCGTGCTATGCAGATTTACGGCAAGGTTGATATGGAGGTTAACAACTGTACTTTCACAACAGCTAAGGACTACTCTTTGAAGTATGTAGCCGGTGAGGGTAACGTTGCTGTATTCAACGGTAACAAGGTTGAGAACTCTGAGAATTTCGTAGAGTTGGGTTCTTCTGTATATCCTGGCGACAAGTACACCGTTAAGATTAACAACACTACTCTTGGCACAGGCGTTAACCACTACGTAGTAGCTAACCCTGAGAATCAGACTATCTACATTGATAACAAATTGGATAAGTTGGTATCTGAGGAGGTTGAGGATGTAGCATCAGCAGAGGAGCTCACAGAGGCCATTAAGAATGTAGATGCAAGCAAAACAACCGTAATCAACGTTGCTACTGGCGAGTACACTATGCCAAGCGGTTTGAATAAGAATGTAACTCTCAACTGTGCTGAGGGCACTGTATTTACAGGTCAATCTAACTTGAACATCAGCGGTGCAACAGTTATTGGTGCAACATTCTCTAACCCAACTGGTAGTGCTACTCATAACACTATCAACGGTACTTTCAAGGGCTGTACTTTCGATGGTAGCAACGCATCGCGTTACAACTATGCAGGTGAGACTGTAGTATTCGAGGATTGTGTATTCAGCGGTGATGTATACGGTATTCACTTCGACGGTGGTGAGAACGATGTAATCTTCCGCAACTGTACTATCTCTGGTTTCAATGCTTTGGGTAGTGCTCTTACATTGGTTACTTTCGAGGGTTGTACTTTCAAAGGTAACGGCAGAAGCGGCTACAATGGTGCAAACCTTTGGGGTAGTGCAAAGATGGTTAACTGCGAGTTCACATTCGACGGTACTACATCAAACGAGTGGATTGACTGCATCGGTGCAGACAAGACTTACGAGTTTGAGAACTGTACAGTTAACGGCGTAGCTTACACAGCTGATAACTATACAGAGTATGGCGACATCTTCTCAC
>SUZI01000009.1 GCA_015060005.1 Rikenellaceae bacterium
ATAAGACGCTCCGTCGATTGGTGGAGAAATATCGTGTCATCCACAACGATATCCATTCGGGCAATATCATACGTCGTGAGGATGGTAGTTACGTCTTGTTAGACTTTGGATTGGCTATTGAGGGCGGTAATGTGGTGCGTAGCTCACGCCGTCAGCACGGAGGAGCTCCCGAGTTCAAGTCTCCTGAGAAGTGGGAAGATGAAACGGTGCTCACCACCGAGAGCGACATCTATAGCTTCGGCGTTGTGTTGTATGAGATGTTGGCAGGTCGTGTACCTTTCCAGTTTGATAAGAAGATATCATCATACAAAGCCGAATATCAATTAGGTGAGGCTCATAAATCGCAGCAGCCCGAGCCTATCGAGCCACTGCGTAGAGCAGCATTTGAAGCAACACATCCTAATCAGTCCTACGAGAAGGATTATCCCGATTGGTTAGAGGAGTTGATTATGAAGTGTTTGGCAAAGAATCCGCAAGACCGCTTCCATAGTGCAAAAGAGTTGTATGAGTATGTAATGCAACAGATTGCCGCGAGTGCTACGCAGGTAAAGATTGTCGAGAAGGAGGTGGTCAAGAATATTATAGTTCCTGATGAGAAATCGGCTGAAGAAAATCGTCTTTTGCGTGAGCAGTTAGAGGCTCTGAAAGATGAGATTCAGCAGCTCAAGCGTGAGCAGAAGATAGTGGGTGATGTGGTGCAATCATCCTATAAAGATTTTGTTGAGACGGCTCTTGGACTTAATATGAAGATGGTTTATGTGGAGGGTGGAACGTTCGTGATGGGAGCAGAGGTGGATGATAAAGATGCGTACGATAATGAGAAACCGCCACATATGGTTACGCTCAACTCTTATCATATCGCTCAGTTTGAGGTTACGCAGTCGCAGTGGCAAAAGGTGATGGGAACAACCATTCAGCAACAAAATAAGTTGTCGGATTATAAAGGGTTGTATGGTGTTGGAGATGATTATCCGATGTATCACATAAATCACGCAGAGGCAAAGGCTTTTTGTGAGAGATTGAGTGCTTTGACGGGTAAAATATATAAGTTGCCGACTGAGGCACAATGGGAGTTTGCTGCCCGAGGAGGAGTCAATAATCGGACATATAGGTATAGTGGCGGTAGTAGCATAGACGACGTTGCGTGGCATATAGGCAGTGGTGGGGAGAAATCACACCACGTGGTGGGCGAAAAACATCCGAATGGACTTGGTCTATATGATATGAATGGTAATGTCTGGGAGTGGTGCGAGGATTGGTATGGAGTATATGAAGCAGCACCTCAAATAGAGCCTTGTGGAGCAGCGAAAGGTGAGCAGAAGGTATTCCGTGGCGGCTCGTGGTACGACGTGGAGAAGAATTGCACGGTAACATTCCGCTCGGCAGAGAATCCTGCAAAACGTATGAATAACGTGGGATTTCGTGTGGTGATGATATCGTCTCAGACGCAAGAGGCATTGCCGACAAATCAAGCTAAAAATGGCTCTTCTGCGACAGCTTGGAATTGGGTTATTTGGTTTACATTGTTTGTGCTTGCAGCACTTTATGTGATTATACTAATTAGCTCTTTGGTGTAATTATTAGGTTCGGAGACAGTAAAGGGTTTTGACCACGTCAAAACCCTTTACTTTGTTAGGAGGTTTTTTAGTTTATATAAGGTAGATTCCCATCGCCTTGTGTCCCACAAGTCGGGGAATGACGTTTTGTTTATTCCTTCGCTCTGCCAACCCGCCACAAGTCGGGGAATGATGGGTTTTACAATTCAAAATTCAAGCTCGCTCTTGCGGAGCTCAGTAATTCAAAATTCAAAATTAGTTTTCACTTTTCACTTCGGTTACTCCATAGGGAAGATGCGAACGTCGGTTACGTTGGCTAATTCGGACTTTAGTCGCTCCAAATCGGTCTTCTCCTCGACCTGACCGTAGTGGTAGGGATAGAAGATTTTTGGTTTGAGGGCTTTGACTGCCTCGACAGCCTGGTCGACGGTCATCGTGTATGGCTGGTTGACAGGTAAAAAGGCGATGTCGATATCCTTCAAAGCGAGCATCTCCTCGGTGGGTTCGGTGTCGCCGGCAATGTAAATTCGTGGGCCATTTTCGATGGAGAGAACGTAGCCGCAATCCTCGCGTGTGCGTGGATGAAAATCGGTATGTCCATCCGATGTATTGTAGGCTGCGACAGCCTCAATAAGCACATCATCGAAGGGTTGTGTCTTGATGCCAGGAGTCATTACAATGGCCTCTCCCTCGAAACTTTCTGCCGATGTCTTATCGCAGATAATAAGAGAGTTGCGTGTGGTTATATCATCTATCGCAGCACGGTCTAAATGGTCGTAGTGGTGATGGGTGATAAGCACCGCATCAGCCTTTGGAAGAAGGCTGTAACGGGCGTGGCCGCTGACGGGGTCAATGTAGATATGTCGCTCGCCCAAAGTGATGGCAAATGAGGCGTGGGCAAAGAAGGTGAAAGTGAGTTTGTCGCCGTCGCCATATTCGATAGTGTCGGTGGGGTATGCCGCTTTCTTATTGCCCCCGAAGAGAGAAAAAAGTCCCATATTTGAAATTGTTTTGTTGGTTTGTCAGTAATTGTCAATATGCTACGGTAATTTTGCCCGTGGCAGAACAAAGATAGTAAAGAGCTTGCAATTTGCAAAAAGTCAGCCGATAATATTTTACGTAGTAAAAAAGTCGGACAAAAGTTTGTTTCCCCCGCCATTTTTTAGTAAATTTGCCCGATTGAATGTGTATTGAAAATCGAACTTAAAAATATGAAGTTATGTTGACTGTTTTGTATTACATCTTTACGATAATCCACACTACGATTTTGTGTATATTATCGGCTCTGTGTCTGTTGTTTACATATCCTTTTCAGAAGAGTAGATATTGGGTACATTGCCTTTCACGCTATATGACGTGGCTCTTCTTCTGGATACCCGGCATCCGCCGTAAGATAGAGGGTCTGGAGAATATCGATAAGAACAAATCGTATGTGATTGTGCTGAACCACACATCGGGAGTTGATATTCTGGCGGCGTATAAGATTCCGCTTAATTTCCGTTGGGTGTCGAAGCGTGAGGTCTTCAAGACTCCATTCTTCGGTGTGATGTTGCTCATTCACGGAGATATTCCAATCGAGCGAGGTAACGCTTCGGCAGCGATGGCTAAGGTTGTGGGTGATGGTAAGTTGTGGCTTAGTCGCGGTGCGAGTGTGGCTATATTCCCAGAGGGTACACGCTCAAAGAGTGGCGAGATACGTCGTTTCAAGGCGGGTGCATTCACATTGGCTAAGGAGGCAGGAGTGGAGATTCTGCCTGTGGTGATGAATGGAACAGGTGCAACGCTGAAGGGCTGGATGATGAATTGGGGTCATAACATCGGAATACGTGTGCTGAAGCCTATTTCGGCAGAAGAGGTGGCAGCGACAGATGTGAAGGATATGATGCAGAAGGTGCAGGAGCAGATGACAGAGGCTCTGGCTGACCTGCGTGAGGATATGAAGGGTTTGAAATAAAAAGGCGAAAGAGGAGGATTAACCTAAGATATGGCAAATAACAAAAATACGACTACACCAAACGCTGTGGCATACGATGACGATGCCATAAAGACGCTCTCGCCCCGAGAGCACCTGCGTCTCAGACCAGGTATGTATATCGGAAAGCTGGGCGATGGCTCACAGTCCGACGACGGAATATATGTACTCATAAAGGAGACTGTCGATAACTCTATCGACGAGTTCATTATGGGTGCGGGCGACAAGATTGCAATCACTATTGAGGATAATGTCGTTACGGTACGCGACTATGGTCGTGGTATTCCGCTGAAGAGTCTGTCGGCGGCGGTGAGTAAGATGAATACCGGCGGTAAGTATGAGGGCGACGCCTTCAAAAAGACCGTAGGATTGAATGGTGTGGGTGTGAAGGCGGTCAATATGCTTTCGAGTGAGTTTACAGCTCGCTCGGTGCGTGATGGCGAGGCTCATACGGTATGTTTCGCCCAGGGACTGGAGCTCTCAGATAAGTGGGAGAGTGGAGTGGATGAGCGAAATGGTACGATGATTCGTTTCCGTGTGGATGAAGAGATATTCGGACAATACAGCTATAACCTCGACTATGTGGAGCAGTTGGTGCGAAATTATACGTACCTGAACTTAGGTCTGAAGATAATCCTCAACGGACAGGAATATGTCTCGAAGAATGGTCTGCTGGACTTGGTAAACGACAATCTTTCGGAGGAGCCTTTGTATCCGCCAATCTACCTCTCGGGAGAGGATATCGATGTGGTTATCACTCACGGTACGGGATATGGCGAGAGTTACTACTCGTTTGTGAACGGACAGTATACACCCCAGGGCGGAACGCATCAGGCGGCATTCCGAGCGTCGGTGGCGAAAGTTATTAAGGAGTTCTTTAAGAAGGACTACGACCCGTCGGATGTGAGAGGCTCAATGATTGCTGCGGTGTCGGTGAGAATGAACGACCCTGTGTTTGAGTCGCAGACAAAGATTCGTTTGGGCTCGAAGGAGATTGCTCCAGGAGTCTCGATGCAGCAGTTTGTGAATGATTTTCTGTCGGTAAATCTCGACAACTATATGCACAAGCACTTGGAGACTGCACAGGTGATGCAGAAGAAGATTGCCGAGAATGAGAAGGAGCGTAAGGCTATATCGGGTATCCAGAAGAAGGCTCGTGAAACCGCTAAGAAGGTGGCGGTAAACAACCGTAAGTTGCGTGATTGTAAGGTGCATCTGACCGACACGAAAAACGACCTGGCTGAAAAGACGATGATATTTATCACAGAGGGTCTCTCGGCTATGGGTCCTATCACGATGAGTCGCGACGCGATGACGCAGGCGGTGTTCTGCTTGCGTGGTAAGCCATTGAACTGCTACGGTCTGACAAAGAAGGTGGTCTACGAGAATGAGGAGTTTAACCTGTTGCAGTCGGCACTCAATATTGAGGATGGATTGGAGAATCTGCGATACAACAAGGTGATTATAGCAACCGATGCCGATGTGGATGGTATGCATATTCGCCTGCTGATGACATCGTTCTTTGTGCAGTTCTTCCCAGAACTGATACGTAGTGGCCACCTCTACATCCTGCAGACACCTCTGTTCCGTGTGAGAAACAAGAAGGAGAACTTCTACTGTTATTCGGAGGAGGAGCGACAGAAGGCGATAAAGAAGTGTGGTGCTTCGGCGGAGATTACACGATTCAAAGGTCTGGGTGAGATTTCGCCCGACGAGTTTAAGGACCTGATAGGCGAGCAGATGCGTCTGGATAAGGTGCGATTGACGAAGGACGACCCGACAGCAGACCTGCTGGAGTTCTATATGGGTAAGAATACCTATGAGCGTCAGGGCTTCATCATCAATAACCTGCGTATCGAGGAGGATTTGGTCGAGGATATAGCATAACGGAGATTTTAGAAAACTACAAACTGTTTCTACCATAAATGGCAGAGGAAAAAGATATAATTGAAGAGATTGGTGCAGAGGAGTTGCCTGTGGAGGGTGGCGACGCAGTGGCACAAAGTAAGTATGACAGACTGTTTGCCGATGAAGGCAACCTGAGAAAACTTACGGGTATGTATCAGAATTGGTTTCTGGACTACGCCTCGTATGTTATTCTGGAACGTGCTGTGCCTCACGTAGAGGATGGCTTGAAGCCTGTACAGCGAAGAATATTGCACGCAATGAAGTGTTGCGATGATGGTCGCTACAACAAGGTGGCAAATATAGTGGGTCAGGCGATGCAATATCATCCACACGGTGATGCCTCAATAAAGGATGCTCTGGTGCAGTTGGGACAGAAGGATTTGCTCATTGATTGCCAGGGTAACTGGGGTAATATCCTTACGGGAGATGATGCAGCGGCAGCCCGATATATCGAGGCCCGACTGTCGAAGTTTGCCCTTGATGTGGTCTTTAACAAGAAGACTACAGAGTGGATGCGTTCGTATGACGGACGAAATGAGGAGCCCGTTACGCTGCCTATAAAGTTCCCGCTATTGTTGGCTCAGGGTACTGAGGGTATCGCTGTGGGTTTAGCATCGAAGATTTTGCCTCACAACTTCAACGAGCTCATATCGGCGTGTATAGCACACCTGCGTGGCGAGGATTTTCAGCTTCTGCCTGACTTCCCGACGGGAGGTCTGATGGATGCGAGTCGCTATAACGATGGTCTGCGAGGAGGTGCGGTGAAGGTACGTGCACGAATCTCGAAGATTGATAAACGTACGTTGGCTATCACAGAGATACCATACTCGACAACATCGGAGTCGATAAAGGAGTCTATCATCAAGGCTAACGAGAAGGGTAAGATAAAGATTAAGAGGGTGGATGACCTGACAGCCGACAAGGTGGAGATAGTTATCCATGTGGCTAATGATGAGTCGTCGGATAAGACTATCGACGCACTCTATGCCTTCACCTCTTGTGAGGTCTCTATCTCGCCTAATGCTTGTGTGATTAGCGATGACAAGCCTCACTTTATGGGTGTGAAGGATATCTTGCGTCAGTCAGCAGACCATACTCGCTACCTGCTGGGCAAGGAGTTGGAGATACGTCTGCACGAGCTCAATGAGGCTTGGCACGCAGCGTCGCTCGAGAAGATATTTATCGAGAACAAGCTCTATCAGCTTATCGAGGGATGTCGCTCACACGAGGAGGCGTATGCGGCAATTGATAAGGGTCTGACACCATTCAAGAAGTTGTTGCGTCGCGAGGTAACCGAAGAGGATATCAAGCGACTGACAGAGCTGAAGTTCATCCGTATATCACGTTTCGACAAGGAGAAGGCAGATAACGAGATTAAGCGGATAGAGGATGATATAAAGGCTACACAGTACGACCTTGACCACCTGACAGATTACACTATCGCATACTATGAGCGTATCCGCGAGAAGTATGGTAAGGGACGCGAGAGAAAGACCGAGATACGTGAGTTTGATGCTATCGAGGCTACAAAGGTGGCGGTAACAAACGCTAAACTCTATGTGGACCGAGCGGAGGGATTCTTCGGCATAGGTAAGAGTATGAAGGATGCAGAGTTTGTCTGCGATTGTAGCGATATAGACGATGTGATAGTGATACTGAAGGATGGCCGATATGTAATCACCAAGGTGAGTGATAAGGCGTTCTTCGATAAGAATATCTACTATATAGGAGTATTCAAGCGAAATGATGAGCGTACGATATACAACATCCTCTATCGCGATGGTCGTGGTGGTGCGATAATGAAGAAGCGTTGTGCCATAAAGAGTATATCACGTGATAAGGAGTATGACCTGACGAAGGGTACGCCCAAGAGTGAGATACTCTATATGTCGGTCAACCCTAACGGAGAGGCTGAGGTGCTGAGGATATATTTCCGTCCACGTCCACGCTTGAAGCGTGTGATAGAGGATTTGGACTTCTCGACACTCGCCATAAAGGGTCGACAGAGCCAGGGTAACCTCTTCTCGCGTTATGGCATACATAAGATTGTGCTCAAAGAGCGAGGCACATCGACTCTGGGTGGTCAGAATATATGGTACGATGAGGATGTGCGTCGTCTCAACACCGATGGCAGAGGAGTGCTGCTCGGAGAGTTCAAGGGCGATGATAAGATTGTGGTGTGGACATCGAAGAATCAATATTATATCACAGGATTTAATGTCGACCAGCACTTCCCCGATGAGACGATACGCGTAGAACGATTTGTGCCAGGTAAGATATATAGTCTTTGCTACTTCGATAAGGAGCAGAATTACTACTATATGAAGCGTTTCCAGTTGGAGGCGAGCGAGAAGATGCAGTCGTTCTTAGAGGATGAGAAACTGATGAACTTCGTGGCGATAACCGATAAGGCAGCGGCTACGTTAGTGGTAACATATCAGGGTGCTCACGCCTCACGTCCTGCGGATGAGGTGGATGTGGACTCGTTTATCGCAGTGAAGAGCCATCGTGCTAAGGGTAAGAGAATTACGACTTACGATGTGGCGTCGCTCTCGTTCATAGAGCCTGAAGAGCCTGCCGAGCCAGAGGATGAGCCAATGGTAGACGATGAGCCAATGGAGGCGGTGGAAGAGGTGGCAACTGCCGATGAGGGCTTGGATATTGGTGAGGCTATGGATAGGGTAGCAGAGGCGAATGATGAGCCTGAGGAGGTTGTCGTGGATGAGCCTGCGACAGAGGAGGTGGTGATGGATATCACCCCCGAGCAGTTAAATTTATTCTAAACCGTTAGGGAATGAAACTCTTCTTGGTGGGATATATGGGGTGTGGCAAGAGCTCACTCGGCAAGAAGTTAGCTCGGGCGATGGGTGTCCGTTTTGTGGATACCGACGCCGAGGTGGAGAGCCGCGAGGGGGCAACGATAGCCGACATATTTCACTACGAGGGAGAGGAGTATTTCCGTAAGTCGGAACGCTTCATATTGGAGGAGCTGGCGACAAGTGATGAGGATATGGTCGTCTCGACAGGTGGAGGATTGCCCCTGTGGAGGGATAATATGGAGGTGATGAACCAGGTGGGAACGACACTTTACCTAAAGCGTACCGCCGAGCAGATTGCTTCGCGTCTGAGCCCGCACGGAAGAGAGAAGAGACCTAAGCTCCGAGGTCTGAACGATGAGGAGTTGGTGGCGTTTATGCGAGAGAATATGGCTCAGCGAGAGCCCTTCTATCAAAAAGCAACGCTCACGATAGATTGCACACCGCTGAGCGATGTGGAGCTGGTAACAAGGATTAAAGAGTATATCGATGAACAATAGTCCGATAGGAGTGTATGATTCGGGGTTTGGTGGTTTGTCTGTATGGCGAGAGTTGCAGAGAGAACTGCCCGAGGAGTCGTTGATATACCTGGGCGACGGCAAGAACTGTCCCTATGGCTCGTTGCCTATGGAGCTAATACGCGAGATAGCAGAGGAGGCAGTGGAGACTCTTGTGGAGAGAGGATGTAAGATGGTCGTGGTGGCGTGTAACACTGCTACATCGGCTGCGATAGCATACCTCAGAGAGCGATTTGACCAGATACCTATCGTAGGGTTGGAGCCAGCGATAAAACCTGCGTGCCTGAGAACGAAGAGCGGAGTGGTCGGTGTGGTGGCTACCGAGCGTAGCTTAGAGAGTGAGAAGTTCCTCTCGACATTGGCTCGCTATGGTGAGGGAGTGAAGGTGATAAAGAGCGTAGGCGAGGGCTTCGTGGAGGCGGTAGAGGCTAATGAGGAGTCGTCCCCCGCGACATTGCACAAGGTGAGGGCGGTGATAGAGCCTATCGTAGAGCAGGGGGCGGATATAATAGTGTTGGGATGTACCCACTACCCGTTCCTTCGTAATGTGATTGAGCAGGTGATAGATGGGCAGCAGGTGGAGATTATTGACTCGGGTGAGGCGGTAGCTAAACGCGTGGAGTCGTTGCTCGACAGCTGCGACATAAGAGCCGAGAAGGGCAACACTCCGCACTATGAGTTTATGACCTTCGCCGATGCGGAGTATGGCGAGAGATTACGTAGGAAAGCATTTGAAAAGTAGAACCTTAAATTTTGAACATATATGGCACAAAGTAAGGCTGGTAAAACGACGAGAAAAGCTGCACCAAAGGCAAAAAATCAGGCATCGGGAGATAATGTAATCTGGATATTTGGTTTTGTGCTGCTGGTGAGCGGTGTGTTCTCTTTTATCTCAACACTGTCGCACTTCTTCAGCTGGAGCGAGGATGTGAGTGCTATCGCTGGCGGGGTAAATCCTGCCGGTAACTTGTTCGGTGATTTGGGTGCATACATAGGTTATGGATTTGTGGATGGCTCATTCGGCATCTTTGGACTACTGCTGGCGGCGGCTATGGTCTTCTTCGGCTGGCAGATAGTGCTTCGCCGCGAGATGCATCTGTGGTATGTGTCGTTGTGTGTGGGTTTGCTCTTAGTGGTCGGCTCGACGACGATGGGATATATCAGTTATCTTGCCGATACTACCTTCCCGTGGGGAGGCGACTGGGGTAGAGCCTCGGCAGAGTGGCTCAACGAGATAATGCAGCTCGGAGTGATATTGGTGCTTATCTTTGCGTGGGGTCTGACGGGAATAGTCATCAACAGCAATCTCATAAACTTCCTCAGCGGTGTGGCACGCAAGGTGGAGAGTGGAGTAGGGAATATCGCTTCCAAAATCACATCGTCGACAGAGGAGGATGCTGAGGTTGATGAGGATGCGAAAGAAGCAGAAGATACGGATGATGAGAAGACGCCAATGCCGCCCAAGCCAGCGGTGGTTGCTGGTAAGCGACCTATAAAAGATGTGAATGCCAAGCTCGGCGACGAGATAGCTATCGTGGCGGTAGAGGATGATGACACGAAGGCGGAAGAGCCCCAAAAGATTGTGGGAGATGATGTGCCTCAAAAGGAGATAGATAGGGAGAAGTTGCTCGGTACGACTGACGATAATGAGGAGCAATTTATCATTGTATCAGACGATGATGATAATCCTGCAGAGAAGGATATAGAGCCCGATGATATTGCGGATAAGAGTGTGGATACAGATAAGGCTGCGGCAGAAGATGAGGTGGATGAGGATGGTATAGTAATAAAGGTATACACACCAACACATAAGGAGGTAGACGAGGAGGATGTAGAGGATGACTTGTATAATCCGCTACTCGACTTAAAGTCGTATCGTAAGCCCGATGTGCGTATATTGGAGGACTATCACTCAACGAACAAGGTGAGCGATGAGGAGATTCTCGAGAATAAGCATCGTATTGAGGAGACACTGCTGAATTTCGGTATTCCTATCGTGGATATAAATGCGACGGTAGGCCCTACGATTACTCTCTATGAGATTGTACAGGCGCAGGGCGTGAAGATTGCGAAGATTCAGGGTCTGGAGAAGGATATTGCACAGAGCCTCAAATCGTTGGGTATACGTATTATTGCTCCTATACCTGGTCGTGGAACAATCGGTATAGAGGTGCCAAACCGCGACAAGCAAATTGTGTCGATGCGTTCATCAATTCTCTCGCCAGAGTTTCAGGAGTCGAAGGCTCAGTTGCCTGTGGTCATCGGTCGCACGATACAGAATAAGAGCTATGTGTTCGATTTGGCTAAATTGCCTCACTTGCTGGTAGCAGGTGCTACGGGACAGGGTAAGTCGGTTGGTCTGAATGCGATAATTGCATCGTTGCTCTATCGTAAGCACCCTGCAGAGTTGAAGTTCGTATTGATAGACCCTAAGATGGTGGAGTTCTCGATGTATCAGCGATTGGAGCGTCATTTCTTGGCTAAGATGGAGTCGGCAGATGATGCAATCGTAACCGATACAAAGCAGGCTGTATGTGTGCTTAACTCGTTGGTTATCGAGATGGAGAACCGTCTGCAGTTATGTAAGATGGCGACAACAAAGAATATAGTAGAGTATAACGAGAAGTTTGTTCAGCGTAGGCTCAACCCTAATAATGGTCATCGTTTTCTGCCGTATATAGTTGTGGTGATAGACGAGTTTGCCGACCTGATTATGATGGCAAAGGATGTGGAGGCTCCTGTGATGCGTCTGGCACAGAAGGCACGTGCTGTGGGTATCCACCTTATCGTGGCAACGCAGCGACCCGATGTGAAGGTTATCACGGGAGGTATCAAGGCTAACTTCCCATCACGTATTGCGTTCCGAGTGATGTCGATGGTCGACTCAAAGACTATCATCGACCAGCCAGGTGCTAATCAGCTTATTGGTCGAGGCGATATGCTTATCTCGAAGGATGGCGAGCTGACACGTATGCAGTGTGCTCTGATTGACACGCCAGAAATCACACGTCTGGTAGACTCGATAGCAGAGCAGCAGGGATATACCGAGGCGTATATGTTGCCCGAGTATAGTACCGAAGGTAGTGGCGAGGGTGGCTACGGAGGTGGAGACAGCGGCTCCGATGGAGAGAGTGGTAAGGCGGTGAAGTATGATGCTAAATATGCTGAAATTGCTCGCGATATTGTCGCTAACGGAAGATTCTCGATATCCTCTATTCAGCAGACTCACGAGGTGGGATTTAACCGTGCGGCACGTATCGTGCGTCAGTTGGAGCGTGATGGAATCGTTGGCCCTCAGATAGGCTCTAAACCTCGCGAGATAAAGTATTATGACCTGCCTTCGTTGGAGGCAAAGTTGCAGGAGTTGGGACTTTTTTAGATGAGTGAAACACTAAGTGGAGTAAGTCGTACGTTTTAATTGAAAAACAGATGTTTATGCGTAAGATATTATTGGCGTTGATAGCTGTGGTATGCTGCGGCGTTGTCTCGGCACAGAGCGGTGCAGATGCGATGCTTGCTAAGTTGGATAAATATGTTGATGGATTGGGTGCGTATAAGATTACATTCCAGCTAACCTCGGCAGATTTTGTCTCGGAGGGCTACTGTGTTGTAAGTGGCGACAGCTACTATATCTCGGTGGGACGGTCGGAGGTGTACGCCGACGGTAAAGCTCGTTATGAGGTGGATGGCGTGCGTCGTGAGGTGAATATCGATGTGGTTGATACCAAGAGCCATAACATACTCGATAACCCTACACGTTGTTTTGATTTTGTAGGCGAGGATTACTCGGCGGAGATAACCTCCAGCGAGGGCTCGGAGGTGGAGATTCACCTCTCGGGAAACGACATTATGGAGGAGGGCGATATCTACATCACAATAGATGCTGCAAGTGGCAAACCTCTGTCGTTGCTCTATACTCTCTATGAGGATGAGGCGTACATTGACATCAAAAGTATTGCGAGTGATAACACCCCAGTGAAGAAGTTTGCTCCATCAGCCTATCGTGGCTTTGAGATGATAGATTTCAGATAGAGACGGATGACTGTAAAAAAAGCGGTCTTGGACAGAAAAATCTCTCGGCAGGGTGTCGGGAGATTTTTTTAATCGCCTTAAACAGCCTAAAAATGGGCAAAAACGGGGTGTTTTGAGAAATAAATTTTGAAAAACGCAAGAAAACGGGATGTAAAGTTGTTTATTTGTAAAATAAACACTACTTTTGTTTGATTAATGAGAGTGCACTTTGTGCTAATTTTATTAGGAAAATAGAAATATGTTGACTGAAGAAGAAAAGAATGACGGTTTGGTGGGTAGAATTGTGCCTATCAATATCGAGGAACAAATGAAGTCGGCTTATATCGACTATTCGATGTCGGTAATTGTGTCGCGTGCGTTGCCAGATGTGCGTGATGGTTTGAAGCCTGTTCATCGTCGTATTCTTTACGATATGAGTGCTGAGCTTAATCTCTACTCGGATAAGCCAACACGTAAGTCTGCACGTATCGTCGGTGATGTGCTCGGTAAGTTCCACCCACACGGCGATAGCTCAGTATATGAGGCTATGGTGCGTCTGGCTCAGGAGTGGGCAATGCGTTATCCTTTGGTAGAGGGTCAGGGTAACTTCGGTTCGATGGACGGCGACTCTGCTGCGGCAATGCGTTATACCGAGGCTCGTATGCAGAAGATTACCGATGAGGTGATGGCAGATATCGAGAAGGATACTATCGACTGGACAACAAACTTCGATGATACACTTAAGGAGCCTACTGTGCTGCCTACACGTATCCCACTTTTGTTGGTGAACGGTGCAAGCGGTATTGCGGTAGGTATGGCTACAAATATGGCACCACACAACCTCGGCGAGGTAGTGGATGCCTGCTGTGCTTATATCGACAACCCAGAGTGTGAGTGCGAGGAGCTGTTGCAGTATGTGAAGGGTCCCGACTTCCCAACAGGAGCTTTGATTTATGGCTACGAGGGCGTGAAGGAGGCTCTGCTGACAGGTCGTGGTCGCGTGATGATGCGTGCACGTACCGAGATTGAGACAACAGAGAGCGGTCGAGAGTGTATCGTAGTTACGGAGATTCCTTATATGGTTAACAAAGCCGAGATGATTAAGAAAATCGGTGAGCTGGTTAACGAGAAGAAGATTGAGGGTATCTCTTACATCAACGACGAGAGTGATAGAAAGGGTATGCGTATCACCATCTTTGTCAAGAAAGATGCTTCGGCAAATGTGGTGTTGAATACTCTGTTCAAGAATACCCAGTTGCAGACATCGTTTGCGGTGAACAATATCGCATTGGTGAATGGTCGTCCTCAGCTGCTTAACCTGAAGGATTTGATTCATCACTTCGTAGACCACCGCCACGATGTTGTTGTACGTCGTACACGCTTCGACTTGAAGAAAGCCCAGGAGCGTATGCACATCGTACAGGGTTTGCTCATCGCACAGGAGAACATCGACGAGATAGTTCAGATTATCAAGTCATCACGCAGCACCGACTTGGCTAAGCAGGCATTGCAGGAGCGTTTCGGCTTGAGCGAGATACAGTCGGCGGCTATCGTGGAGATGCGTCTGCGTCAGCTCACAGGCTTGGAGCGTGAGAAGTTGGAGGCGGAGCACGCAGAGTTGGAGCGTAAGATTAACTACTACAACGAGGTGCTGGCAAGCGAGCAGATGCAGTGGCAGATTGTGAAAGATGAGCTGCAGGAGATAAAGGCTCAGTATGGCGACGAGCGTCGTACCGAGATTGTATACTCTTCGGAGGAGTTCAACCCAGAGGATTTCTATGCTGATGAGGATATGGTAATCACCATCTCGCATATGGGTTATATCAAGCGTACACCACTCGCTGAGTATCGTACACAGAACCGTGGCGGTATAGGCGTGAAGGGTAGTGCTACACGTGATGAGGACTTCATCGAGCACATTTATGTTGCTTCGATGCACAACACGATGATGTTCTTTACCGAGAAGGGCCGTTGCTACTGGTTGAAGGTATATGAGATTCCAGAGGGCACACGTGCTTCGAAGGGTCGTGCTATACAGAACGTCATCCAGATTGAACCAGATGATAAGGTACGTGCTTATATCAACACCAAGAATCTCAACGACGAGGAGTATATCAACAACAACTACATAGTGATGTGTACTCGCGAGGGTATCATCAAGAAGACTAAGTTGGAGGCTTACTCTCGTCCACGTCAGAATGGTGTCATCGCGATTGTTATCCGCGAGGGCGACCAGCTTCTGGAGGCAAAGATTACCAGCGGCGAGTCGGAGATTATGATTGCGGCACGTGGCGGTAAGGCTATACGCTTCCCAGAGAACAAGGTGCGTCCTATTGGTCGTGTGAGTGCCGGTGTAAGAGGTATCGAGCTCGAGAACGATGACGAGGTTGTAGGAATGATTTGCATTGAGCCTGACCAGAAGAAGGATGTCTTGGTACTCTCGGAGCACGGATATGGTAAGCGTACCGACCTGGACGAGTATCGTATCACTAACCGTGGTGGTAAGGGTGTGAAGACTATCAACATCACCGAGAAGACGGGCGACTTGGTATCTATCCAGGCTGTGGAGGATGATAACGATTTGATGATTATCAATAAGTCGGGTATCACAATCCGCACGAAGGTGGATCAGATACGTGTCGCAGGTCGTGCAACCCAGGGCGTACGTATCATCAACTTGCGTGATGGCGACTCAATCGCTTCGGTGATGGCAGTGCCAAAGAGCGAGGAAGAGGAGCCACAGGAGGGTGTAGTCGTAGACGCTGAGAGCACAACAGAGGTAGCCGAGGTAGAGCAGACCGAGGCAGTTGTTGTCGAGCAGGCAGAGACTAATGAAGAGCGATAGACAATAAAATTAAATAATGAACGTTTTACATTAAAAGAGTAAAATTATGAAGAAGTTACTTTTTGCGGTGCTGGCTGTAATGGTTATGGCGACACCAATGGTAAATGCACAAAAGATTAACAAGGAGAGCGTGAAGGCTAAGCTTGAGAAGGCTGATGCTACTTTGCAGGATGCTAAGAAGAATGGCAAGGCTTCGACCTGGATGAACCACGCTAAGGCTTACTATGAGGCAGCAACCATCGCTACAAAGGATTTGTACGTAGGTATGACTATGGACGATGTACAGATGGTACTTGGCGAGCCAACAGGTAGCCGTATGGGTGTTCAGCTCTCGGGTGGAGTGTATAACGAGTTCCAGTTCCCTTGGGTTACAGTTTATGTTGCAGCAGTAAACAACCTGCTCACCACTTGGGTAGCAACAGATTTCGTTATTGAGAATAAGGATTTGTGTGCTGTGGCTCTTGCATCTTTGAACAAGGCTTACGAGTTGGATGCTAAGCAGGAGAAGAAGATTGCTGAGGAGTTGGTTAAGTTGGAGAACTACTACAAGCAGGGCGGTAATGTAAGCCTCGATTTGGAGTTGTATCTCGACGCAGCATATTTCTATACTAAGGCTTATGAGGTTCAGAATAGCCCTGCATATGCGGGCAATAAGACCGGCGACTACCCATATTTTGCAGGTTATCTCTATACTGTAGATGGTCAGGCTAACTCAAACTCTAAGTCATATGAGAAGGGTGCAGCTGCTTTGAACCAGTCTTTGGCTGAGGGTTATACCGACCAGGATGGTAACATCTACTTCTATCTCTACGTATGCTATGCTAACCAGACAGATTCTCCTGTTCGTGCTGCTAACCTTGAGCGTGCAAAGCAGGTGTTGATGGAGGGCTTGGCTAAGTTCCCTGAGAATGAGAATATCGTAGAGGGCTTGGTACACCTCTATACTTCAGAGGAGAGCCTTGGCAACCCAGCTGACCTGGTTGAGTTGGTAGACAACGCTCTGGAGCGTGATCCACAGAACGCAGGTTTGTGGTTTGGTCGTGGTCGTATCTTCTTCGCTTTGGAGAACTACGACGAGGCTATCGTATCTTTCAAGAAGGTTGTAGAGATTACTCCTGAGGACTATATGACTTGGTTCTACATCGGTTACTTCTACACTTTGAAGGGTGATGCAGCTAACGAGGCATTCTACGAGCGTGAGTACACAAGCTACGAGGAGCAGGATAAGGATATGAAGGCTATCAACGGTATCTATATGGAGGCTCTTCCATATTTGGAGAAGTCGTATGAGCTGAATCCTGAGAACTTTAGCACTGTTGAGACTTTGAAGGCTTTGACATTCCGCTTGCGTGAGGAGCCAGGTATTATGGAGAAGTACAACAAGTACAACGAGGTGTATCAGCAGATGTCTAACAAATAGGACAAGCACCTGATAATAATAGGATATAATGGCTCGCTTGTTGCGAGCCATTATATCTTTAGAGCGTGATGTGCAAGTGATGATATAATTATAAGGTATGAAAAAGTTGCTTAATCCGTTTCGCTACCTCGCAATGCGACAAATAGGCTGTTGGGGTGTGGCGATGATGATAATGACTGCGATATATTGCTGGCTCCTGCCACTGAAGATGACCTCGCTTACACAAGTGGCTATCGTGCTGGAGCAGCCACGTCTGTGGCAGAGTACGGTGGAGCAGTTGGCGGTGTGGTTGATTTTTACTATCGTTTTATTTATTATTGGCAAACTCTTCTCCACCTCGCAGGTGCGTTTGCAAGATGTGGCAGCATATAATCTCTTTGCACGTCTGCCCTTCGATGTGATGTTGCTTATGTATACAGTGCCAGAGGTCAAGAGCGTGATGTTCAAGATGCAACTCCTGGGCGAGGCGATAGTATCTGGAGCAAATCCTGATTTGTCGGCTGTAACGCAGTATATGTCGACCATATTGTTGGTGAGTCTTGTGTCGTTGCTCTTCTCTGTGTGGTACTTCTATTGGAGCTATAAGGGCTTCGCCGAAGCGACAAATATACGAAACGGCAAGGGCGTGGCTCTATTTATTGTGGGATTTCTGATTGCCTATGTTGCATCGGGATACCTGTTATAGAAAAAAGCGGTGAAAATCAGTTGATTTTCACCGCTTTTAGTTTATTGCTTTATTGGCTTACTTATCGCCAAAATAGATATCTAACAGCTCTTTGGCAGCAATGAATGAGCTGAGTTTCGCATCCAATACACGAGCCTCAACATCGGCTATGCGAGCCTCAATCTCCGGATTTTGGTAGAAGCTGCTCTTCAGTGCCTCGTTGATACTCTCGTACATCCAATACTTATTCTGGCGGTTGCGGTTGGCTGCATAGTAGCCATTCTGCTCGATATGCTCGATATACTCCTCAACACCTTTCCATACCTCCTCCAAACCGGTCTTGTTGACCGATGAGCAGGTGTATACCTTGGGTCGCCATCCCGACTCGGGCATTGGGAAGAGGTGGAGTGCTCCCTGATACTGCACCTTTGCCAGCTCTGCCTTGTGGATATTCTCGCCATCTGCCTTGGTGATGACCATCATATCTGCCATCTCCATAATACCTCGCTTGATACCCTGCAACTCATCGCCTGCACCCGAAATCTGCAACATCATAAACATATCGACCATAGAGTGAACAGCCGTCTCGGACTGACCAACACCAACGGTCTCGATGAAGATGACATCAAAGCCGGCAGCCTCGCACAGCACGATGGTCTCGCGTGTCTTACGGGCTACGCCACCCAATGAGCCCGCCGATGGCGAAGGGCGGATGAAGATGTCGGGATTGGATGATATGCTCTCCATACGTGTCTTGTCGCCCAGAATAGAGCCACCGCTACGCTCCGAACTTGGGTCAATAGCAAGCACAGCCAAACGATGACGAAGGCTCGCTACCATACCGCCGATAGCCTCAATGAAAGTCGATTTTCCTGCTCCTGGAACACCCGTGATGCCTATGCGGATAGATTTACCCGAGTAGGGTAGGCAACGCTCGATAATCTCCTGAGCCTGAGCGTAATGCGTAGGATTGTTGCTCTCTATCAGGGTGATAGCCTGCGAGAGAATCGTAATGTCGCCACGAAGGATACCATCGACATACTCGTCGGTGGTTATCGTGCGACGTTTCTTACGGACAAAATAGGGGTTGACAATGGGCTGGTCCTCAACACCGGCAGTAACGTTGAGTGCACTGTCGTGATGAGCATCAATGTATTCTCGCTCGAAATGTTCGATTTTAGTGAATGCCATTTTATATCTTATCTTTTTCGGTTACTATATTGCGGAAAATGTTGATGTTAAGTGTTGCAGCGTTGCCGCACCATACCGCTTCACGGTGGGAGTTGTATATCACGCAAAATGGTACAAATTTAACCCCAAAGTCGCGAAATATTCTGCCCTCGTTGTCGAATAGTACGCCAGAGTAGTTATCCAAGGCAGAGGTGAGGCTGACACCCGCTACGGAGTAGTCCTCTTTGGTGATGATGACGATGTTGAATTGACCTTTGTACTCACGGCAAAGTTGTTTGACGCCCCGTAGGGCTGCATTGCACAAGCTGCTCTCCGAATGGTAGAATATAATACAGGTGTAGGGTGCTGAGTCGGGCTCGGCATCCATCAGCCAGGCGTGGCTCCTTATCTTGGGAATCTTGTCGCCAATGATAATGTTCTGGGCAAGAGCTGCTGTGGTGGAACACAGCAAAGCAAAAATTATAATACAGAGTCTACGCATCGTAAATCAAATGTGATACAACCAACAAAAATAACACCTTTTGACAAAAGAAACAAGAGTTTTTGCGGCTATTTGCACAGAAGAGAACGGAGTGTCGGAATTTGAACTATTTATATATATTTTATATATAAAAGGTCGTAAAATATTTTCTTATTTGGGATTTTACTTGTACCTTTGTGCGATTATGTGCAATTTAAGATGAGATTGTAATTTCAACATACATAAAACTAATAAATTAAAACATCAAAAATTATGAAAGTTTCACACATTGAGCATTTGGGTATTGCTGTGAAGAGCCTCGACGAGGCAATTCCTTACTGGGAGAATGTATTGGGTTTGAAGTGTTATGCTATTGAGGAGGTTGCAGACCAGAAGGTTAAGACAGCTTTCTTCAAGCTCGGTCAGACTAAGATTGAGCTCTTGGAGCCTACTTCAGAGGACTCTACAATCGCTAAGTATATCGAGAACCGTGGTGTAGGTATTCACCATATGGCTCTTGCTTGCGAGAACATCGAGGAGCAGTTGGCAGATGCTGAGGAGAAGGGTATTCGCCTCATCGACAAGACTCCACGTGCAGGTGCTGAGGGTATGACAATTGCATTCCTTCACCCAAAGTCAACTCAGGGTATTTTGACAGAGTTGTGTGAGGATAAGAACAAATAATTTACAAACGAAATAAAACATTAAGCACATTATGAGCGAAATTCAAAAACAGATAGCCAAACTGATTGAGAATCGCGAGACTGCTCGTTTGGGCGGTGGCGAGAAGGCTATCGAGAAGCAGCACGCAAAGGGTAAGTATACTGCTCGTGAGCGTATCAATATGCTTTTGGATGAGGGTAGTTTCGAGGAGTTCGATATGTTCGTTACTCACCGTTGCTACGACTTCGGTATGGAGAAGAAGCATACATTTGGTGATGGCGTTGTAACAGGTTATGGTACGATTGCCGGTCGTCTGGTGTATGTATTTGCACAGGACTTCACCGTAACAGCAGGTTCTTTGTCAATCTCTTTGGCTGACAAGATTTGTAAGGTGATGGATATGGCTATGAGCAACGGTGCTCCTTGTATCGGCTTGAACGACTCGGGTGGTGCTCGTATCCAGGAGGGTGTAAACGCTTTGGCAGGTTACGCTAATATCTTCCAGCGTAACGTGATGGCTTCGGGTGTTATCCCACAGATTTCTGCTATCTTCGGCCCTTGTGCCGGTGGTGCTGTTTACTCTCCAGCGTTGACTGACTTCATCATTATGCGTCGTGAGACATCTAATATGTTCCTTACAGGTCCTAAGGTTGTTAAGACTGTTACAGGTGAGGATGTTACTCAGGAGCAGTTGGGTGGTGCAAATATGCACACAACAAAGAGTGGTGTAGCTCAGTTCGCTGTTGACTCAGAGGAGGAGGGTATCGCACTGATTCGCAACCTGCTCTCATACTTGCCACAGAACAATATGGAGGATGCTCCATTGGCAATGTGCAACGATAGCATCGCTCGTCTGGAGGATTCATTGAACGAGATTATTCCTGATAACCCTAACCAGCCATACGATATGTACTCTGTTATCAAGGCTATCGTGGATAATGGTGAGTATCTGGAGAGTGCAGCAGGCTATGCCAAGAACATCATCACTTGCTTCGCACGTTTCAATGGTCAGAGCGTAGGTATCATCGCTAACCAGCCTAAGTTTATGGCAGGTGTGCTCGATATCAATGCAAGCCGTAAGGCTGCTCGCTTCGTACGTTTCTGCGACGCGTTCAACATCCCATTGGTAACATTGGTTGACGTTCCTGGATTCTTGCCAGGTACAGGTCAGGAGTATGGTGGTGTGATTACTCACGGTGCGAAGCTCCTGTTTGCTTACTGCGAGGCTACAGTGCCAAAGGTAACAGTTACTCTGCGTAAGGCTTACGGTGGTGCATATATCGTGATGTCGTCTAAGCACATCCGTGGTGATATCAACTATGCTTGGCCATCAGCAGAGATCGCAGTTATGGGTGCAAGTGGTGCTGTGGAGGTTCTCCACGCTAAGGCATTGGCTGAGTTCACAGACCCAGCAGAGAAGGCTAAGTTCGTTGCCGAGAAGGAGCAGGAGTACAAGGATAAGTTCTCTAACCCTTACAATGCAGCTCGCTATGGCTATATCGACGATGTAATCGAGCCACGTAACACTCGTTTCCGTATTATCCGTGCTTTGCAGTCGTTGGCAACAAAGCGTTTGCAGAACCCACCTAAGAAGCACTCTAATATTCCATTGTAAAATAGGTTGTTATGGAGATGTTGATAACTATCAATTGGGACTCGATGCCTTATATGTTTGCTGTGGCAGGTGTTGGTTTCCTGACAGTCTTTTTTGTGCTGGTCTTAATGATTGGCATAATGAAGGTGATGGGATACTTCTTTACCCACCAGCGTAAGGTGAAGAGCGTCGCTCCAACCGGTGAGGTGGAGTATGAAGAGCACGCAATCAGTGATAACGAAATTGTGGCTGCAATCATCGTTGCCCTGAAGATGTATAAGAGCGACTTGCACGACCGCGAGTCAGAGATGCTCACCATTAATCGTATTACAAGAGCTTACTCGCCTTGGAACTCTAAGATTCACGGCTTGACTCAGCTCCCTAAACACAAATAATTTAAGAGAAGATGAAAAAGTATTCATTGAAGATAAACGGCAACGAGTATGAGGTTAAAGTTGAGAATGTCAATGAGGCATCGACAGAGGCTCGTGTCGTAGTGAATGGTGTTAAGTATAATGTGGAGATAGAGGGTGCTACTGCTCGTCAGACTTCGAAGCCAGCTGTTGCTCCTGCTCCTGCTGCCACAGGTTTGTCGGTAACTCCTGTTACTCCTTTGGCATCGAAGCCAGCGGCTCCTGCTGCTGCGGGTGGTGCAGGTACAAAGGTTACTTGCCCGCTGCCAGGTACTGTTATCGCTATCAATGTAAAGGAGGGCGATACTGTTGCGGCAGGTCAGACTTTGGTAGTGTTGGAGGCTATGAAGATGGAGAACAATATCGACGCAGAGCGTGGCGGTGTTGTTAAGTCTATCAATGTTCAGGCTGGTGCTACCGTTATGGAGGGTGAAGTATTACTTGTAATCGAGTAGTGTTATGATTAGTTTTTTGGAAACTTCTATCGTTGATAGCCTTGTTAATTTTGCAAATGATGCAGGCGTCGTTCAGTTCTTTGCTGATGGCGGCTATAAGGCATTGATTATGATTTGTCTTGCTTGCTTCTTGCTCTATTTGGCTATCAAGAAGCAATATGAGCCACTGTTGTTGCTCCCTATTGCTTTCGGTATGTTGCTTACAAACCTCCCAGGTGCCGGAATGTTCCACTCGGAGTTCTTCGTTGGTGGACACGTTAACTGGGGTGAGTTTGCTGAGGGTAATTTTGGATTGCTGGACGTATTGTACCTTGGAGTAAAGCTCGGAGTATATCCTTGCTTGATTTTCATTGGTGTGGGAGCTATGACCGACTTTGGTCCGCTGATTGCTAACCCAAAGAGCTTTATGTTGGGTGCTGCTGCTCAGTTGGGTATCTTTGCTACATTTATCGGTGCCTATTTCCTCGGCTTCGAACTCAACGAGTGTGGTAGTATCGGTATTATCGGTGGAGCAGATGGTCCGACATCTATCTTCTTGACAGCGAAGTTGGCTCCAGAGTTGTTGGGTCCAATCGCTATTGCTGCTTACTCTTATATGGCATTGGTGCCTGTTATTCAGCCACCTATTATGCGTGCCTTGACTACACAGAAGGAGCGTATGATTAAGATGTCGCAGTTGCGTCAGGTATCGAAGAAGGAGAAGATAATCTTCCCTATCGTGCTTGCAGTCATTATCTCACTCTTGTTGCCATCGGCTGCTCCGCTGGTAGGCTGCTTGATGTTGGGTAACTTGATGAAGGAGTGTGGCGTCGTTGACCGCTTGAGCAAGACTGTCCAGAATGAGCTGATGAATATCGTAGTTATCTTCCTCGGTATCTCGGTTGGAGCAACTGCGGTCGCAGAGAACTTCCTCAACGAGAAGACTATCTTCATTCTCGTGCTCGGTATCTTAGCATTCAGCCTCGGTTCGGCAGGTGGTGTGTTGCTCGCTAAGTTTATGAACCTCTTTGCTAAGGAGGGTAATAAGATTAACCCACTTATTGGTTCGGCAGGTGTGTCAGCAGTGCCTATGGCTGCTCGTGTATCGCAGACCGAAGGTCAGAAGGCTTGTCCATCGAATTTCCTTTTGATGCACGCTATGGGTCCTAATGTTGCAGGTGTTGTCGGCTCAGCAGTTGCTGCCGGTGTATTGCTTGCGTTCTTGGGATAATAAACCATATAACTTGTTGTGGGGTGCTTATCTTTCGGGGTAAGCACTCCTTTTATGTCTGAAAATGGGATGAAAAAGGTGCCGAAATCGATTTATTTGCAATAATTTTCAGGGATTTATATTTATATAAAAAATTTTTACTATCTTTGCAAGCCCGCAAATATGCGGATTAAGGATTACAACAAATTAAAGTATTAACAAAACGTAAAAGATGGATTCAAGAAGTTACAAAACTATCTCGTTGAATGCAGCTACTGTTGAGAAGCAGTGGGTAGTTATTGATGCTACCAACGAGGTATTGGGACGTCTTGCGTCGCAGGTGGCGAAGATCCTCCGAGGCAAGAACAAGCCCGGCTACACTCCACACGTTGATTGCGGTGATAATGTTATCGTGATTAACGCTGAGAAGGTGAAGCTCACGGGCAACAAGATGACCGACAAGGTCTATGTACGTCACACCGGTTTCCCCGGTGGTCAGCGTTTTGCTACTCCTGCAGACTATTTGGCTAAGAAGCCTGAGTTTGTTATCGAGCACGCTGTAAAGGGTATGTTGCCAAAGACCCGTTTGGGCGAGGCAATTATGAAGAATTTGAAGGTTTATGCTGGTGCTGAGCATCCTCACACTGCACAGAACCCTAAGGAAATTAAGTTAAACGAGATTAAGTAAAGAGTATGGAAGTTGTAAACACCGTAGGTCGCCGTAAGGCAGCTGTGGCTCGCGTATTCCTCAAGCCTGGTAATGGTCAGATTACAATCAACCACCGAGCACTTGATGTCTATTTCCCATTGAACATTCTCCAGTACGAGGTTAAGCAGCCTTTGTTGGTTACTAACACTTTGGAGAGCTATGACGTTACTATCAACCTCGATGGTGGTGGTATCAAGGGTCAGGCAGAGGCAGCTCGCATGGGTATCGCACGTGCATTGTGTCAGGTAGATGCAGAGTTCCGTTCAGTATTGAAGAAGAACGGTTTCCTCACACGTGATTCTCGTGAGGTTGAGCGTAAGAAGCCAGGTCAGCCTGGAGCACGTCGTAAGTTCCAGTTCAGTAAGCGTTAGTCCTTACAGACCGAAATTTCGGCAAAGCACGACGCGAGTTCAGAAATTTTTGAGACTGCTATTAATAATATATATAGGTATTACTCGAAGATTGCTCCGTCGCGGAAAACCTCTTGGATTAACCAGAGGTTACTACCTAAGAGGTTGAAGAAAAGAGAAATTAAAATTTTAACATTGAAATTAAAATGTCACGTACAGATTTTAATACATTATTGGATGCAGGCGTTCACTTTGGCCACTTGAAGCGTAAGTGGAACCCTAAAATGGCTCCATATATCTTTATGGAGAAGAACGGCATCCACATCATCGATCTTCACAAGACTGTTGTTAAGCTCGATGAGGCTGCTGCAGCACTCAAGCAGATCGCAAAGAGCGGTCGTCGCGTGTTGTTCGTAGCTACAAAGAAACAAGCAAAGGATATTGTTGCCGAGAAGGTGGCACCCGTTGGTATGCCATACGTTACAGAGCGTTGGGCTGGCGGTATGCTTACAAATTTCCCCACAATACGTAAGGCCGTAAAGAAGATGGCTACCATCGATAAGATGACTAGCGACGGCACTTTTGATAATTTCTCAAAGCGTGAGAAGCTCCAGATCTCACGTCAGCGTGCTAAGTTGGAGAAGAACCTCGGTTCTATCGCTGACTTGACTCGTCTCCCTGCTGCATTGTTCGTTGTAGACGTTCAGAAGGAGGCTAACGCTGTTAAGGAGGCTAAGCGTTTGAGCATCCCAGTATTTGCTATGGTTGATACTTGTTGTGATCCTACCGACATCGATTACGTTATCCCAGCAAATGATGACGCTGCAAAGTCAATCGCTACTATCCTTGACGTGGTATGTGCTGCTATCGCAGAGGGTACCGAGGAGCGTAAGATAGAGAAGGAGAAGGAGGCTCAGGAGGCTGAGGCTGCTGCTCCTAAGAAGGAGGCTAAGCCACGCATCAAGAAGGCAGTGAAGGCTGCTGTTGACGCTGAGGAGGCTACAGTTGCTGAGGTTGTTGCAGCTACTGAGGAGGCTCAGGCTGAGTAATACGAAGCACTTAAAGAGAGATTATTAACAATTTAATACACAGAGAATTATGGAAATCAAAGCAGCAGATGTAATGAAGCTCCGCAAGATGACAGGTGCAGGTATGATGGACTGCAAGAAGGCTCTTGTAGAGGCTGAAGGTGATTTCGAGCGTGCAAAGGACATCATCCGCGAGAAGGGTAAGTTGGTTGTTAGCAAGCGTGCTGACCGTAACGCTTCTGAGGGTGTTGTTGTAACTAAGATTGTTGGTCAGAAGGCATATTTGCTCTGCTTGGCTTGCGAGACTGACTTTGTTGCTCAGAACTCAGAGTTTGCAGCATCAGCTAACGCAATCCTCGACATAGCAGTTGCTAACGATGCAGCTGACAAGGAGACTCTTCTCGCTATCAAGAATGACGAGGGTCGTACAGTAGAGGAGATCGTTACTGAGAAGTCTGGTCAGACAGGTGAGAAGGTTGAGTTGGCAAGCTACGAGCGTATCGAGGCTCCATACTGCAACGCTTACGTTCACTTCAACAAGAAGTTGGGTACTATCCTTGGTTTCAACAAGGAGGTGTCTGAGGCAGTTGCTCACACAGTTGCTATGCAGGCTACAGCTATGGCTCCTATCTCTATCGACGAGAACGACTGCCCAGCAGAGATCGTTGAGAAGGAGAAGGCTATCGCTCTCGAGCAGATGAAGCAGGATCCTAAGAACGCTAACAAGCCAGAGGCTATCTTGGAGAAGATTGCTGAGGGTAAGATGCGTAAGTTCTTCGAGGAGAACACTCTCTTGAACCAGGCATTGGTTGGTGAGAAGATTTCTATCCGCGAGTACATCCAGCAGGCTGATAAGGAGGCTACTATCGTTGCTTACAAGCGTTTCGCTTTGGACGCATAGTAGGGTAGTTCCCCTAAAATAGAAAACCGAGAAGTGCATAGCATTTCTCGGTTTTTTTTGTTGTCAGCCTTTTTGCTTGCCTATGGCTTACAGCTGAAGAATTTTTTTTATTCTCAAATACTTTTTATATCTTGCAATGCGTTATTATGCTATAAAACCAGGATATATGAAGAAGTTGCTTTCTCTGTTTACTCTATTTTTGTTTGCGGTGGCGTCGGTGTGTCTTACATCGTGCTCCGATGATGATGAGTCGATAACCAATCAACCTACTGACGAGCCTACCGATGAGCCTGTGGTAATGCCTGAACTAAAGATTGAGGTTAAGACGATTACTCATAACTCTATGAGTTTTGCCTATACCACATCCAACGCTACGGCGTGTTATGCATTAGTCAGGGAGACTGTAGGACTGCAGTTTACCGAGCCGAAGGTTGTTATAGAGCAGGGTGTGAGCTTGTTAGAGGATAATACCGAGGGTGTGTATGTGGTAGAGCCTCTCGCTCCAAACACCCGATATGATATTGATTTTGTTGCGGTCAATGGCGAGGAACTTGCCCACATCTCACTTTCGTTGAATACGCTCTTAGAGCCCAATACCGAGGATGTTTCAGAAATGGGGATAGTAGGCTTGTAGAGTTGTTCGAAGTCATATTAAGGATAAAGGCATTTGAAAAATCAAATGCCTTTATCTTTTTACTCGTCGTGATGATGGAGGTGATGCGATGGGCAGCCGTCGCCATCGTGATGGGCGAGTACGGTGTGGGGAATATTGCCGTGCGAGAGAATCTGTATAGGGCAGTTATAGTTCTCTAACTGCTCGGCTGTCAGTATGTTAGAGTTATGGCGGTGCACAGTTTGGTTGACACATATTATGCTCTTGACCAAGCTCGATATTGTACCCAAGTCGTGTGATACCATAACGATAGCCATATGGTCGCTCAACTCCTTCACTATACGATAGAACTCAAACTCAAAGCGGTTATCCACAAAATTTGTAGGCTCATCCAATATCAGGAGCTTCGGCTCCGAGATGATAGCTCGGCAGAGCAGTGCTCGCTGGAGTTGTCCTCCCGACACCTCACCTATGGGACGGTCGGCAAGGTCAGCTATGCCCATCCTGTCGAGTGTCTTGCGAGCGAGTTCCTTGTCGGATTGGGTGTAACGATTTAGAAATCCTCGCTTGCTCTGCAAGCCCGAGAGGGCGACCTCTAAAATGGATATCGGGAAGCGAGTGTCGAAGTCAGAAACCTGTGGCATATAACCAATACGCAGCGAACGTCCCTTATGAAGAGTATCGGCAAAAGAGATTTCGCCCTTGTGGTTAAGGCTACCCATAATAGCCTTAACCAGAGTGCTTTTGCCTCCGCCATTTGGACCGATGATGCCGACAAAATCATCTTCATAGATGTCGAGATTGACATCGCTGAGTGCCTCGATATTGTCGTACGACACACTCAAGTTACGTATGGAAACTATAACATTCTGGCTCATAGATTACTCATTTTGGGTGGTTATGGCTGCAGTAATGGTGCGAATAGTTGACTCTATATCTTCCGCCAAAGGGTTAATCTCCAATGCTTCGATGCCTATATCCTTGGCTACAACCTCGACGACAGATTTTGGATATTCCGCTTGATATAGTATCGCCTTGATATCCTTTTGGTGAGCCTGGTCGATTATTGTAGAGAGATACCTTGCCGAGGGCTCTTTGCCCTCATATTCTATGGCTATCTGCTCAATGCCGTAGGCACGTGCATAGTAGGTCATAGCGGGGTGGTATACCATAAATGCTTGAGTGCCAGATGTCTCGATAGCCTGCTTGCATTCCTCGTCCAATGCCTCTAAACGAGAGCTGAGAGCATCGAAGGCAGCTGTGTATTTCGTAGAGTCGGGATACTGTCGGATGATGGCGGCGTGGGCGGTTGTAGCCATCTGTTTGAGCTCCTGCGGTGAGGTCCAGATATGAGGGTCAACGCCGTGATGGTGGTCGTGGTGGTGATGGTGTGAGCAACTGCCCTCAATGAGCTGAATACCTGTGCTCAGGTCAACAACGTGGTTGCGGTCAACATCCTTGAGTAACGATTTCTCGAACTCTATAAGTCCTGTGGTGAATACCAATTGTGCGTCGTGTACCTCTGCCATCTGCTTGGGAGTAGGCTCATAGCTCTCGGGGCTTGCTCCTGCTGGCACGAGGATGGCGACATCGAAGTCGCCACAAGTTATCTGCTCGACGATATACTTAAGTGGAGCTATGGTTACGACAATCTCGCTGTTATGCTCCTTCTGCTGGCAGCCACCTGTAAGAAACAGAGCAGCGACAAGTAGGGGAGTGATGAGTGATGTGAATAATCTTTTCATACCTTATATTATATGTGCAAAGATAGCGAATTTATTGTAATCATATTGGGCGAGATTATACAAAAAAGTGTCGGTCAGAGTTGACTGCCGACACTTCACTATCAGGTTTGGTTTTTTTAGAGATTTGTGAGGCAGAAGTTCCTCCACAAAACTTTGATGTTGTCGCCATCGTGTATCTGCAACATAATACGACCTGTCGAGTTGCCAAACACCTCGTCGTCAAGCGAAATCATCTCCTCGCCATTGAGCCAGGTCTGAACGGTGTTGCCTTCAACACGTAGACGCAGTGTGTTCCACTCGCCCTCCTTGAGTATCGACTCCTTCTCGTCAGGAATCTGTACAAGCCAGCCACGACCGTATGACTCGTAGATGCCACCTGTGTCGTTGCCCTTTGGTGCTACCTCGCACTGCCAGCCGTTGACGGTGTTGTAACCCGTAACGAATGAGTGGAAGAAGAGACCTGAATTGCCGTTAGACTCCTGCTTGAACTCTACTGTAAGGTCGAAATCCTTGTAATACTCGCGTGTTCCTAAGTAGCCATACTGCTTCTCATCGCCATTCTCGGTAACCAAGTTACCCTCGCTATCAACGTATGCCTTCATACAACCGTAGAGCTCCCAGCCGGTGAGGTCTTTGCCGTTGAAGAGCTGCTGCTCGCCACGTACCTTCTTGGGAAGTTCCTTGAGCTTGATGTTGCGGAATGATGCGGGGTCGCCGTGGTCCTGCAAACAGAGGTGTCCCTTGTGTGCCAAACCGTACTCTGGGGCATTCTCCCACTTACCAGAGCCCTTGCGAGCAAACCAGTCGTCAGTCCAAGCCTCAAACTCCACAATCTTCTCGCCATTGAGCCAATGCTCAACGTGTCCGTTGTCGAATACAATCTTCGAGGTGTTCCACTCGCCCACAGGGTTAACCTTCATCTTGGCATAGTCGGGGAGGTACATAGCGTAGTCTACGCCCAGCTTCTGCCACTCTTCGAGCTTTGCAGGAGCATTTACCTCCTCCCAGCCCTCGTTGTCGATGAGCTGATACTCGGGACCTGTAACGTAAGGCACGCTAAATGCCTTATGCTCAACGACGTGGTAGAGCATACCGCTGTTGCCTCCGTGGGTGAGTTTCCAGTCCCACATAAGTTCAAAGTTCTCATATTCCTTGTCTGTAACGATGTAGCCCGATGCGTCGCCACCCTCACCAGATGCCTGGATGCAGCCATCGACAACGTGCCAGCCGTTGGTCAGCTCGGTGCCATTGAAATCTCGCCAACCGTCGAGGTTCTCACCATTGAAAAGTAATACCCAACCATCGGCTTTCTCATTAGCTGTCAGGGTGTTAGGCTTGCAGGTCTGGTCGCAACACGATGATGCAACAGTCATCGTAAGTGCCGCTACTGCGATAAATGATAGTAGTTTTCTCATATTGGTATAGTTTTATTAGTTAATATGCTGAGTATTATCCTTACAAATTTAGCAAAATTTGATAAGATAGCAATAGTTTCTCGGAGTTATAGCAGGGTAGGGTGGATATATTGAGTAATTTTTCGTATCTTTGTTATCGGATATCAAATAGGTATCTTGTTAGATGGCATTTAGGCTATTGCGTTCACGGTAAAACGACCAAATACTTACTCTACGAACAGGCAATAGGCACTTAGATGCTCATACCTTATGGTGTGGGTGTGCTTATGTTCGTATGGGTGCTTGGTCGTACCTTCCGTGAGTAAGTTGCATCCACGCCTTTCTTTTTGGGGCTTGTTTGGCTTTATGACGGTTGCTCATCTGACGGACTATATAATTAATAATGTGTGAGTTATGGTAGCAACATTTGTCATTGCCCTGAGTAGCTTGTTCGTTTATTGTAGCGGTAAGAGCGTTTAGCAATCTCTTGAGAGAGATGTTTTTTCCGTAATCCTTATTGATAAGCCTGTAATTATTGTTAGTTTCAGCGTGCTTGTTGTGTAGTGCATTTCGTTCTGCATACTTCGGCGTGTAAACGCCTAAGAATTAGCTATTAGGGTGGTACTCTATTGGTTAGCTAATATATGATATAATATTAGCATTATGTTAAATAATCAAAGGGGAAATCCGAAAATGTGAGGGTGTGTGGGGAAATATAGAAATTTGTCTGTATCTTTGTGATATGTTCAAGTTATATGAATATATCTGTTTATTAATTGCTATTGTCTTAAAAATAGCAATTTTAATGTTGTCAGTATATTTCTTGCTCTCAGTTGTTTACCTTGCATTATCAACAATCATTGCCAGCTGAATCATACACACAATTTTGTGAATACGCAGCCAATCGCTGTGTGATATCCTATTCCTCGTAGCTCTCGAAGGTGTGGTCGGCATAGAGGATTATCACCCGTTTTATTGGCTTCTGAGAATTCGATATTTTATCCAGAGTCGTAGTACTCGTCGGAATATGCGATTGTTGCGTAGGCACGACATCTTCATCCGTCGGAGGCGTTGACTCGGTTCCGGCAATTGACGACTCCTCACTGACTATGGTGTCGGTGGTCGGCTCGCCGACAAATGGAAGACCGGATGAGCCCGAGTCATCACGATACATTTGCTGGCTATCCAACATCAGCCAGTCGGGATTAATCTTTGGGAAGCGACGTAGTATCCGCTGAACAAAATCAAAGCTCGGCTTCTTGTTACGACCACTCAATATGTGAGAAATATTCGAAGGTTGTATGCCCAACAACTCAGCCAGACGACTTGAGGTCAGCTTCTCGGTTTTCAACAAAATAAGCAGTTTTTCACGCATAATCCATAATTTTTACAAATATAAATCATTTTTCTTTTGTAAACAAGTATTTCGCTACATTTGTAATGGTTGATAATTGTTAACAACTGTTTACATATGTATACTTGTAAATTATGGTAAAATGCAATCACCTAATTGGTATAAAGTGTTACGTGTTGTAATTTGTATAACTTGCTGATAGCATAGTAGTTATCAGTTAATATATGACGCATATAGCTAATATAACACCGATAGGCTAATATACACCCATACAGCAGAATAAAATCTTTATATAAATAATATAACCGACTGATAATATGTTAGTTATATGCGATTGTTTAGTAATTTGATTTGGTTGCTTGAGCCTATTTTCGGTGCGAATATGCGACGCTTTTGGTTTTTACAATAGTAAATTGTTAACAATAGTTAGCGAGCTGCTTTTAATTACAAATGTATAAATTAACATTAATTACACTTGTAATGTAGTTTACAAATGTAATTACAAATGTAAATATTTAGTGATTGTAATGAGTTTTGGGATTATACCCTACCCTTCATAGAAAGATTTTATATGTAGGGCTAATTATACTCTATATTATGTTAAATATTAAATAAATAGGTAGCCGCATTAATGCAGCTACCCTACTCTAATTCAGTTAATTACAATATTGTAAACAACTGTTTATAACTTCAATTTGTTGGCTATCTCTGTGAACTCTTCTGGGGTTAATTTGAGCTTTTCACGGCGGAAATCAACGTCTGCTTCGCTGTTCATAGGAATTAGATGGATATGAGCGTGTGGCACTTCCAGACCTAAAACTACGGTTGCAACCTTCTTGCACTGTGTAACTGACTTCATTTTTAGTGCAATCTCTTTTGCGAAGATAATCATCTCCGAAAGCAGGTCGTTGTCGATATCGTAGAAGTAGTCTACCTCCTGCTTTGGAACGACCAAAGTGTGCCCTACTGCCAGAGGGTTGATGTCAAGAAATGCGTAGAACTTATCGTTCTCGGCTACCTTATAGCTTGGAATCTCGCCAGCTATAATCTTTGAAAAAATAGTTGCCATACTCTATATCTATTATTATTTGAACCGTTGTGATGCTCTATTCGTACTCCAGATACTTTGGTTTGAGTATCTCGGAGTATATTACTGCCTTCTCAATCGAGAAATCCTCCTTAATCTGCTCGAGGTCGATGTTTGACTCTGCCTTTGGGGTTGTGGCAGGGGTTACGCTCTCTACGGGCTTGTCTTGTCTCTTTGGAGCTGTCGTAGGTGTTATAGGCGTGGAAAGCTTAACCTCGGCTGATTTGCTCTTTTTAGCCCTCTTCTGGGGTTGTTGTGGTATGCCTAACGCCTCGTGTAGCCTGCGTATATACTCCTCCTGTGTCATCTCTGCCTGTTCTTGAGGGGATGACTCAGTCTTGCCCTTAATCTTGGACTTTGAGGCGGCGGAATATAATACTCCACATATAATTAATATTAGCCAAAAGACTCCCATAGCTGCTAATTTGTTCGTTTAACGCTCTCCATACCCTTCATACGGCGAAGTCGGTCGAGGATGGCATTCAAACTCTCTGCATCGCGTACATAGAGGCTCAATGTGCCCTCGAATATTCCGTCGTGGGTCTGTATGTTGATTTGTCGCATATTGACGCTGAAATCGTTGGTAACGACGTTTGCCAAGTCCACCAACACGCCCATACGGTCTATACCGAGTATCTCTATGGTTGCCAATGAGGACTGCGTCTTGTACTGAGACCACTGTATAGCCTCCTTTACGATACACTCGCCGTGCTGTGAGGCTAAACGGTTGAGTTCATCGCACGTCGCCTTATGAACAATAATCTGGTGTGTAATAGGGTCTTTGAAGCCCACTACATTGTCGCCAGGGAGCGGATGGCAACACTCTGCAATGGTGAGCTGTGTGCCGTCGTGTTGCTCCTTGTGAGGCTGCTTGCTCTCCTCTATCTCGTCGTCGGCATCGTCGTCGTTATCCTTGATGAAGAGAGTCCAGAACTTAAGTATCTTGTTTTTTGAATTGGTCTTGATAATCTTCTCGAGGTTGTCGAGTGTTACCAGACCGGCTCCTATCTTGACGTATAGCTCATCTTTGTTGCTGCAGTCGTATGCCTCCATCAGCTTACGTAAAACACGGTTGTTAGGCGTGATATTAAGCTCCGAAAGGCGTGCGTCGAGCATCTCCATACCTCGCTCGAGGTTGTCCTCCTGCTCGCGTTTTATGAAGTTCTTTATCGCCTGCTTGGCTTTGGCAGTAAAGACAAATTCCAGCCATTCTGGCTTTGGTCGAGCCGACTCGGCGGTGATAATCTCTACCTGGTCGCCACTCGAGAGCTGGGTTGTTACGGGGACAATCTTATGGTTTACCTTGGCTCCGATAGCCTTGTTACCTATCTTGGTGTGAACGTCGTATGCTAAGTCGAGAGCTGTTGCTCCGTAAGGTAGATGACGGGCTTCTCCCTTAGGCGTAAATACCGTAATCTCAGAGGTATACAGCGATAACTTAAAGTTATCCAGGAAGTCAATAGCATTCTGCGAAGGGCTGTCCAAAGCGGTACGAATCATCTTCAGCCACTTGTCAAACTCATCCTCATCCTGGGTGATAGATGCCTGCTTATACTTCCAATGGGCAGCGAAGCCTCGCTCGGCAATATCCTCCATTCGCTGGGTGCGAATCTGCACCTCTACCCATATACCATCGGGTCCCATAACCGTCGAGTGGAGAGCCTCATAACCGTTGGCTTTAGGCATACTAATCCAGTCGCGTAGGCGGTCGGGCTTTGGGGTGTATATATCGGTGATAGAAGAGTAAATCTGCCAGCATTGAGTCTTTTCCGATGGGAACTCCAACGGCTGGAAGACTATGCGTATGGCAAACAGGTCGTATATCTCCGACATAGGTATCTGCTTGCGGACCATCTTGGTCCATATCGAGTAGGCACTCTTCACTCTGCCCGAAATCTCATACTTGATACCGTAGCGGTCCAGCGTCTCGATGATAGGTGCGTTGAACTTACGTATATACTCTTCGCGGGCAGCCGATGTCTCGTTGATTTGTTGTGTAATCTCGGCGTACTCCTTGGGGAAGCGATACTTCATACACAAATCCTCCAACTCGGTCTTAATGGCGTGTAGACCAAGGCGATAAGCTAACGGAGCGAAGAGATATATGGTCTCGCCCGTAATCTTCACCTGCTTGTTCTGTGGCATAGAGCCCAGAGTACGCATATTATGCAGTCGGTCGGCTATCTTGATGAGGATAACACGCACATCGTCCGAGAGGGTGAGCAATACCTTGCGGAAGTACTCTGCCTGGCGTGAGGTGTCGGCGTTGAATACGCCCGACATCTTTGTGAGTCCGTCGACCATAGTGGCTATCTTGTGTCCGAAGATATGCTCCATATCCTCTACGGTGTAGTCGGTATCCTCCACAACATCGTGCAGGAGGGCTGCTACGACCGATTTGACGCCCAAGCCAATCTCGTCGACCACTATCTTGGCTACTGCAATAGGATGCAGGAGGTATGGCTCGCCTGAACGTCGCCTTACCCCCTGATGAGCCTCCTTTGCGAGGAAATATGCTCGTTTAATAAAGTTCCAGTCTGCCTCGTTCTTACAAATCTTCTTGCAAGAGAGCATCAGTTCCTGCCATTTACTCTCTATGAGTATTTCATCCTCTGCAGTGTAGTCCATATACTCTATTTTTTCTCTTTCATTGCTAAGCGGAGCTTCTCCTCAATCTCCTGACAAAGCTCTGTGTTGTTGGTCAATAGCTCCTTCACAGCGTCGCGTCCCTGACCTATCTTCTGCTCTCCGTAAGAGAACCACGAGCCTGCCTTCTTGATGACGCCATAGTCAACACCTAAGTCAACAATCTCGCCAATCTTTGAGATGCCCTCGCCGAACATAATATCAAACTCTGCACGCTTGAATGGAGGTGCCACCTTGTTCTTAACAACTTTCACCTTGGTGCGTGTGCCGAGCTGCTCCTCGCCATCCTTGATGACCGATGCACGACGGATGTCGATACGTACGCTGGCGTAGAACTTCAGTGCGTTACCGCCTGTTGTGGTCTCGGGATTGCCATACACCACGCCAATCTTATCACGCAGCTGGTTGATGAAGATGCAGACAGTCTTGGTCTTGGCGATGCTTGCGGTGAGCTTACGCAGTGCCTGCGACATCAGACGAGCCTGAAGTCCCATCTTTGAATCGCCCATCTCACCCTCAATCTCTGCCTTTGGGGTGAGAGCTGCTACCGAGTCGATGACGATGATGTCGATAGCACTCGAGCGGATGAGTGAGTCGGCAATCTCCAACGCCTGCTCGCCATTGTCGGGCTGAGAGATAAGCAAGTTCTCGATGTCAACGCCCAGCTTCTGAGCATAGAAGCTGTCGAAGGCGTGCTCGGCGTCGATGAAGGCTGCAATACCGCCTGCCTTCTGTGCCTCGGCGATAGCGTGGATAGCCAACGTGGTCTTACCTGATGACTCAGGACCAAAAATCTCTATCACACGACCTTTGGGGTAACCTCCTACGCCTAATGCCATATCGAGTGTAACCGAGCCTGTTGGGATTACAGGGATGTCGCTAACGCCCTCGTTCGACATACGCATAATAGAACCCTTGCCGAAGTCCTTCTCAATCTTATCCATTACCGCACTCAAAACCTTGAGCTTGTCGGCATTTACTTGTGTCTTTTCAGTTGCCATAGTTGTATTGTTTTTTATTTTTTACTTGTCTAATTCGGCGAGTATCTGTTGATAGTGCTCCGCCGTCTTTACTTTTGAGAAGATGTGAGTGATAACACCCTCCTCGTTGATTAGAAATGTGGTACGCACAACACCCATATACTTTCTGCCATACATCGACTTCTCTGCCCACACTCCGAAAGCCTCGCATACCGAGTGGTCGGTATCAGCCAGAAGAGTGAAATTGAGTTCGTGCTTTGCACAGAACGATTGGTGCGACTTCTCGCTGTCAGGACTGACGCCTATGATGTGGTAGCCACGTGCAAGCAACTCCTGCTTGCCATCTCGCAGACTCTTAGCCTCGAGTGTGCAGCCCGATGTGTTGTCCTTGGGATAGAAATAGAGGATTATCTTCTTGCCCCTAAGCTCGTTAGATGTGAGCAGTGTTCCATCCTGGGTCTTTGCCGAAAAGTCGGGAGCCAAATCGCCTATATTGAGTTGTGTCATAATTTCCAAAAATAAAGTAATAATCACTCAAAGTTAGGAATTTTTCCGCAAAAATCAGCGGGAAATCCCAAATTTTTGACTTTGTGAATGTGTTTTTCTGTCAATCCCACAATATTGTGGCTTGAATTTGCTCGTCAAACTCCTTGCTGTCTTGCTCTGTTCGGTGCTTGCACTGTGGGCAGATGACTCCGCCATCGTCGGTGGCATTGCTACCACATACTAAGCAGGTGTGAGTGAGCCCGTAGCCCTCTTCGTGTGTGAATATTGCTCCGCAATGATTACACATCAGTTCATAAAATACTCCCATAATTCTCTATTTTTAATTGTTTCAGTTTGTTTTCACAATGCAAAAGTATACCCACCTTTTGTCAATTAGTGTCAAAAATTTTTTACTTGTATTTTTTGTTTGCATTTTTTATCTTTGTGATAGTTAAAACCTATTATTTATGAAACGTCTTATTGCTTTGATTGCTGCCGTTATGTTTTGCAGTGTGGCGGCTGCACAGATGTCGACAACCTACTTCAATCCCGTAATCAAAGGCGATGTTCCCGACCCTACGATTATTCGTTTTGGGGAGTGGTATTATGCTGCGGGTACTTCGTCGGAGTGGGCACCTCACTACCCTATTTTCAAATCGCAGGATTTGGTGGATTGGGAGCCTTGCGGACATATCTTTGCAAAGAAGCCCGAGTGGACCAAATCATCGTTCTGGGCACCCGAACTCTATGTGTACAACGATAAGGTGTATGTGTACTATACGGCACGCAAACTCTCGGATAATATATCTTGTATAGGTGTGGCCGTGGCGGATGATCCAGAGAAGGGCTTTGTCGACTATGGCCCTGTGGTGGAGTTTGGGAGTGAGGCTATTGACGCCTTTGTTTTGGAGGATGATGGCGAGCTCTACATCTCGTGGAAGGCTTATGGTTTGGATAAACGCCCCATTGAGCTATTGGCAAGTAAGCTCTCGGCAGATGGTTTAGAGCTGGAGGGAGAGCCTTTCTCGCTGCTTGTGGATGAGGAGCAGCAGGGAATGGAGGGACAACATTGGCTGAAGATAGGCGACTATTATTATATAGTGTATGCCGTAAAAGGTTGCTGCGGTCCTGGAAGTGATTATGAGGTGGCGGTGGCTCGCTCGAAGAGTCTGCGAGGTCCATACGAAAAGTATAGCGGTAATCCAATACTGAAGGGTGATGCTGAGAATGTGCTCTCTATTGGGCACGGAACAATCGTTATGGTGGAGGATGGCAGGATGTATTATATGTGCCACGCCTATCTGCGAGGAGAGCGTTTCTATGCGGGTCGTCAGCCTTTCTTGCAGGAGATAGTTCTCGGCGAAGATGGTTGGTTGCATTTCGTGGAGGGCGACGTAGCGAAGCTTGAGCATAAGCGACCCTCGGCAATGGAGGAGTATAAGTGGCGTCCAAGTGAGTTTATGGATGATTTCTCGGCGAAGAAGTTGCGTCCAGAGTGGTCGTGGAACTATATTGGCAATGATGTCAAGACTTCGATTAGGCGAGGACGACTATCGTTGAGTGGTAAGTCATTGGGCGATAGGAAAGTGGGAACGGTGCTTGCCCTGCGACCCGAGGCTGCTAACTATTACTTAAAGACAACGGTTACGAATAGAAATGATAGCTGGAAAGGCATTGTCTTCTATGGCGATGAGCGTAACTTGATGACACTCGGATGTAAGGGCGACAGGATAATGCTCAAGATGGTAAAGGATGGCGTGGAGAGCATCATTGCAACTGATGATTTGCCCAAGGGAAGAGTTGAACTTTCGATGGTTATTCAGCAGGGAACGAAGGCTTTCTTTGATTGGGTTGATGCTAAAGGGGGAATACATCGAATAGGCGAGAGAGATATTGACCTTCACGACCTTGTGCGTTGGGATAGAGTTGCTCGACCAGGACTATATCACGAGGGCGATGTAGATGCTCCAGCAGTGTTTGAGTCGGCTGAAATGGGAGATTTCTTTTGGATACGTTAATGATTAAAGAAGCTGTCTAACAAGGCTCTTTCGGCATCTGCCTTGTCTGAAAAATGCTCATTTACGCTGAGTAAACTCCGCTTTTTCAGCCTGCGAGCAGCTTCAAAATAGCTCTTGTTATACAACTTCTAACAAAATGGGCGTGTCTATAAACTTGTTAGACACGCCCTTTATTGTTGTGGTTGCGGTTTTATCCAACTACCCTTCGCTTATCATCTTCTCTAACTCCTCAATCTGAGCCTTGAAAATCTTGTCGGTCTCAATCATATTGCTCACAGCCTTACAAGAGTGAAGCACTGTAGCGTGGTTTCTGTCGCCGATAGCTGAGCCGATGGTGGCAAGAGGCGACTTGGTGTACTGCTTAGCCAGATACATAGCTACCTGACGAGCCTGTGCTACCTCGCGGGTACGCTTCGATGAGTTGAAGTCGTTCTCCGAGATGTTGTAGTATTGGCAGACAATCTCGGTGATGCGTGAGATTGAAATCTCCTTCTGCGTAACCTGTACAAAAGCCTTCAGCACCTCCTTGGCAAGTGAGATAGATACACGTCTGCCCATAAAGAGGGCGTTAGCCTTGATAGAGAGTAGTGCACCCTCAATCTCACGTATGTTGGCTGAGATGTTGTTGGCTAAGTATGTTACGACCTCCTCCGAGAGTGGCACTCCGAGAGTCTCCGACTTTGAGCGGATAATCTTCAGTTTTGTCTCATAGTCGGGAGCGTCAATCTTTGCCGATAGTCCCCACTTGAAACGTGTCAGGAGTCGCTGCTCGATGTCGCGAAGCTCTACCGGTGGCTTATCCGATGTGAGGATAATCTGCTTACCTGCCATCTGCAGGTGGTTGAAGACGTTGAAAAATACGTTCTGCGTACCCACCTTACCTGTGAGCTCCTGGATGTCGTCGATGATAAGTACGTCGAACATCTGATAGTAGCGGATGAAGTCGTTTATGTCGCCATTCTTATATGCTGTCTGGAACTGAGCCATAAACTTATTCATCGGAACGTACAACACGTTGAGCTCGGGATGACGCATCAGCACCTCGTGTCCGATAGCCTGTGCGATATGTGTCTTACCTAATCCCGACGCACCATATATATATAATGGGTTGAATGCCGAAGCTCCTGGGTTTACCGCCACACTCATACCACCCGAACGAGCCAGGCGGTTACACTTACCCTCGATATGAGTCTCAAAGGTGTACTTGGCGTTGAGCTGAGGGTCTATTCTCAGTCGCTGCACGCCCGGTATGGTGTAAGGGTTCTCGGGCAAATCCTTCGTGTCGGTCTGTGGTGAGAACTTGGGGATGGCTGTCGTGGTGGTTGTGGTATTGTTGCTGACTGCCATCTGCTCTACGTTAGGTATAGCGTAGAGTACACGAGTCTGATTACCATAGAATTGGTAGATAATCTGAGCGAAGATATTGCTGTAGTTCTCTTCGATATGGTTCACGTGGTTCTCGCTTGGTACCTTCAATCGTAGATTGGTGCCATCGAAAGTAAGTGCTTCGATAGGCTCAAACCACCGAGCGAACTCCTCCTGTGTGGTCTTTTGCTGGAGGCGGTTTAAGCATGTCTTCCACACTTCTCTATATGTATATACGTTTGCCATATTTATCTATAAGTTCCGGGTATAAATTGTTGTGTATGTCGTAAAAAATACCTATCTTTAGCACGAGATTTGTTCCCCACTCTCTTTTTTCGAAGAGAGCGGTAAGTTGAAAAACGACTCGTCTCTGATTGTATTTCTTTGACAGTACAAAGTTGTGAATAAATTTGTTAAAATAAATTTCATTTACACTTGTTTTTTTGGAATTTTTATATATAGAAAATCACGAGTTTTTTGAAGCGATTTTATAACTCGCTGATAGTGAATATAGGAACGAAAAACCTAAAATTTTTGAATAGAAATTTAGAATAGAAACAAAATACGTTATAACTAAAACTTATAGACTAAAATGGCAAACGAATTGGATCAGTTGGTAATGTCGAAAGCCCAAAAGTGGCTTGACGGCGATTATGATGAGGCTACCAAGCAGCAGGTTAAGTTGTTGATGGATAGCGATTTGAAGGAGCTTACCGAAAGCTTTTATAAAGATTTGGAGTTCGGTACAGGCGGTCTCCGTGGTATTATGGGTGTGGGTACTAACCGTATGAATATCTACACTGTCGGTGCTGCTACTCAGGGACTTGCAAACTATCTGAAGAAGAATTTTGAGGGCGAGCAGGTGAAGGTGGCTGTGGCACACGATAGCCGCAACAACTCGCGTATGTTTGCAGAGCGTGTGGCGGATATCTTTGCCTCTAATGGATTTAAGGTATATCTGTTCGATGATTTGCGTCCAACACCCGAGCTCAGCTTCGCTATTCGTGAGTTGGGACTCCACTCTGGTGTTGTAATCACAGCATCGCACAACCCTAAGGAGTACAACGGTTATAAGGCTTATTGGACCGATGGCTCGCAGGTTACCTCTCCACACGATGTTAACATCATCGACGAGGTGGCTAAGATTACCGAGAACAAGCAGGTGTTGACCGGTTTGAACCCAGAGAATATCTCTATCCTCGGCGAGGAGTTCGATAAGATTTACCTCGACCGCATCAAGAAGGATATCCAGCTCTCACCCGAGAGTGTGGCTAAGTTCCACGATATGAAGATTGTCTATACCCCACTGCACGGTGCCGGTATGCGTTTGGTTCCTGCGTCGCTCAAGAACTTTGGTTTTACCAACGTTGAGATGGTTAAGGAGCAGGCTGTTATCGACGGTAACTTCCCAACAGTAGACTCTCCAAACCCTGAGGAGCGTAAGACTATGGCTGCGGCTATGGAGCTTGGTCGTCAGGCGGGAGCAGACCTTGTGATGGCTACCGACCCCGACTCTGACCGCTTGGGCTTGGCTCTGCGTACCGGTAAGGGCGACTATGTGTTGCTGAATGGTAATCAGACACTTACCCTCTTGGTTATCTACCAGCTTACCCGTTGGGCTGAGCGTGGCGACTTGGATGGCAAGCAGTATATCGTGAAGACTATCGTTACCTCTACTATGCCTAACGTCGTGGCAGAGCACTTCGGTGTTAAGTGTTACGACTGTCTGACAGGCTTCAAGTATATCGCAAAGATTATCCGTCAGAATGAGGGCATAACGAAGTATATCGGTGGTGGCGAGGAGAGCTTCGGCTACCTTGCAGGCGACTACGTACGCGATAAGGATGCTGTGTCGGCTTGTGCTTTGGCTGCCGAGGCTGCCGCTTGGGCAAAGGATACTATGGGCTTGACACTCTACGAGTGGTTGCAGCAGCTCTATGTTAAGTATGGTTTCTTCCGCGAGTCTTTGGTGTCGGTTGTGCGTAAGGGCAAGGATGGAGCAGAGGAGATTCAGCGAATGATGGTTGACTTCCGTGCTAACCCTCCAAAGGAGTTGGCTGGCTCACAGGTTGTTACCGTACGCGACTTTAAGTCGTTGGAGGAGCTCAATGTGCTCACAGGCGAGAAGACAGCTATCGAGCAGGACTCAAGCAACGTATTGCAGTGGGTTACTGCCGACGGTACTATCGTGTCGGTACGTCCATCGGGCACCGAGCCTAAGATTAAGTTCTACTTCGGCGTTAAGGAGCCATTGGCATCTGTCGAGGAGTACGATGCTGTGGAGGCTCAGTTGGATGCGAAGATTGAGCGAATCAAGGGCGAGCTTAATCTGTTGTAATTCTTGTCTTGTAGCGGCTTAGATGGCGAATTTCTACGTTACACTTGAGTTCGAAATCCTCATTTAAGACAAGTAAAATGCTAATCTTTTTGGGCTAATCGAGCAGTCGGTTAGCCTTTTTTTGTGCTCACTACCCTACTTTTTACTATATACAGAGTATATATTAATTAAAATTAATTGAAAATTAACTAAAGATTTAGTTGTAAAACTAAAAGTTTAGTTATATATTTGCATCAGGAGAGTGATACATTCTATTTGTAAGACATCGTAACCCCCTTATATTAATATAATGTATAGCTCGTTTTCCGTTTGATTAACCTTAAAACTACTGTTATGAAGGCGAAATTACTTATCGTGTCGATGGTGCTGGCTCTTGTGGCTTTGGCGTGTGGAAACACCCCTAAAAAGAGCGAGGCTGTGGTGGCTACCCCACTTGCGGAGGAGGCGACTCTTCCTGAGGGAGCTATTCCTTTCAGCTATGACAGACATCTGGTGTTTGATGTGATGATTCGCGACTCGGTCAAGGCACGAATGATTTTCGATGCAGGAAGCACCAACTTAGTGCTCGACAAAGCCTTCTATGACGAGCGGTTTGCTGCGAGTGGGACACTGCGTCGCAGTATGGTTCAGGGTGCAGGTAACTCTGTCGAAGCCTCTTGGATTGATATGAGTGGCTGGAGCTACCAGGTAGGACCGCACGCGATGCAGGAGCAGGTGGCATTGGTCCTGGAGCTAAGGAAGATTGTTGGCGACAAGGCTGACGGTATGTTCGGTATGGAGTTTATGAAGGGACGACGTGTGGAGTTTAACTATTGCGAAGGCTATATGCGTATCCTGCCCGACGATTTCCCAACGGATGGCTATACTATTATTAAGTGTAAATGGCTGGATGACAGCAAGGTGCGTATGCTTGTGCCGATGGCTGTCTATGTGGCTGAGGGCGTTGTGGTACGTGGCGACTTTATGATTGATACGGGCTTCCCAGGCTCGGTGGAGCTGTGTAGCCACGTCGACGTAGGCGGGGCTTTGTCCGCTGCCGAGAGGCGTACGCAGAAGGTAGGTGGCGTAGGAGGCTCAAGTGAGGAGTATCTCTTCACTGCCCCAAAGGTTGAGATTGCAGGGTTTGAGTTAAATAACGTGGCATCGAGTAGGTCGGCAAATGACGGTGGAGCTATGGCTGATGCTCGCTACGAGGGTATCATAGGCAATGCCCTGCTTGAGCAGTTTGAGGTGGTATTTGACTTTGCCGCTTGCGAGTTATGGCTCAAAGCCGAATAAGAATTTAACACAGAGAAATAACAAAAGAGAAGATATACAGGAAAAGATTATGAGCGATAAGACAAAAGAGCTGACGCGTGCCGAGTTGGAGATAATGCAGATTTTGTGGGAGCGTGAGGCGGCATTTGTGAATGATATATTGGCAGAGTTGCCCGAGCCAAAGCCGGCATATAATACGGTGTCGACCATCGTTAGAATCTTGGAGAAGAAGGAGTTTGTGTCGCACCGCTCCTTTGGCAAGAGCCACGAATACTACCCTATTGTCGATAAGGATAGCTACACACGCGGCTATATGTCGTCGGTGCTCGATAACTTTTTCGGTGGCTCGGCATCGCGTATGGTGTCGTTCCTCTCGGAGAATAAGGGTATATCGGTTGAGGAGACCGACGAGATAATCAAACTGTTAAAAGAGGATAAATAATGTTTACTACGCTATATATTTTCGAGATGCTGCTCTGCTCGGCACTCTTCTACGCACTCTATCGGTTGCTGTTGGAGGGGCGTGTAGCACACAGCGTGGCGAGGTTTTATCTCGTTGCGACTACCCTTTTGGCGGTCTCGATACCTATGATGGAGCTGCCGCTATATCCTGCCGAGACGGTCTATATGGAGTTGCCGGTGATGCAGGTAGAGGGCGAAGTGGTGGTCGATGGTGAGGTGGTGGAGTTTGTCGCTCCTAAAGCACCCGTAGGATGGGTGGATGTGTTGCGAGTTGCCATAGCGGTGATATATCTTGCGGTGGTAGCTCTCAACGTGCTACGTTTCGTGGTGCGGTTGGTGGGTATAGCCCGTCTGCGTCGCAGTGCAGAGCTTAGCTTCTATGAGGCTTATACCATAGCCGAGAGCCGCAGCGTGAGTGAGCCATTCTCGTTCTGGCGTACCATATTCCTCAATTACGACTACACAGGCATAGAGCGTGAGCAGGTGATAGCTCACGAGGCGAGCCACGTGGCACACCACCACTCCGCAGAGCGTGTTGTGATGGAGCTGCTACGCTGTGCGTTCTGGTTTAACCCCTTTGTGTGGTATGCAGGCAACGCCTTGGTGCAGGTGCAGGAGTGGCAAGCCGATAGCGATGTGTTACGAAAAGGTTACGATGTCAAGCAATACAGACAAATCATTTTCCGTCAACTCTTTGGTTATAATCCGGATATAACTTGTGGGTTGAGAAGTCAAATCACTAAAAAACGGTTTATTATGATGACGGATTCAATGAAGGGACGACGCTCCCTTGTACGCCTTATGGCGATGGTGCCCGTGGTGGCAGCGATGATTTTAGCTTTTGGCTCGGTGCGTGCCGAGGCGGTAGTGGTAGTCGAGGAGTCGGCTACCGAGCAGGAGTTGCAGCGAGTGGAGGTAAACCTCGTTGCCGATAAGTTGGCGAACGACCACGATACCTACAATGTGAAGTTCTTAGTCAATGGCAAGAGCGTTAAGGTGGAGGATTTGGAGCCTCTGTTTAAGGCTATTAAGTCGCAGGGCAGAGTCGATGTAGTGTCGATTACTGCCAATAATGAGATTTTGCTCGGTGCGGTGGAAGAGGTGCGTAAGGCAGTGAGAAACGCTGGTATTGAGCGAATTGAGTATCGAGGAGTAGATTTGCCTTTTATCAAGGCAGATGTTATGCCGACCTTCGAGGGTGGCGACCTGAACTCATTCAGAATGTGGGTTATGACACAGCTGCGTTACCCTAAGGAGTGGATTGATGAGGGCTTGTCGGGACTTGTCGTAGTTGGTTTTGTGGTAGATAAGGAGGGTTATATCGATGAGAATAGCTTTACGGTCTATCGTACGCCCGACAGCCGCCTATCCGACGAGGTTATCCGCGTGATAAAACTATCGCCACGTTGGACTGCAGGCAAGCAGGACGGTCAGGCTGTGAATACTAAGTTCACTCTTCCTGTCTCTTTCAAAGCTAAAACAACAGATGCTCCAGCTTCATCGGAGAACAGTGTAGAGCTCTCTTTTGATGCCAATACGGCTGATGCTCCAGCATCATCGGAGAATAGTGTAGAGCCGATTGTGGTTACACGATACTAACTATCTTCCCTATCCATAAGCAGAGAGGCGAGACTCGATTGAGTTCCGCCTCTTTTGTTATTTAACTCTTATAACATTTATTCCATCACGTAAGGGGAGGATAAAGCTCTCTACCCTATCGTCTTGGACAACCATACGGTTGAACTCTATGAGGGCTTGGGTGTGGTGGTCGTTGTGGTGTACCTGCTCTACGACTTTGCCATACCATAGGATGTTGTCGGCAAGAAGGATTGAGCCACTATGAACTAACCCCTTATCCATCAGCATATTATAATAGGCAGGATACTCTCTTTTGTCGCCGTCGATAAAGACCAAATCGAACTGCTTGCCCAACTGCGGTGCGATATCCAAAGCCGAGCCTACGTGCAGATGAATCTTCTCTCCGTGTGGGGAACGGTCGAAGAATGACTGAGCCAATGGCTCCAACTCATCATCCACCTCGCAGGTGTCAATCGTAGCACCCTCCTCCAATCCTGCTGCCATACAGAGTGCCGAGTAACCCGTGAAAGTGCCTATCTCGAGTATCGTGCGTGGGCGTAGCATACGGACAATCATCTCCAAGAGTTTGCCCTGTATATGGCCCGAAATCATACGGGGGTTCAAAACTCGCAGATGTGTCTGGCGGTCTAACTCCCTCAGTAGCTCATCCTCGGGTGTAGAGTTTTCTAAAATATATCTCTCTAAAGCATCCATTCGCTATTGGTAAATAAGTGTTGATGTATCGGTGAAAATCTCCTCTGCCACCTCGCGTATCTGCTCTGCCGTAACGGCACTGACCTTACGATATACCTCCTGCAGGGTGTCTATCTCGTCGTGCAGTAACAGACTCTTGCCTGCACCGAGCATATAACCCTCGTTGTTCTCCATCGAGATAGCCATCTGTGCGAGGAACTGACGCTTGGTCATCGACAGCTGGCGTGGCGAGAGTGTCGTTGTGCGTAGCGAGTTCAGCTCTTTGGCGATAATATCGCGACAGAGGTCGGTGTTGTGGTGGTCGCAGCTGAAGTAGATAGCTACGTAGCCACAGTCGCTGTAAGGGGTGTATATAGCCTCGTTGTTGTACGATAGTCCATTCTTCTCACGCAGGGCTATGTTGAGGCGTGAGTTAGCCGAAGGACCTCCCAGGAAGTTGATAAGCAGCGAGAGAGGCAGTCGCTTGTCGTCGTGTATGTCGTACGCCCTGCCTCCCACGATGCAGTGTGTCTGGTGGGTGTGCTTGGCTACGGTCTTATCGAAGAGAGGTGTTGCCGCAGGGCTCTCTCTATGGAACGTACGTGTGGTTGGGGTGTAGCCTCCCAAATATGTTGTGGCTACCCTCTCGACAGCCTCCACCGAGAGGTTGCCTACCGACGAGAATACCATCTGGTCGGTGGTGTGGGTGCGGGCTATGAAGCGACGTATGGCATCGCCATTATGCTTCGCGAGAGATAGTTTCGTGCCTAATATGTTGTGCCCTAACTCCGAGCCCTCGAAGAGCATATCCTCGAAGGTGTCGAAGAGCATATCCGACGAAGAGTCCTTGTAGGTGTTTATCTCGTCGATGATGACCTCACGCTCCTTCGCAAGCTCCCGCTCGGGGAAGGTAGAGTGAAAAGCTATGTCGGCGATAAGCTCCACAGCCTTACGGAAGTCGGTGCGGAGTGTCGTGGCGTGGATTGTGGTATCCTCCTTCGTGGTGTAGGCATTGAGCTCGCCACCGAGGTTTTCCAAGCGGCAATTCACCTGGTATGCCTTGCGGTGCTCTGTCCCTTTGAAGAAGGCGTGCTCGGCAAAGTGTGCCAAGCCATACTCGCTGCGAAGCTCATCACGTGTGCCTGCGTTGATGACAAGTGCACAGTGCGTGATGCTGCTGCGTACGCGGCGGTGTATGCCCTTTATGCCATTAGGGAGTCTGTATATATAAAATTCTCTCTCCATTGCTATTTGTTGTTATGCTGGCTCAGGAAGCGACCTGTATAGCTTCGCTCGCACTGCTCCAAGTCGGCAGGTGTACCCTCAAAGACCACCTCACCACCCTCGCTGCCTGCCTCCGGTCCGAGGTCTATAACCCAGTCGGCACACTTTATAACCTCCATATTATGCTCTACGATGACAATCGTGTGTCCGTTGGCTATCAGTGCATCGAAAGCCCTGAGCAGACGGTTTATATCGTGAAAATGGAGTCCTGTGGTCGGCTCATCGAAGATAAAGAGTATCTCTCCCTGCTCGTTGTCCTTCGCCAAGAAAGAGGCTAACTTCACTCGCTGCGACTCGCCACCCGAGAGTGTCGAGGATGACTGACCGAGGCGTATATAGCCCAATCCGACGCTCTGCAAAGGCTTCAGTCGCTCGACGATGCGGCGTGCTGTCGTACTCTTTTTATCCTCGCCAAAGAACTCTATGGCGGCATCGACACTCATCTCCAAGACGTCGTGTATGGTCCGCTCGCGGTACTTTATCTCCAATATCTCATCCTTGAAACGCTTGCCGTGGCACGCATCGCAGACGAGCTCCACGTCAGCCATAAACTGCATACCGACCTTGATTGTTCCCTCGCCCTGACACTCCTCGCAACGACCTCCAGCCACGTTGAATGAGAAGCTCGCTGCAGTGAGTCCCGTATGTACTGCGTGAGGCTGCTCGGCAAAGAGGCGACGTATCTCGTCGTACGCCTTAAGGTAGGTTACGGGGTTGGAACGCGATGACTTGCCGATAGGATTTTGGTCGACAATCTCCACCGAACGTAACATCTGCACATCACCCTGCAAACCATCGAAGTCGCCTGGCTTGGCTCCGCTCTCGGTGAGTGTGCGTTGCAAGGCGGGATAGAGTATGCCCTTGGCAAGCGAGGACTTACCCGAGCCACTGACACCCGTGATGCAGGTCATCACACCGAGTGGTATACGAACATCTATATTTTTGAGGTTGTTCTCTCTTGCTCCCTTGACTGTGATATGGTTGCTCCAGCCACGTGCCACCGTAGGGCGTTCTATGGTGCGTCTGCCCGAGAGGTAGTCGGCTGTGAGGCTCTGCTTGGCTTTGGAGAGCTGCTTCAAGCCTCCTGCATAGACTATCTCGCCACCATACTCTCCTGCACGTGGTCCTACGTCGACGATGTAGTCGGCTGCACGTATGACCTCCTCCTCGTGCTCTACGACGATGATGGTGTTGCCTATGTCGCGAAGCTGTCGCAGGACCTTTACGAGGCGATGTGTGTCGCGTGGGTGCAGACCTATGCTCGGCTCATCGAGTATGTAGAGCGAGCCTACAAGGTTGCTACCGAGCGATGTAGAGAGGTTTATACGCTGCGACTCGCCACCCGAGAGTGTCGACGACAGGCGGTCTAACGTCAGATAGCCCAAACCAACATCCGAGAGATAGTGCAGGCGGCTGAGTATCTCCTTGAGGATGCGTTCAGCTGTGGTGCTATCGTGCTCATCAAGCGAGATATTCTCAAAGAAGAGGATAAGCTCGTCGGCTGTCATACGTACCAAATCGGCTATACTCTTCCCTGCCACCTTGACGTAGAGTGCCTCCTTGCGTAATCGGCTGCCGCCACACTCTGTGCAGGTCGTTTTACCCGTATAGCGGGCTTTCATCACGCGGTATTGTATCTTGCGTTTCTCGCTGTCGAGATAGTCAAAAAAGGCGTTAAGACCGTTGAAATAGTCGTTTCCACGCCATAGTAGCAGCTTCTGCTCGGCTGTGAGGTTGTAGTAGGGCTCGTGTATGGGGAAGTCGAAATGGTGGGCGTTCTGCACCAACACATCCTTCCACTTACGCATCGTAGCACCTCGCCAGCAGGCGATAGCATCTTCGTATATGGTCTTGCTCTTGTCGGGGATGACCAAATCCTCATCTATGCCTACGACCTTGCCATAGCCCTCGCACACGGGGCAGGCACCGAGAGGGTTGTTGAAGCTGAAGAGATGTTCGGTAGGCTGTGTGAAGAGTATGCCATCAGCCTCAAAGCGGGCAGAGAACTCTCGGCGTTCACCCTCGATGATGAGTGCACAGTGCTCGTCGCCATAGCTCAGGGCACGTGCCACAGAGTCTCGCAGGCGGAGCATCATATCATCGTCCACCGTAACACGCATCCTGTCGATGACAATCTCCACATCCTGCTCCGATGATTCGATACCTATCGTAGGCAGATACTCCTCGATGGTTATAGCCTCGCCTCCTACCCACAGACGTGTGAAACCATCGGCGAGCAGGTCCAAAAGACGCTCTATCAAGCCCTGCTCACGACGCAGCGTGAGTGGTGCTGTGAGGACTACCCTCTTGCCGAGTCCCTCGGTGGTTATGTAGTCGACTATCTCATCCACGCCATAACACCTCACCTCGTAGCCCGATATGGGTGAGAAGGTGTGTCCTATGCGTGCAAAGAGCAGACGCAGGTAGTCGTATATCTCGGTCTGTGTGCCCACCGTCGAGCGGGGGTTACGTGTGTTTACCTTCTGCTCGATAGCTATGGCGGGGGCTATGCCCGATATGAGGTCTACGTCGGGCTTGTTGATACGCCCCAAGAACTGACGAGCATACGCCGAGAGGCTCTCCACATAGCGTCGCTGTCCCTCGGCAAAGATAGTGTCGAAGGCAAGTGTCGACTTACCCGAGCCCGAGAGACCTGTGATGACGGTCAGTGTGTTGTGGGGTATGTCGAGCGACACACTCTTCAGGTTGTGTACGCGTGCCCCTTTGATTGATATGCTCTTGTCGTTTGACATCGTTGTCGGTTATAAAATATCTAATGTTGCACCCTCCACCTTACGCAGGCGACCTATCACCTGCTCGGCTCGGCTGTTGCGGATGGAGAGCGTCATCGAGCAGAGGTTGTCGAAGGTCTGCTCCTCGATGCGAGGCTGCTCCTCCTTGATGATACGCATCACGTCGTTCATCACCACGTAAGAGAAATCTATCCTCAGACGTGTGTCGACGGTCTTTTCGATAATCTCCGCTGCATCTAAGACCGCCGCTGTAGACTCCTTGTAAGCCGCTATAAGACCTGGTACGCCTAACTTGGTACCTCCGAAATATCGCACCACGACGACTAAACAGTCGGTAACCTCGCGTGAGAGCATCTGTCCGAGTATAGGTTTGCCCGCAGTGCTCGAGGGCTCGCCATCATCGTTGGCACGAAAACGCTCCCCAAAGGGCCCTAAACGCCACGCATAGCAGTGGTGTGTGGCATCGTAGTATCGCTTACGCAACACATCGAGATGCGACGCAATCTCCTCCTCGCTCTCGACGTGGTAGGCGTAGCAGAGGAACTTGCTGCTCTTCTCCTTGAAGATAGCCTCTGCATCGGCGGCAATGGTGAGATAACTGTCTTTGATTGGCTCCACTGTGGGTTGAGATTTTAACGTATCTTGGTAAACATTCTGCTCCAGCGTATGTTGCTTGGGAAGCTCTTGTAGGGGTCCAACGAGAGCCATATAAACTCAGCCTTACCCACTATGTGGTCCTCGGGAACGAAGCCCCAATAGCGTGAGTCGAGTGAGTTGTGGCGGTTGTCGCCCATCATCCAATAGTAGTTCATACGGAAGGTATAGCTCTCTGCCTTCTCGCCATTGATGTAGTATGAGCCATCGTGCTCGCTGAGGGTGTTACCCTCGTAGAGCTCTATTATACGACCATAGAGGGCTACATTCTCTGCTGTGAGGGCGATTGTAGCTCCTCGCTCGGGCACCCACAGAGGTCCGAAGTCATCCTCTGTCCAGGCGAAATGCTCGTTGTAGGGGAATACCGTATCCTGCTTGCGGCTGCGTGCCACGTCGGTTATCTGTGGCAGCCTCTTCAGCTCCGCAATCATCTGCTCCGTCAGTGGCGTGATGTAGTAGAACTTGTCGCCGTGCTGCTCGAAATATATCGTCGCAGGGTTGATGCCTATCTGCTCAAGTGTCAGTTGAGATAGAGGCGTAGAACTCTCTATGTTATAGTTGAATTGCTGCTCGGGAATACGCTCGTACGGGAGGTTGTTCACGTGAAGCACTCCACCCTCAATCAGTAGGCTGTCGCCCGCAATGGCTACGCATCGCTTGATGTAGTTATCTCGCTTATCCACAGGGCGTGATATGATGGTGTAGTCGGCGTGCAGTCGGCGACGACCTTCGCCCTTACCATATTGGCGTTCAAAGTCGCGAAGCACATCGTAGTAACACACCTTGGTGTCCTCCACGATGACGGTGTCGCCAGCAGGGAAGTTGAAGACTACCACGTCGCCACGCTCCACCGTGCCAAAGCCCTTGAGTCGGTGGTATGGGCGTTGCCAGATGTCGCTGAACGACTTAGCGGACGTAGAGAAGGGCATAATGTTGTGCACCAATGGCATCGAGATAGGTGTGTTGGGCATCTGCGGTCCATAGGCGAGCTTGCTGACGTAGATATAGTCGCCCTCGACCAGAGTCTTCTCCATCGAAGGTGATGGGATGACGTACATCTGGAAGAAGAAGATGTGGATGAGAGCTGCCACGACCACCGCAAAGATGATGGCACTGCACCAGTCATAGATTGACGAGAGTAACGAGTTCTTCCTGAAAAATGCCCTCACGTGGTCCCACACGTAGCGAGAGAAATATTTTGTTACGCAGGCGTCGTAGACGAGCACCAAGCCCAATATCATCCACCAATTCTGCATCCATAGGACAAACCACAGCAGGTAGATGATGCCGTAGATGGCAAATTTAGCCCACTTGTTGCCCCAAAACCTCTTCACCGAAGCCCACGCTCCGCTATTTTGCTTTTCTGCTGTCATATCCTAAAACAAATCATCCATAGTGTAAATACCCTGCTTGCCACAGAGGAACTCCGCTGCCACGACAGCTCCCTGGGCTAACGTGCGGCGATTCTTTATCGAGTGGCGAATCTCCAGCACATCATCCTCCGAGGTGTAGGTTACGGTGTGGTCGCCTGGAGTCATACCTATACGTTTCGAGGTGATGGCTATCGTCTCGGGCTCGTCGGTGGGCTCGTTCACCCACTTGGTCTTACCCTCTAAACGGGCGATGATATCCTCAGCGAGGGTTACTGCTGTGCCACTTGGCGAGTCCTTCTTCTCGGTGTGGTGTATCTCCTCGATAGCGACGTTGTAGCCCGCCTTGACACTATTCATCAGACGTGCTAACTCGCGGTTGAGGCGGAACATAAGGTTTACGCCGAGCGAGTAGTTCGATGCGTAGAACATAGCACCGCCCCTCTGGCGGCATAGCTCCTGCACTTCGGGCATCTTCTCTAACCAGCCTGTTGTGCCACTTACAACTGCTGTGCCCGACTCTAAGCACCGACGTATGTTGTCGTAGGCTGTCGAGGGTGTGGTGAACTCTATCGCCACATCTATATCCTTCAGGTTGTCGGCGTTGAGCTCCGCAGCGTTCTCTACATCTATTATGAGCGACACTTCGTGTCCACGCTGGAGGAGTATCTTCTCTATCTCCTTACCCATCTTGCCGTAGCCGATAATTGCTGTTTTCATAGTCATTATATGTTAAATCGGACAAAGATACGAAATATTTTATTCATTAGGAATAAAAGTCGTGCTATTTGGTTGTTTCGAGGAATTTTTACTACATTTGTTGCCGAGCAAGATTTTATAACGATTTGTAGAAGACTGCCGAGATGCGTTACGCGATAGAACTTTCATACGATGGCGGAGCCTATTGTGGCTGGCAGCGACAGAGGGATGCTGCGACCGTGCAGGAGAGCTTGGAGAAGGCTCTCTCTACCCTGCTGCGTCAGAGTACGGAGGTGGTGGGTGCAGGGCGTACCGATACGGGTGTGAGTGCTTCGTATTACGTGGCTCATTTCGATAGTCGTCAGGCTGTTGACTGCGACTATCTAAAGTATAAGCTCAACCTCATTCTACCCCACGATATAGCGGTGTTTGCCATCCGAGGTGTGGCTGATGATTTCCACGCACGTTTCGACGCTGTGGAGCGAGAGTACACCTATTATATCTCGCAACGCAAGAATCCTTTTCGCCGCCATTCGGCTTGGCAGTACTATGTGCCGCTCGACGTGGAGCGGATGAACGAGGCGGCAAAGGCTCTCTTGGAGTGGGATGACTTCACCTCGTTTGCGAAGCTCAACTCCAATAATAAGACCAACATCTGTGATGTGCGGTATGCCGAGTGGCGACGCGATGCGGAGGATGAGTCGCTGCTTGTCTTCACCATCCGAGCCGACCGCTTTCTGCGTAATATGATACGTGCTCTTGTCGGCACGTTAGTCGATGTAGGACGAGGTAAATTGTCGGTTGAGGAGTTTTGTAATATCCTACACGCCAAGGATTTATCACTCTCAAGCTCAAGTGCTCCAGCACAAGGCTTATTCCTCAGCAACGTCAGATACAATTAGTAATTAGTAATTAGAAATTAGTAATTGGGGAGTCCCGCTTTAGGACTCCCTTTTTTGAGGTTTGTTACAATCTGTTACAATCTGTTACAATCTGTTACACCCCTGTAACAAGTGAAACAAGTGTAACAACTGTAACAAGTGTAACAAGTGTAACAAGTGTAACAACTGTAACAAGTGTAGCAAGATTGTAGCAAACCCAACCTCAATAGCAAAAAAATGTAAAAATATTTGACTTTTGGAGTACCAAAGTTCATTTTCTGTATTATATTTGCAGTGTGATACGATAACTATCTGCACTGCCT
>SUZI01000010.1 GCA_015060005.1 Rikenellaceae bacterium
AAAATCTCGGAAATTAGACCTATAAAGTCGGTGTAGAAAACCGCATCAGTGAGTGCAGAGTGAGTCTGAAAAAGTGCCCTCTGTGCGCGTCTGGCGCAGAAACCGACCATCCCACCGGAATCACGAGTGCAGAGTGAGCACAAGCAGCACCGCAGGTGCAAAACGAGAAAGAGAACGAGTTGAGTTTACTCAAACATCGTTCTCTTTTTGTTTTGTATTGCCATTGGCAATGCTTGTGCTCTCTCTGCCGAGGACTCCAAGGGAAAGGCGTTAAGCGAAGCAGACGCAAGTCTGCGAAGTAGCCAATCCCGCTCTGGTAGACATATATTGCCGAGCCGACGCCGGAACAGCAAGCGAAGCGGCTGCGTCAAATCTGTTATAATATGTATTTTATACCACATATATCCGACTCAATAAGGGAATTCTGTGGTCGGCTAAACAGGTTTAATACTATCTACTTGCAGTACTTGTTGAGTAAGTTATACATTTCACAATGAGCTGTTAGTGCTACAAAAAGTCTAACTTGTTTCTCTGTCCACGGATGCTCTCCATAAATATCTACTTCGGTGCGTAATAAAGACTCCTCGATTGATATATCTTTCAAGGTGTTGTGGTACTCATTCTCATTCGGCAACGCAAGGTTTACATTGGGCGTTGCACCATCATTGAGTAACTGTCGTACGCGGTTGAAGTCAAAGCGTATCGCCGCACAGTATAATTCGACATCTTTGATATCAAATCCTGCCGCAACATAGTCATTAGGCTCAGCCCAAAGAATGTCTGAGTCTGTTTCAGACTGACGGTCATAGTAGAAGTCTTTATGTAAGGCGTAATCAATAGGCGGAAAATCCGAAACGTCATAATATGCTTTCCAAAAAGCAATCATCGTTTCAATTTGCTTTTTCCTCTGTAGTGCTAACTGTACGTCATACCATTTATTAGGGTTGCCTAATATGACATCTTGGCATAACGTGATATAGTGTAACGGAAATGGGATATGCACCCATCCAATATCTTCGAGAATATGTTTGTCCTGAAGCTTTGATATCATAGCTTTGACATCTGCTACATCGTTTGCTACAACAGCTTGTATCAGTTCTTTCTCCTCGGTAGTCCAATGTCGTAATTGTGTTTCCATAGCTAATCTTATTGTTGTGTGTCGGCAGTAGTTATATTATATCGTCATTATGGATGAAATCTGTATCGCAGCTTTGGCATCGCCATCTAGGTAGTCCCTGATATATGTTGCACCCTCCTAAAATGATTTCTCCTCTTGCTGCCTTCTCTGCGTATTCAGGTGTTGGCTCTCCATATATAATAGGCAAAACCTTGCCTTTGCAATGTGGACATTTGATGGGTTTGCGTCTAACGATAACCGATTTGTATGCTACAGGTACATAAACCGTGGAACCGTCTTTATAATATGTAGCGATAACCTTTATCTTGGCTTTGTGGTTATGAATTATTATGCGAGTGAAGTTATCAAAAGGATTGTGTTCACCCCATTCTGTAGTAAAATTCCCGATGACAAAATCTGTGAGTTGTTCGCCTTCTTTGCTGAAAAGAGCAACTTTGCCGTTATTCTTACATACAAAGTTACAACCTCTAATTATCCTAAAGCCGTCGCAGTCCTCCCGGAACTGAAGTCTCGATTCTTTCAGATTATATAGATTAAATTTTCCGTTAGCAGTGACCCTTACAAAATATTTACCCACAAGGCGAATCGAGGTGGGTGTATAATCTCCACACTTTTCGTGCAGCTCTGCAAACTCTCTTCGGAGTTCTGTAAATGAGTCGTGATAGAAGTTCGCTGGTGTAGGGAACTCATCATCAGCATATTGCATCAACTCTGAATATGGATACTCGGTTATTGTGTATCTATTTTGCACTGCAGCAAGTAGTTCCTCTAAATTGTTCTCGTAATATTTATCCGCATCATACTCGTCACAGTACCACGCCTCATTTTGACCAAGGCTACGTGCAACATCGAACGCAAGTTCCGAGATATGTAATCTGCCGAAAAACTTGTTGGTGACCTGGCAGAAATGGTGTCCAGACCATACATTCCAATAGCCTCTTCGTAAATCTACATTTACATCTAATAAAGGTATCTTAAAGCTGATGTCAGACCATTTGTTGTCTTCATCGTAAAACCCACGCACATCAAAATGCTTTATGTTGTCATTGATATATAATGCTTCCCGAACTCTGTTCGCTGTTTGCATTACGTATTGCATCGACTTTTCGTAATCTTCCAATTCGTGAAAATCGTGTTTAATCAGAATATGCACATCTACTCCCATAGCTAATCTTATTATTTATGGTGCAAAAATATATTGGTGTTTTGACAATTTGTGTCAAATGGATAAAAAAGTTAGATTGAAATAGGGGATTTTTTTATTAAGCATAAATTAGCTCTTGTCATAATACTTCAATAAAAAAAAGGCTGTCGCAACACTACTTGTTGGACAGCCTCTACGATATTCGGTGGTGTTTATTCCTGGTTGGTTGGGTTGGCTTTGTTCTCCTTTGACTTATTGACGAGAGCCTTAATCAACTTATAGGTCCACTTGATGAGGTAGAACGCTATAACGAAGATGATGGTGAAAATAAGTACTGTAACGCCCAAAGCCTTTGCAGGTGTAGCACCTAAACCAAAACCTGATGTACAGAAGCGGATATAACCGCCAACGAAACCGCTATTCCAAAATCCCATAGTAGTAAAATTTATTTAAGTTTATAAAAATGTTAGTATTCCTCTACAATAACTCCGTCGGAGCGACGATATGTGCGTTTTGGCACGACACAAGCCATAACCAACAAACATCCTAATACAGTCAAAATCTGGAAGATGAGCTGGAAGATGAGCACGATAAGTGCAAATGCCGAAATGATGCAGCCGATGATGTAAGCGACAGCAAACACAGATACGAAGACTCCGTGGAAGAAGCCCAGCGTAGCGACATTTCGCTTGAAGGTACGCCATACACCAAAGCCAAGTGTCACGAAGAAGAGTATCACTGCGAAAAGTTCAACAAGCTTACTATTATGCAAACCCATAAATGTCATAATGAGGAAGAAACCTAAAGTAACAGGTAGGCATAGTATGATACTCCAAGCCATAGGCTTGATGCTTAGCTTACGTCTTTCGCCATTCTCGTCATATTCCTTGTCGATGAAGAGAACCTTCTCGTAGAGCTTGATGCTGTAGAACTGAGCAGCCACAACCGCCATAAATGGTATGACGCGGAAGAGCGAGCTGAAGAAACCATATCGGTCATAGTCGCACCACCAGAATATGTCGCTGCCAAACTTCCAATAGCCGAAGATGATGATGAGCGAGATAAGCAGTATACCCGCAGGAATTGCGATAAGCACAATAGGACGCAAGATAATGAGCTTGATAGCTCTATATACAAAGGTAACGATAGCTATCGCTGCCAGCAGAAGCAGTACGACATAAGCTGCTGCCATAGAGCCATAGAAGTCGCCTGCGATAGAGGAACGACTCTGTGCCTCCTCGCTCAAGGGGTTAACCACATTGTCGGGGTTGTTGGAGCTGAACTCTACCTCATTGTGTGTTGCAGCATAGAGCTTACCTTCGTGTCGGAAGATAATGTAGCGTTCTGTAGTGTCAACAGCCTGGAAGGTGTATCCCTCCTCGAACTCGTGGCTCTGGTTATAAATGATGGCCCATTCGCCATCCTTGTCGGTGCCTGCTCCGTGGAATGTTACCTTGTCTTCGCCCCAGGGATTGACAATAAACTCTTGTGCAGCGAGTGGCATAATGCTGAAAACGCTCAAAATGAAAAGTAGGTAAAAACGCTTCATAGTATCAAATATTGAGTTGTAGTCTAAAGAATGTGTCAACAAATTTAGCAGGAGACGGGTGTATGACTCCTCTCATTGTGTCAAATTTATATATCAAAGGGTAAAAAATGACCTCTACGTCTTCTCCGACTCTATACGTTGGCGGTATTCAACGAAGGTGCAGCCCTTGGCTCGGACAAAGACTCGGCGGAATGTCGATAGTGAGTTGAAGCCACTTGACTCGGCAATCTCTACCATCGTTGCCGTCGATGCGGGGTCGTGCATCTGCTCTAAAGCTGCTTGCAGGCGGAAACCATTTATATAGTCGTAAAAGTTGGTCTGCAACGAGGTGTTGAGATAGTTTGAAAGATAGGTACGGTTGATACCCACGTGCTTTGCCAAATCGGAGAGCGTCAGATGAGGATTGAGCCACACCTTATCTATATTAAGTGCCTGGTGGAGGTTTTCCGTAAGGTCGGGACCGCTCACAGGCGAGATTGGGGTAGAGGAGATGGCTGGCAACTGTACGGGTTGCTGACGCTCGGCAAAATAGAGGGCGGTAGCCCACATTCCAACCAATAATGTTTGGTATAAGCCATCAATCATCCACGATGAGAAATAATATGAGATAACCCAAGCTATGAGGCAGGCTACAAGCATAACGGCTACGCCCTTGAGCCATCGCACGTGGATATATTCTATGTTGGAGAAATTGTTGATGAGCTGCTGATTGTAGCGACGCACAGCATAGACCATATATATCATAAAACCAATCGAATAGCCTACGACAAAGATAAATGTGGCGTGCATAATATAATCATAAGGGGCTACAGCATAGGCTACAACTGATAGTACGAATGGGAATAGCAGCAGTGCGGCACGTCTAAGCGTACACCACCCAGCGTTGAGCAGCTCAATGACGAAGAAGCATCCCGCAGGTATTGCGGTCATATCAACTAAAATTAGTAGATTGGATGCGTAGTTGCCTCGCAGGTGCGGGAAGATATAGAGTGCAAGGTCTTTTATCTCGAGGAAAGCCCAATAGAGCAATACGTAGCCACACAACTTTTTCAGTCGTGAGGTGTTCTTATTGCGGAAATGGGCAAAGCCGGTAACGATGAAAAACATCGTCGCCATACCGTGGATAAAGAAGAATAGTCTTTCGTCGAGCATTTGATACCTTACATTTGTTCAATCTGTAAAGGTAGTGTAAATATATGATTTTTAGGTGTCAAAAAGTAAAATAACCATATCATTGCGTAAAATCATATGGTTATTTTTGCATAAATTGGGACTTTTGAATGTATGATTATCCGACGCTCAAGTCTCTGTTGTCGATTAAAATCTCTATATGGGGTAACGATTTTTTCAATGGATATATCTCTTGTACGAACCACTGAGCGAGCTGTTCATTACGATGGACCGATGTGCCGTTCTCGCAAAAAAGATTAATGCTGAAATATTCAAAGTATTTTTCAGCCAACTCTATATCCGCGAGAATTCGTTCGCGGCTATCGCCATCGGTGCAACAGAGCAGGCAGACACCATTGAAGTATTTGGCAACGTCAGCAGCCGTTACGTCATCTGCTACGCCCTTATTCCATCGGCGACGCATCTCGGGCGAAAAGCTCTCTATGCCGCAGCGGAACTTTACATCCACGCCCTCGAATTGAGCAGCAAAGTCGGATAGTTGGTGGCGATACATATAGTGGGCTTCAAACCACAGAGTATGGATATGTTTCTGCTTGACGACCTCTTTGATTAGAGCTATGGTTTGAGTGTCAAACTCCATAGCAGAGCCCGAATTGATGATATCGAGAACGCCAAACTCGCCTGTTACCTGCTCTAAGACTGGGCGGTTAATGTCAAATGGTGTTGGGCATACATCTTCATAATAGTTGCAGAATGTGCACCTATGCCACCGACAACCTGTGCCTTGCAGCAGAAGGAACTCTCGGGGTAGCTTAGTCTCTATTTTTGAGTATCGATTCATCGTAGTCGGTATATCGTTTTACCCATCCGATAAAGATATAGGCGAGTGGAGTACCACAAATGCTCTCTATGATGAGTTTTGAGAAGTATTGGAACAAAATCATCATTATCAGGTCGTGGGTTGAGACTGTGCCTGCGAATGCTATGAGTACAAAAGGCAGAGAGTCAAACAGATAGCCTATCATCGAACTGCCTATGGTGCGTACCCAAAGCCGCCTGCCCTGCATCTTGCGTCGGATACGCTCCATAACCCACGCATTGGATAACTCACCAAGCAGGAAGCCGACCAACGAGCCCAAGACGATGCGGGGCACATAGTTGAAAATGTGGCTGTATGCGGCAGCAGTGTCAGCCATATAGTCGGGTGCGGGCAGCCATACGCCAATCTGGGTGCATAAGACCATCACGATGTTGCTCAGTAGTGTAACGTAGATAACCTTCTTGGCTGTCTTGTAGCCCCAGAGCTCGGTGATTACGTCGCCCAGCATATATGCCATTGGGAAGGTGATTGTGCCTGCATCAAAATAGAAATACCCGAATAGGCTTATGACTTTGACTGCCATAATATTCGACACGATATAGAGTGTCGAGAAGAGAACCACGCAGCAAACGAGCACGGAGTTGCTGCTTATTCGGTTTTTGAAAGGGTTTTCCGATACCTTGTTCATAATATGTTACTTATCTATCGCCGCAAAGATACGAAAAATGGTGAATAAAATGAAGGGTTTGGCTGCGGAGTCGATAAATTTTGTATATTTGTTTGACTAATTGAACAGACGGGTATGGTGCGATATATTTTATATTATTTGGCTATTGTCAATGTTGCGACATTTATAGCCTATGGCATTGATAAATGGAAGGCTTGTCGCGGACGGTGGCGAATATCGGAGAAGATGTTGCTTTTGCTGGCAGCAGTGGGCGGTAGTATAGGTGCGTTGTGTGCAATGCAGGTGTGCCACCACAAGACGCAACATAAAAAATTCCGATTTGGTGTGCCTGTGATACTCTTGTTGCAGATAGTGGCAGCGGTATATTTTGGAGGTAAGATATTATGAGACGATATCTGCATATAATTATCTGTTCTGTGGCAATATTGTTTGCGGCTTGCTTAAGCTCACGTAAGGGTAGACTATGGAGTGATATATCGCCCTATTTTGAAGTACCTGCTAAGTGGCAGGATGATATGGGTAATCTGCGTTCGGTATTGACATTCGACAATGGTGAGAAGGTACAGAACAAAAGTGATTGGTCGGCACGACGTGATGAGATAAAGAGACTGTGGCACGAATCGATGGGTGAGTGGCCCGAGATAATTACCAATCAGCCTCTGCAACGATTGGACTCGGTGATGCTCGATGATGGGATATTGCGTTACAAAGTGCGGTTTAAGTGGACTCCTGTGGAGTATACCGAAGGCTATTTGCTTGTACCTCCACATCGGCGACCTATGCCTGCTGTAATAACTCTTTTCTATGAGCCAGAGACGGCGATTGGGTTAGGCTCAAAGCCCAACAGAGATTTTGCCATACAACTTGCCAGGCGTGGATTTGTGTCACTATCATTAGGAACGACAGAAACCACAAAGACTCAGACATACGCTATACGTTATCCCGAGAAAGGAGGGGAGAGTGTTGAGCCTCTGTCGATGCTTGCTTATGCCGCCGCAAATGCCTACGAAGCATTGGCGTTGGAGCCGATGGTGCAGTCAGATAAGATAGGTGTCGTTGGACACTCCTATGGTGGTAAGTGGGCGATGTTCGCATCGTGCTTGTATGAGAAATTTGCTTGTGCTGCGTGGGGTGATGCGGGAATATTATTTGCCGAGGATAAGGGAGGAATGGTCAATTATTGGGAGCCCTGGTATTTAGGTTCGCTCGGCACGTATGAGCGTATGAAAGCTGCGGGGCATAACCTTCACGAATTGCACGCACTTATGGCACCACGACCATTTCTTGTGTCGGGTGGGTATAGCGATGAGCCCTCGCAATGGCGAGCCTTAAATCACTCGGTAGAGGTAAACAGACTGCTGGGTTATGAGAACAGAGTAGCGATGACAAATCGCGAACTGCACGAACCCAACGAAGAGGCTAATGAAGTGATATACAAGTTTTTTGAATATTTCCTGAAATAGAAGCTCTCTAACAAGGCTCTTTTGGCATCTTCCTTGCCTAAGGAATCCTCATTCACGCCGAACTCCTATAGAAAGGGGCTGTCGCAACTCTCTTGTTGGACAGCCCCTTTTTGTGCTGATTAATCCCAGGATAGGTGTTGGAAGATACGTCCTTCAGCCTTGCGGTAGCGTTCGCTGATGATACCGCCGAGGGCATTCTCGATGTAGTCGGCAAGCATCTGAAGGTCTTGTCCCAACTGCCCCTCCTTGATGGTGGCATATTGCAGTACGCCTGCGTCGCCTTTTCCTGAAACCAAATATTCAAAACTTCCGACAGTATAGATGCGGTCGAGCTCGATAGGGTGGTATTCGCCCGTTGTACTGTCAAGCACCTCGACATTAGCTACGCGTCGTTCGCCATCGGCGATGTGAGCACACATACCTTTGTCGTCGAGGACAACAGGTGAGTCTACCAAATAGATGTCAAAACGTATGCCGCTGACCTGAAGGAAACCTCCAACCTCTGCAGGTGTAGCTCTCGCACCAAACTCCAATGCGTCGAGTATCTGCTGACCACTCATAGAGGCTGTGCAAACGGTATTATTGAACGAGAAGACCTGGAAGCAATCGTTGACTGTAATATCTCCAGCATCGAAGCTCGCTCGTATGCCGCCACCGTTTATAAGGGCAATCTCGGCTTTGGTGCCGTAGCGAATGGCATCGGCACACAAATTACCTATGTTAGCTTCGCTATTGCGAACGATACGCTTTCCATCGGGTCCAATGATGGATATTGGGAAGTCGGTATGACCTATGACACGTTCGCCAGCCTTAAGTGCCTCCTGCTTGACGGAGTCGGTGTAGGATTGTACGTCGGCGTCAATAGTTGTAAGGTCGGCGGTAGGCACAAGTGATGATGAGAATGTGCCATCGGTAGAGAGTGTGATGACTCCTATGTTATGGAATTTTGTGCCGCTCGAGGTGAGGATGACATCCTCGTTATCGGCATTTCGGACAAGTCGCTGCTCTATTTCGTGGTGGTCGTGGCCGTCGATGAGGATATCTATGCCGCGAGTGTTGGCAATCATCTCCACAGAGTTGATGTGTCCTCCCTGGCTGACATCACCCAAATGGGCAAGAGCTACAACATAGTCTGCACCTTCGGCTATGGCTTTATCGACATAGTGTTGTGTTGTCTTGTAGAGATTATTGTGAGCGAAATCGTAGAGTACGTTACCCTCCTCGTCCTTGAACGTATCGTTTGACACGAGGGTGGCGGTGGCGGTTGTTGTAAGACCTATATACGCTACGTCGACATCGCCATAGCTGATAATCTCATAGGGCGAGAAAACAAGCTCCTCGCCAGCTGTTGAGCGGAAGTTGGCACATACGGTTTTAGCATCCAACGCCTCGGTGAGTGAAAGGATGTGAGGCAAGCCGAAGTCAAATTCGTGGTTGCCGAGAGTTATGACATCGTAACCCGTACGATTCATAATACTGACGATTGCCTCGCCTTTGGTAACTGTGCCGACGATGTCGCCAGATACGAAGTCTCCGCACGAAACGGTTGTTGTGTAGTTGCCCTCGTTGCTGAACTGCTCACGCAGTGCCGCCAATTTGGCATAGCCATCGACAGCACAATGTACATCGTTGTCGTAGAGCACTACGATAGGCTTTGTCGGCAGGTCGCGTACTCTTTCGCCTGGGGTGTTACAGCAGCTGCCAAGAAGTGTGGCAACGAAAAAAGCGAGGATAAGATAATAGTTTCTCATATTTTTGTATATTTGCACCGTGGTGCTGATGTAAAAGGTTGTATCAGTGCAAATATACGATATTTTTTATCGAACGTGAGGCTTCGTTGCAAATTTTTACAATCAGACGAGGCTTTGGAGTGGAAACCGATTAATAACCAGATATTTTATTTCTTTGGTGTGGCGATGTCGTACGATGTCGCCACTTTTTATTTTGCGGAGCAGAAGTCGATACGTGATGCAGCCTCGTAACCCTCCTGGTAGAGGTCGTTGAGCTTCTGAATATTACGCTCCATACGGTCGACTATAATAGGTTTTTCGGGGCGGAGAACTATCAACTCACCTTTAGCCTCAGCCTCCTCTACAAGCGATACCTGTTTGTTGTAGAGTGCATTACGGCGACGTATAGCCTCTTTTACTGCGGGGTATTTGCGGTAGAAGAAGGGCAGCACTCTGCCATCCTTGTCGGACTTGCGGTAACCTTTGTTGCGGGTGAGGACAACGACGTTGTTAGTGTAGCCCATCTCGCGGGCACGCAGCAGAGGAATGGAGTCGGCAATGCCTCCGTCGAGCATAGGTTCGCCATCGACATAGCTTATGGGACAAACAAAAGGCAGACTACTCGAGGCTTTCACGATGTCTATCACACGCTTGGGGTCATTCTTCTCTTCAAAGTAGCACGCCTTGCCTGTTACACAACTTGTCGTAACCATCTCGAAGTGTTCTTCGCATCGTGCTAAAGCCTCATAGTCGTAGGGTATAATCTGCTCGGGGAAGGTGTGGAAGAGAAGCTCAAAATCCATAATATTACCTTTGGTAAGCAGATAACGATATTTGATATAGTGGTGCTTATCCATCAGGTCTATGGTGCTATATTTGGCACGACCTCGCTGGCGTGAGATATACGACAGACCATTGCACGCACCGGCACTAACACCGATGGTGTATGGAAAACGGATGCCTCTATCCATCAGGTTGTCTAATACGCCGCAGGTAAATACACCTCGCATACCGCCACCCTCAAGAATGAGCCCTGATTGAGCTGTCAGAAGGAATTGCTTTTTGTCGTTTTCCATTGTCTGTTTTATTTTTTGCTTTGCAAAAATAATACTTTTTTTATTTAGGGTTGTTAATTCCGTACAAAATCACTATATTTGAGAGTTAAAACCAACGAGAATCTATAACTGTAATGGAAAAACGAATTATAGAGTGTGTCCCCAACTTCAGCGAGGGACGCGATAAGGGAGTCATAGAGCAGATTACAGCAGCTATTGAGGCGGCAGCAGATGTGAAATTGTTAGATGTGGACCCTGGTGAGGCGACCAACCGTACGGTGGTAACCTTTGTGGGTGAACCCGAGGCGGTCGTTGAGGCGGCTTTTGCGGGTGTGAAACGTGCAGCAGAACTTATCGATATGCGTCGGCACAAGGGTGCTCATCCCCGTATGGGTGCGACGGATGTATGTCCGCTCATCCCTGTGTCGGGAGTTACGATAGAGGAGTGTGCAGAGTTGGCACGTGCGTTGGCACGTCGTATAGCCGATGATTTGCAGATTCCTACCTATTGCTATGAGGCGGCAGCATTTACCGAGGAGCGTCGTAACCTTGCTGTATGTCGTGAGGGCGAGTATGAGGGGTTGCCACAGAGGATGACTTCGGCAGAGGATGCCCCTGACTTCGGAGCGAGAGCTTTTGATGAGAGCATAGCACGTACGGGTGCTACGGCTGTCGGAGCACGAGATTTTCTTATTGCAGTGAATTTTAATCTTAACACCACATCAACACGTCGTGCCAATGCTATTGCGTTTGATGTGCGTGAGAAGGGTCGCCCCGTAAGAGAGGGAAATCCTATCGTGGGAAAAATCATTAAGGATGAAAATGGCGAGCCTGTGATGCGACCTGGAACACTCAAGAGTACAAAGGGTATAGGTTGGTATATCGAGGAGTATGGTATTGCTCAGGTGTCGATGAATCTAACGAATATCGCCGTTACGCCTCTGCACGTTGCATTTGACGAGGTGTGTCGTTGTGCCGATGCACGTGGAGTGAGAGTAACGGGAACAGAGATTGTCGGCTTGGTGCCAAAGCGTGCTTTGCTCGATGCGGGCAGACACTTCCTGCGTAAGCAACGTCGCTCGTTGGGTATCACCGAGGAGGAGATAATCCGTATTGCTATAAAGTCAATGGGCTTGGATGATTTGAAGCCATTTAACCCACGTGAGAAGGTTGTTGAGTATATGCTCGAAGAGCCTGCGGGCAAGCGATTGATTGATATGACTTGCAAGGGCTTTGCCGAGGAGACAGCGAGCGAGTCGCCAGCTCCGGGTGGAGGCTCTATCTCGGCATATATGGGAGCCCTGGGTGCTGCATTGGGAACTATGGTGGCTAACCTGTCGTCGCACAAAGCCGGCTGGGATGACCGTTGGGAGGAGTTTTCTCTTTGGGCTGAGAAGGGTCAGGCGTTGATGGCAGAGTTGCTTCATTTGGTCGATGAGGATACCGAGGCGTTTAATCGTATAATGGCGGTGTTTGCTATGCCTAAGACAACCGACGAGGAGAAGGCGGCACGCAGTGCAGCTTTGCAGGTAGCGACACTCTATGCAACAGAGGTGCCTCTGCGTACGATGAAGGCGGCAGAGCGAGTTTTTGAGATAGTGAAGGCTATGGCGGAGCAGGGTAACCCAAATTCGGTGTCGGATGCGGGTGTTGGTGCTCTGGCGGCACGTAGTGCAGTGCTTGGTGCACGACTCAACGTGCGTATCAATGCTGCCGGATTGAAGGATAAAGTGAAGGCTGCAGAGCTGGTAGGCGAGGCTGACGAGATTGCAGCCAGAGCGGTGGCTATGGAGCAAGAGGTGTTGAAGATTGTTGAAGAAAAAATAGGATAAGATATGACACTAAAGGAGTTTCAGGATGATATTCGTGCGGGTATTCCCGAGGTGTTGCCTGCACCAAAACCTTATGATGAGCAGATAAACCACGCCCCTAAACGAAAGGATATCCTTACGGCTGAGGAGAAGGAGTTGGCACTGAAGAATGCTCTGCGTTATTTCCCCGCAAAGCATCACGCCACATTGGCAAAGGAGTTTGCCGAGGAGTTGGCGACGTATGGCAGAATATATATGTATCGTCTGCGTCCCGACTATGAGATGTATGCTCGCCCAATAGATGAGTATCCGGCTCGCTCGCGTCAGGCGGCAGCGATAATGATGATGATACAGAACAATCTGGATAAGGCTGTGGCACAACATCCTCACGAACTTATTACCTATGGCGGTAATGGAGCGGTGTTCCAGAATTGGGCACAGTATCGCCTTACGATGCAGTATCTATCGCAGATGAGCGACGAGCAGACGCTTGTTATGTATTCGGGACATCCGCTGGGACTGTTCCCCTCGCATAAGGATGCACCACGTGTCGTGGTGAGCAACGGAATGGTTATACCAAACTACTCAAAACCCGATGATTGGGAGCGATTTAATGCTATGGGCGTGTCGCAGTATGGTCAGATGACTGCCGGCTCATATATGTATATCGGTCCACAGGGTATTGTGCACGGCACAACCATCACGGTGATGAATGCTGCCCGTAAACGATTTACGGAGGGGCAGACCGATGCTCGGGGAATGTTGTTCATTTCATCGGGCTTGGGAGGAATGTCGGGAGCTCAGCCAAAGGCGGGAAACATCTCGCAGGTGGTGAGTGTCGTTGCCGAGATTAATCCAAAGGCTGCCGAGAAGAGATATGCCCAGGGCTGGGTCGATGAGTTGCATACCTCGCTCGACGAACTTATACCTCGCATCCGAGAGGCTGTGGAGCGAAAGGAGGTTGTGTCGATGGCATACGTAGGTAATGCAGTCGATTTGTGGGAGCGTTTGGCTCAGGAGGGCGTGAAGGTCGACTTGGGCTCTGACCAGACATCGTTGCATAACCCTTGGGCAGGCGGATATTACCCTGTGGGGTATAGCTATGAGGAGTCAAACCGTATGATGGCAGAGGAGCCAGAGCGTTTCAAAGAGTGCGTACAGGAGTCGTTGCGTCGCCAGGTGGCTGCCATCAATAAGCTCTCGGAGCGAGGAATGTATTTCTTCGATTATGGCAATGCTTTCTTGCTGGAGTCATCACGTGCTGGAGCAGATGTGATGGGAGAGGGAGGCAGATTCCGCTATCCATCATACGTGCAGGATATTATGGGCCCTATGTTCTTTGACTATGGCTTTGGTCCGTTCCGTTGGGTTTGTACATCGGGTAAGGCAGAGGATTTGGCACAGACGGACCGCATAGCAGCCGAGGTGCTGGAGCAGATTATGGCAACAGCTCCTGCGGATATACGCTCTCAGATGGAGGATAACATCCATTGGATACGCGAGGCGGGGCGTAACCGCTTAGTCGTGGGCTCTCAGGCTCGCATCCTCTATGCTGATTGTGAGGGCAGAACAAAGATTGCACAGGCATTTAATCGAGCAATAGCCGAGGGCATTATCTCGGCACCTGTGGTGCTTGGTCGAGACCATCACGACGTGTCGGGAACAGACTCGCCTTACCGTGAGACATCGAATATATACGATGGCTCATCACGTACAGCCGATATGGCAGTGCATAATGTGATAGGAGATGCGTTCCGAGGTGCTACGTGGGTATCTATCCACAACGGTGGTGGCGTCGGCTGGGGCGAGGTGATAAACGGAGGCTTCGGTATGGTTATCGATGGCTCGCAGGAGTCGGACAGACATATACGTGAGATGCTCTTGTGGGATGTCAACAATGGTATAGCACGTCGCAGCTGGGCTCGTAACGAGGGTGCAATAGCGGCTATAAAGCGTGAGATGGAGCGTACCCCCGAGTTGAAGGTTACGTTGCCAAACTTTGCAGATGAGGAGTTGATTAAAAATGCGTTAAAATAATGAAGATACATCAAATATCGGCAGAGCACCTCTCGTTGGAGCGTGTTCGCCAAATCATTGAGGAGGGTTATTGCTTGGAGCTGAGCGAGGATGCTCGCAGCAGGATAATCCATTGTAGAGAGTACTTGGATCGTAAGATGGCTACGCAGGAGGCACCTATCTATGGTATTACAACAGGTTTCGGCTCGTTATGTAATATCTCGGTGGGAGCCGATGAGTTGGGCTGTTTGCAGAAAAATCTGGTTATGTCGCACGCCTGCGGCACTGGCGAGAGGGTAGATAACGAGGTGGTTAAGCTGATGCTTCTGCTGAAGGTGCAGTCGCTCTCGTATGGTAACTCGGGTGTGCAACTTGCAACAGTAGAGCGACTCATCGATTTCTTTAACAACGATATCCTCCCCGTAGTCTATCAGCAGGGCTCTCTTGGTGCGTCGGGTGATTTGGCCCCTTTGGCACATCTGTCGTTGCCACTGTTGGGCTTGGGAGAGGTAGAGTATCAGGGCAAGGTAATACCATCGGCAGATATTCTCGCTGCCAAGGATTGGTCGCCTATCGAGCTGCACTCAAAGGAGGGCTTAGCTCTGCTCAATGGCACACAGTTTATGAGTGCGTACGGTGTGTGGTCAATCCTGAAGGCAAAGGATTTGAGCGAGTGGGCAGACAGAATAGCGGCTCTATCGTTAGATGCTTTCGATGGCAGAATAGAGCCTTTCTGCGACGAGGTACATATCATCCGTGGTCATCGAGGTCAGCTCACAACAGCCCGTCGTATGCGAGAGTTGCTTGATGGCAGTGAACTTATCTCACGTCATAAGGCACACGTTCAAGACCCATATTCGTTCCGCTGTGTACCACAGGTGCACGGTGCATCAAAAGATACGATAGAGTATGTGGCTGGAGTGCTCGAAACGGAGATAAACAGCGTTACCGATAACCCCACAATCTTCCCCGATGAGGATATGGTTGTCTCGGCAGGTAACTTCCACGGTCAGCCGATAGCTCTTGCGATGGATTTTCTGGCGATAGCAGTTGCCGAGTTGGGTAACATCTCGGAGCGAAGAACATATCGTCTGATTTCGGGTAAGCGAGAGTTGCCAAACTTCCTGGTGGCAAATCCTGGCTTGAATAGTGGTTTTATGATTCCGCAATATACAGCAGCTTCTATCGTTAGCCAATCGAAGGGCTTATGTATGCCGGCATCGGTAGACTCTATCCCATCGTCGCAGGGTCAGGAGGACCACGTGAGTATGGGCTCTAATGCTGCAACAAAACTCTATCGTGTGGTGCTCAATACAGAGCGAGTGTTGGCTATCGAGCTGATGAATGCTGCCCAGGCGTTGGAGTTCCGTCGCCCAGCACGCACATCGGCGTTCCTGGAGTGCTTGGTGGAGAAATATCGTGCGGTTGTGCCATTTGTGGATAACGATACGGTGATGTATCCTCATATTGAGTCATCAATTCAGTTCTTACGCAGTAACAGATGAGATTGTTAGTCAAAAATATAGCCAAGATTGTCGGTTTAGATGAGGATAGGCGTGCTCGAGCTTTTGGTAAGAATATGGATTATGTCCAGACGCTCGATGATGCGTGGCTCGTGGCGGAGGATGGTAGGATTGCAGACTATGGAGTGATGGCAGATGTACCGTCGGAGGAGGCGTTCGATAGTGTGGTGGATGCCGAGGGAGGTATGCTCTTTCCATCGTTCTGCGACTCACATACCCATATTGTCTACGCAGGTAGTCGTGAGCAGGAGTTTGTCGATAAGATTCACGGTCTGAGTTATGAGGAGATAGCCCGCCGAGGAGGTGGTATACTCAATTCGGCAGACCGCTTGCACGAGACGTCGGAAGATGAACTCTATGCCCAGGCTATGGAGCGAGTGAGAGAGATAGCCTTGAAGGGTACGGGAGCTGTCGAGATAAAGACCGGCTACGGGCTTACCGTTGAGGATGAGCTGAAGATGGTGCGTGTCATTCGCCGCATAAAGGAGAGTGTTCCATTGGAGGTGAAAGTTACGTTCCTCGGTGCTCACGCCGTAGGCAGAGTTTATCAGGGCAGACAGGAGGAGTATGTCGATTTGGTGTGCAGCGATATGATACCGCGTGTCGCTCAAGAGGGAGTGGTTGATTTTATAGATGTATTTTGTGATAAGGGATTTTTTACCATTGAACAGACTCGTCGCATTCTGGAAGTAGGTTATAAACATTCCCTCACTCCGAAGATTCACGCCAACGAATTGGACTTTTCGGGTGGCGTGCAGCTCGGTGTTGAGATGGGGGCTCTGTCGGTAGACCATTTGGAGTGTAGCGGTAAGGCGGAGATAGAGGCGTTGAAGGATAGCGATACGATAGCTACATTGTTGCCTGGTGCAGCTTTCTTCCTTGGTATGAGTTATCCTCCTGCACGCGATATGATAGCAGCAAATCTGGGTGTTGCTTTGGCGTCGGACTATAATCCGGGCTCGTCGCCTTCGGGAGATATGCGTATGGTGATGGCGTTGGCGGCAACGCAGATGCGGATGACGCCAAACGAGGCACTCAATGCGGCGACAATCAATGGTGCGTATGCAATGCAGTTGAGTCGCGGCTATGGCTCTATTGTGAGGGGGAAGGTGGCAAATTTCTTTTTGACAAAACCTATGCCTTCGCCAGAGTTTTTCGTATATGCCTATACGACTCCACTCATCTCTCGTGTATTCCTGCGAGGTGAGGAGTACGTATAAAGCTGCTACCTATTTTTTGAGATTTGTGAATATATCACTATTTTTGCCAACAATAATTGCAGATTATGATTGGAAAGACATTTTGGCAGGATGCCTCTATCGGTGGAGCGGTGCTGGGTTTGGTCAACCTGGCAGAGGTGGCTTTGTCGGTAGTGTTACCCTCGAATGCAGGTATTATCTCTATCGCATCGCTGGTTGCTACGATATACCTAATAATATATTTCACGCGTAAGAGAGTGCCTCTGTATGGTCATTATGGTTTCTCCTACGGGCAATGTATGGATTTTATCGTTGTGATGGGACTCTTTGCAGGTGTGATGCAGGGAGCAGGTCAGGTTATTATGGCAAATTTCTTCTTTACGGATTACTATAACGGACTGCTTGTTGAGGCTCAGCAACAGATGAGGGAACTCTATTCGGGAATGATGAAGCCCGAGCAGATGACGCAGATGGCTGAGTGGTCGCGTAAGGCAATGTTCTCGCCTGCGGTGGTGCTTGTGAGCAACATATACAGCAACGTCATAGGTAAGGCGTTCCTGGGATTGTTCGCATCGTTGGCAATCAAACGCGATCCCGATATTTTTTATAATAATGGACAATAATCTTTCAGCAATGAGTACGCGATTGGATATTTCGGTTGTTGTACCTCTCTACAACGAGGAGGAGTCGCTTGGCGAGTTGATGGCGTGGATTGACCGCGTAGCCAAAGCCAACAGCCTCACCTATGAGGTTATAATGATTGACGATGGCTCTTCTGACGACTCGTGGGAGCGAGTGCTGGAGCTCAAGGAGCAATATGCGACACTGCGTGGTATTCGTTTTGCTCGCAACTATGGTAAGTCGGCGGCACTATATTGTGGTTTCGAGGCAGCCGAGGGTGAGGTAGTATTTACTATGGATGCCGATTTGCAGGACTCTCCCGATGAGATTCCAGAGATGCGTCGTATGATATTGGAGGAGGGTTACGACTTGGTGTCGGGATGGAAGAAGAAGCGTTACGACCCCATAGGCAAGCGTCTGCCAAGTAAGTTCTTCAATGCTACAGCTCGTCTAGTGTCGGGTATCAAACTGCACGACTTTAATTGCGGACTGAAGGCATATCGCCGCAAGGTGGTAAAGTCAATAGAGGTATACGGTGAGATGCACCGCTATATCCCTATCCTGGCTAAGCACGCAGGATTTAAGCGTATAGGTGAGAAGGTCGTTCAGCACCAGGAGCGAAAGTATGGAGTGTCGAAGTTCGGTATGGAGCGAATGATTAAGGGTTATCTGGATTTGATTTCGGTTACTTTTATGTCGCGTTTTGGTCGCTCGCCAATGTATTTCTTCGGTGGTCTGGGCACTATAATGTTCCTCGTTGGAGGTATCACAGCAGTGTGGGTTATAGCCAATAAACTCTATTGTCAGGCACACGATATGTATGTGCGTGCGGTTACTGACCAGCCGCTCTTCTTTGTGGCAATCCTGGCTGTCGTTTTGGGTGTTCAACTCTTTTTAGCAGGTTTTTTGGGCGAACTTATCAACCGCCGAGCACCCGAGCGAAACAAATATTTAATTGATGATAAATTTTAACATCTTATGATACAGAGAATTCAATCTTTATACCTGTTGATTGTGGCTGCATTGATGACCACAACATTGTTTGCCCCTCTGGCAAAGTTTATGACCGATAAGGCAGAATTTGCTCTCAACGCATTTACTCTGGAGGATGTGGCTACGGGTGTTACACAGGCGATACCACCTTATTTGGGTATCCTGCTGGTGTTGACTGCTATAGTGCCTTTCGTTACTATGTTGCTCTTCAAACGTCGAATGTTGCAGATTCGCCTCTGTGCGGTAAATATCGTTCTGCTCATTGGCGTGGTGATTTTCATTGCGATATATTACTATCTCAACAGTATCCTCGATGGGGCAGAGTTCACCGCTCGTAGCTTCTCTATGGCGGCTATCTTCCCACTTCTGTCGCTTATTTTGACATATCTTGCAGCACGTGCGATATTCAAGGATGAGATGCTGGTACGCTCATTGGACAGAATACGATAGGATAGCGATTGCAGAGAGTACACCACCGATTAATTGTGGTATGAAAATTGACTTTTGGACGCCAAAGGTCAATTTTTTTTGTCTATGTGTGCGAAACTTATTTTTGTTATAGCTGTTCTGCTTGGCTTGTGGGGATGTCGGGAGCGTCAGCCACATATCACATCGGCGTTGACATCTCAGACGGTTAAGGTGGCTGAGGCTGAGGCTTTGGGCTATGATAGTCGCGATTTTGCTGGTATGGCGACTGCTGACGATGCGGTAAACCTCGCCTTCAAGATATCGGGACAGGTGCTTGCGGTCGATGTCTCGAAGGGCGACTATGTGGATAAAGATATGGTGCTCGCTCGCCTCAATCCACGCGATGTGGAGTTGCAGGTGGCAGCCGACAGGTCGCAATATGAGCAGGCACGCTCGCAATATGAGAGGGCTCAGCGTCTGCTGGAGCGGCAAGCAGTGTCGCAACAGGAGTATGAGTCTACGAGGGCTGCCTACGCAAGAGCTCGATCGGTATATGAAAACTCAAAGGATTTGTTACTTGAAACAAAACTTAAAGCCCCCTTTGCTGGTGTTGTCGAAAGGGTCTTTGTCGATGCCTTTCAGCGTGTTGAGTCGGGAGAGCCTATATTGCGTCTGGTAAATCCGTTGAGCACCACCGTGGAGTTTACAATACCCGAGAAGAGTTTGCCATTACTCTCGGACTCGACAACAACATATTCGGTAGTGTTTGACAATATCCCCAACCGACGCTTCGAGGCTCGGATGCATAAGTTTGCCAAGACAGCATCCGATGCTTCGGGTTTCCCCGTAGCACTCAAAATCCCTATTGAGGAGGCTCGGGAATATCGACTGTCGCCAGGTATGACGTGCCAGATAACGATGACGGTAAGTGGTGAGGAGGATGGCGTAGCTATACCCCTCACATCAGTCTATGCCCCTGCCGAGGGAGGTGAGTATGTTTGGGTTGTTGTGGGAGATACCGTCGTGCGGCGACAACCTGTTGTGCTCGGCAACCCTTTTGGGCAGGCGATGGTGCAGGTGCAGAAGGGTGTTGCGGTGGGCGAGAAGGTCGTCTCGGCAGGTGTCTATCGCTTGCAGGAGGGTAGAAGAGTGAAAATCTTAAACGAGTAGCGATATGTCGGTAGCAAAATATTCACTGCAAAATCGCAGTGTCGTGTGGTTTGTACTCGTTATGTTTTTGGTGGGTGGCGTGTGGTCGTTTGAGAAGATGGGCAAACGCGAGGACTCGACCTTTGTGCTGAAGAGTGCCATCGTGCAGTGTCCATATCCGGGTGCGACCCCTTTCGAGGTGGAGCGGCTTGTCTCGGAGCCTCTGTCGCGTTCTATTCAATCAATGCGTCGCATAAAGAAGATTTCGGCGGAGTCATACTACGGTATGTCGCGTATAATGGTCGAATTAGAGTCGGGAACGCCCGCCGATGAGATTCCGCAGCTGTGGGATGAGTTACGTCGCAAAGCAACCAATGCAGCAGTTTTGTTGCCCGAGGGTGCAGGCCCTGTAGTTGTGGATGATGATTTTAGCGATGTCTACGGATTGTATTATGCTCTGGTAGCTGACGATGGTTTCACTCCGATGGAGATGAAGATATGGGCAGATAGGATTAAAACCGATATCTTATCTATTGCAGGAGTGCAGAAAGTAGCATTATATGGAGTGCAAAATCCCGTTGTCAACATCTACCTCTCTCGTTCTGTATTGGCGAATTTCTCCATCTCTCCACAGCAGATAATAGATGTTATGTCGCAGCAAAACCGAGTTGTCGACACGGGAGTGGTAACTGCCGAAGAGATGAGTGTGAGAATTCTCGAGGATGGGGTATATACGACGATAGAAGATATTGAAAATCAACTTCTGATGGCTCCGGATGGCAGACAGTTTCGTCTGGGTGATGTGGCACGTGTGGAGCGAGGCTATCAGACTCCACCCGAGACTATCTTTCGGGTCGACGGAAGGGTAGCTATCGGAATAGGTATTGCTGCCAACGAGGATGAAGATGTGGTGCGTGTAGGCGAGCAGGTGCAGGAACATATCGCCAATTATAGAGCCTCGATACCCATCGGACTCGATATTGTCCCCATCTACCTCGAGGATGATATAGCTCGCGAGGCGAACTACTCGTTTCTGCTCAATCTGCTGGAGTCGGTGGCGATAGTTATCCTTCTGATAATGCTCGCTATGGGTATGCGTAGCGGTGTTGTCATAGGTTCTTCGCTCATCTTCACCATTGCCGGCACTATGCTCATTATGTATGCGATGGGCGAGGGTATCAACCGCACGTCGCTTGCAGGTTTTATCATCGCGATGGGTATGCTGGTTGATAATGCGATAGTCGTTGTCGATAACGCTCTGAAGGCTATGGGACGAGGGGCAAGCCGCTTTATGGCTCTGCAGGAGAGTGCCGATGATACGAGGTGGAGCCTGTTGGGGGCAACCCTCATTGCTATCTTATCGTTTCTGCCACTCTATACAGCACCCTCATCTGTCGCGGAGATTATTCGCCCTCTATTTGTTGTGATAGCTCTCTCGCTGCTGCTCAGCTGGGCTTTGGCTCAATCCCAGGTACCCATTATGGGCGTTTCGATGCTACGTCCACGAGATTACACCCGTGATGGCGGAGTGAGGTGGTTTCGGCGTGTTGTAGAGGTTGCTTTGCGTTATAGAGGTTTGGTCGTGATAGTGGTGTGTCTGCTTTTTGTGTGGTCGTTGCATACTATGAAAACTATGCCCCAGAACTTCTTTCCGCAGTTGGATAAAAACTATTTTCGTGCCGATGTGATACTTCCCGAAGGTTACGATATAGAGGCTACACAACAAAATCTCAACCGCCTGACTGCGTGGCTCTCCCGCCAGGCAGAGGTTGCGAGAGTCTCAACGACTGCGGGCTCATCGCCTCTGCGATACTATCTTGCGAGTGGAAGCAGCTCACCGAAGGCAAACTTTGGTAACGTGCTGGTGGAACTTATTGATAGCCGCTTTAGTGCCGAGGTGAAACGTCGCTTTGACAGTTTCGTTGCCGATAGTTGCCCCGACGTGTGGCTGCGTTCCGCACTATTTCAGCTTGCTCCCGTGGCTGACGCTACCATCGAGATAGGCTTTGTAGGGCAGAACGTCGACACGCTTACTATGCTCGCTAAGCAAGCCGAGCAGATTATGTGGGATACGCCCGCGGCTATCAATGTGCGAAATAGCTGGGGTAATAGAGTACCTGTGTGGATGCCTCGTTATTCGCAGATAAAGGGACCACGCATAGGTGTTGGGCGAGCAGATATGGCTCGTTGGATAACGTTGGCAACGCAGGGATATCCGATGGCACAGTTGCGTGAGGGCGACGATATCATCCCCGTAGTGCTCAAAGATGAGCAGGGTGATGAGTTCAACCTCTCTAATCTCTCCTCGATGCCCGTCTTTACTCCTCGCGGCAAGGTCTATCCGATAGAGCAGGCGAGTAGCGGCTTTGACTTTGACTATCGCTTTGCAGCAGTCAAGCAGATTAACCGTGAGCGAGTTATGAAGGCTCAATGCGACCCTGCCTACGGAGTCAATTCCATAGCTCTGCTTGGCGACCTCCTCCGACGTGCTGAGCGAGAGATAACCCTTCCCGAGGGCTATCGTATGGAACTCTTTGGCGAGCAGGAGTCGCAGGCAGAGTCCAATGCGGCTCTGTTGTCGCAGCTTCCTCTGGCAGCTATACTTATTATGGTGGTGTTGCTTGTGCTCTTCTCTTCGTTCCGCGAACCGATAGCTATATTGTTGCTCACGCCGCTGATATTTATCGGTGTTGTGGCAGGTTTGGCAATAATGAATAAGAGTTTCGATTTCTTCACTCTGCTCGGAATGATTGGATTGGTAGGAATGAATATCAAAAATGCCATCATCCTGCTCTCCTCAATCACGCAGATGCGACAGTCGGGCATAGGGGCTTACCAGGCTGTGGTGGGTGCTGCTGCCGAGCGAGTGTTGCCCGTGTGTATGGCATCTTTCACCACCATCTTGGCTCTTATCCCTCTGCTCTTTGATTCGCTTTTTGGCGGTATGGCGGCAGCTATTATGGGCGGTTTGTTGGTCGCAACACTGCTCACATTGGTGGTCTTGCCGGTTGTCTATTCGCTGCTTTACGGAATAAAACCATCAAACAAATAATCTGTGATGAAAAAGTTTTCTCTTCTTGTTTTTTCACTTTGTGCCATCTGCGAGGTGTCGGCTCAGGTATCGCTGGAGGCTTATCGTGATAGCGTCTTTGTAAATAGCTACGAGATAGCTATTGCCGATGAGCAAATATCGAGGGCATACTCTGCTGCGAAAAAGAGCTATGCCGACTTCCTTCCCTCGCTTGATGCCGAAGCCTCTATTGGAACATCCTTTCGTCGTGTGGAGGATGAGAAACTGTGGTTTTTCGATATCACACCACGCATAAGCCAGACACTGTTAGGCGGTGGTGTGCGTGCCACCTACCGTCAGTCGCAGAGCCAGCTGCGAGGAGCGGCGTATGAAGCCGAATATGTTAGACGTACGATGCTCTACAACGCCGACTATGCCTATTGGTCGCTCTCGGCAATGGGATTATATAGGGAGGCGGTGCAGGAGTATGTTGCGATAGTCTCATCACTTGCCGACATAGTGAAGGAGCGTTTTGATGCGGGCTATGTTGCCAAGAGTGATTTGTTGCAGGTGGAGGCACGACGTAGCGAGGCGGAATATGCACTCGTCGCTTCAATCAATAATTATGATGTGGCTCTGCACCGTTTCAACAACCTTCGTGGAGTAGAGGAGCCTGCGGCAGTGGAACTTACGGAGTCTATTTTAGATAGCCTGTCTATGCCTCGCAGAGTCTCTTATGGCGAGATGTTGGAGGCGAGGGCTGATGTGCAGTCAGCTCGCCAGGCAATTCACTCAGCAGCGTATGGCGTGGATGCTATGCGTGCGAAGTATAATCCATCGGTAAATATGTCGGTAAGAGGCTCGTGGCAGACCTACTCGCCCAACAAGTCGAATAGAACATTTGTCGATGGGGCTCTGCTATTGGGTGTGAGCGTGCCCATCTTTCATTGGGGAGAGCGTCGTCAGGCGGTAGCCATAGCCCAATCCGATTTGCAGATTGCAGAGCACCGCTGGGAGCAGATATGTTCCGATGCAGAGCAGGAGGAGGCTGATGGGTGGAGTGCGTTGCAGAGTAGTTATATGCAGATGCAGTCGTCGCTTCAAAATCTTGCAATAGCACAGGAAAACCTCGCTATCAGCACCTACTCCTACAACGAGGGGCAGGCGACGGTGCTCGATGTGTTGCAGGCACAAATCAGTTGGTTGCAGATATATACCAACGCCATCACCGCACGTTTCAACTATGCGGTGGCGGTGTCGGCATATCATTTCATAACGTCGATGTAGGCGTTACTCGACGCTTACAATACTTATCTCGTGGTCTACGGGAGCTATCTTGCGAAGCATTGCGACAACGCCGCAGTGCTTCTCTTGTGCACTACGTACTGCCTCGCTGACAGCATTCTGGTCGCCCAAGTTGTTGCATCTGACGTTGTATGAAATCATAAATTTTGTGTAGAGACTCTCGGCTTTGAGAGTTGGTGTGTTGAGCTCGCCCCAGGCGGTAATCTCCAGACTCTTCAGCGTGATGTTGTCCTTTGCCAAAATACCCATAATGGTCCAGCCGGCACACTCTGCTGCCGAGCAGAGTATGAGTGCTTTGGGGTTTAGCTCATCGGTGCTTTTGCCATTAAGCAGATGAAATTTTCCGTTTTTGAGTTCAACGGTAACTTTCTGTGTGTTGTTCATAATCCAATAGCTTGATTTTATAATATTATTACACCCCGCAAATGAGTTTGTGGAGCAATAATCTGTAGACAATAATCGTTCCTATATTGTGTAAATAACTATAAAATAGTTATCTTTGTCCGTCTTGTAACAAAATTGAACAGATATGCGAAAAAATATTCTTTTATCAGCCTTGCTATCTATCGTTGGCGGTGTGTCGTTATGCTTTGCTCAGAGCACATCGTTGCAGCGAGATATAGAGCGAGGTGTATCGCTATATAATTATGGGCACGCTATAGAGGCTCGCCAGGAGTTGCTCGCCGTACGTAAGCAGTTGCAGATGCCTTCCGATAGGTTTGCGTTGGAGAAGGTCGACTACTATATCTCGCTCTGCAATAATGAACTGTTGCTGCGTGAGGCGGAGCAGAGTATGAAGGCGTATCTGCGTTCGTACCCAGGTTCGGCATACTCCAACGATGTGCAGTTTGCTTTGGGTGTGCACTACTGCGTGGTTGAGGATTTCGCAGCCGCTGATGAGGCTTTCGATAAGGTCAACTATCGTAGCTTGGATACCCGCAACCGCGACAAGTACGATTTGCGTATGGGCTATCTCGCTTTTCTCGAGGGCGATATGTCGACATCAAAGGAACATTTCAGTAAGATTCCGAAGGGTAGTATCTATAGCGACCACGCTGTCTACTACCTCTCATATATGTCTTATGCCGAGGGCGATATGTCTGCGGCACGTGAGGGCTTTGAGTCGCTTACTCACTCACCTCAATATCGAGAGTTGATGCCATACTACCTGCTTCAACTCGACTTTAAGGATGGGCAGTACGAGAAGGTAATATCTCAGGGTGATGCACTTATTGAGAAGAGCGTTCAGGAGTATGCAATCCAGATTCGCCGCATAATGGCAGAGTCTTATTTCCAGCTGAGTGATTATGCCAATGCTGTGCGATATATCAACGATTATCGTAACTCGGGCGGCGAGATGGGCAGAGTGGAGAATTATATTCTCGGCTATTCGCTCTATCGCCAGACCATCTACGATGAGGCGGAGCAGTTCCTACGTGAGACGTGCGGTGCCGATGATATGTTGACACAGAATGCCGCATACCACTTGGCAGATTGTTATGTGAAACTCGGCGATAAGCCGAATGCCCTTAACTCGTTTGCTATGGCGGCGGCGAGTGATTACGATAAGGCTATTGCCGAGGATGCACTCTTCAACTATGCTAAGTTGCAGTACGAATTGGATGATGGTCTGTTTAATAAGACTATCAACGTGTTGACACGTTATGTCGAGGAGTATCCCGACTCGGAGCGAGTACAGGAGGCTAAGGCTCTGCTGGTGGCAGCATATTACAACTCTCACAACTACGATGAGGCGTACGACGCCATAAAGCGTATGCAGAATCCCGATGGCGAGATACAGGTTGCTTTGCAGAAGATTGCCTATTTCAAAGGTTTGGAGGCTTTCGTCGAGGGCAATTTAGCAGAGGCAGAGAGTGCCTTTGCGGAGTCTCGCAGAGTTGGACTTGATGCAAAGTACAATGCTTTGAACATATTCTGGTTGGGTGAGATAGCCTATTCGCGTGGCGACTACGATATGGCACTGCACCACTATCGCCAATATTTAGCATTAGCCCCACGTGGTGAGCGAGAGTATGCTATGGCACAATACAACATCGGTTATTGTTACTTCAGCTCGGCACAGTACGAGCAGTCGGCAGCAGCCTTTGACCGCTTCATAGAGCTCTACCCTAAAGCAGATAACTATCGTGCCGATGCACTCAACCGACGTGGCGATGTGGCGTATTCGAACAGAGACTTTACGGAGGCTATCGGCTATTATGACGATGTGCGTAGGATGGATGCAATAGGTCGTTACTATGCTGAGTATCAGCGAGCAATGACTCTCGGTGCTCAGAACAACCGCTCGGCGAAGATTTCGGCTTTGGAGGCTATCGTGGCAGCCGATAGGGGCGACTATGTCGATGATGCCTATTATGAGTTGGGACGTAGCTACATAGCCAACGACCAATATGATAAGGGTGTAGATGTCCTCGAGCGATTTATCGCAAAATATCCCGATGCGGAGTATAGTGCTCAGGCTTTGTTGGATTTGGGATTGGCTCATACCAACCTGGGTAACGAGCAGAAGGCTATGGCTTACTACGACGAGGTGATACGTAAGGCTCCTCAGTCGGCACAGTCGAAGAGTGCTCTGGAGGGTGTTAGAGATATATACCTCTCGGATGGTGATGCGGAGTCGTATTTCAAGTATGCAGAGCAGGTCGGTTTAGAGGGCGACCTGGATATTGTAGCACGCGACTCGATGAGCTATGTGTCGGCACAGCGACTCTACCTCGATAATAAGGTGGAGAGTGCCGCCAAGAGCTTCGAGAGCTATCTGCGTAATTACCCCGACGGACACTACGTTAACGATGCACTCTTCTTTATGAGCGATTGCTACATACGTGCCGAGCAGAGCAGTAATGCTATCGAGAGTCTGTCGCGATTGGTTAAACAGGGCAAGACACAATATACCGAGCGAGCTTTGGAGAGCCTGTCATATCTCTGCTATAAGACCGAGCGATATGCCGAGGCTGCGGTAGCCTATCGTGCTCTGTATGATGAGACTTCGGACGCTACAAAACGTAAGAATGCTGCCTCGGGCTATATATCATCGGTGTTGAAGTATGCCGATGATGAGACAATCATTGCTATGGTAGATGATATGGAGCAGATGCCAGAGGTAACCGATGTGGCACGTCGCAAGGCTCGTTATGCTAAGTCGGAGGTGTTGATGAAGGCAGGTAAGGAGAAGGAAGCTATGAAGGTATATGAGCAATTGGCAACCGAAGTTAAGAGTGCCGAGGGTGCCGAGGCTTACTACCGTCTGCTGGAGGCTGAGTTTGTGGACGGTAATGACGAGAAGGCAGAGCAGATGATTTTGCGTTTTGCCGAGAGTAAGACACCTCAGAACTATTGGTTAGCAAAGGCATTCCTCGTTCTGGGAGATATCTATCTTGCCAAGGGCGACACTTTCCAGGCTCGTTCTACCTATCAGAGTGTCGTTGATGGTTATTCGCCTGATAACGACGGTATTGTAGCAGAGGCTAAGTCGAAAATTTCTAAACTCAACTAACGATATGAAGAGATTACTATATATATTCGCACTTGTGGCATTGCCCGTGGTGGCTCAGGCACAGGTGCAGAAACAGGTGGAGGTTACCAAGGCGTATGCTCCAACATTGAGTGAGGCACATAAGATGGCTATTACGCCCAATATGGTCGACACGGTCAAGATGACACCCGACATCGACTATACCATATCGTCGCGTAGCTATCAGACAGAGCTTATGTTAGAGAATTTCAAGCCTGCCACGATAACCTATTGGAACTACACACGTCGCTATCCGCTCTATGTGAGGGCTGCTGCGGGTGTACCTCTCGCGAGTGAGGTCGATGCATATATCTCGACCGTGAATAAGGATAGAGGCTATGCTATGGCTTATGTCAACCATTGGGGCGACTACCGTAACCGTAAGCTCCTATCGGGCGAGAAGACTACCGAGAAGACTACCGAGCTGAGTAACCGTGTGGGCGGTCGTGCAGGATTCTTCCTCGGCAAGAAGACCTTGGAGGTTGACCTCTATGCCGACCAGCAGGTGCGTCATCGCTATCCCGTTATGGGCGATATGATTCGCTTCGGCGAGGTGCAGGGTAAGCTACGTTTTGGTGATGATTTTGTGGATATGAGCCGCTGGAACTTCAATATTGAGTTTGGAGGCGGAATGTTCAGCCATAAGAGTCGTGCAGCTATTGCCGACGGAGAGCGTTTTCGTCAGGCGAATTTAGAGGCAGATTTTGTTATGGCAAAGCAGTTGGGCTATCATCTATTCAAACTCAATGTAGGCTATGATGGCTTTTATGGTGCTAAATCTCTAAAGGGATTTAATAATCACACCATATTGGCTGGTCTGCATTATGGAATAAGTGGACAGAGGTTGCTTTTTGCTTTAGGATTGGATTATTACTTTAATAAAATTGATGGTCGCATAAAGAAACACAACTCATTTATGCCTTATGCCCGTATGAGTTGGAAAAGTAGTACCGAGGCATTTGTTCCATATGTCGAACTCAGTAGTGGATATAAGCGTAGCGATTTAGCATCGCTGATGAGCACAAATCCATATTTTGTCGCATCATTGGAGAATATGCCCTATTTTATACAAATGCCAAATCAGCATAATGCCTCTCTTCGAGTAGGTATTGATGGTAATTTGGGCAAGGGCTTATTCTCATATACAGCTATGTTTGAGTATCGCCGTCAGGAGGATCCTTTGTGGGTCGATTATGGAGGCTATTATGATATTGATTACGCGATGTATCATCCTTCGTGGGATGACCCAACGTTAGAATATGTAATTATCGATGAGTCGCGTACGATGCGTGTTAATGTTGGATTTAAGCTCCATCCAATCCATTGGTTTGAGTTAGAGGCTATGGCAAATGTGCGTGTACACGAGAATAAGGATTATATCCCCGATACAAAACCCAAATTCAACACGTCGGTTGATGTTCGATTTATGGGACGTAAAATCTCTGCCGAGGTAAATCTTGATTACCGTAGTGAACGTCGTTGGTTACGACATTTTGATGCCACACCAGAACGCGAAGCCTACAACGGTTGGGTGTCAACCAAGGGAGAGTTTGAATTAGGTGCTCTTGTCGAGTGGCAGATTAACGACCGCTGGGGAGTGTATGTCGAGGGAAGAAACCTTACGGGTAGCCAGATTCACGAGTGGCTGCACTACTATACCTCATCACCTCAGGGTATGTTGGGTGTTAAGATGAACTTCTAACGTGCAGCATCGGGATACGATAAAAGCCAGCTCAAAGAGCTGGCTTTTTGTTGTTGTTTATCGTAGTTTCTACTATTTGAACTCGGTCAATGTAACGACCTTGCTGTTTCCGTCGACGAGCGACTTGTAAATAATCTTGATACCTCGGCAGCTAAGCATATCTATACCAAGCAGGTTTGCGTCGAAGAGGTAGCATCGCTTCACAAGATTGTCGTACTGCTCTACGTCATTATTTGTATCGTGGTAAAGCTCTAAATAGAGGAATCCATCTCGCTGATATGCATCCTGGTGAGGACCTTGCTGAGTTGGGTTGTATACCAAAATAAAGTCGTGAGCCTTGATTCTATCATCGTTAGCACTTGAGCGGTAGTGGAGGTTGAGTGTTATGTAGTTACGTGCAAATGTAGCCTCGTGAATTCTTATGCCCTCGATATAATCAGCTACCACATCCTCTTCCAAACCGTTGTAGATGTCCAATGTGCGTATACACTCCAGAGCTTTAACCTTGACAGTATGGTCGTAACCAGGCTGCTTTACAGTCGATACCTCATAATTAATCATTGCACGAGCCTCGCCCTTGTGGAAATACTCCGAAGGGATTATAAACTCCTCGTTGTTCTCGATGCACACTGTGCTGCCATCGTCAAAAATTCCGTAGATTCCTGTTGTAGCGTCGCCATCAATGATGCTGATGAGTCGCCAATTCTGCTGAACTACGTCATTCTCGTTCACCAAGCACGCTGTTGTGGTGAACATCACCGCTGCCAATGTTGCAGCCATAGCTAAAAACTTTCTCATAGATCTCATATTTTTATTTGTCTTTTCAACGACAAAGATATACAATTTATTATTAGAATGAGGGTTTTCGTTTCTCATTTTTGAATTTTCTCTTGCGATGATGTATCTTTGTGGAGTATGAAAAAGAGATTTGATAATATTGTATTCGATTTGGGTAGGGTAGTCTTTGCCCAAAATCTGATGAAACATAGCGACGAATATCGCGAGTTTTTCTCTTATGTTGCTCAGTCCCCTATGCCACAGTTTTGGGTGGATTACGACTTGGGCTTCTCGTCGTGGGAGAAGGTCGTAAGCGACTTGGCGGCGTATCGTTCTGTAAGCGAGGAGTATGCGAGCGATATGTTGACACTCTCCATTGGTCGTCAGCGTACTATTCCGCAGACGGCAGCCCTGATAGCCGACCTGAAGGCGGCAGGATATAAGCTATATGTGCTGTCGAATATGTCGAAGGAGTTTATCGAGTACTTGCGTCGGCAGGAGGTATATGCAGCATTTGATGGCGAGGTCATCTCGTGCGAGGAGGGCTTCGTGAAACCTATGCCTGAGATTTACGATGTGCTCATTGGTCGTTTCTCGCTCGATGCGAGCCGTACGATGTTTATCGACGATAGAGCCGAAAATGTCTATATGGGGGAGCAGAAGGGTATTACGGGCTTCCACTTCAATCGCGATGACTACGACAAGAGTTGTGCCGAGCTGAGAGAGATACTTCTTTAGCGGTTTGTTTCTGCTTTGACAAATAACAAATGGGCTACTCCTAAAGGGGTAGCCCATTGTCGTATAATCGTTTTACGGATTACTTCTGGTTCAATGCAGCCTGTGCGGCAGCCAAACGTGCGATAGGTACACGATATGGAGAGCAGCTCACGTAGTTCAAACCTGCATAGTGGCAGAACTCAACAGATGATGGCTCACCACCGTGCTCACCGCAGATACCGCACTTCAAATCAGGACGAGTGCCACGGCCCTTGAATACAGCCTCGCGAACGAGCTGACCAACACCGTTGCGGTCCAAAATCTGGAATGGGTCGTTCTTCAAGATACCCTTGTCGAGGTATGTAGGCAAGAACTTAGCGATATCGTCACGTGAGAAACCAAGAGTCATCTGAGTAAGGTCGTTAGTACCGAATGAGAAGAACTCAGCAACCTCTGCAATCTGGTTTGCAGTAACAGCAGCACGTGGAACCTCAATCATAGTACCTACCAAGTAGTCAATCTTGTCATTACGCTCAGCGAATACCTCGTTAGCTACGCGGTCGATGATATTCTTCTGATAACGCAACTCCTTGTGGTTACCTACCAGCGGAACCATAATCTCAACCTTCACGTCAGTACCTGAAGCCTTAACGTTCATTGCAGCCTCGATGATAGCACGTGCCTGCATCTCAGTGATCTCTGGATAGGTGTTACCAAGACGGCAACCACGGTGTCCCAACATTGGGTTAACCTCACCCAAGTACTCAACCTTAGCTGCAATCTTCTCGTATGGTACGTTAATCTCCTCAGCCAACTCACGCTGCTCCTTCTCTGTGTGTGGAGCAAACTCGTGCAATGGTGGGTCCAGGAGACGGATGATAACTGGATAGCCCTTCATAGCCTTGAACAAGCCCTCGAAATCGCCACGCTGCATAGGCAACAACTTAGCCAATGCTACACGACGACCAGCCTCGTCATCAGCCAAAATCATCTCGCGAACAGCCTTGATACGCTCGCCCTCGAAGAACATATGCTCTGTACGGCAAAGACCGATACCCTCAGCACCAAATGCAAATGCCTGAGCAGCATCACGTGGAGTGTCGGCGTTAGCACGTACACGCATTGTAGCATACTTACCAGCCAAATCCATCAACTGACCGAAGTCGCCGCTGAGGTCTGCATCCTTAGTAGCTACCTGACCGAGGTAAACCTCACCGGTAGAACCGTTCAATGAAATCCAGTCGCCCTCCTTGATAGTGTAGCCATTAACCTGGATTGTACGAGCCTTATAGTCGATGTTGAGCTCACCAGCACCTGATACGCAGCACTTACCCATACCACGAGCAACAACGGCTGCGTGAGATGTCATACCACCGCGAGCAGTCAAGATACCGGCAGCATCCAACATACCCTTCAAATCCTCTGGAGAGGTCTCGATACGAACCAAAACAGCCTTCTTGCCTGTCTCAGCCAATACCTTCTCAGCATCCTCAGCGAAGAATACTACAGGACCTGTAGCTGCACCTGGCGATGCAGGAAGACCCTTAACAACAACCTTCGCATTCTTGATAGCTGTCTTATCGAATACAGGGTGCAAAAGCTCATCGAGCTTAGCAGGCTCGCAACGCAAAACTGCTGTCTTCTCATCGATGAGGCCCTCACGCAACATATCCATTGCAATCTTAACCATCGCTGCACCTGTACGCTTACCGTTACGGCACTGCAACATCCAGAGCTTACCATCCTGGATAGTGAACTCGATATCCTGCATATCCTTGAAGTACTCCTCCAAGTGGTGCTGAATCTCATTCAACTCAGCGTATACTGTAGGCATAACCTCCTCCAATGAAGGATATTTCTCAGCACGCTCCTCCTCAGAGATGTTCTGAGCCTTAGCCCAACGACGTGAACCCTCGATAGTAATCTGCTGTGGAGTACGGATACCAGCCACAACGTCCTCACCCTGTGCGTTGATAAGATACTCACCGTTGAAGATGTTCTCACCGGTAGCAGCATCGCGAGAGAAAGCAACACCTGTTGCAGAGTTCTCACCCATATTACCGAATACCATTGCCTGAACAGATACAGCTGTACCCCACTCAGCAGGGATGTTGTTGAGCTTACGATAGAGGATAGCACGCTCGTTCATCCAAGAGCCGAATACTGCACAGATAGCACCCCAGAGCTGATCCCAAGGATTTGCTGGGAAGTCCTGACCTGTCTGCTCCTTAACGGCAGCCTTGAACTTAACTACCAACTCCTTCAGGTCGTCAGTTGTAAGGTCGGTATCCATCTTAACGCCCTTCTTCTCCTTCTGCTCGTCGATGATAACCTCGAATGGGTCGTGATCCTCCTTTGATACAGGCTTCATACCCAATACTACATCACCATACATCTGAACGAAACGACGATATGAGTCCCAAGCGAAACGTGGGTTGCCAGAGAGCTGAGCTACTGCCTCAACAGCCTCATCGTTCATGCCGAGGTTAAGGATTGTATCCATCATACCAGGCATCGAAGCACGAGCACCTGAACGAACTGACACCAAAAGTGGGAGCTTCTTGTCGCCGAATACACGACCTGTGAGCTTCTCAATGTTAGCGATAGCTGCCTCAACCTCTGGACGAAGCATCTCGATAACAGCCTCCTTACCGTGCTGATAGTACTCAGTACAAACCTCAGTAGTGATTGTGAAACCTGGAGGTACAGGAATACCGATAAGGTTCATCTCTGCCAAGTTGGCACCCTTACCGCCGAGCAACTCTCTCATTTTGCCATTACCCTCAGCCTCTTTGTTACCGAAGGTATAGACGCGTTTTACATCTGCCATAAAATCTGTTTTTTAATTGTTTATAGTAAATATCTAAATTGTTAACTCTTATAAGCCTACAAATTTACAACTTTTTTATGGAAAAATCCAACAATTTGTTAAAATATATGTATATCGGCAACGAAGTTGAATATCCACCGTAGTATTTTGAGCCTTTGAAGGTAGGTTTTGGACGACCCTCGCTATCCAATAGCCACTCTTTTATATAGACGTCGCATCGCTCAATATTTTCAATATTGGTCGCTATGCGGTGTCGCATCTGCCAACGGTCATAATAGACAACCGTTCCTCTGCCCGCATCTTCAGCCTTACGCATTGCATCGCTCAAATGCCAACGCGATGTGCTCTCGGCACTTTGTCTGCCCAGCACGATGATGGCTCTGCTCTCGGTGTCCAACTCATTGCTTTTGAGCAATACTCCTAATGACGAGGAGTTGTTGTTAATGATGATTGCGACGGGAGTATCCTCTATGTAGCCTTCGATGCAGAGTGCATCGTGGTGCGATGTTACCTTCTCGGGAAAGAACACGTCGCCGTAGTATAGTAGTGCAAAGTCCAGACCAAATGAGAAATCCTGTGTGCGGTGGATGTAAGCATAATCTTCCTTGACGGCAGCTGTTATGTCGCGAACAACAGCCTCGTTTTCTACTCCGTAAAGTGCTATGATAGGCATACGCAACGAGTCTACGACCTGGGCTATGTGTTCGACCTTTTGTCGGTATCGCTGACTATCCCACTTGTATCTGCCCTCGGGAGTGTAGTTCTTATCGTTGTAGAATCGCGAAGGGATGGTGTCATAGAGGGCATCGACGTCGTAGTAAGCCACGCCGACGACCTCGCTCGACTGGGCCGAAACGATGAATGGTAACAAGGTGAATATCACTACGATAATGTGTGTGATATATCGCATTGGTTTATTGATTAATTGTTCCCGAACCCACAAGAATATCTCCATCGTACCACGCTGCAAATTGCCCAGCCGCTATGCCACGCTGAGGCTCATCGAAGAGTATGTATAATCCCTCCTCCTTTCGGATAAGCGTTGCGTCCTGGAGTGGCTGACGGTAGCGAATACGTACCCTGTAACGGCGTGTGTCGCCTAAGGACATCTCCTCCGAGGGGTTTATCCAATGTATCTCCTCCGATTTTATGTGCAGGGCTCGGCGGTAGAGTCCAGGGTGGGAATCTCCTTCGCCTACATATATTACATTCTGCTCTACGTCGGTTGCGATGATAAACAGCGACTCCTTTCTGCCACCTATGCCCAATCCTTTGCGTTGTCCTATGGTGTAGAAGTGTGCACCCTTATGTACGCCGACCTTCTTGCCATCGCGGACGGTATAGTGGAATGGCTCGGCAAGCTTTTTCAAATCGCTCTCTTCTCCGAAGTGTTGATAGCCTCGCCACGTGGGCAGTATCTCGTGCACATTACCTTCACGTGCGGCAAGTTTCTGCTGCAAGAATACGGGGAGGTCAACCTTGCCGACAAAACATATTCCCTGCGAGTCTTTGCGTTTTGCGGTAGCCAATTTCTGGGCGGCAGCAACCTCACGTACCTCGGGCTTGAGCATATCACCGATAGGGAAGAGTGCATAACGCAGCTGCTCCTGCGTGAGCTGGCATAGAAAATAGCTCTGGTCTTTGTTTGGGTCGGAGCCTGCTAATAGGCGGTAGTAGGTCTTGCCGTCTACCTCGTAGCTCTCTTTGCGGCAATAGTGTCCCGTAGCCACATAGTCTGCTCCGAGCTTGAGAGCCTCTTTGAGAAATACGTCAAATTTTATCTCGCGGTTGCAGAGCACGTCGGGGTTAGGTGTCCGCCCCTTTTCATACTCTGCGAACATATAATCCACTACACGCTTCTTGTACTCCTCCGACAGGTCGACAAAGCGAAAAGGTATATCTAATCGTTTGGCAACCAACTCGGCAAAAACCTGGTCGTCGTACCACGGACAGTCGCCCTCGAGTGTGCCCGTTGTGTCGTGCCAATTACGCATAAAGAGACCGATGACTTCGTGTCCCTGCTCTTTGAGCAGATACGCTGCCACCGAGGAGTCTACGCCTCCCGACAATCCAACGACAACCTTTGCCATACCTATTCTAATATCTTCTGAAAAATCAGTTCATCCTGCCACTCTCCATCGACGAAAGTCCACTCCTTGCGTACTCCCGAGAGCTGATATCCCACGCTGCGGAACAGAGTTTCACTCGCCTTGTTACCCTCCGTTACGCCACACCATAGCTGATGCAGGTGCAGAATCTCTTTGGCGTAGCACTCCAATGCTAACAGAGCATCTTTTGCATAACCTCTCAGGCGATAGCTCTCGTCTACTATTATGCCCACTCCGGCACGCAGATTTTGTGGGTCAAACTCCAACAAATCCACTGCACCAACGACCTCTCCCTCGTTGTTCTCGATGATGAGTCGTTGCTGACGTGTGGCGTATATGTCGTATTGCTGTTCGCTTATCAGTTGCGAAAGAGTATGGCGAGAAAACGGAGCCAATGTTCCGCTTACTCGCCATAGTGTCAGGTCATTTTCCCACCTATACAACGCCTCCACGTCGGATGGCTCCAACGCTCTGAGGTGAGAAATCTTACCCTTGATATTCATCGGTTTACAAACCTATAATCTTGTTGTGAATCAACATCGCTGCACCCCACGCATTGGCATTCTCGGACATACTCGAGAGACGGAACTTGGTATCCTTGTATACCAGGTTGAGCGAATACTTGTTGGTCGACGACTTGAGAGGCAACATAATGTAGTCGCCCGCCATTGCCAAGTTACCACCCACGATAACCGACTCTGGGTTGAAGGTGTTGATAAGGAAAGCCACTGCCTTACCCAACTTCTCGCCCACCTCCTCAATAAGCTCTATCGAGAGGTTGTCGTCGTTTTTCGCTGCTGCGATGATGTCGTTGATATGTATCGCCTCGCCATTGTCATACTTCTCGCGAAGGATAGTGTTCACACCGCTGCGAATCAGCTCCACGAGTTTATCCTCGATAGCGATACCCGACACCTCGGTCTCCAGGCATCCCTTCTTGCCACAGGCACATATCTTCTCGTTGTCGAAGAATGGAATATGACCAAACTCGCCTGCAAAACCATTCTTTCCGTAGTATAGCTTACCATCGATAACTATTCCGATAGCAATACCGCGACCCAAGTGGAGATATATCACATCCTGCTCGGCTTTGGTGCGTGAGCAGTTGTACTCTGCGTAGCATCGTGCACGTGTGTCATTCTCGAGCAATACGCGAATCTTCACACGCTCCTGGATGATATCACGCAACGACATATCGCTCGATGTGAAATACATATATGAGCGACCTGTCTCTGGGTTTACACGACCCACGATAGATACTCCCAGACCGAGAATCTTTGCTCTGTCGATACCGCAGGTGTCGATGAAATTCTCGATGTTGCTACATATCTTTTCTAAACATTGTGGACGGTTCTGCAACTCAAATGTAGTGTCGCTGACCTCCTTAATTATGTTGTTCTTCAAGTCGGTAATGACGTATGTCATCGAATCTCTGCCCACGTTGACTCCTGCAAAATATATCGCTGAGTTAGCCAATCCGAAGACGTTTGGACGGCGACCACCCGGAGTCTCAACCTTTCCCAAATCGATGACAATCTTCTCGTCGATAAGCTCTTGCACGAGTTTAGTGATTGTCGGTACGCTTATGTGTAGCTCCTTGGTGAGCTCCGAAAGCGTACACTCTCCATTAACCGCCATATATGCAATGATATTACGCTTGATGATATTGTTCTTGTGGGTAATACCTTTGATATTTTCATTTGGCTTAATGTCGAAAAATTCGGTAAGTGAAGAAATGCTCATTGTTGAATTATTTTAATTACTCGAGTGCAAATATAATTAAAAGATAGCTTACGAACAATAATATTTTAATAATTTTAACAAAATTAATAAAAAAATACCATTTCGACGCCGAAATGGTACTCTTATTCTAAAAATCAGATGCGATTACAACGCCGATTTTGACTCTACTTCAACCTCTGCACTTACCTTTTTGATTAATCCCTGGAGCACGTTTCCTGGTCCTAACTCTGTGTAAGAGTTGATGCCATCGGCAATCATATTCTGAGCCGACTGGGTCCAGCGAACAGGGGCTGTGAGCTGAGCTATTACGTTGCGTTTGATAGCCTCGCTGTCGCTCTGTGGCTGAGCATCGACATTCTGATATATAGGGCACGAAGGGGTGTGGAACTCTACCTCTGCAATAGCCTTCTCCAACTCTACGCGAGCGGGCTCCATCAGAGGAGAGTGGAATGCTCCGCCTACGGGTAGACGCAATGCACGACGTGCACCAGCCTCCTTGAGTTGCTCGCAAGCCTTGTCGACAGCCTCGTTAGCTCCCGAGATTACAATCTGTCCTGGACAGTTGTAGTTGGCTGCTACCACAACTCCGTCGATAGCCTTGCAGCACTCCTCAACCACCGCATCCTCCAAACCGAGGATAGCTGCCATACCTCCAGGCTGCTGCTCGCAGCACGCCTGCATAGCGAGTGCTCGCTTTGCCACTAACTTCAATCCATCTTCAAAAGAGAGTGCTCCCGCAACGACGAGTGCCGAAAACTCACCGAGAGAGTGTCCTGCAACAGCGTCAGGCTTCACCCCGAGCACCTTTGCCAAGATTACCGAGTGCAGAAAGACTGCAGGTTGAGTAACCTTTGTCTGCTTGAGCTCCTCGGCTGTGCCGTTGAACATTATATCGGTGATGTTAAATTCTAAAATCTCGTTAGCTCTGTTGAAGAGCTGCTTTGCCTCCACACTATTCTCGTATAGGTCTTTACCCATTCCTGGGTACTGAGCACCCTGTCCTGGAAAAACGTATGCGTGTTTCATAATCTTTCTGTTTGTAATTCTTTTGCGGCTGCAAATATAAAGCCTGAGAACCAAAAAACCAAACTTGCTATTTGCTCAGGATGTAAATATGAAGTGGATTATATTTGCAAAATAGGCTTCAAGATACTAACTTTGGTCTCGGAAATTTTAATTCAAAAGAGATGGATTTGGTATACATTATAATAATAGTATTGCTGGTCGCTACATTGGTCGGTTTGTTGGTTTATCTTCGCTCTTTCAAGCAGAGTGTGTCCGTTCTGGAGCAACGTGCCGAGGAGGCTGAGCAGCAAGTGCGTCAAGCCGAGAGTGCCCGCGAGCAGGAGCGAGTGTTGCGTGTCAAGGCTGAGACGCAGCTTGAGGCGGAGCGTCAATCCGTAGCCGATAAGGTACGTTCGCAGGAGGATATGGAGAAGGCTCTGCGTGAGCAGTTCCGTAATTTAGCAGGCGATGTGTTGCAGGAGCAGAGTCGTCGTTTTAAGGAGAATAATACAGAGTCTATGAATATGATACTCAAACCATTGAAGGATAATATAGCCGACTTCCGACTGCGTATGGAGGGTATCTTTAGCCATCAGACCGAGCAGAGCGGAGCATTGAAGAATGAGTTGAAACGCCTTATGGAGCTCAACGCTCAGATTACTACCGAGACAACCAATCTTACCAATGCCCTCAAGGGAAACTCGAAGGTGCAGGGTGATTGGGGTGAGGTCATTTTGCAAACCATCCTCGAGAAGAGTAATCTGATAAAAGGTGTGCACTACGATACTCAGCTCAATGTGAAGGATGAGGAGGGTAATAATCTCCGTCCCGATGTGGTGATGTATCTGCCGGGTGATAAGCAGATAATCATCGACTCAAAGGTGTCGCTTACCGCCTACGTCAACTATGTCGCTGCCGAGAGTGATGCGGCTGCACGTGCTGCTATGGCGGCTCACGTGGCATCTGTGCGTCAGCACGTTAAGGAGCTTGGCTCAAAGCAGTATCAGCAATATATGCAGTCGCCCGATTTTGTGATTATGTTTGTCCCCAACGAGCCTGCTTTCCTGGATGCACTGAAGGAGGATAACACCATCTGGAGCGATGCTTACGAGAAGAAGGTTATAGTATCATCGCCTACAAACCTCTTTGCTTTGTTGAAGATTGTAGCCGACCTGTGGCAACGCGATGAGCAGACCAAGAACCAGGAGAAGATTATCAAGTGTGGCACGACGCTCTATGAGCAGTTGGTAGCCTTTGAGGATGAACTGTTGAATGTGGGGGCGAGCATTGTTAAGGCTCAGGAGAACTACGATAAGGCGTTGAAGCGACTCAGGAGCGGTAATAACAATATCGTGCGAGTAGGAGAGCGTCTGCGAGATATGGGACTCCCCACCGCAAAACGCCAGAATAGTAAACTTCTTAATGATATCTCCACCAGCGAGGAAGCCTAAATCATAGATATTATTTCTGTTCTACCTCCTCTTTCAATTTCTGCAACTCATACATCTTGTCGCGATAGCGAGCTGCGGCGAGGAAATCGAGTGATTTGGCTGCTCGCTCCATATCCTCACGTGCTTTGGCGATGAGTGCGTCTACATTCTCTGCCTTCATTTTTGCTGCTATCTCGGCAATATTCTCGGCTGCCTGGGCACTCAGATAGTGGTCTTCCATAATTGGATAGGCGATGATGTTCTCGGGCTTATTATCTGCTCCGAGCAGTAGCTTTTGTCCACGTCCGCTCTTTTGTGCCTGGCGAGGAAGTTTCTCGTTTTCGACGTTGTATGCCACCTGCTTCTCACGGCGACGGTTACTCTGCTCAATAGCCATAGCCATCGAGTCGGTGCAACGGTCGGCGTAGAGAATAACATTTCCGTTGGAGTGGCGTGCGGCACGACCGGCAATCTGCGTTATGGCACGCACATTACGCAGGAAGCCCTCCTTATCGGCATCGAGTATCGCTACCAATCCTACCTCCGGAAGGTCAAGACCCTCTCGCAAAAGGTTTACTCCGATGAGCACGTCAAAGAGCCCATCCCGCAAATCCTCCAGAATTTGTACTCGCTCCAATGTGTCTACGTCGGAGTGTATGTAGCGGTTGCGGACACCCATCCTGTCAAAATATTTCGACAGCTCTTCCGCCATACGCTTTGTGATGGTCGTAACGATAATCTTGTCGTCAACTCTCGCTCGACGGTCTATCTCTTCGAGTAGGTCATCTATCTGGTTTTCAGTTACTCTAACCTCGAGTGGCGGGTCTACCAAACCTGTCGGACGTATGAGCTGCTCGGCTGTTATGCCCTCGCTCTTCATTAGCTCGTAATCCGATGGCGTAGCACTCACATATAGTGTTGTACCTGCCAGGTTATTAAACTCCTCATAACGCAACGGGCGGTTATCTTTTGCTGCCGGCAGACGGAAGCCATACTCTACAAGGTTCTCTTTTCGGGCACGGTCTCCTCCGAACATTGCGTGTATCTGAGGCAGGGTAACGTGGCTCTCGTCGATGATAACCAAGTAGTCTTGTGGGAAATAGTCCAACAGGCAGAATGGGCGTGTACCCGCTGCTCTGCCATCGAAGTAACGAGAGTAGTTCTCAATGCCTGGACAATATCCCAGTTCCTTAATCATCTCCAGGTCATATTCCACACGCTGCTTGATACGTTTAGCCTCCAACTCGCGGCCCTCCTTCTCAAAGAATTTAATCTGAGCAGCGAGGTCATCCTGAATCATTATTATGGCACTATTTATTCGTTCACGTGTGGTAACGAACAAATTGGCAGGGTATATCTTCACCTTCTCAATCTCCTCATAACGCTGACCCGTTACGGGGTCGATGAGTTGAAGGGACTCTATCTCTTGGTCGAAGAATACTACGCGGTAACACTTGTCGCCAAAGGCTGTCATAATATCTATCGTGTCGCCTTTGACGCGGAATGTGGCAGGAGCCATATCGGTCTCGGTGCGAGTGTAGAGGGCTTCCACCAATCGGTAGAGAAATATCTTCATCGCCCACTGGTCGCCCACCTCTATGTTGATAGATGTGGCGTGAAAGTCAGCAGGGTTGCCTATGCCATACAGACACGAGACACTCGATACGACCAACACATCTCTGCGTCCCGAGAGTAGCGATGCCGTAGTACTCAGACGCATCTTCTCTATCTCATCGTTTATCGAGAGGTCTTTTTCGATGTAGGTGTCGGTCGTTGGCAGATAAGCCTCTGGCTGATAGTAGTCGTAATACGAAACGAAATACTCCACAGCATTCTCGGGAAAGAAGTTCTTGAACTCTCCGTAGAGCTGTGCTGCTAATGTCTTGTTGTGGCTGAGGATTAGTGTCGGGCGGTTTAGTTGGGCTACTACGTTAGCCATAGTGAAAGTCTTTCCCGAGCCTGTTACGCCCAGCAAGGTGTGGTATTTTCCACCCCTTGTGATAGCCTTAACGAGCTTGTCTATTGCCTCGGGCTGATCGCCCGTAGGAGCATAATCGGAAACCAACTTAAAATCCATAACGCCAATTTGAGTCTGTAAAGTTAGTAAATAAACGTCAATTGTGAAAAAATATCACTCTTTGCTGCTCAATTTTCGTGAAAACAGAGATAATTTTATTAAATTTGCAGACTAAATATTTTGCAAGTTGCGGTGATTGATAATTCGACCATAGACAGAATATATGCTGCTGCCGATATCGTAGAGGTAATCGGAGATTACATCACGCTCAAACGTCAGGGCGTAAACTACCAGGCGTGCTGTCCTTTCCATAACGAAAAGACACCATCGTTTGTGGTCTCTCCGAGCAAAGGTATCTTTAAGTGCTTTGGTTGCGGTAAGGCGGGTAATGCGGTAACTTTTGTGCGTGAGCACGAGGGTGTGTCGTTCGCCGAGGCACTGAAGATTGTCGGTAAGAAATATGGTATCGAGGTGCAGGAGCGAGAGCAGAGTGAGGAGGATATACGCCGCAATAACGACCGCGAGAGTATGTTCGCTCTGAATGCCTGGGCATCGGAGTATTTCGCAAAGTATCTGTCGGGCAGCGACGAGGGACGTACGGTGGGATTATCCTATTTCGCTCAGAAGCGAGGCTTTACCGATGCTACAATCCGTAAGTTTGGTTTGGGCTTTTGCTCTGCCGATGGCGAGGCTATGACTATGGCAGCCCTCTCGGCAGGCTATAAGAAGGAGTTTCTGCTCTCTACGGGCTTGACTATTCAGCGTGAGGGTGATGGTAAGTTGCGAGATAGATTTCGCGATAGGGTGATGTTCCCTGTGCATAATATCTCGGGTAGAGTAGTAGCCTTTGGAGGTCGTACGCTCCGCACCGATAAGAGCGTTGCCAAGTATCAAAACTCCCCCGAGAGTGATATATATAGCAAGAAACGCGAGCTCTATGGCCTCTATTTTGCCAAGAAGGCTATTCAGCAGCAGGACTTCGCTATTATGGTCGAGGGTTATACCGATGTCATCTCTATGCACCAGGCGGGTGTAGAGAATGTGGTGGCATCGTCGGGTACGTCGCTCACAACCGAGCAGATACAGCTCCTGCGTCGTTTTACGCGTAACATCACCGTTATCTACGATGGCGACTCGGCAGGTATTCACGCCTCGCTACGCGGTATAGATATGATTCTCAAGGAGGGTATGAACGTGCGTGTTGTCTTGTTGCCACCCGAGCACGACCCCGACTCGTTTGCCCGAGCCCACAGTGCTACGGAGTTGCAGACCTACATCAAAGATAACGAGCAGGATTTCATCTCTTTCAAGGCTAAACTTATGCTTGAGAGCGTCGGCTCTGACCCCATAAAACGCTCGGAGGTCATCCGCGATATGGTGCAGTCTATCGTTCAGGTGCCAGACTCTATAAAACGAGCCATATATATCCAGGAGTGTGCTCGCATAATGTCTATTGATGAGCAGACTCTGGTAACGGAGGTGGCACGTCAGCGAGTAACCTCGTCGGGCGACAAGGAGGCTTCGGACTTCATTCGCCGTCAGCAGGCAGAGGCTCGTCGCGAGCAGGTTGTCAGCGAGGTGGAACGCTACACCCAGCCTATCACGGCTGGCAGTAGCATAAAGTCTTTGGAGATCGAGCTGATAAAGTATCTGTTGCTCTATGGTCATAAAAATTTCCAGGTACGCGAGGGTAAGAAGGTGGTAGATGTAAATGTTGCCACCGAGATTATAGACAATGTTGACCAGGATGGTATAACCTTCCAGGATGATGATGTGCAGGAACTTTACAACACCTACCGAAAGCATTGGTTAGAGAAGGGTGAGGGTAAGGAGATTGACACCTTGCTCTTCACGCAGCACGCCAATCCTAATGTGTGCGAGAAGGCGTCGGATATCATCGCTTCGGACTCAAACTATGTGCCGAGTGAGATATGGCGTAAGAAGGATGTGCATATCGAGAGTGATGAGGAGCTCCTGGCTATGGGTGTACGTAAGGCTTTAATGCTCTATCGCTCCAAGATTATCGATAACCTTATTGCAGAGCAAAATGCTCTATTGGCTAATGAGGAGTTGAGTGAGGAGGAGCACAACGAGTGTATAAAGGAGATTACGAAGCTCAATAAGATTAAGAACACACTATCGCGTGAAAGTAATCGCGTAGTGATATAAAAAGGGCTGAGCCGGAGGCGTGTGCGTTTTGGGACGCACACTGTGTGCAAACAGAAAATAAACAGAAAGATGTGTAAAACATATCAAAGATAAAAGAATTAGTTACCTTAATCCGGCTCTGCCACCCTACAAATGGGCAATAATAGTGCCACGAAAAGGTTGACTAAAGGTTTGAAAGATGTCAGATTACAGAAATATAAATATTCGCAACAAACGAGCTACCTTCGATTACGAAATAATCGAGGAGTATATCGCAGGTATCGTGCTTGTCGGTACGGAGATAAAGTCCATCCGTATGGGTAAAGCCTCTATCACCGACTCCTACTGTTATTTCAGCGATGGCGAGTTGTGGGTGCGAGGAATGAATGTAGCGGAGTACAGCTGGGGTACGTGCAACAATCACGTTCCCAAGCGAGACCGTAAGCTCCTGCTTAACCGTAAGGAACTCAATAAGTTGCAGCGAGCACTTCAGGATAAGGGCTTGACTGTCGTGGGATTGCGTCTGTTTTTGAGCGATAAGGGCTATGCCAAGATTGTTATTGGCTTGGCTCGTGGTCGTAAGGCGTACGACAAGCGAGAGTATCTCAAGGAGAACGATGCCAAGCGAGAGATGGATAAGGCGATGAAGCGGTTTAAGTAGAATGTTATGAACCAAAAGATAAAAGCCCTCTTTTTCGATATCGACGGTACGTTGGTCAGCTTCCAGACGCACCTTATTCCCGAGTCGGCACGTCGGGCAATAGCTGAGGTGCGAGCACGCGGTGTCAAGGTCTTTATCTCCACAGGTCGTCTGTTGCGTCACGCCAAAGCTGCGGTAGATTTGGAGGTGGATGGATATATCACCGTCAATGGCGGTCATTGTATTACTGCCGAGGGAGAGGAGATATACGTCAAGAGCTTTCCGCGTGAGTTGGTCGCCCGTATCTTCGCTTTGGGCGAGGAGTATGGCTTCCATTCGGCGTTGCTCACCGAGGATGATATCTACGTCAGTAAGATAGATGAGCGTGTGCAATATATTGCCGATATGATAAACATACCGCCTCACGTAGCCGACCTCGACCGTATAGCCGATGAGCAGGTTGTCTTGCAGGTGTGTCCTTATATCAGTGAGGATATGGAGCAGAAGATTGTTCCGCTGTTACCCGAGTGCTCACCTACGCGATGGATGCCTCTGTTTATGGATTTCAATATGAAGGGCATTGATAAGTCGGCAGGAGCTATGCGTGTGGCGGAGTATTATGGTTTGCGAATGGATGAGGTTATGGCTTTTGGTGATGGTGGCAACGATATCTCTATCGTTCGCGATGCGGGCATAGGTGTCGCTATGGGCAACGCTTGCGATGAACTGAAGGCTGCCGCTGACTATGTTACCACATCGGTGGATGATGATGGCGTGTATAACGCATTAAAGCATTTTGAATTAATTTAGAGAAGATTATATGGCACTTATATTATGCATAGAGACCGGCACCGACATCTGTTCGGTGGGTATAGCACGCGACGGTGAGTTACTCTCGTTGCGTGAGAGTTGCGAGGGTAGGGATCACGCCCGCAACCTCGGTCTTTTTGTAGATGAACTATTGCGAGAGACCAATGTCGCTCCCGACGAGCTGGATGCGGTAGCTGTGGGCAAGGGCCCTGGCTCATATACGGGCTTACGTATCGGGGTGTCGTTTGCCAAAGGATTGTGCTATGGCTTACATATCCCACTTATTGCCGTAGGCTCATTAGATGCTTTGGCAGAGGTCGCTGCCGAGGATTACGAGGCAGGTATTATCGACGTGGAGTCGTGGGAGGAGGCTATCCTGATGCCTATGGTCGATGCACGTCGTATGGAGGTCTATACTCAGATGTTCTCTTCCGACGTGAAGCCTCTGTCGGAGGTGTCGGCTGAGGTCATCACTGCCGAGAGTTTCGCACAGCAGCGTGCCGAGCGACAGGTTGTTATCTTCGGCAACGGAGCGGCTAAATGTCGTGAACTGATGACGGATGCTACCTTTATTAATATAACCCCCTCGGCTCGTGGCTTGGCTCGTCTGGCTCAGGAGCGTTTCGATGCGGGGCAGACTGAGGACATAGCCTACTTTGAACCATTCTATTTGAAGGATTTTGTTGTCATCCCTTCGAAGAAGAAGCTCTTGTAGAGGATTTGCACTTATGGGAAAATATAATTACATTTACCAATAAATTTCTAAAACCAAAAATGATTATGAAACTGAACAGAATTTTATCACTTGCCGCTCTTGTGGTGGTCGGTCTGTTGTTCGTTGCCTGCTCGGGTACGAGAATTTCGGGCGAGAACTATAAGCTGAAGGATGGAATGATTGTCTTTGATGAGCCTGAGCGTGCCCCTGGTCAGGAGTCTATGTTGGGCTTTGCTGCTGAGCCAATTCCTGTGGTGCGTATAGCTTTTGTAGGTATTGGTGGTCGTGGTGCATCGGCTATTGAGCGTATCGTACACATTGAAGGAGTAGAGATTAAGGCTCTGTGTGATTTGGAGCAGAGTCGTATCGATAAGAGCAATGCCTTTTTGGAGAAGGTAGGTCGTCCTAAGGCTGATGGCTATACCGGTGATGAGGGATATAAGGCTCTGTGTGAGCGTGATGATATCGACTTGGTCTACATCGCTACCGATTGGGTTATGCACGTGCCTATCGCAGTATATGCTATGGAGCATGGTAAGCACGCCGCTATCGAGGTGCCTGCCGCTATCAGCGTTGCAGAGTGCTGGCAGCTGGTTGATACTTCTGAGCGTACACGTCGCCACTGTATGATGCTCGAGAACTGCGTTTATGACTTCTTTGAGCTCACTTGTATGAATATGGCTCACCAGGGCGTCTTCGGTGAGATTGTTCACGCTGAGGGTGCATATATCCACAACCTGGTAGATAATTGGCGAGAGTATCACCACAATTGGCGTTTAGATTTCAACCAGAAGCATCGCGGTGATGTCTATGCAACACACGGCTTTGGTCCCGTATGTATGGCACTTAATATCCACCGCGGTAATAAGATTACCCATCTGGTGGCTATGGATAGCAAGTCTGTTGTCGGCTTGGAGAAGGCACGCGATATTATGGGTGCTGAGACCTTCGCTAACGGCGACCATACAACAACGCTGTTGCACACTATCAAGGGTCAGACTATCGAGATTCAGCATAACGTATATAGCCCACGCCCATACAACCGCCTTTATCAGCTGACGGGCTCACGCGGCTTTGCCAACAAGTATCCCGTTGAGGGCTTTACCTTCGTGAATGGCTGGCTTAAGTCGGATATCCATCCATCAGCACCACACACCTGGGAGCACGGTTTCATCTCTAAGGAGTTGCAGTCAGCTCTGCTCGACTACTACAAGCACCCAATCCATAAGGAGATTGAGGAGAAGGCACGTAAGGTAGGCGGCCACGGTGGTATGGACTTCGTTATGGACTATCGCCTCATCTATTGCTTGCAGAATGGTCTGCCTTTGGATCAGGATGTGTACGATGCTGCTGAGTGGTCTTGCATAGGCGAGATGTCGGCTGTGTCGGCTAAGCATAACTCAATGCCTGTGCTCTTCCCTGATTTCACTCGTGGCGATTGGAATAAGCTCGATGGCGTTAAGTTCCACGGTATTCAGGCTGAATAATACTCTGTTTCGATGGCTTTTATCTGGATTATAGCACTCTCTATTGCGGGCTTTTTCCTGGCGGTATTCCTCATCTATTGGATACTCTATGCCTTTAGTGAAACGCTCGCCTCGTGCTTCGTTTATGCGTTGATAGGAGCTATTGTGATGGCTATTGTGGGCGAGATAGTCGCACTCGTCTTGTACTTCTGCGGCTATGCGATAACCGATTGGGTTGTCGTGGCAATCTCCTCCGGTATAGGCATATTGATAGGTATAGCTCTCGGAATAAACGATTAGTCGTCGAACTGTCTGATATATGGGTGTGTCTAACGAGTTTTTAGACACACCTTTTTTTGTTAGACAACTTCATTTCGTTGTGCGAGTGAGGATTATCCGTTATATTTTTTTGCTATTTTATTGAATTTGCTATGAAAGATTTATAAAAATACTTTCAAATTATTGCTCGTTTGATATATAAGTATTATATTTGAAACGATAAAATTTGTGTAATAGGTGTGTTGATTATTGTAATTTATTCACCCTAAAATATTAAAGGTATGAAAAAACTATTTTTATTGGCAGTAGCAGCTCTCTTTGCTGCATCGGTATCGGCTCAGGATATGGGCGGATGGGTTCTTGGACCAAAGATGGGTATCTACACTAATACAGGCGACACTGTGATTGGTGTTGGTGCTTCGGCTCGTTATCGTTTGGATAGCAATTGGCGTATCGAGCCATCTGTTATGGCTCTGCTTCATAAGGGTTGCTCGGTAGACATTAGCTGTGATGCACATTACGTATTCGATATGGGTGTTGTGCGTTTGTATCCAGCTGCAGGTATTACAGCCAACGATATTGGTAAGTTTGCATTTGGTTTCGACCTCGGTGGTGGTGTTGATTTCAATATCGCTGACGTGTGCGAGTTGAATGCTGGCTTGACTTGGAAGCCTATGTTTGATGGACCTCGTTCTAATCCGGTGGTTGTAAGCATCGGTGCGATGTTCCGCTTCTAAGTGGCTTTGAGCAGATTTTGAAAAAAGAATAGGTTGTCCTCTTCGGGACAACCTATTCTTTTATTGTGAGTTATCACTCTTTGTCTTACTCTACGTATAGCACCAATCCCTTGAGATATTCGCCCTCGGGATGGTAGATGTTGATAGGGTGGTCGGCAGGCTGTGTGAGCTGATGCAGGATGCGTACTTTGCGACCAGCGATGGCAGCAGCCGAGAACACCGTGGTGCGGAAAAGTTCCTTGCTCACAGCTTGCGAACAGGAGAAAGTGAAGAGTATACCTCCACTCTTGATTTGCGACATAGCACGAGCATTTATGCGTTTATAACCCTGCAAAGCGTTCCCTAAAACCTTGTGATGCTTCGCAAAAGCGGGCGGATCGAGGATTATAAGGTCGTATTTGTTCCCTATTTCTTTGAGATACTCTACAGCGTCGGTAGCTATCGCCTCGTGGGGGTACTCCGCACCGAAGTTGAGTCGCATATTCTCATCTGCAAGTTTCACAGCTCGCTCCGAGGCATCAATCGAGTATACCTCTTTTGCACCTCCTGCGGCAGCATATACCGAGAAACCGCCGGTATAACAAAATGTGTTGAGCACGGTACGCCCCATAGAGTAGTGCTTTACCAATTCGCGGTTGTAGCGTTGGTCGAGGAAGAATCCTGTCTTTTGTCCCTCTTCCCAGTTGACAATGAAGCGGTTTCCATTCTCAAGCACTACGTTGTTCTTCTCTTCGCAGCTGCCCCAGATGTAGCCATCAACAGCATTCAAGCCCGCCTTAAATGGCACGGTCTGAGAACTCTTGTCGTATATCGCGGTCAGTTGGTTGCCATAGACCTCACGCAGAGCCTCAGCGATAGCCATACGCGAGTGATACATACCCACCGAGTGGCATTGCACAACAGCCGTTGAGCCATATATGTCGATAACCAGACCAGGCATAGAATCGCCCTCGCCGTGGATAAGACGGTAGCATGTTGTCGAAGCATTGTCGGTGAGATTCAGCGTTTTACGTACGTCGTAGGCGATGGCTATACGATTGTTCCACCACTGCTGGTCAATTTGCTCCTGCTCGTCGAAGGTAAGCACTCGCACAGCGATAGAGCCAATCTGATAGTGTCCTCGAGCGATAAAGTCGCCACTCTTAGTGAAGACATCTACAACCTCACCCTCTGCAATCTCCTTCTTGTTGGACTTGATATGTTCGATAGCTCCCGAGAAAATCCACGGATGTCGCCTCAGCAGCGACTCCTCCTTACCTCTTCGCAGATATATTTGTGTGGTTATCATTGTGTTATATATGTTTTTATCAATACGTTTATACAATCCACTCCTCTAATCGGGTATACATACGACACGGAAGCCGTAATGCCCGATTGTGTCATATTCGTAGTAACGGGTGCGATATGAGATATCCACGTATTCTCCGGAGTTAAAACTACCTCCACGTATCACTTTGTCATTGAATCCATCGCTTGTCCCTGTAGGATTTATTTGACTTGTGTTATTGTATTTTCCATACCAATCATTACACCACTCCCATACATTACCATTCATATCATATATCCCAAGTTCATTTGCTTGTTTTGTCCCAACTAAAGATGGGTGGCTTTTCCCGTAATAATCACTTGATCCATACCATGCAATTTCGTTTATATTGTTACTGCCACTATATTTATATCCTCGACTTCTATTACCTCCACGAGCAGCAAACTCCCACTGAGCTTCGGTTGGTAGCATATAAGTTTTACCTGTAATTTTACTTAATTTCTCACAAAAAGCACTGGCATCATCCCAGATAATATAATACATAGGATAATTATTTCCTGTATTGTGTATTTTCCAATAGATAGCGTAATCATCCTCAATATTGCAAATTTCTTTTAATTTATCACGCTGTTGAAAAACATTAGTTCCCATTACTTTTTCCCACTGCGACTGTGTAACTTCAAATTCGGCTATGTAATATGAATCAAGAGTTACTTGATGCTGCGGTTTTGCGTCACTAATAGCTTCTTCGTCATTCTCTGGTGCACCCATCAAAAAAGTACCCCCTTCAACATAAATCATCTTCATATTAAGACCTAGAGCATCTTCTATGAAATACGCTTCCTTAGGTCGTTGTTTAACTATTTTGTGCGCGTTCTCCAAAAGAATCTTTGCTTCAGCCTTTGGATTGGAAGTTTCGTATTTGAGATACAACTCCAGATTCTCAATAGCTTTTTCGTAGTTGCCCTTATCGTAGTGCTCCTTACCTTTATCGAGGAACATATCCCAACTCTGACTGTAGACGTAGGTAGTCGCTGCAGTCAGCAGTATAACACATAGAAAAATATATCTCAACCCCCTCATAAAACGATTAGTTTACTGCATTAAATAAGTCAGATTGTAGCTTTTTGATAGTAGCCTCCCGTTGCTTGATACTAGCCACCTGTTGCTCGATGATCTCATCTTTATCTGCAATCTGTCTTTTTTGTGTGGAAACTTGACGCTTAAGTCTCTCGATTTCACTCTTCGAACTGTTTTGTTGTATTTCGGCTATAACACGCTTTAAGCTGTCTTTTTCGCGATTAGCATCCCTTAATTCATCCGATAGTCGAGCTATTGCTTCACTCTTGTTTGCACTCATAGCAGACAGTCGATTGTCTGCCCAAGAGAGACTGTCGGAGAGTGCTGCAATTCTTGCATCTTTGTCATCAATAGCTTGTTGCATCGAACTTAATGCTTCGCTGCTTGACTCTACGTCATCGTCTATTGAGAGGTTTCTGACAAATAAAACAATAGCAATTATCGCCAATATGACTATCGCAACAATAAATGCTTTTTTTGATTGTGTATTTGATGTCGGCAGATTGCGTTGCTGCTTCTGCAGCTCATAAATTTTGTTCTGTAATCCATCTGTCAACTCTTGCAAGCGTACAACTTCATCCGCAGCTTCCTCGTCGGGAATAAGAACATTTTTAACGACCTCTTTCTCGACGATAACCTCTTTTTCGATTATCTCGACCTTGGGTTTGGTGTTTGAAATTTGTTCTTCGGCATAGTCGGAAAGTTCCTTTGCATTATGGAAACGGTCCTTAGGATTCTTCTCCAGGCATTCCATTATCAACTCTTCAAGCCAGTCGGGGTAGTCCTTCTCGTAGGTTTGCTCGGGGTATGCCGCCTCGAATGCCTCGCGTCGTAGAGGCTCAATAGGCTCGGGGATTTGTGCACGGTGTGCTTCGCTGAGCATATACTCCGCTTTAGCGATATTTGACGTGCTCTTATCGAAAGGGAAAGGTACTCGACCAGCTAACATCTCATACAACACAACGCCGAAGCTATAGATGTCGCTCTCGGTGGTGAGTACCGTTTCATCTTCCCACTTCTCGGGCGACTTGAACTCGGGAGCTCCTCCGTGCTGACGGCGTGAGCTACGTACAACATTGCCGCCCTCAATAGCCAATCCAAAGTCTAACAAGACGTAACTACCATCCTCACGACGTATGATATTGCCCGAATGGATATCGTTGTGGATGACACGATATTTCTCCACCAATCGACGGAGCGTCTTAT
>SUZI01000016.1 GCA_015060005.1 Rikenellaceae bacterium
CTTTGGGTTTAGTACACAAAGATACAAACTTTATCGCAAAAAGCAAATGGCTAAAAACAAGTAGGGCTTCCAAACTTAGAAGCCCTACACGAAAATATGAATCAGAAGCCTATTTGCCAACTTTTGGCTCAGCCTTGATATCAATCTTCTCGAATGCTGCTATCAAAGTAGCCTCATCGCATTTCTTGGTATCAAAAGTAACTGTTACCTCGCGAGTCAAAAGCTCGATTTTAACATCCTTCACGCCCTTCACATAAGGCAGTGTGTTCTCCACCTTCTTGGCACAATTTGGGCAGTCGAGGCTTGTAGCAAAAACGACTGTCTTCTGCTCTGCCTTCTGCTCGGTCTTAGCCTTCTTGCCATCCTTCTTCTGAATCTCTGCCTGAGCGAAAGCTACACCCATTACCAGCATCAAGCATACCAATACAAACTTCTTCATAGTCAATAGTTTTATAAAGTTTAATTAAATCATTAATACAAGTTAAAACGAAGTCCCATATAGAACTTTCTACCCATCAGCGGACCCCACACGCTCGACGAGTTAAACTCAGGGCTAAAGGGTGCCATTGCCGAGATGATAGGGTCATCCTGCATATAGTTTGCGATGTTCTCACATCCCACATACAGCTCCAATCCTCCGCGGAATCTGTGGCTCACCTGAGCGTAGAACATAGGATATGCGGGCGAGAGACGATGATTACTTAAATCACCATCGAGCGAAGGCAGACGCATCGGACCATTGTACTGTGCTGTAACATCAAATACCCAACGACGATAAGGTGTCGCATATTGCAGGTTAAGAAGCGTCTTATAGCGACTTGTCAGAGGTCGCTCAATCTCCACAGCCTCGCTACCACGCATCAACGAGATTGATGAGTTGGTATAGCGGAATGTTGCAAATACATCTAATCCCACCGTCGGAGTCCACTGAAAATCCACCTGATATGTGTCGGTATAAGAACGGTTGTCGGTGTTGTAGAGCATTATTTGCGGGTCTGCATACTCCTGGTCGGCTACTACCGTATTATAGAACTGTGTGCGGAAATAATCGAAGCTCAGCGTCGCATTCTCATAACCCAGCAGACTGAAATACTGTGTCAGGCTACCACCTGCCGTAAGAGCCATCTCGATGTCGTCATCCATAGCAAAATTAATCCTACGATTGGTAGCTAACATCCAGATATTATCGGTTATCAAGTTAGTACGACGATAACCTAAACCTGCCGAAGCACGTAATACGGTCGAAGGGGTAATGTCGACCTTGATATGTGAGCGAGGTGTTACCACAAAACGCTCCTTAGGTGCGTGAGAGCCAAATTTCAGAGCCGCACGTGTATAGTCCTCCACAAGCACATCATCGTACTCATTCTTGGCACCCATCCAGTCGCCACGCACACCCAGCACAAGAGTGAACTTATCCTTTATATTATAGGTATACTCGGCATAGACACCTGGCTCAAAATAACGCATATCGTTAGCATATGGCAATCTGCTAATATACTGATATTCATTATCATTCACGTTGGTTGTTCTTACAACGGAATCATCTATATCCTCGCTTTGATTTGTCAGCTGAGCCGAAGCACCAAAAACCATTGATGAGCGTGTTGAGAAGTAGTGTGCATACATCAGATTTGCCCACCACTGATTATCGTGGCCATCGTAGGATTTCACTCCGAAATAAGCATCCTCCTTGAAATAGTTATAGTCCAACACAAAAGCAATATTGGAGCGAAGCTCCTCCTCTGTATCCGCATCCCATACGGCAGCCCCAACAGGCACACCTACCTTGAAATAGGCGTTGACATTAGTGTTATCCATCTTTGAGCCATAGATAGAAAACTCCTCCATCATCTTGTCGTAGAGCGATGTGCGGTAATCCATCTCGCCGCCCAGACGGTTCTCATCCACGACCTTCCAGCCCCAACGCACCTGTGCACCACTCTTCGGAGCCTGGTAGAGCCATTTGTTGGCGATATTTATCTGTGAGGTCTTTGGCAAATCTCTAAATCCATCATCGTTCATATCATGCGACTTGGTATCCATCGAGCCGTGCAGCAAAATGACTGTCGACAGTCGCTTGTCCTCCGTGAGAGGAATTGCCGACGAAAGGTTTATCTCGGGACGCAGCTCGCTGTCGAAGTAGAGGTTGACAAACAATCGCTCCTCATCTGTTGGCTTACGGTGCTCCAGATTAATCTGACCCGTAATAGCCTCGTGGCCAGCAGTTACCGAAGCCACACCCTTTGATACCTGAATAGAGTTGAGCCACATACCGGGCGTATAGTTCAAGCCATAGGGTGCACCCAAGCCCTTCATTATAGGGCGGTTCTCATCCAACATCTGGGTGTAAGTTCCCGTCAAGCCCAACATCTTAATCTGTCGTGCTCCCGATATGGCATCGCTATAGCCCACCGTTACCGATGCCGAGTTCTCGAAGCTCTCTGCCAAGTTACAGCACGCCATCTTACACAAGCCTGCAAACGATATCGTTTCGCCCTTCAGGACACCCTCTCGTTTTACGTAGTTGCCCAGAGAGCTCTCTACGACAACCTCATCCAATGAGATGTTGCTCGACATCTCAATCTCGATGTAGTCCACACCATTCGCAACGGTTACAATCTCCTCGTTATAACCTACGTATGATGCCACCAATTGGTCATTACCCTTTACACGATGGAGCTCAAAGCGGCCCTCGGCATCGCAAACCACACCAACCGATGTGCCCTGCCAGCATACGACAGCACCTACGAGAGGTTGCTCGCCCTCACGCACCACACCACGCAACTTCTGGGCACTTGCCACAGTTGCGGTAAAGAGTAAAATAAATATAAATAAAGTTTTGATTTTCATACCATTACAATATTAGCATAATTACACATTAGGGCAAGGCAACTCTGCCACCCGTCAATCTACATTATGCCAATACGGGAGGTGCTCGCAGTGCGGAGATATTACACTCCCCACCACATAATATGAGCGGTATGAACTCTTGATATTCAACTTTCTGACCCTCTACATCGCCACACTCGACGGGCTCTACATCGAGCGAGATATGAGCCATCTGCGACAGACGACGCAGAAGCCAGTCTCCAGCCTCTCGCGAGTCGACATACAACTTCACCTCTGCCGAGTGGTCGTGCTCGCACCTGCAATCTGCACTCCACACTGCGTGGTCGTGCTGCTCGCATTGTTTATCGTGGCAGCAGTGATGTTCGTGGTGATGCTGCTGGCAGTCGCATAGCAAAATAGCGACACTCTGCTCCACTGCTACAAATGCGTAAATAGCAAGCAGTAAGCAAGATATCAACCGTATGTATCGCTGTTTCACCATAGCCAAACAAGTCATATTGTTGGCACAAAGGTAGCAATTTTTACGAAAATATATTACATCAAATTCATAAATTTTTACGTGTTGGAGCACAATCTTACGAATTTATCACTATATTTGTGTACAATTAGTCCATTAAACTTCCTTAGTTATGAGAAAAACACTAATTATTCCGTTGGTGTGCATCGCCTGCACACTTGTCGCTTGCATTGATTCAGACTACGATTTATCCAATATCGAGACTGATGATATCGCCATAGGAGATAGCCAGAGCGAATTTAATATGCCCGTAGCGACAGTTTACTTCACATCGCAAAACATCTGTAATGGTGCCGAAGGCGATGAGATCTCTCTGAAGAAGATATACGATGAGGTAGACATTTGGTTCCCTTCATCTATGGTTGATGGTAACGAGTATATCGAGATATTCAGCCTGCTCGACACTGAGGATTTCGACCAGCAATACCTCGACAATCTCGTACAGGCTGTCAAAGATGAGATTGCCAATATCGAGCAGAAACGTGAGCAGATAGCGATGCACATAGCAACCAAGTATCGTAACCGTTTTATCAATCTCATTTGGGACTCCAACATCGACAACAAAGCTGTCATAGCTGCCGCTTTGGAGAATGCTACCGACGAGGAGGCTGCCGAGATTATTGCGGAGCTTATCGTGGAGTATAGCGACGAGGCAGAGCAGGCTGTGGCAGAGCTCTTTACGCTGTTCCTTACGAAGCTCTCGCTCGTCGACATCCATACGACAGTTCCCGAGATAGAGCTCTCGGCTGACGTTCGCGATATGATTTTGGATAATCTCGACGATAGTTCAGTGGAGAATCCTGTCAACAGCCTCTACATCTATGGCGTTGCAGATAGTGAATTTCCATTCGAGTTTGAGATTACACCTTGCATCCCCGAGACTGATATTAACTTCGGCACTATTACCATCAATCGCGGGACAACCGACATAGCTCCCATACGTATTATGCGTGAGGATATGCAGGCTCTGCTTGATGGCTTCACAGTCAAAGTACCTATCACGACTGTTCGCTACTATCCTCACGAGGAGTTCACCGACCAGACAAAGTTTAGTGTAACATTCAAAATCCGCAAGACGGGAGCATTGCAACTATAAATCGTGAAAGCTATGAAGAAGATATTTTTAACCTCGATATTGATTTTGGCAACACTCTCGCAGAGTCTTTTCGCCCAAAATCCTACCACCTATTTTATGGAGGGCTCAACCTTCCGCACTAAGTGGAATCCCGCCTTTGCTCCACAGCGTGGCTATATCAACATCCCCGTTTTGGGAGGCATCGAGCTCAGCACTAATGGCAATGTTGCTCTGGATAATCTTCTCTTTGTTCAGGGTGGCAAACTGAGCACTATCTTCAGTTCGAGTGTGCCTACCACTCTCGCTCTCTCGGAGTTGGAGTCGACAAATCGCTTTGGCGAGAGCAATACCATTAACCTTATAGGTTTCGGAGCATACTCTTCCAACCAAAAGAGCTTCTGGTCGGTAGCTATTAACCTCCGCACCAACGTAGACGCTCAGCTACCATACTCATTCTTCGACTTTATGAAGACGGGTAAGGCACAAGATATCAGTGGTATAGGCTTCCACGCCGACTGCTATGCCGAGGCTACTTTCACCCACTCGTTCCCTCTGGCAAAGAATCTATATTTTGGCTTTAGCGGCAAATTCCTTATGGGCTTGGCACGTGGCAGGTTCTATTTCGATAAGTTCGATGCACAGATGAATGCCGACCGCTGGTCAGCCAATGCTGTCGGCGTTATGGAGCTCAACGGTTTTGATATCCCGACCTCGACATCCAACGATGGCTCATTGTGTTATGATGACCTCGGCGACAGTTCGTTCAACTCCAAGCCTGCGGGCTATGGTTTTGGTGTTGACGTAGGCGTTACCTATGATGTTCTGCCCGAATTGCAACTCTCTGCCTCGGTGAACGATATTGGTTGTATGTTCTGGTCAAAGAAGCACAGCTCTATGGGTGTTGTCAACAAGACGATTGAGTTTACGGGTGTAGAAGTTGATCCCGAAGGCAATGCTACCCACCCGACATTCGACCTCGATGAGTTGGAGTTTGAGGTGGCCGACGAGAAGGGTATCAGCGAGATGCTTACCACCTCACTCAATTTGGGTGCAGAGTACAATTTCCTCGATCGCCGTATCAGCGTAGGCTTATTCTACAATGCCGCATTCTGGGAGTATAAGACACGCCATAACCTCACCGCCTCGGCAAACTTCCGCCCACTCAGCTGGCTTCACGCCTCGGGTAGCTACTCGTTCATCAACAACGAAGCGAGTGCCGCAGGTTTGGCTCTTAACATCTGTCCAGGATGGATTAACTTCTTTGTAGGCACCGACATCCTGCTCAGCAAGAAGACTCCACAGTGGATTCCTGTCTCGCAGAGCAATATGAACATAACCTTCGGTCTTGGCATACCTCTCGGTCGCCGCGGCACACGCCATGAGCTGTAGAGCAGTGAGAATAAAAAGTAATCGGCGGATAACATTCGCCGATTTTTTTTGGCATTGTATGACGGTTTTTACTATTTTTGCAGAGTTATGCCACGTCATACAGAACATATCGAGCAAGATATTCACCTCATCCTTAAAAAGTATTGGGGATATAGTGCTTTTCGCCCAGGTCAGCAGAGTGTCATCGAGTCTATCCTGCAAGGTCGCGACACGTTGGCTCTGATGCCTACCGGAGGCGGTAAGTCGCTCACCTATCAAATCCCTGCACTCGCCAAGGAGGGGCTGTGTATTGTCGTTACGCCTCTCATCTCGCTTATGAAAGATCAGTGCGACAAGCTCCGCAGTCGTGGCATATCGGCGGTAGCTGTCCACTCGGGACTCTCTTACTCACAGATTGACATCCTACTCGACAACTGCGTCTATGGCGATGTTAAGTTCCTCTTTGTCGCTCCCGAGCGTCTTGCTACCGAGGTCTTTCGTCTGCGTGTGCAACGTATGAAAGTTGCACTCCTTACGGTCGATGAGGCACACTGCATCTCGCAGTGGGGTTACGACTTCCGCCCCTCGTATCTCCGTATAGCCGAGGTGCGTCGCTATATGCCCGACGTGCCAGTTTTGGCACTTACAGCCTCGGCTACGCCACGCGTCGTAGAGGATATTATGGATAAGTTGCAGTTCTCCACTCCCAACATCATCCGTAATAGTTTTGCTCGCCCAAATCTGAGCTACGCAGTGCGACACGTCGAGGATAAGGAGGAGCAGCTGCTGCGTATCATCAACAATGTTGAGGGCTCGGGTATCATCTATCTTCGTTCACGCGAGGGGTGCGAGAAGCTTACCGAAAATCTTATCAATCAGGGCATTTCGGTATCTTATTACCACGCAGGGCTACCTCACGCCGAACGAGAGATACGCCAGGAGGAGTGGATTGAGGGTAAGGTGCGAATTATGGTCGCCACCAACGCCTTTGGTATGGGTATCGACAAAGCAGATGTTCGTTTTGTCATCCACTACACCGAGTGCGACTCTTTGGAGAGCTACTACCAGGAGGCAGGACGTGCCGGACGTGATGGCAAACGTAGCTATGCTGTGCTGCTCACCTCGGCAGATGACCGCCGACGTATCGTGCAGTTAGCCGATTCGGAGTTTCCGCCTATCGAGCAGGTGAAACTTATCTACGACAAGATAGGCAGCTATCTCCAGGTGGCTATCGGTGATGGCTATTCATCTGCCTTCACATTCGACATCTACGACTTCTGCCACCGCGAGCACCTCTATGCTGGCACCGTTCGTGCCGCACTTAAGCTCTTGCAGCAGAATGGCTATTTGACCCTCACCGATGAGATGACCAACCCGGCACGTGTCATCTTCACCGTCAGTCGCGACGACCTCTACAAAATACCTATCGCACGCCAAGATTTGGATGATGTTATGCGAGCTATGATGCGACTCTACAATGGTATCTTCACCGAGTTTCGTCCTATCGAGGAGAGCCGCATAGCCGCAGTGAGCGGTTATAGCGTCGAGCACGTCAAGCAGATGCTCAAGCTGATGTGGCAGATGCATATCATCCGCTATATCCCGGTCAACCATCTGCCTCTTATCTTCTACGAGGTAGAGCGTTTAGACATCAAAAACCTCTATATCTCTCCCGAGAGCTACCTCCATCGCCGCGAGCTTGTTCACGAACGATTGGACGCTATGCAGCAATATGCCGACAACGATACAGAGTGCCGCAGCATGGTGCTGCAACGCTACTTTGGCGATACTGAGGCTACCCCGTGCGGTGTCTGCGACATCTGCCTCAGCCGACGTAAGAAGGCAACATCCCTCGAAGATGATATCCTCGCTCTGCTCCGTCTTGGGCCTTGTTCTGCCCGCGATATAAGCTGCGAGATAAAAGCCGAGCCCGAAGCTATTGCATTCATACTAAACACTTTACAAAAGCAAGGTAAGATTTCTCGCTCAAAGAGTGGAAAACTCTCAATTATTGAGTAACTTTGTGCGGCGAAAAATTATAGATATAGCAATCAGATGACTTACAAACCCACCATAACCAACGACGAGGCTAACGCTCTTCCTGCCGCCCAATTTCGTGGCGAGATTATCATTGTCGATAGCGACGACCAGGTTGAGGCTATGTGTCAATACCTCTCCGAGCAGCCTATTCTTGGCTTCGATACCGAGACACGTCCGTCGTTTAAGTCGGGTGTAAGCAATCGTGTAGCTCTTTTACAGCTATCATCATCCGAGCGATGCTATCTCATACGCCTGTGTCGCATCAAGCTGCACACACCCATCTTAAAGATTCTCTGCAACCCCGATATTCTGAAGATTGGTGCCGATGTCAAGGGTGATATGCACTCGCTGCATCAGCTTCGCAACTTTAACGAGCAGGGCTTTGTTGATTTACAACGTATTGCTATTGATTGGGGTGTCGAGGAGAAGAGTCTGCGTAAGATGTCGGCTATCGTTCTCGGCAAACGCGTCTCAAAGGCACAGCGTCTGAGCAATTGGGAAGCATCGCAGCTCACACCTCAGCAGCAGCTCTATGCCGCTACCGATGCGTGGATTTGTATCAAGATTTACAAGAAGTTGCTCGCCTCGCCAAAGCCACAGAGCAATCAATAGTCATTTGCTTTTTGCGATAAAGTTTGTATCTTTGTGTACTAAACCCAAAC
>SUZI01000011.1 GCA_015060005.1 Rikenellaceae bacterium
GGAAATTTGGGAACCATCAAAAAGCAGCCTGAAAGTGTTAAATTTTAGAATGTATTGATAATTAAAGGTTTACAAATGGTTATTTCTGGTTGTTTTTGGTTGTTTTGGGCTTCTAAATACAATTTTCGAATGCATTACTTCCAATCGAAGTAACGCTATCGGGAATTGTTATACTTGTCAGCGAAGTGCAATTATAGAATGCGTATTGCTTTATATTTTCTACGCCCGAAGGGATAGTTATTTCTGTCTGTTCCACCCCTTTTACAAAGAAACTGCCTTTCTGGTACAAAGGATTGGCACTTGCATCTTCAAAATCGATATTGCACCAAGTTGATAGTTCCCCATTGTAATCTACTCTTTTGAGTGCGGGACAATTGTAGAATGTATGTGCTCCTATTTTGGTTACACCTGCCGGAATAGAGATAGCCGCAAGTTCTTTGCAGTTATAGAATGTGTACGCAGGAATTTCTGTGAGATTTTCGGAGAGCAAAACCTCTTGAAGAAGAGTACATGAATAGAATAAGTTTTCCTCTATCTTCGTCACGCTATTCGGTAGAGTAATGGTAGTAAGTGCAGTATTGTTAAATGCGTTATTTCCAATAAAGGTTACGTTGTTACCAAGAGTAACACTCTCCAAATTAGAACAATCACGGAATACACTGCTACTGATAGTGGTAACACTATCAGGAATAACAACATTTGTCAATGAAGAACATCCCCAAAATGCGTCTGCGCCAATCTCTGTAACGCTATTAGGGATTGTGATAGAATTCAATTTATAGCACTCATAGAAGGCTCTGTAACCAATGGTAGTGGCAGGGGCTGACAAAAGGATTGTACCCTTGCCATTCTCGTAGGTATTAGAGATTATTTTTGCATCGCCGAAAGAGTCTCGCACATTAGCCACAGCACCATTGGTGGTTGTATATTCAATAGTGAAACCCTCTTCGAGTTCATCGCCATCTACCGAGATCCACTGCTTATAGTTCTTTGGCCAATCGCTATTCAGATAGTCGGCATAACTACCATTTGGAACATAGATGACAGGGTCAGCTTCACGAGCAGTATCACCTGTGCCGAAGGCGTCGTTCGCCACAGTTGGCGGGGTTGTGCCTTTGAATGTGATAGTAGCAAGAGCCAATGTGTTATAGAATGAAGAAGAACCAATAGCGGTAACCTTGTCATGGAAGGTTACATCGGTCAAATCAGCATAATTATAGAATGAGTATGCCAAAACCTCCGTTATATCCGAAGGAATTGTAAGATGCGTAATTTCCGACTCATTGAGGATAAGTGCTCCACCATAATAGAGTGGATTAGCCGAGGTAGAGTCGAACTTAATCTTACACCAAGAAGAGAGACTTTTGATATTCACATCAACAAGTGCACTACATTCGTTGAAGGCGCTGTTGCCGATCTGAGCGACGCCCGAGCCAATCGAGATGCTTGCCAAGGCCTTACAGTTGTTAAATGCATTATTGCCAATAGATGTACATTTGTCAGGAATGACAATATTCTCCAATACTTGGCAATTGTTGAATGCATAGTTGCCAATCTCTGCAACATTCTCACCAAGGGTTATGCTTGACAATGATTTACACTCCGAAAAAGTATTGTATTTGATAGCTGGTACCGAGTTACCAATTACTACCTCTTTCAATGCATCGCAATGATAGAATGCACCCTCTCCGAGCTCTGTAACATTGTTGGAAAGAGTAATACTCTCCAAGCCCTTACAATCACAGAATGTGCCATTGCCAATCGCAGTTAAGCTATTCGGTAGATCAATTGTGGTAATATCTGTACAACCATAGAATGCATAGTCACCAAAAGATTCAACTTTGTCGCCAAATTTCACACTTCTCAGTGCTGTACATTGAGCGAATGCATTCTCACCAATCTCGGTAATGCTATTTGGTAAAACCACACTCTTCAATCGGGCACACTGGTAAAACGCTTGCTCGCCGATAGTGGTTATATCATTCTCAAAAACCAACACACCCTTGCCATTTTCGTAGGTGTTGGACATAATATCCGCTCCGAACGCATCTGGGTTGTAAGGACCAAGAGGTAAAGCATCGGTAGTGGTGTATTCGATGATGTTGTTCTTCACCGGAGTTGCACCGCCGTTGCCTCCGTTGCCTCCATTGCCATTTTCGTCGAGCTCGCCACCGCTCTCGGTACAAGCAGTAAATGTCATTCCGATTACTGCCAACAAAAGTAAAAGTTTTTTCATAATATTTAATTTTAGTTCATCATTTTCTGCAACGTGTTGATAATCAGCAAAATACCCCCCCCCATAAATGGGGAGGGGTATTTGATACCCTTATATTGAACTTTCGTTCATCATCTATGTAACTCGTTTGTTACCACAAATATAGAATTTATTTTCCAAACAAACAACATCCCAGAATAAATTCGGCGGTGAATAACATTTCACCGCCGAAAAAGGATAGCCCTTACGGAACATCCCCATTTATGAAAAACGCTTTCTTTGTATCGTTTACTTCGACAAACCTGCGATAGCCTCCTTTGCTGGAGTCAAGTAAGGCTCAACAGTAACCTTACCGAAAGCAGCGATAGCCTGAGGCTTCATCTCCTTAGCGTTGTAAGCCGATGCAAGGTTGAAGTATACTGCCGACTTATCATCGTCGTTGGTCTGCAACTCAGCAGCTGCCTCACCCAACTCGATAACCTTTGCGTAGTCCTTCTTCAGCAAGTAAGCCTGTACAGTGATACGCTGTGCGAGGGCTGCGTCGGTGATAGTCTCAGCGAGTGCGATTACGCCGTCATAGTCCTCAGCCTTCTGCAACTCAGCCACCTTGTTGTTTGTGTACATACTCATCTTTGCCTGAGCCTCAGCCTTACCAGCCTCGAAGAGTGATGTGTTAGGCAGTGCCATTACCTCCTCACATACCTTCATACCCTTCTCGTACTCGTTCATCTTGAAGTAGCTCTCTGCCAGCAACATAGCGAGTTTTGTCTCGCGTGGGTTAGCCTCATATCCCTTAGCAAAAATCTCTGCAGCTGCAGCGTAGTTACCCTCGTTGAAAGGCACACCACCCTGCACCTGGTAAACCTGTGCCAAAGCCTTACCTGCAGCCTGAGCCACCTTTGTGTTGTTATACATCTTTGCCTTTGACATTGCCTGGTTGAGCTTCTCGATAGCAGCATCAAAGTTCTGAGCCTTAGCCTCCATCAGACCAGACTTCATATAAGCCACAGGAAGCTGTGTCTTTGCATTCTTTACGCAGTTGAGGACTGTCTCATCCTCCTCCATCTCGCCGTCGATAATCACCTGCTCCAAGAGTGGAATTGCTGTTGCAAAGTCATTTGCCTTCAATGCGTCAAGACTGCTGTTGAAGTTAGTAACCACGTCGCTCTGTGCCGATGCTGCAGCGAATGTGAAGAGTGCAGCAACCATCAAAACAAATTTTCTCATAATCAATAAGTTGTATTAAGGTTTTTTACTATAATTGTCTTCTCTTGCCGCCTGTTTGTCCTCTGTAGGCAGGGCGGTTAAAATGCAAAGTTATTATTTTTTATCCATATTGCAAATTTTTCCCTCCACTATCTTGTGTTTTTCAACCCACTGCTCCCTATCGTAATGACTTGAAAAACTCCTTCATCAACGCTTCGCACTCCTCCTGCATCACCCCCGAGGTAACTGTTGTTTTGGGGTGGAGTAGGTTCTTGCCTACTGTCGAGTATCCGCGTTTGGGGTCCTCTGCACCATATACCACTCGCTCTATCTGGCTCCACGCCAATGCTCCGGCACACATCACGCAGGGCTCCACCGTTACGTACAACGTGCACCCTTTGAGGTATTTTCCGCCGAGGGCAGAAGCTGCTGCCGTTATGCTCTGCATCTCTGCATGAGCTGTGGCGTCGCATAGTGTCTCCACGAGGTTATGTCCTCTGCCTATGATGCGTGAGCCACATACTATGACTGCTCCTATGGGCACCTCTTTCTCTTTTAACGCCTTTTTAGCCTCCTCTATTGCCATCGACATAAACTTTTTGTCTATATCGGCTTGATTTTCCACCATTTGCATACTCATACATTATATATATAGGTGTACAAAGATAATAAAAAAAAGGGGCTGTCCAACAAGTATGTTGCAACAGCCCCATTGATGTAGAAGTTGTATAACAAGAACTATTTTGAAGCTGCTCGCAGACTGATAAACCGCAGTTTACTTGATGTAAATGAGGATTTATCAGACAAGGCAGATGCCGAAAGAGCCTTGTTAGACGGCTTCTTGGATATTAAAGCAAGGTAACTTATTACTTACCCTTCTCCATCTGAGCCTTCAACTCAGCCAAACCTGCGATATCACCGAGGGTTGTCTTCTCGACAGCAGCATTGATCTTCTTTACAGAAGCCTTTGCAGCGTCAGCAGCAGCCTTCTTCTCTGCCTTCTCAGCAGCTATCTCCTTACGCTTCTCCTCCTCGAAGATGCGAGAGTGAGAGAGTGTGATACGCTTTGTAGCCTTAGAGAACTCAATTACCTTGAACTCGGCAGTCTCGCCAGCCTTCAAAGTAGTGCCATCCTCCTTTACGAGCTGCTTAGCAGGAACGAAACCTGTGATGTTCTCCTCCAAAGCAACGATAGCACCCTTGTCTGTGAGCTCGCTGATAGTAGCTGTGTGAACAGTGTCAACAGCATACTTGCTCTCGAACTCGTTCCAAGGATTCTCCTCCAACTGCTTGTGGCCGAGGCTCAAGCGGCGGTTGTCCTTATCTACCTCGAGAACTACTACCTCGATCTGAGCACCAAGCTGAGTGAACTCTCCTGGGTGCTTAACCTTCTTAGTCCAGCTGAGGTCTGAGATGTGGATGAGTCCATCTACGCCCTCCTCGATCTCAACGAATACGCCGAAGTTGGTGAAGTTACGTACCTTAGCAGTGCACTTTGTGCCTACAGGATACTTAGCCTCGATGCCCTCCCATGGATCTGGAGTGAGCTGCTTGATGCCGAGCGACATCTTACGCTCCTCGCGGTCCAAAGTAAGGATTACAGCCTCGATCTCGTCGCCTACCTTCATGAAGTCCTGAGCAGAACGCAAGTGCTGGCTCCAAGACATCTCTGATACGTGCAGGAGACCCTCTACGCCTGGAGCGATCTCGATGAAGCCACCGTAGTCAGCCATAACAACAACCTTACCCTTAACCTTGTCGCCTACCTTCAAATCAGCGTCGAGAGCCTCCCAAGGATGTGGGATGAGCTGCTTCAGACCGAGAGCGATACGCTTCTTCTGCTCGTCGAAGTCGATGATAACCACGTTGAGCTTCTGGTCAAGCTGAACGATCTCCTCTGGGTGATTTACGCGACCCCACGAAAGGTCGGTGATGTGGATCAAACCGTCTACGCCACCCAGGTCGATGAATACACCGTAGTTAGTGATGTTCTTAACAGTACCCTCAAGGATCTGACCCTTCTCGAGCTTAGACATAATAACCTGCTTCTGAGCCTCGAGCTCTGCCTCGATAAGAGCCTTGTGAGATACTACTACGTTGCGGAACTCCTGGTTGATCTTCACAACCTTGAACTCCATTGTCTTGTCCACGTAAATATCGTAGTCACGGATAGGCTTCACGTCGATCTGTGAACCTGGCAAGAATGCCTCGATTCCGAATACGTCGACAATCATACCGCCCTTAGTGCGACACTTAACGTAACCCTTGATAATCTCGTCGTTGTTCAAAGCCTCGTTTACACGATCCCAGCTCTTGAGCTGACGAGCCTTCTTGTGTGAAAGGATCAAAGCACCACCCTTATCCTCAACAGACTCAACATAAACCTCAGCCTTATCGCCTACGGCCAACTCTGGGTTGTAGCGGAACTCAGTTGCTGCAATCAAACCATCACTCTTGTAGCCGATGTTAACGGTAACCTCACGCTTGTTGATGTCGGTAACAGTACCCTCAACCACCTCGCCTACTGCGATGTTTGAAAGGGTCTTGTCATAAGACTCTGCAACCTGCTCTTTTGTCTGACCTCCATAAAGGTCCAAATCGTTCTCAAACGCGTTCCAATCGAAGTTCTCGTTTGCTACATTCTGAATTTTCTCCATAGTGGAAAATGTTTTGCGATACAATCGCTCGTTAAAAAGTTAATAATCAGTTAATTGCCTATACCTACGCATACGCGTACGCAATATCGGCCCACAAAGGTACAAAATAAATTCAAAATTCAAAATCTATAATTCAAAATTTTCATTCTCAGGACTTTAATCCTCCAGCCTTTTTACAAACTGAAAACTAAAAGGTGATAAAAAACGTCATTCCCCGACTTGCGTAGCAAGACGATGGGAATCTACCTTATAGGAGATAAAAACTAAAAACTATTTTTATTGCGACTTTAGTATCCTTTACACCTTACACCCCAACCTCTCTAACCTCCCCGAAAACTAACTCCTCATTACTCATTGAATAGACAAAGGGCGTGTCTAACAATTTTATAGACACGCCCATTTTGTTGGAAGTTGTATAACAAGAGCTATTTTGAAGCTGCTCGCAGGATGAAAAAGCGGAGTTTACTTAGCGTAAATGAGCATTTTTCAGACAAGGCAGATGCCGAAAGAGCCTTGTTAGACAGCTTCTTTATCTATTTATTTAGTGGCTCTTCTACCACTTTGCAGCCTTCAGCAGCTCCTTGTTGCTTACGCGAGACTCACCCTCTGCGTGGGTGGTGTTGTAAGCATCGATAGCGTTGTTTAGTGCCTCGATGTCGGCTGTTGTGATGTCAGCCTCCGATGCTACATTCTTCGATGTCGCACTTGCTATACCATTACCAACGACCTTTGTCAATGGTGTAACAGCCAGACAAGCGATTACATCATCCTGGTTGTTCTGTGTGCTACCAAGTATACTGCCGTGGATGTTTGCACGTGGTGCTACAATTGTCGATGTGCTGTAACATCCCACGATGAACATATGAGCATTTGGGTGGCTGCTGTAGTCGTGCAAAGCGCGACCGCATATACCGCCAATAGCAGGTGATGATGCTGTTGCGGTTAGTGTAGCACCCTCGCTGCTGCAAGATATGATATATCCATTCTGCTGTGTGTGGTGGTAGTCGCGTGCATATCCGGCGATACCTCCTACCTCTGATTTACCTGTTACGTCAGCCTTGTTCACGCAGTCGCGAACAACAGCACCGTAGTTATATCCTACGATACCACCTGCGGTGTTCTCTGTTGCTGTTACTGTTGTATTCTCATCTGTTGAGCAGTTCTTTACGAGTACTACCTCGCTCTGGAGCTTGCTTGCATCCACTTTGCTCTTGAGCCAGCGGAACATAACCTCACCTGCCACGCCGCCGACGCTGCTGTTGCCACTTATTGCAGAGTTTGTTACGTGTATATTCTCTATTACGCTGCCATCATCCGCATAACCGATGACACCTACAATAGAGCCGGTAGAGTGGATCTTGGCATTGTTGAACTTGATATTGCGGAATACACAGTTACGAGTAGCTCCAAACAGACCTGCATAGTTGCTTGTTGATGCTATTGTAAGACCCTCAATAGTGTGGTTGTTACCATCTACTGTTATGCCACTGAGGACCTTGCTGGTTGTGCCTACTGTTACAGCATTGCTACCCGATGGCACGCCATTGGCGTCGATGCTGATAGGTGTTGTCGTATAGTTATATGTCTTGTTTACATCATCCTGCTCTACTGTGAACTGTGGAAGTATGATGTCTTCCATAATGTTGATGTTGTAATCCTCTTTACCCAATACGTTTATTGTGTATAGCCACTTCATCAAGCCTTGAGCGGTGTATACATCTATATGTGTGCCATGGTCCACAAAGTCAATTTTTGGCTCTATGTATGCTGGGTCGTCAAATCCTGGCATAATGATAATCTCGAAGTCAACAGGGCTTGTGAGCAACTTACCGAGGATGTGAGTACGGTGGTTACGCTCCACAGGAACGTTGTACCATACCTTCTCGGCTACGTCAGCGTTGTTAGCGTTGAAAGTAACCTCTACCAGCTCCTTCTCGTTAACGAGCAGGTAGTTCATAGCCAACCACTTGTAGTCTACATTATTAACTTTAAGAGTCTCAGTAGGCATAACCTCAAGGTCGAATGTGCGTACCTCACCACCAGAAACCTTACCGTCAACGAGGTTCAAAGTGTTGTAAGCCTTAACCTCAACCTTAGTCTTGTCGAATGCCTCGCCTGAATTCTCGATAGTCGACCAATCCGAAGTAGCGATGTTGAGCTGAGCGAAAGGACGATACAACTCAACAGTCTCCTGCAAGCCAGCCTTAACGGTCAGGTTCTCAACTGTCTGATAGAAAGCATCCAAGTTCTCGTGGTTAGCCTTGATGCCAGCGTAGTCGATAGTAACCTCCTTGTTTGCACGGTCGAAAGTGTAAGGAGCGTCAGCATTAGCAGCCCAGAAGATAAGGTTGTAAGTCTTACCATCAATCAACTCCAACTCAACGTTAGTCTGAAGGTTGATAGCTACTGCAGTTGTGTTGTCCAGATAAGCGATGTGATTCCAATTAGCATCGTAAACAGCATACCACAACGATGTAGCAGTAGTACCATCGCCGATAGTACGAGTCTGCAACTCGGGAGCCACAACGGTAAATGTTACCTTTGCGTCGCCCTCGGGAAGAGCATTTGTAGTCTCATCCTTTGAGCAAGATGTTGCCAGCAAACCTATTGCCGCAACAGCCAAGAATAAAAACTTTTTCATAAATATAGGATGTTAATATTTTGTATTCGCCATCAAGCATTATAAGCAAAAATGATACCTTTCTTCATTTACCATAGTTGATTATAATTGAGCCTTTGCTATAAGTGGCTATAGCACCACAAATTTACAAAAATTTCCCATATCGCCAAATTTTCAGCGATAATTTTTTCTGCTCTAAATATTTTGTAATAAGCTGGTTGAGGATGGGTGTATAGCAAAAAGTTATTGCGAAACAACAACTTTTTATTTTTTCTCACCCTCTTTGATTAGTGCACACATTCTCTCGCGTGCACGATGTATGCGGGTCTTGACTGTACCCATCGGAAGTTGCAGTTTCTCGGCTATCTCCTCATAGGAATAATCCTCCAAAAATCGCATTTTGAAGAGTGTCTGATATTGCTCCGAAAGGGAGTTTATGTAGAGCTCAATCTGCGAGCGTTGTTGCAGACTTATGAGTTTCTCTTCGGGCGATGGGGCACTTGCCCACGGAGCTGTAAATCGCTCATCTATCGGCAAATCCTCCTGTCGGCGTCGCTCATAATCGATATGTGTGTTGCGAGCTATTGTGTAGACCCATTGTCCGAATGTGAAGCTGTCGGAGTAGCGGTGTAGATTTATATACACCTTAATAAATGTCTCCTGCAAAAGGTCGTCAGCATCTACCGCCGATGTCAGACGTTGCAGAAACAGTCGCCTTATAGCTTCGCTATAACGATTGAAGAGGTACTCAAAGGCGGTGTGATCGCCCTCGAGTGATAATCTCACAAGTTGCTTGTCGTCAGCTATTATGTAATCAACTATTTCCACGCCGAATGGTCTTTGCGTAAAAACTTTATTCTGAGTAACAACATCATCAATGGGTTGAGTGCATCGAAGAGGATGTAACACATTGTTATTTTTCGCTCATTGAGTCGCTGGGCTATGGAGCGTACGACGCTCAGCACCACACCCAATCTTATCAGCAACAGCACCACCGCCAAGAGTTTTATCTCGAGAGGCATAACGACTATTGCTGTGAGTGCCAGCATAAAGAAGAGAGTTTGACTTCGCAAGTCCCACTCTATGCGGTTGCGTGCATTGAGTGGATATTGGTCGTATGCTGAGCCGAAATACTTCAGCTGCGATAGCCACCATCCCAAACCGCCCCATTGGTGCTCTACGACAGTTGCCTTTGGTGTGAGCACTACGCATAGGTTCTTGCGTGTTGCAATCTTTTGTATGAATAGGTCATTCTCGCCTATGTTCATATTGTGGTGCGAGAATCCGTTTGCCGCAAAATATATACTCTTCGTCATGCCGAAGTTACTACGCGATACGTTGTAGGTCTCTCCCTTCACTGCTCCCGACAGATGGTATATTGAGGTCTGCATACGCGACATTCTTATCAGCGAGTTCACTACGCCCGATGTCTGCTCTATGGCGGTGTATCCTGCCACAATCTCGCCACGCATAAAGCCTTTGCCCATCATCGACAGCCAGCTCTCGCTTGCTGGGGCAGCTGTCGTTGTCGTTATTATTATGTGCTCGTGCAGGGCTGATTTTATACCTAAGTTAAGCACCTGTTTAGGTGTTATTCTCAACAGCGGATTATACTGCAGTTTTGTTACTCTGAGCGTTGGATATGCCAGACGCATACTCTCCAGCTCTTCGTAGAAATCGCCGTTGTCGCCCATAAAGACTACCACCACCTCATATTCTGCCTCGTACTTCTGTGTGAGGATGCGTGGCAGGCGGCTGCCTAAAAATTCGTAATCGTCAGACAGTAAAGGTATTACCACCGATATTGGCGGTGCCGATGTGAGTCTTTTTTTACGTTTCGAAATTCGATATTTTACTATGCGGCGGTATGTGAATATATAGTATACTAACTGCACTACAAACATAGCTATGAGCAGCACCAAAAGTGCCACTCCTGCCCAGGTGTAGTGCTCCAGAATATAGTCGAAATAGTGCATCTTTTCTCCTCCAAAAAATATATCCCACAAAGGTAGTAAAAACCTTGAGTTATGCCAAATCTTTAGCGACAATTTATCGACATTTTTTTTGCTTCGCTGCCCGCTGTTATGTGTGGTCTTTTGGTCTCTTTCCGTCTGCCTTCCTACGCTCCAACTTTGCTTTTAAGCAAAATATTTGTTTTTCCACTTCTCTTGTTGTATCTTTGTACGATTATATGCCTCTGGAAAGTGGGGCGTGAAAACGATTATTGCAATTTATGAAATTTACACTTCAACATAATGCTCCTTTGTCGAAGGCACGTGCTGGCTTGATTCAAACCGACCACGGTGAGATTAAGACCCCGATTTTTATGCCCGTAGGCACTGCGGCAGCTATGAAGGGTATCTTCCACCGCGACCTGAAGGGGGATGCTCGGGCACAGATTATTTTAGCTAACACCTACCACCTCTATCTCCGTCCCGGTATGGATATCCTGGAGCAGGCGGGTGGTGTTCACCGTTTCTCTACGTGGGATGGCCCTATGCTGACCGATAGTGGCGGCTTTCAGGTCTTCTCGCTCTCGGATTGTCGTAAACTCAAGGAGGAGGGTTGCCACTTCCGTTCTCATATCGATGGCTCTAAACACCTCTTTACCCCCGAGAGTGTCATCGACACCGAGCGTACTATCGGAGCCGATATTATGATGGCTTTCGACGAATGCCCTCCGGGTGATGCTCCTCGCGACTATGCTGCCAAATCGCTGGCTCTGACTGAGCGTTGGTTGGAGCGTTGTTTCAACCGCTATCACCAGACCTCGCCAAAGTGGGGACACTACCAGTCGTTGTTCCCTATCGTGCAGGGTTGTGCCTACCCCGACCTGCGTGCTAAGGCGGCAGAGAATGTCCAGCAATACGATGCCGACGGCTATGCTATTGGCGGTTTGGCTGTGGGTGAGCCTACCGACGTTATGTACTCTATGATTGAGGTTGTCAATGCTGTACTCCCACTCAATAAGCCACGCTATTTGATGGGTGTCGGTACTCCGGTCAACATTTTGGAGGGTATCGACCGTGGTGTCGATATGTTCGACTGTGTTATGCCTACCCGTAACGGTCGTAATGGTCAGATTTTTACGAGTGAGGGTACTATCAACCTCCGTAACAAGAAGTGGGAGAATGACTTTTCACCGCTGGATGAGAATGGTGTCAGCTTTGTCGATAAGCAATACTCCAAGGCTTATGTCCACCACCTTGTGGTCTGTGGCGAGATGCTCGGAGCACAGATTGCGTCGCTGCACAATGTAGCCTTCTATCTGTGGTTGGTTGGCGAGGCACGCCGCCATATCATCGAGGGTGATTTCGCCGAGTGGAAACGTGTTATGGTCGAGAAGCTACCTCGCCGTTTGTAATTTTTTTGAGTGATGAGTAACAAGAGAGGATTTCACATATCATTCCCAGGATTTCGTACGCTTGACCGTTATATCTTGCGTAAGTTTTTGGGCACCTACATCTTCGCTATTGCGATGATTACCGTCATTTTGGTCATCTTCGACTATGCGGAGCGTGTCGATGACTTCACCGCTACCCACGCCCCTATGTCGGCTGTCATTTTCGACTACTACATCAACTTCATCCCCGACTTCATCAATCAGTTCAGCGGACTGTTCACCTTCATCTCGGTAATCTTCTTCACCTCGAAGATGGCGTACCAGACCGAGATTGTCGCTATGCTGTCGGGCGGTATGAGTTTCCGACGTCTTATGTGGCCCTATTTCGTGGGAGCTTTTGCTATTATGGCTCTCTCGCTCTCGCTTAACTTGTGGGTTATTCCCGAGTCGCAGATTAAGTGTGAGGAGTTCCGCCAGACCTATATCCCGAAGAAGAAAAATATGCAGTATGACCGCCATAGCAACCGCCAGCTGAGTCCTGGCGAGTTCTTCTATGTGCGAGGCTTTGGCAGGGATAATAAGGCGGCATATATGGTTCTCTCGCGTAAGGACAGCACCGCTTTTGTCGAGTGGTTAGAGGCTGCTAACGTTAAGGTTGACCCCGTAACTCGCCGTTGGACTGCCGAGCGATATATCAAACGCTGGGAGGATGCGTCGGGTACTATGCAGTTCGAGCAGGGCAGAGATTTGGATACGCTCATCAATATCGACGTTCGCGAGCTGGGTATTATAGAGAGTGTCATATCTACGATGAAGATTGACGAGCTCATAGGCTTCATCAACGAGCAGCGAGCCAAGGGTGCCGACTATATCAGCGTGCTGGAGGTTGAGATGCAGACTCGCTTTGCATATCCTATGGCGACCTTCATCCTCACGCTCATCGGTGTGTCGCTCTCTTCGCGTAAGGTGCGAGGCGGTACGGGCTTGCATATCGGTATCGGTATCACGCTCTGCTTCTCTTATATTATGCTCAACCGAGTCTTCGAGGAGTTTGCCAAGAGTGGCTCTATGGATGTTACGTTGGCTGTCTGGATGCCCAATATCATCTTCCTGTTAATCGGAATTTACCTCTATCGTAAAGCACCAAAATAATGCGTCATTGGAAGGATATAGCTGCCGCCGTACGACAGGGCTGTCGTCTCAGTGCCGAGGATGCTCTCATCTTGTGGCACGATGCTCCGTTGTGGAGTCTCAGCGAGCTTGCTCTGCAACGCAAGAGGGCTGTGAGTGGCGACAAGGTCTATTTCAACCGTAATTTTCATCTCGAGCCCACCAATATCTGCGTCTTCAACTGTAAGTTCTGCTCCTATCGTAAGCCGAAGGGTAGTGCCGAGGCGTGGGATATGTCTATGGAGGATGTCGAGCGTATGGTGCAGGGCTATGTCGGTAGTGGTGTAACGGAGGTACATATCGTGGGTGGTGTTCATCCTGAGCACGACTTGTACTACTATGCCGATATGATTCGCCGTGTCAAGGCTATCCTGCCCGATGTCTCTGTCAAGGCATTCACCGCTATCGAACTTGCGTGGATGATTAACCGCTCGGGCTTGAGTATCAGGGAGGGACTTCAGCTTCTTATCGACGCTGGTATGGATGCTATTCCTGGCGGCGGAGCGGAGATTTTCGATGAGCAGATACGTAAGCAGATATGTCCCGATAAGGGCTCTACTGCCGAGTGGTTGGCTATCCACCGCGAGGCACATCTGCTGGGTTTGAAGACTAATGCCACTATGCTCTACGGTCATATAGAGAGCCTCGAACATCGCATCGACCATCTGTTGCGTCTGCGTGCGTTGCAGGATGCTACGCAGGGCTTCAACGCCTTCATTCCTCTCAAGTACCGCAACTTTGGCAACTCTCTCTCTGCGATAGGCGAGGTGTCTATTGTTGACGACCTGCGTACTTTGGCTATGAGCCGCCTTATCTTGGATAATCTGCCTCACATCAAAGCCTATTGGGTGATGTATGGTAAGCAGACCACCGAGCTGGCTCTCTCGTTTGGTGCCGATGATATTGACGGTACGATTGACGATACGACCAAGATTTACTCTATGGCGGGAGCCGAGGAGCAACGACCACGAATGAGTGTCGCCGATATGCGTGCTATGGTCTCACGAGTAGGCTTCCGAGCTGTCGAGCGAGATACGCTTTATAACGAAATTGATAACGACTAATATAATTTATGGAACAACATCAGAATCCACGTCCACGTCGTCGTACTACCACTAAACGAAAGGGTAGTAAGAAGAGTCTGTGGCAGCAGCTGAAGAGCCTGTGGCAGCAGTGGCCTCTCACGAGTAATATCGTAGCCTATATGCTCCTCTTTTTCGGTATTCTTGTCATCTGCTACATCGCTATGAATCTCTTCACCCGACACGGTGAGCGTCTTACTGTGCCCGACTATCTGGGCGAGAATGTTCGTGTGGCAGCTCCCGATGCTAAGACTCACGAGTTGGAGATTATCATCAGCGACTCGCTCTATATCCCTGGTTATGAAGGTGGTATCATTGTCGACCAGATTCCCCGAGGCGGTGCCGAGGTTAAGAGCGGTCGCAAGGTCTACGTTACCATCAACTCTTTCACTCAGAAGATGGTGCGTGTCCCTTATGTCGCAGGTCGCTCTCTGCGTCAGGCGAAGAATATGTTGGATATCGCAGGCTTGGGCATCGAGAAACTTATCTATGAGCCCGATTTGGCTACCAACTATGTCCTGGCGGAGGTCGTCAATGGCATCACTATGAAGAACACCACCGAGATAGATATCCCTGTTGGTGCAGGTGTCGTGTTGAAGGTTGGTGTCAATAGCGAGAGCAATACGACTATTGTCCCTAAGACTATCGGCTGCTCATTGCGTGAGGCACGTAGCCGCTTGTGGGAGCAGGGACTCAATGTGGGCAAGGTAGTCTTCGATGATGGTATCAACAAACTCAGCGAGAAGGATGCCAAGGTCTATAAACAATCTATCGGACACAATGTGGAGACCACTCTTGGTCGTAGTGTCGATTTATACCTCACACTCGATATGAATCGTGTCGGCGAGAGCAGTGCCCTTTCGGATAAGGCTGCCAAGCAGTTGGAGGAGGAGCGTCTGGAGCAGGAGAAGGAGCAGGGTGGCGGAGCGGATGTCATCTATTCCGAGCCCCTTATCATTGCCGATGAACCTGCTACGGAGCCTACGGAGCAACCCGCTGCTAAACCTGCTGCGGAGCAACCCAAGAGCGACAATGCTATCGTGGGAGCTCTTCGTGAGAGTGGTGCATCCGATGCTTTTGTCGAGAGCGAGGAGGATGAGTTTTTCTAATTGGAGCTATGAGTAACGCAGAGGATATATTGGAGCAGGATGTGCTGTTGGGCGATGAGTTGCTCGATGATGAGGATACGCTGAGTACGGCCTCCGACGAGATGTATGAGCACTTCTCTATCGTTGTCGATAAGGGACAGAAGATGTTGCGTCTTGATAAGTTTCTCGTTGACCGTATGGAGCATTGCTCTCGCAACCGCATCCAGCAGGCGGCGGACAGTGGTCTGCTGCTTGTCAATGGTGTGGCTGCCAAGTCGAGCTATAAGGTGAAGCCTTTGGACCATATCACCTTCGTTATGCCATACCCCAAGCGTGAGCTTGAGATTATCCCCGAGGATATACCGCTCAATATAGTCTACGAGGACGATTCACTCATCATCGTGAATAAACAACCCGGTATGGTTGTCCATCCGGGCTGTGGCAACTATACAGGCACGCTGGTCAATGCCTTGACCTTCTATCTGAAGGATATCCCACTTTTTCAGAAGGGCGATATGCGTGCCGGCTTGGTTCACCGTATCGATAAGGATACCTCTGGCTTGCTTGTCATTGCCAAGACCGATGAGGCTCATACCCGCCTTGCCAAGCAGTTCTTCGACCATACTATCCACCGTCGTTATGTAGCTCTTGTCTGGGGTAATTTCGAGGAGGACGAGGGCACTATTGTAGGCAATATAGGTCGTAATCCACGCGACCGTCAGCAGATGTATGTCTTTGCCGATGGCTCCGATGGTAAGCACGCTGTTACCCACTATAAGGTGTTGCGTCGCTATGGCTACGTAACGCTTGTCGAGTGCCGATTGGAGACGGGACGTACCCACCAGATACGTGTCCATATGGCTTGGAAGGGACACCCTCTCTTCAACGATGCCCGCTATGGAGGCGACAGGATTTTGAAGGGCACGACCTTCTCAAAATATAAGCAGTTTATCGAGAACTGCTTCTCTGCACTGCCTCGCCAGGCTCTGCACGCCCGCTCTTTGGGTTTTGTGCACCCCACCACACGCGAGGAGGTCTACTTCGATAGCGAGCTTCCTGCCGATTTACAAACCGTTATAGATAAGTGGGAGATGTATTGTTCTTCCCGTAATTTAGAGGAGTAATGTTTCTGCCAACAACCATAAAGGAGGTGCGAGCCTTGGGCTGGGATTACTTGGATGTAATCCTCTTCACGGGCGATGCCTATGTCGACCACCCGTCATTTGGTGCTGCGGTCATTGGTCGTCTGCTCGAGGCTGAGGGCTACCGTGTGGCTATCGTTCCGCAACCTAATTGGCGTGATGACTTGCGAGATTTCACCAAGTTGGGCACGCCACGCCTCTTCTTTGGTGTTACGTCGGGAGCTATGGACTCTATGGTCAACCACTATACGGCTAACATCCGTCTGCGTAGCAACGATGCCTATACCCCTGGCGGCAAGGCTGGCTTCCGCCCCGACTATGCTGTTACGGTCTATAGCCGCATCTTGAAACGTCTGTTTCCCCATACCCCTGTCGTTGTGGGAGGTATCGAGGCTTCGCTACGTCGCCTGACACATTACGACTATTGGAGCGATAGTCTTAAACCTTCGGTGCTTGCGGAGAGCGGTGCCGACCTTCTCATCTATGGTATGGGCGAGAGGGTAGTGCAGCAGGTAGCACGTTCGATGCGTAATGGTTATAATGCCAAGCTGCTGCGTAATATCCCCCAGGTAGCTTTCCTTTCGGATGAGCGATATGTCGAGCGTTTGGATAGTGAGAAGACCATCCACCTCGCCTCTTATGAGGAGTGCTGTCGTGATAAGCGAGCCTTTGCTCATAACTTCACTACGGTTGAGGAGCTGAGCAATATGATGCAGACCGATAAGACACTTGTTGAACGCGTCGGTGAGCAATATGTCGTTGTTACTCCGCCTAACCCTACGCTCTCGAGTGAGGAGTTGGACCACTCGTTTGATTTACCTTATGAGCGAGCTCCTCACCCACGCTATCGTGGCAAGGGCGACATTCCGGCTTGGGAGATGATTAAGCACTCGGTCAATATCCATCGCGGATGTTTTGGCGGTTGTTCGTTCTGCACTATCTCGGCACACCAGGGTAAGTTCATTGCCTCACGTAGCGAGCGGTCTATACTGCGTGAGGTGGAGCAGATACGCCTTATGCCCGACTTCAAGGGTTACCTATCAGATGTGGGCGGCCCGTCGGCTAATATGTATATGATGCGGGGTAAGAATCTGGACGCTTGTCGCAAATGTCGTCGTGCGTCGTGCCTACACCCTAAGATGTGTCCCAATCTTGATAACTCTCACGAGCGTCTGCTCTCGCTCTATGAGAAGATACGTTCTACGAAGGGCATTAAGAAAGCCTTTATCGGCAGTGGCATACGATACGATTTGTTCGATGACAGCCCCTATCTGGAGCAGGTCATCAAGCACCACACCTCTGGTCGTCTGAAGGTTGCCCCCGAGCATACCGAGCCTCACGTGTTGGATGCTATGCGTAAGCCATCGTTCGAGCAGTTTGAGCAACTCAATAGCGATTTCCGCCGTATCTGTCGCGAGAATGATTTGCCTTATCAGCTCATCCCTTACTTCATCTCCTCTCACCCTGCGTGTCGTGAGTGCGATATGAAGGCTCTCTCGGAGAAGGTGTTAGGCAGATTACATTTCGATTTGGAGCAGGTGCAGGACTTGACACCTACGCCTATGACACTCTCGTCTGTAATGTTCTATACGGGCGAGAATCCCTATACAGGCGAGGCGGTTTATGTCGCTCGTTCGCAGGAGGATAAGCGTCGCCAGAAGGCATATTTCTTCCGCACTGACCACCGCTCCGCTCCACGTGTTACTTCACGTAATACCACCTCTCGTTCCACCTCACGGGCTGTGAACGACCGACCAAAGACTACTCGTCGCAAGAGATAATAACATTTTTAACTTTTTTATTATGAAGAGATTTTTTTATTTGGCTGCAGTGTTGATGGTTGCTCTCTTTGTGGGCAGCTGTGCTGCGGAGCAGAAGGAGGCAGAGCCTAAGAATGTAGGTATCCAGCTCTATTCGGTGTTGTCATCTGTAATTGATAACCCCGAGGCTACTATCGAGCGTCTCTCGAAGCTCGGTTACAATCAGGTCGAGTTGGTGCAGTGGGGTGGTGATCCACAGGTCTTTGGTATGAGTGCAGCGGAGTTCAAGGCGTTGTGTGATAAGTATGGCGTAGCTATTATCTCTACCCACTCTGGTATCCAGGAGGAACCCGAGAATGAGGAGGCAGTCTTGGCACGTTGGCGTGCTGCTTTTGCCTCTGTCAAGGAGTGTGGTGGTCGCTATTTCATCGTTCCAGGCTATGGTGTTGATTACACCGTTGAGGGCTTGCAGCAGATGTGTGCTTACTTCAATAAGATTGGTAAGATTGCTAAGGAGGAGTTCGGTCTGGAGTTTGGCTATCACAACCACTCACACGAATATACTATGCTCAAGGATACCGATATCGTTATGTGGGAGTATCTGGTTGAGAACACCGACCCTGAGTACGTATGCTTCGAGCTCGACGTATATTGGTGCCACGAGGGCGGCAAGAGCCCTGAGGCTTACTTGACAAAGTACCCCGAGCGTATCAAGTTGCTCCACGTCAAGGATGAGTTCGTTATCGGCGAGAGCGGTAAGATTAACTTCGAGGCTATCTTCAACCAGTTCTATGCTAATGGTATGAAGGACTATGTCGTAGAGATAGAGACCCCTCAGTTCTTGCGTGAGAAGACCAACGAGGATGGCACACCTTACACTCAGGAGCAGATTGTCGAGGAGACCTTCCTGGCTGCCGAGAAGAGTGCTGCGTATCTCAACGAGGCTGCTTTCGTTAAGTAGACACTACTATATATATTATTAATAAATAAGCCGAACTTCAACAGAAGCTCGGCTTATTTTTATAACTCCAACAAACCCTCCGGCAGAACCATCTTCATCTGCCCCTTTTCGAAATTTATGTGGGCAATGAACTCCTCTGCGGCTGGCACCAGCACCTCGCCCTCGCCAAAATCTATGCCGAATAGAGGATTTATCTCGCTGTCGTAGTAGTCGACAATCTCACCCTTGAGCTTGCCTGCCGCTACCTTGAAACCTATCAGGTCCTCCATATAGAACTCGTCGCTCTCCTCCGTCTCGGCTTGTATGAATAACTCCTTGCCGACCAGCTCCTCGGCACGACGTGGTGTGTCGAAATCGGCAAAGTGTATGTTTGCTCCTTTGGCACCGCGAAACTCCACGCTCTGACACCATAGCGGCACGCTGAGCGAGTCTATCTCTACGAACAGTGGCTCTCTCTCAAAGTCGAACTCTTCGGGCAGTGTGTCATATAGTGTTACCGCCACACCTCCCGATGCAGCCTCGCCAAATAGTTTGTTTACGCGAGCGACGACAATCTTCTCCATAATTTTACGTTTATTGCTTTCAATAAAAAAAGAGGTTGTCCTCCGACAACCTCAATTCTTGCAGGACGTGCCTTCTCAGTAGATTATGCTTATTCAGCATCCTCTGCTGGAGCCTCCTCCGAAGCCTCCTCTGCGGCAGCAGCGGCAGCCTCAGCAGCAGCGGCAGCCTTCTTCTCAGCGATAGCTGCAGCACGCTCCTCCTTTACCTTGGTCTCCTGAGCCAAAGCAGCCTTCTGAGCAGCCTTTGCATCAGTAGAGAGCTTGTTCACCTTAGCGGCAATCTTACCCTCCTTCTCACCAAGCCACTTGTTGAACTTAGCCTCAGCGTCGCTCTCAGAGAAAGCGCCCTTAGCTACACCACCCAACAGGTGCTTCTTGTATAATACGCCCTTGTACGAGAGAATTGCTCGACAAGTATCGGTAGGTTGTGCGCCCTTAAGTAACCAATCCAAAGCTCTATCGAACTTCAAATCAATTGTAGCAGGATTCGTGGTAGGGTTGTAAGTACCCAATTTCTCGATAAACTTACCATCACGTGGCGCTCTGCTATCTGCGGCAACGATGTGATAAAAAGGAGCACCCTTCTTACCGTGACGTGCCAAACGAATTTTAACAGCCATTTGCTATAAAATTTTTAATTAGTTAATAATAAACGCATCCCTACTTTTGGGAATGTCGGGCAAAGGTACGAAATGAATTTCAAAATTCAAAGATTTTCTCTTATTTTCTTCTCTCGCCTCCCTAATCTCCCCAAAAACTCAATTACTAATTACTCAATTACTAATTGCTAATTTATATCAGCTCTCCATCATACATCACCACTCTCACCGATTCTGGGTTTACCTGTCGCACGATATGGTTGTGGCGTTTGATGTATTTGCTGTATAGCTCGTCTGTGTAGTTACGTATCGTGAGCAGTGCCACGTCGTCGTAACGCTCCACCTCGAAATCCTCCTCTTCGAGTGCCTTTTGCAGTTCCTCTATGTGCCACGAAGCATCCACACAGAGTCCCAAATCGACTGCCGAGTTATGTATCAGGTGTGTCTTTATGCGGTAACGCTCCAGCAACGAGAATACCTCGCCAAACTTCTCCTCCATCACAAACGAGAAGTCCTTTGCACGTATTATCAGGAACACCTGCTGACGCTTGTAAATCATTATCGGCAGCTTCACACGCTCCGCCTCGCCATTGATTACCGTTCCGGGCTTTGTCTTGTCGCCGAATGGTCGCACGTAGAGCGGTATGTTCTTGTTCTGCAAAGGCTTTATGGTCTTTGGGTGGATGATTTGAGCACCGCTGTATGCCAACTCTATCGTGTCGAGATAGTTCAGCGAGTCAATCTTCACAGCATCCTTGAAGAGTTTTGGGTCTGCGTTGAGTACGCCATCCACATCCTTCCACACCGACATCGACTCTGCCTGCATAATGTTCGCCACAACAGCTGCCGAGTAGTCCGAGCCTTCACGGCCGAGTGTTGTTACCTCGCCGTCGGGTGTCGCACCGATGAATCCCTGACCTACAAAAACCGTAACGCCCGTATTCTCCAATGCCGCACGCAACTTGAGTTTCGATGCTTTGATATCCACGTTTGCGTCCTTGTGTCGAGCCGATGTTACGAAGCACTCCCGCATATCTATCCAGCGGTTACGTATTCCGCTGTGCTTGAGGTATTTCGATATTATTGTTGTCGATATCAACTCTCCGTATGCCACCACGCGGTCATACCACAGCTCCGCATCCTGCGAGCGATAAACGGTCTTATCCACTATCTCACGCAGCTCTGCGAATAGTGCGTCTACCTCCTCTATCGGGTGCTCCTCGCCCCATAGTGGGTTTATTATATCGTAGTGATATGCCACCAGTGCGTCAATCTCGGCGTGAGCCTCAGCCTTTTCGGCTTTTTGCAGATGTGTAAATACTCTCTCCAACGCATTTGTTGTCTTACCCATTGCCGACACTACTATAAAGAGGTTCTCCTCGCCCTCAACTATATGTTGCAGGTTACGCACACCCTCGGCGTTACGCACCGACGCACCACCAAACTTATATACTTTCATATTCCCTAACTATTTGTTTGGTGCAAATATATAAAAAATCCGTCTAACAAGGCTCTTTCGGCATCTGCCTTGCCCGAAAAATGCTCATTTACGTTCGGTAAACTCCGCTTTTTCGCTCTTCGAGCAGCTTTTACTACCCAGACCACTACAACTGAAAGGCAAAAGGAGAAATGTGAAAACGGAAAAGGTTATTACTTTTACCAAATACTCAATTTTGAATTTTGAATTGCGTAGCTTGAATTTTGAATTGCACTGGCCGCAGACTTTAATAACCCTTAATAACCTTTAGTATCCCTATCTTCCTTAACCTCCCATTCCTAATTCCTAAATTTTTCTTACCTTTGTGAAAAGTAATAGGTGTAGTTTATGCAAAAGCCTGAAAATCGCCCTTTTAAGGTTCTTGAGAGCGAATACCTCTCTCACGAGCCCTGGTTTACCGTTCGACGTGAGCGTGTCCAAACCCCTTCGGGAGTTGTTATCCCTGCGTGGTATATCTTTGAGTTTCCCGATTGGGTAAATGTCATTGCCCTGACACGCGAGGGCGAGTTCGTTATGATTAGCCAGTATCGCCACGCTTTGGGCGACACCCGCTATGAGTTGGTCGCCGGCGTTGTCGAGCAGGGCGAGAGCCCTTTAGAGGCGGCACAGCGTGAGCTTCTGGAGGAGAGCGGCTACGGTGGCGGCGAGTGGCGTGCCTTTATGACCACCTCGCCCAACCCAACCAACCATACTAATCGCGTATACACCTTTCTGGCTGTCGGTGTCGAGTCTGTTGCCGAGCAGCAACCCGAGCCGAGCGAGGATATTCGAGTACACCTTATGAGCCGCGAGCAGGTCGAGGAACTACTCTCCGAGGATGAGATTATGCAGTGCCTCCACGCTGCTCCTCTGTGGCGTTATATGTTGCAAAATCCCTTTTAACCAATGATTTACCACTTCGATATACTCCCTTCGACTAACGATGAGGCTTTCTCTGCGGCGTACTGCGAGGGCGATGTTGTGCTTGCCCGCCGACAAACTGCGGGCAGAGGTCAGCGAGGCCACACTTGGCTGGGTGGCGAGGGCGAAAATCTCACCTTCTCGCTTGTCTTGGAGCCGACATTCCTGCCTATCAATCGGCAGTTCCTTATCTCGCAGGCGGTAGCTTTAGCTTTGGTCGATACTCTGCGAGTGTATGGTATCTCGCCACGTATCAAGTGGACCAACGATATCTATGTCGGCGATAAAAAGATTGTCGGCATCCTTTTGGAGCAGAAGTTGCAGGGTGGAGTTATTGCCCGCACCGTTGTCGGCATAGGGCTCAATGTCAATCAGCTGGAATTTGATACCTCTCTGCCTAACCCTACCTCTATGGCTTTGGAGTCTGGTCGCGAGTTCGACACCGCCGAGGTGCTCGATACCCTTGTCGAGCGGTCAATGGAGCGTTATGAGCAGCTCCGCAGGGGTGAGTATGAGCAGCTTCGTGAGGAGTACCACGCCCTGCTTTACCACCTCGATGAGTGGCATACCTACTCACTTACGGATGGTACTCTCTTCGATGGTAGAATATTGGGTGTTGAGCCTTCGGGCAGGCTTATTGTTGAGAGTAGGAGTGGCGAAACTGCAAGCTATGCTTTCCGCGAGATAGAATTTGTGTTAAATAATTAACATTTGCTTGTAGATTATCGAAAAATATTCTATATTTGTGTGATTATAGTGCGTAGTGTGCTTTTAGCTGTGGTTACGCCCTTTATGCAGATAGATTTTTAGAAACACAATAACTTATAGATTATGAACGTACCTTCAAATTTGAAGTACTCGAGCGACCACGAGTGGTGTCGCGTCGAGGGTGATGTTGCCTATGTAGGCATCACCGATTTTGCACAGAGCGAGTTGGGTGATATCGTTTTTGTTGATGTCCCAACCGTAGGCGAGACTTTGGCTGCAGGTGAGGTTTTCGGCTCTATCGAGGCTGTTAAGACCGTTAGCGATGCGTTGCTCCCTGTTGGTGGCGAGATTTTGGAGTTCAACGAGGCTATCGACGCCGACCCATCATTGGTCAACTCTGACCCTTATGGTGAGGGCTGGATGATTAAGGTTAAGATGACCGACCCTGCCGACTATGACGCTCTGTTGGACGCAGCTGGTTATGAGGCTCTGATTGGATAAGTAAGTTATAACATTAAAATATTAGAAAATACTATGTCAAAAGTTACTGTTATCGGTGCAGGTATGGTAGGTGCTACCTGTGCTAATGTATTGGCTACTCGCAACGTAGCTGACCAGATTGTATTGATTGATATCAAGGAGGGACTCTCTGAGGGTAAGATGCTCGATATGTTCCAGGCGTCGGCTACTACCGACTCTAAGAGCAAGCTCATCGGCTGCACTAACGACTATAAGCAGACTGCAAACTCTGACGTTATCGTTGTTACCTCTGGTATCCCACGTAAGCCAGGTATGACTCGTGAGGAGCTCATCGGCACCAACGCCAACATCGTTAAGAGCGTTGTCTCTCAGGCTTTGGCTTACTCTCCACGTGCTATCTTCATCATCGTAAGTAACCCTATGGATACTATGGCTTACCTCACTTTGAAGTCGACAGGTCTTCCAAAGAACCGTGTTATCGGTATGGGTGGAGCATTGGACTCTTCACGTTTCCGTTGCTACTTGGCTAAGGCTGCCAACGCTAACATCCACGACATCGAGGGTATGGTTATCGGTGGTCACGGCGACACTACAATGATTCCTCTCATCTCTAAGGCATCTATCAAGGGTATTCCTGCATCACAGTTCCTCTCAAAGAAGAAGCTCCAGCAGGTTGCTGCCGACACTATGGTTGGTGGTGCTACTTTGACAGGCTTGCTTGGCACATCGGCTTGGTATGCTCCAGGTGCTGCTGCAGCATCTATGGTTGAGGCTATCTTGGGCGACCAGAAGCGTATGATTCCTTGTGGTTGCTACCTCGAGGGTGAGTATGGTCAGGAGGATATTATGATTGGTGTTCCAGCTATCATCGGTCGTAAGGGTATCGAGAAGATTGTGAAGATTGACTTGACGAAGGATGAGCAGGCTCAGTTCGAGGCTTCGGCTGCTGCTGTACGTAAGGTCAACCAGATTCTCTACGACACAAAGGCTATCTAAACCTCTGTTGCACAATATTGTCCCGCCTATATTTTTAGGCGGGATTTTTTGTTTTTTACCCTTAAAGCACTATCTTTGTTATTGGTGAAATATTTTTATCAACTTATAAACCCTGTGATTATGAAGAAGATTGTAACTACATTGGCTGTTGTGGCTTTGGCTTTCACACTTGCTTCGTGTGGTATGGAGTCTAAGGCTAAGAGCTTCGCTGACGATAAGTTGGATTTGAAGATTGCCGAGAAGGAGTTGCGTATCCGCGAGCTTGAGCTCGCTATCGAGGTTGCCGAGTATACCAAGGATATGAAGAAGTCTGAGCGTGAGGATTTCTACGATATCTATGGCGATGCTGTGCAGGATATCCTCAAGGATGACGCTTTGGAAGATTTGGATGATGAGATTGATGAGCTTCAGGATGAGCTCTCCGACCTCTATAAGGACTAACCCTTATAAATGATTGCAGATGAGGCTGTCCAACCCGTGTGTTGCGACAGCCTCATTTCTTATTCTAATACTATCTCACCGAAATACTCCGGTCTGTGGAAGTCGGGCGAGGGAGTCGCTATCGGCGACCAGCTCACATAGTGTGGTACGGCTGTTTTGTCGCCACACTTGTAGAAGTTTCCCTCCAGTCGTGATGGCACGCCCCGTATTCCTATCACCTCGAATGGTATCTCTGCCTCTATGCTCCAGCTGCCACTCCCTTCGAAAGGCACACCTGTGGGTAGCGACGTGCGTAACACCACCCTCTGCATCTGCTCTTCCGACAGATACTCTTTCTCGCTTCGTGAGAGGCGACGTGCCGCGAGGAGGGTTCCTATGCAGTTCATCTCAAAGTTGTAGTAGTGCTCCGTCTGTGGCTCACGCACGAAAAATTCCACACAGCTATCAGCATATACCGGACCGTGCATCTGGGTACAACGCCCTGCTATGTGCTCCTCCTCGACCTCAAAACGCAGAAGTAGAGCCTTCTCGGTGTGAGCTATTGCAAACGTGGTGCGTGGCTTGAATGAGTACTCCTCCCAATTCACTACGCCGACCTCGCCCTTTGCGAATCTCTCTATATCTTCCCATCCACCTACCTTAGGTGCTACTATCCGACCTCTTACCATAATTCATTTACAATTATGCCTGTATTTGATTTTTTCTCCTATTAGCTATAACTACACTCTTGACCAAATATACAACTATCCAACACAACATATTTAGGTAATAGCCTAATCCTGTTATTATAAACACGGTATATATGGTTTTTGATATAGGGTCGCTATCCGAAGTGTAATAAGTATGTGTTACAAGGAGATGAGAACGCTCTAATAATATCAAAATATTAATAATTAAGGCTATAGAACTTAATGCCATTATAATTTTAAGCCATATTGACCTATATACTCCCTTTGCTTCTCCTTTGAGCTTTGATATAAAATAAATAAAGTATGGAATAAACAAAGGTAACTCCATATATAATCTCTTGGTGGCAAATAGTTCACTCCATTCAATACTATTCCAAATCCGAGCATTATCGTAAACCTCCAATCCGATTATTGCCAAAAACAACAATGTGGATACTAATAATAGTAATAGGTCAATGAATGTAAATCTGTTTTTCATAGTAAAAATATTTTATACAAAGATAAGGTTTTTATGAAAGAGAATTGTGCTTGCAGCCCAAATTTTTACTATATTTGTGCAAAAGAGCAAAAACTATGAAAAATCTATTTAGTGTCGAGGGACGTGTTGTCGTGATGACGGGTGCTTGCGGTGTGTTGGGCTCAACTATCGTGGGCCACTTTGCCGAGCAGGGTGCTAAGGTCGTTATGCTTGATTTAGAGCGTACACGCCCCATTGCCGAGGAGTTGATTGCCAATATTGAGGCTACGGGTGGCGAGGCTTGTTTCCTTGCGACAGACGTTATGGATAAGGCTCTCTTGGAGCAGAACTATGCCGATATTATGGCTCGCTATGGCAGGATTGATGTGCTGCTGAACGCTGCCGGAGGTAATATGCCACGTGCTACCGTCTCACCCGAGCAGACCATCTTCGATTTGGATGTCGATGCAGTTAAGTTCTGCACCGATTTGAATCTCTACGGCACTATTCTCCCTACTATGGTCTTTGCCCGTGCTATGGCTGAGCAGCGGTCGGGCTCTATCATCAACTTCGCCAGCGAGAGTGCTCTGCGTCCTCTTACGCGTGTTGCAGGCTATGGTGTGGCTAAGGCGGCTGTTGTCAATTGGACCAAATACCTCTGTGCCGAGCTTGCTCAGAAGTTCGGTGCCGGCTTGCGTGTCAATGCTATTGCTCCGGGCTTCTTGCTTACGAATCAGAACCGCACGCTGCTGACCAACCCCGATGGTTCACTCACTGCACGTTCTCATACCATCTTGGCTCATACGCCTTTTGGTCGTTTCTTGGAGCCCGAGGAGCTGTTGGGTACGCTTCAGTGGTTGGCTTCCGACGCTTCTAAGGCTGTTACGGGCACTGTCGCTGTCGTCGATGGTGGCTTCGATGCCTTCTCGATATAATAACCTTAAATAGAAAGAATAATGTATCTTATGACTCAGTCGTGGCGGTGGTATGGTCCTGCCGACCCCGTCAAGCTCTCCGATATCCGCCAGGCGGGTGCTACCGATATCGTTCATGCCCTGCACCACATCCCCAATGGCGAGGTGTGGACGGTCGAGGAGATTCGCCGCCGTCAGCAGATTATTGCCGCTGCGGGACTCAAGTGGAGCGTTGTCGAGAGTGTCCCTGTTCACGAACATATCAAGACCCAGACAGGCGATTTCGAGCGTTATATCGACGCCTATAAGCAGTCTATCCGCAATCTTGCCGAGTGCGGTATCCACTGCATCACCTATAACTTTATGCCCGTTTTGGATTGGACACGTACCAACCTGCAATATGAGTTGGAGGATGGCTCACGTGCTTTGCGTTTTGAGCGTGCTGCTTTTGTGGCTTTCGACCTCTATATCTTGCAGCGTGAGGGTGCCGAGGCGGAGTATAGTGCCGAGGAGCAGGCGCGTGCTAAGGCTCGTTTTGCCGCGATGACCGACGAGGATAAGGCTCTTTTGGTGCGTAATATGATTGCCGGTCTGCCGGGCTCCGAGGAGAGCTTCACTCTGGAGCAATTCCGTGCGGAACTTGACCGCTACCGCGATATTGATGCAGAGCAACTGCGTCGCAATTTGATATACTTCTTGCAGCAGGTCTGCCCTGTGTGCGATGAGGTAGGCTCGCAGATGGTCATCCACCCCGACGACCCTCCATATCCTATCCTGGGCTTGCCACGCATCCTCTCTACGGCTGATGATTTCCGTCGTTTGGTCGAGGCTGTCCCTAATAAATCGAATGGACTTTGCCTCTGCACAGGCTCGTTTGGAGTGAGGGGTGATAACGATTGCCCTGCTATGATGCGTGAGTTTGGCAGTAGGGTAGGCTTTGTTCATCTGCGTAGCACCGAGCGTAATGCCGATGGCGATTTTTATGAGGCAAACCATCTGGAGGGCAATGTCCCTATGTACGATATGATGCGAGCACTGCTTGAGGTGGAGCAACGTGAGCAGCGTTCTATCCCTGTCCGCCCCGACCACGGCCACCAGATGTGCGATGACCTACGCCGCACGTCCAACCCCGGCTACTCCCTCTACGGTCGCCTACGAGGCCTCGCCGAACTCCGCGGCCTCGAATGGGGCATCGCAAATACGTTGTACAGATAAACTTTCTTTACTATAAAAGCAATGCGGGTAACCAATCGGTTACCCGTACTACTAAAAAGGTATTTTCTCAATTTTGAATTTTGAATTGCGTAGCTTGAATTTTGAATTACACTAGCCGCAGACTTTAGTATCCCTTAGCAATCCCTTAATAACCTTTAGTCTCCTTATCTTCCCTAACTTCCTTAAACTCCCTATCCTCCCAAAAGCAATGCGGGTAACCAATTGGTTACCCGCAATACTAAAAAGGTATTTTCTCAATTTTGAATTTTGAATTGCATAGCTTGAATTTTGAATTCTGTTTACAGCTTCGGCTCCCAGCCCTTTTCGTATTTACGTCCCCACAGACGATTTATCTCCTTGTCTGCGTTGAGGATGCGACCGCTCACAGGGTCAATCTCCAATGAGTGTCCCACACGCTGTGCTATGTTACCATACTGCACCAACTGAGTACTCATACAAGCCTCCACGATGTCGGAGTTGAGCTTCGTACCCTTGCGTATAGCGTCAAACCAGTTGCGGAAGTGAAATACGTCGAGTGCCTCCGATGGATTCAGGAGGTTGCCCTCTTCGAACTGCAAATCGCTCTTTACATCCTTGATGACCTTACCCTTCATATCGCAAATCTTGTAGTCGTTACCACCCGAGAGGTAGAGTGTGCCCTTCTCGCCGTAGAACGCCACGCCCAAGCCCTGGTTATCCACAGGCTGAGAGTTGCAGCTGCGACCCTCCCACGAACACGATGCCTCGTCGCCAAACTGATATGTTATGAGCTGTGTGTCGGGTGCCTCCCAATCATCTTGGTAGTAGTAGCGACCACCTATCGAATCGACTTTGGTAGGGTAATTAACCTTCAATCCCCAACGCAACAAATCGACAAAGTGCGTTCCGTTGTTGAGTGCCTCACCTGTTCCCCAGTGCCAGAACCAGTGCCAGTTGTAGTGTACGATGTTATCCTTGTATGGGCGACGTGGAGCAGGGCCCTGCCACAACTCCCAATCCAACCACTCAGGTACCTCTACCTCCTTACCTATGCCGATTGATGGGCGTGCATTGACATACCACGACTTCGCATATCGTACCTTGCCTATCTCTCCTGCGTGCAGCTCCGCTATCGCCTTCTGCACATTGGGCCACGAACGACGCTGATTACCCACCTGCACCACCGCTCCTGTCTTGAGAGCTGTGCGTACCAACATATCATTCTCGGCAGGGTTATGGCTCGTTGGCTTCTCTAAGTAGACGTGTTTTCCTGCCTGCATAGCCATTATCGCCGCTGGTGCGTGCCAGTGGTCCGGCATAGCTATCACCACAGCATCCACATCCGATTTCTCAAGCAATACACGCAGGTCGCGTTCGCCCTTTGGTGCTTTGCCTGTAATCTTCTCGACGCTGTTTTGACAGCGTGTTATCGCACGCTCATCCACGTCGCATACGTAAGTTATCTCGCAGTCGGGCAACTTACACAATCCCTTTGCTATGCCTCGTCCACGCGAGTTTACACCTATTATTCCGATGCGTATGCGGTCATTTGCTCCCAGCACCTTACCCAGTGGCGATGCTGCAAACGACGATGCCGCACCACCCAATGATAGTGCCGCTGCACCCGCAAGTGTCTGTTTCAAAAAATCTTTTCTTGTCAGCATATCTTGTAGTTTTAGTTTGTTATCGTTTCATCTTATGTCGTAGTCTCTTTGCAAACTTCCACACAACAAGTATCAGAGCCTTTGCCACACATCGAGCTGCGTATAATATCACAGCTAATGTTGCGACAAATCCCAACTCCGTGTATAACTCGATCCACTCGGTCTGGTAGTGTACAATCGAGTATGCGTTCATCGCAATCGCTACGAGCAGACATACGCCGAACACCACTCCCTCTCTTATTATGTCGGCAACCGTTATCGTTGCTATCACCTTACTCTTTCCCATATCTAAAACTTCATATAAGGTATTTTATACTCCTCGGGGAATGTTATTATCCGCTTCTCATCCATTGCCTGGTTTGCTAACAAGCAGAGCAGTGTCGAGCAATATGCCTCCTCGACTACGTTTTCTGCCTTTTCACCTGTTATGCACGACTGACAGAATGCCGAGAGTATCACATCCGAGCCATCTTTGTCAGCTCCCACTGTGCTCTGCCCGCTGTTTACGCTTATCTGTCCCTCCACCAATGTGTGTGGTACATAATCTTTGCGTGTTTCGGGTCTCCAGCTCGGTCCTGCCGTAGGTATCGCACCGAGTGTCTTCTCTTTACCCTCACGCAGCAGCTGACGTATTCCCGACAGTTGGTTATCCTCCTCTAAGTAATATATACCCTTTGTCATATCGACCGTACCCTTGTGTCCGAGTATCTGGTCCTCCATTCCGTTGTATTTGTTCGATATGAGCGATTCGTAGTTTATCTTCACTCCGTTGGCGTAGCGATATATCACGTTCACATTGTCGTACACCTCTCTGCCATCCTTCCAGAAGACTATGTCGCCCATACCCATTATAGTCTCCGGCATACGTCCCATCGCCCAGTTACATACCTCCAGCTGATGGCACGCCAGTTCTGTCATCAATCCTCCCGATGACTCGCGATATAGTCGCCAGTTTATCCTTCGCTCCAATTCGGGCGATGGCACCGCTCTACGCCAGTCGGCATTGCGGAACCAGTGGCAACGCAGTCCCACTATCTCGCCTATGAGTCCCGAGTGCACACGCTCCATTCCCTTTATGTATTTAGGGTCATACATTCGCTGCATACAGAAGTATAGAGCCCTGTTCGAACGCTTGTAAGCCTCGTATACGGCTCTACACTCGCTCATCGTGCGTGCCATAGCCTTCTCGCAGAATACGTGCTTTCCGGCAGCCAATGCGTCGAGTGTCATCGGTGCGTGCAGGTGTAGTGGAGTAGCTATTATCACTCCATCCACGTCGTTTGCTTCGAGTAGTGAGCGGTAGTCGCTATATAGTCTTGCTTTTGGGTATAGCTCTGCGGCAGCCTTCAGGTTAGGCTCATAGTCATCACACAGAGCGACCACCTCTGCGTGAGGTATGCTTCTGAGGTTGTGTAGGTGATATTGACCGCGTGAGCCACAACCTATGAGTGCCACACGTGCTCCCTGCCCATTTATCTCCTTTAGCTTCTCTGGTGTCTGCGACTTCAGCCAGGGCATCGAGAGCAGCACTGCTCCTCCTGCCAAGTAACCGAGCTCTTTTATGAACTCGCGTCGCGACACCTCTCTCTCCATTTTCTTGTTCTCTTCCATCCCTAAAGATTATATCTTTTTACTCTTACATCATCCCTTCCTGTTACTATGCGTTGCATCTGCTCCTGCGTAGCAATCATCATTGCTGTGCTCAGCACCTCTGCCTCGATTGCATCTCTCGCCACCACAGCACACATCATCCTCTGCTCTATGGGCTCCCCTGTCAGCGGATTTACGATATGTCCGCTGTACGATGGTGTGTTGCCCGATGTCGATAGTGTAGCATCTCTTAACGTATACCGCTCCACCTCATGCCCATCGTATGGCGAGGGCAACGATATCTGCCATCCTTCATCCTCCGCTTCGGCGTTTATCGCCATTATCGTGCTTCTGCCAAAGTCCACTATCGCACGCCCTATGCCCTCGGCTTTCAGCATCAGCCCAATTTCGTGCAGGGCATACCCTTTGGCAAAGCCTCCAAAGTCGAGCACTACCTCTTCGCTCTTTTTTCGTAGCACTCCTTCGCCAAACTCTATCAGGCTCATATCGTGGCGTGTTATGTCAAACAGCCGCTCGGTCTGCTCCCAATACCCTTTGCAGAGCGATAATATATGCTCCAACTCTGGGCTTATCGTGTGTGGCAGGGTATCTTTCTGCCTGTTTATCTGCCCCACTTCGCTCTCTGCATCAAAGCGATTTAACATCTTGTGCCAACGCTCCAGGCGGTGAGCTATCTGCGCCCATATCGATTGAGCCGCCTCGGCACTCTTCCCGTAGAATATTATCTCAAAGCGTGTCCCCATAATGTTGGGCACTAAGGCATAAAACGCCCTCTGCTCGGCTACATATTCTACGCTCTGCTCCATCCTTTTACTCTTTGCTCTTTGCTCGCTCTACTCCCTGTGTCGTAATCCAATACTTCGACAGAGCATTCTCTCTCTCCCACGCAGGAGCCTCTCCAGCCTCCATATAGCGGAAGTAGCTCTGTGCCACCAGCCCAAAATGGTTCTCGTGGCTGCTCTTGCTCTCCTTTGAGAACTCCAGACGGTAGCGTCCCTCGCCCTCTGCGGTGAGTGTTATGTATGGCTCTTCTCCATTGAGCTCTGCTATGGCACTCTCTATCGCTACGTCAAACTCCTCTGCATCTACGCCCTCCGCTTTTACTACAAAGAACTCCTTTTTGAAGCCTGTCTCGGCGTTCTGCACTATCTCGATTCGTGAACGTGTACCTTGCTTTATCGATGTTGAGGTGTTTCCTCCACCCTTTGGTGTTAAGTAATCCCATACGACCTTTATGCCGACGTTTATACCCTTCATCTCAAAGTTGAGTGTTCCGTTTGCCATCACCTCCAGCACTCCGTTACGAATATCCTTCTGCAAGTAGTCTGGGAAGCCCTCGGCACGTGTCGACTGCTTGTACTCCTCGAGCGTTATGAGCGTAGGGTAGTGCGTCGCATCCGTAAGCACTACATCGCGACCATACCGTATGCTCTGCTCGGGGAAGCAGCTCCACTGCACCAGGTCTATCAGGTGTGTCGTTACATCTGCTATGCCCTCGCCCTGTTGTGCTACGTCATAGTACCACATAGGTCTTTCCGAGGCTTTTCCGCTTGACGATATACGACAGAAGTAGTGCACGCTCTCCATATATACCGCTGGCTTGTCGGCTGTTCCTCGCTCCAACTCTCCGAATACAGCCTTGTTGTGCAACAACTCCTTCTCCACGATGTTGTATATGTCATATCGTTCGGTCATCAGCTCATAGAGTATCAGACCTCGCTTTTTGGCTAACTTGTACGCCTTCTCCAGCAACTCAAAGTCCTCTGTTGTGATAGCCATTGGCTTGTCTGCCAACACGTTGAATCCAGCCTTTATTGCCTCATATATGTAGCGAGTCTTCTTCTGGTTGTTTCCTGCCAGCACGACGGTGTTACCCTTTCGCTCGGCTATCATTTGCTCCAAGTAATCTGCTCCGACATACTTCTCCAACACCCAGCTCGTTGGGTTTCGCTTGCGGTTGTTGTAGTAGTTTATGTTGTAGAGATAACCTCCTAACTCCTGTCCCTCGCGTGGAGCATATACCGCCACCGTGTCGCACATACCCTCTATTCGGTGCATCTGCAACAGTCCTGCGTGGAAATGTCCCGGGTCTAATACCACGATACGATTCTCGCCCGTTGCCTCCGCACTCTTTGTCGAGGCACAACTTGCTATGCCTGTGATGATAGCTGCGGCGAGCAGCACTGACCATATTGCTCTCATTTTCAGACTATTTATATTGTTTCAACAACTTCTTTGCCTCCTTTTCTGCCGAGCGATATGCCTCCTCGAGTGTTACTCTTGCTCCGCCACGCTCTCCGCTGAGGTTTGCTGCACGCATAAATGCAAATATCTCAAGCGACTCTTCGCGTGCGATAGGCTCTTCGCCTGTGCGGAAGAATCGGAGTATCTCTTTCAGCAGGTCTTTGTAGCCTATATATCCGCCAGCCACCTCTGCTCTATGTCTGTCGGTGTATACTGTTCCGCCGTAGAGCTGTGTTCCGTCAAGGAAGGCACGGAATGTACCTATCCTGCCATCCTCCCACTCGCCCACTACGACGTGGTCTTTTGTGGTCGCTATGCGGCTCACAGCTACGCAACCTCTGCCCATTACTGTGTAGAGTGTCTCTATGCCGTGTATTCCGTAGAATCCATACTCCGGATGTGTCGGCTCCTGGGTGTGTGGTGAGAAGCAGTCAGCACCCTTCACCTTACCCGCTGCCTCGGCACGCAACTCCTGGTTGCGAGGTGTGTAACGCAGTGTCGACGATGTGAAGAACTTGGCGTTGTATAGCTCTGCCAGCTCACATATTACCATCGCTTGAGGGAGTGTCGCCGCCAATGGCTTATCTATGAAGCAGGGCTTTCCTGCCTTGAATACCGCTACTGCCTGCTCTAAATGCAGATTACCATCGTTTGTCTCCAGCAGTACGCAATCCACCTTCTCGAGTAACTCATCTATCGAGCCTACTATCTCCACTCCATACTCCTTCACCTTCTCGGTGTACTCTGGTATTCTCTCGTATGCCGACTTTATCACCTGCGAGCCGTAAGGATATGCCGCCACTACGCGGTAGCCCTCTGCCCACTCCTCGTCGCCACCATTTATGAGCTGTGTGAATGCTGTTGAGTGCGATGTGTCTAAACCTATTATACCGATGCGAATTTCACTCTGTGCTGCCACGTTTGCAGCGAGCACCAATGCTACGATAGCCAATAAATATCTCTTCATACGTTTAGTAGTTTAATAGTTTCGAACTCTCGTTGTCAATGTAAAGTGTTGCGTTGTCGTGGCGACGCATTATCGAGGCAGGGCAGTGCTCCGATATCTCGCCATTTATTGTCTCGTTTACCGCCCACGCCTTTGTTGCTGCCGGCACTACACAGAATAGTCGCTTTGCTCCGCAGAGTGCAGGTATGGTGAGTGTCATTGCGTGTGTTGGCACCTCCGCTATCGTGGCAAAGCAGCCATCGTTCACCTGCTGCTGACGACACTTCTCGTCCAGGTCTACCACCTTCACCACCTCCTTATCCTCAAAGTCGGCTACGTGTGGGTCGTTGAATGCTATGTGTCCATTCTCTCCTATACCCATAAATACCACATCTACGGGATTCTCCTCGAGTAATTTTGCATACTCCTCGCACGCCCTGTGAGGCTCAATCTCGCCATTTAGGTAGTGCACGCTTCCCATCGGCACGCGGTCAAATATCGCACGTCGCAGGAAGTTACCAAATCCCTGTGGAGCCTCTTTCTTGAGCCCTATATACTCATCCATATGGAATGCGTTGACTCTTCCCCACTCTATGTCCGATGCGGCTACTGCTGCTAAGAACTCATTCTGCGATGGTGCTGCCGCAAATATTATATTCACTCTCTCCTGCTTGCGGAGCAACTCTTTCACGTATTCTACTGCCTCCGCTGCTGCACCATTGCCCATCGCCTGACGCGATGAGTATATCTGCACCTTCAGCTTATCTTTTGTAAACTCTCGTGTCAACATCTCTATGCCTGTTTTTTGTAAAACACCTCACCACCTATTATGGTGTATGCTATCGTTACATCGTTGTCAAATATCACTATGTCGGCATCTTTACCCACCTCTATCGAGCCTTTTTGCTCTGCTACGCCCATTATCTCGGCTGGAGTCTGTGTTGCCGAGCGGATAATTTCTGCAAGTGGTCGGTTAGTCAGTTGCCAGACGGTGCGAACCACTCTGTCCATCGTAGCTACGCTTCCTGCAAATGCCGAGCGGTCCATCAGTTTTGCCACTCCATCCTCCACCACTACATCCTGTCCTTCAGCTATGCTTCCGAGCTTATATACTCCGTCGGGCATCGCAGCTCCACGCATCGAGTCGGTGCATAGGGCTATCCTCTCAGCCCCCTTTACCTTAAACATCAGCTTGAGTAGCGACTCTGGCACGTGTATTCCGTCGCCTATCAGTTCGCACGTTACGCCATCGTTGTAATATCCATATTCTACTACGCCTGCGTAACGATATGCGTTTCGGCGAGTTACGGTGCTCATACACGAATAGAAGTGTGTCATATGCGTAAATCCCGCCTCGTATGCCTTCTCACACTCCTCGAATGTAGCGTTTGTATGTCCCATTGCCATTACTATACCCCTCTTGCGTAGCTCTTCCGCCATTTGAGGTGCTCCCTCCAACTCTGGTGCTAAGCTCCATCGTGCTATTGCTCCGTCAGCCTCATCGAGTAGTGTCATATACTCCTCTGCCTCGGGGTTACGCAGATATCGTGGGTCTTGTGCCCCCTTCATCTCGTAGGCGAAGTATGGGCCCTCTAAGTGTAGCCCTCCCATCTGTGCCCCTTTTGGTGAGGCTTGTTTTGCCGCTTTGTATGCCGCCACCGCTTCGTGCAGCGACTCCGTTGTGCTCGATAGTGTTGTGGGGTAGAGTAGTGTCGTTCCGTGGTTGGCGTGTGCTGCGAGGGCTGTTGCGTAGTCCTCTACTCGGCCATCCATAAAGTCTGCACCGCCACCTCCGTGCGTGTGTATGTCGATAAATCCTGCCGACACGTACGCTTTGGTGGCATCTATTATCTCACACCCTTCCGCTACAATCTCCGCTCCGATGTCTACTATTTTACCTCCTTCGATAAGTATGTCAGCCTCTCGCTGCTTACCTCCGCTGACGATTGTTCCGCCCTTTATCAGAATCTTTCCCATAGCCTTATTTGCGTTGAGGTGTCCAATGTTCAATCTTATGTCCTACCGATGCGTAGAATATCAGATATACGAAGCAGGGCACCAATACCCAATATCCCATCCGCAGGTCAAAGTTATCTGCCACCCAACCATATATCAGTGGTAGGAAAGCATTTCCACAAAGTCCCATCACCAGCAGCGAAGAGCCCAAGTTGGTGTACTTTCCCAGGTTGCGTATTGCGAGTGGCCATATTCCTGCGAATATGAGCGAGTTGGGCAGTCCCAGCAGGATTATAAACCACAGTGATATGTCGGCGGTATGACCAAACAGTTGCACGTTTCCGCTGAGCAATATCGCACACAGCGACAGCACAAGTCCCGTTGTGGTACATATCAGCAGAGCCTTCTGCTGCTTCAGATATTTTGGTATGAGCACTATTCCGAGCAGATAACCTATCAGTATGCAGCCAAGCGTCATCGAAGGCAGTATCTTCGCCTCATCCAACGACCATCCCATACTCTCGGCATAGCGGATACTCGTATCTACCGATATCACCTGTGAGCCGACGTGGCAGAACATAGCCAATGCTCCGAGTATCAGATACGGATACGCCAGAATACTCTTTCTCTCGCTTCCCTCTCCCTCCTCTGCTTTGTTTAGCGACTGGGGGTTAATGTCGGGTATCGATGACTTGTAGAATACGATACCGAAGATGAATAGTATCACTGCCAATGCTATGTATGGTGGTATGACGTTTAGTATCATATCATCTAATGCCGCCTCTTTGGCTACGCCTGTCAGCTCTCCACTCTTTACGAGTTCCATCGTTGTCTTGTCTGCCTCACGTATTACCAGAGCCGAGAATATCAGTGGCGACACTATTCCTGCAAACTTGTTGCATATACCCATTATGCTTATTCGGCGTGCAGCACTCTCTATCGGACCTATTATCGTTACGAATGGGTTTGCTGCGGTCTGCAATATCGCCAGTCCGATACCGAACGAGAAGAGTCCCGCCAAGAATAGTGCGTATGTACGTGTCAGTGCTGCAGGTACAAACAACACAGCTCCGAGTGCCATCACCCACAATCCGACCTCTACGCCTCGTTTGAATCCTATCTTGTTGAGCATCACCGATGCTGGTATCGACATTAGAAGATATGCGATGTAGAATGCAAATGCCACTAAGTAGCTCAACACCTCGTTGTGCAGGTCGCACGCCACCTTGAAGTATGGGATAAGTATCGAGTTTACCCACGACACAAAACCGAATATGAAGAACAAGCATCCGCACATAAATAGCGATGCGAAGTAGCTACCTTTTGAGTTAGTGTTTGTTGTCATATAGTTTTAGGTTTTTTATGGTTTCTACTTGCGGTATGCAGCTATTATCTCCAATGTTGAGCGACACAGCTCTGTTACGACCTCCCATTTGTTGCCTGATATTGCCTCTTTGGGGAACAGCTTCGAGCCCATACCTACGCAGAAGGCTCCAGCCTCCATCCACGCCTTCAGGTTCTCCTCTGTCGGCTCTACTGCACCCGTTGCCATTATGTTTACCCAGGGCATAGGTGCTTTCACATTCTTGATGAAGTCGGGACCTCCTACGCATCCCGCAGGGAATATCTTCGCTACGTCGCATCCTGCCTCGTTAGCCCGACCTATCTCTGTTACTGTGCCGCATCCTGGGATGTAGGGCACTATATGGCGGTTGCATAACCTCGCCACCTCCTCATTCAGACAAGGACCTACGACGAAGTTTGCTCCATAAGAGATGAATAGTGCTGCCGTCGGAGCGTCTACTATCGAGCCCACGCCTACAATCATCTCGGGACACTCCGCTTGAGCAAAGAGTATCACCTCTTTGAATACCTCCAATGCGAAGTCGCCACGGTTGGTAAACTCAAAAACACGTACTCCACCCTCATAGCACGCCTTCATCACAGCCTTTGTTGTCTCGGCTGAGCTGTTGTAGTATACGGGTACCATTCCTGTTGTCTGCATAGCAGTGAGCACTGCCGCTTTACAAAACTTTGCCATATCTTGTTGCTTTATCGTTGTACTCGACCACTCGCATCGCCTGCCGCAAGTGCCTCCACTTCGGCTGCCGATACAAGGTTAAAATCTCCGTTTATCGTGTGTTTGAGTGCCGATGCTGCTACTGCAAACTCCAGTGCCTCCTGTGGCGACTCTTTTGTCAGCAGGGCGTGGATAAGCCCTCCGCTGAATGCGTCGCCCGCACCCACTCTATCTACTATCGGCTCTATGTCGTACCGCTTCGATGTGTAGAACTTCTCTCCGTCGTATAGCATCGCCTTCCACCCGTTATGGCTTGCCGAGAAGGACTCGCGTAGTGTCGTCGCCACATACCTGAAACCAAAGTCGCGATGCATACGCTCAAATATCGCTTTGTAACCCTCCGCCTCGGTCTTTCCTGCCTCGATGTCTGCCTCTGGTTTGTAGCCTAAGCACTTCTCCGCATCCTCCTCGTTACCTATGCAGATGTCGACATACTGCATCAGCTCTCGCATTACCGACTGAGCCTTTTCTGGTGTCCATAATTTTTTGCGGTAGTTCAGGTCGCACGAAATGGCTACTCCGTGTCGTTTTGCCGCCTCGCACGCCTTACGTGTCAGCATTGCACAGCTATCCGATAGTGCTGGCGTAATACCCGAGAAATGAAACCAGTCAGCACCCTGCATTATCCTGTCGAAGTCGAAATCTGCCTCTGTCGCCTCTGCTATTGCCGACCCTGCTCGGTCATATATCACTTTGCTTGGTCGCATCGCCGAGCCACTCTCGAGGTAGTATATGCCTACGCGTGCACCCCCGCGTACAATAAAATCCGTCTTTACGCCTCTGCAACGAAGCTCCGCCACCGCAGCCTCTCCCACCTCGTGTTGGGGCAGACGGCTCACGAAATATGCCTCGTGTGAGTAGTTCGCCAGGCTCACCGCTACGTTAGCCTCTCCTCCGCCATATACAGCATCAAATGCTCCACATTGCACTATGCGGTTGTGATACCCTGTGGGCGATAGTCGGAGCATTATCTCTCCGAATGTGATGATTTTCATTGTCGAGTAGTTTTAGGTCCGAAATAGGGTAGTCGTACCAATTGTGTTTCGGTGCAGCTTGAGTCCCCAACAGCCTCAATTTATCGCTATTGACATAACTCTGTTTCACACGCCGCCCGCACACACGTACGCACGCTATACCTTATAATAACACAAAATTAGCAAAATCTTTCTAAAATCCCTTCTCTCTTGCTCAAAAATTTGCCCAACCATTCTGACTTTCCGACTATATATTCTGATAGTGGCACAAAAAAAAGGTGTCAAACCTTACGATTTGGCACCCATTTACTTTTGGGAAAAGTCCTATTACAACTGTGGGCCAGCTGCAACCAACTTCTTACCCTCCTCGTTTCCTGTGAACTTAGCGAAGTTCTTGATGAAACGTGAAGCCAAGTCCTCAGCCTTGGTCTGCCACTCAGCAGCATCTGCGTAAGTGTCGCGTGGGTCGAGGATAGCAGGGTCTACGCCTGGGAGGGCTGTAGGTACCTTGAAGTCGAAGATAGGAATCTGCTTAGTCTCTGCCTTGTCGATAGAGCCATCGAGGATAGCGTCGATGATACCGCGTGTATCCTTGATAGAGATACGCTTACCTGTACCATTCCAACCTGTGTTTACGAGGTATGCAGTAGCACCTGAAGCCTGCATCTTCTTTACCAACTCCTCGCCATACTTTGTTGGGTGCAATGAAAGGAATGCAGCACCGAAGCAAGCCGAGAAAGTAGGAGTAGGCTCAGTGATACCACGCTCAGTACCAGCCAACTTAGCTGTGAAACCAGAGAGGAAGTAGTACTTTGTCTGCTCTGGAGTAAGGATTGATACTGGAGGCAATACACCGAATGCGTCAGCCGAGAGGAAGATAACCTTCTTTGCTGCTGGAGCCTTTGATATAGGCTTTACGATGTTGTCGATGTGGTAGATAGGGTAAGATACGCGAGTGTTCTCTGTTACAGACTTATCTGCGAAATCAATCTTACCGTTCTCGTCTACTGTTACGTTCTCCAGGAGTGCGTTTGGACGGATAGCGTTCCAGATGTCTGGCTCATTCTCCTTCGAGAGGTTGATAACCTTTGCGTAGCAACCGCCCTCGAAGTTAAATACGCCCTCGTCATCCCAGCCGTGCTCGTCGTCGCCGATGAGCTGACGCTTAGGATCTGTTGAGAGGGTAGTCTTACCTGTACCTGACAGACCGAAGAAGATAGCTGTCTCGCCCTTCTCGTTAGTGTTTGCCGAGCAATGCATTGAGGCCATACCCTTCAATGGGAGCAGGTAGTTCATATAAGAGAACATACCCTTCTTCATCTCACCACCATACCAGGTGTTGATGATTACCTGCATCTTCTCTGTGAGGTTGAACACTACAGCAGTCTCAGAGTTCAAGCCGAGCTCCTTGTAGTTCTCTACCTTTGCCTTTGATGCGTTGAGTACTACGAAGTCTGGCTCGCCATAAACCTCCAGCTCAGCATCTGTTGGGCGGATAAACATATTCTTAACGAAGTGTGCCTGCCAAGCTACCTCCATGATGAAACGAATCTTCAGACGTGAGTTCTCGTTAGCACCGCAGAAAGTATCCACTACGTAGAGCTTCTTGTTAGAGAGCTCCTTTGATGCCAACTCCTTCAATACGTCCCAGGTCTGCTGTGTTACAGGCTTGTTGTCGTTCTTGTACTCCTCTGAAGTCCACCATACAGTATCCTTTGTGGTGTCATCCATTACGAAGAACTTATCCTTAGGTGAACGACCTGTGTATACACCTGTCATTACGTTTACAGCACCCATCTCGGTTACTACGCCCTTGTCAAAGCCTGTCAAGCCTGGCTTTGTCTCCTCGCGGAGGAGCTCATCGTATGAAGGGTTGTAAACCACCTCTGTTGTACCGGTAATACCGTACTTTGAAAGATCAATCTTTGCCATAATTTTTTACAATTTTATTTAGTTAAACTTCTTCTGCTCAAATTTCGTGCGGTGAAGGCTTTTTCTCGTGTTTTCTTTCAAACCGAAGCTCTCTTTGCAGTAATTACTCATTCCTAATTACTCTTTACTAATTGCTTTCAGCACATTGCTTCGCAAAAGCCCTTTTTCACCGATGCAAAAGTAGTAAAAGATTTATAATTGTGAAAAGAATAACACTAAAATTTTTCAAAAAAATTAATTATTTTTCTCACCCTCCAATAACTTACTGATTTTCAACCGTATATCAAAGTCCACTCTCTTATTCTCTCTTCGGCTTTAACCCTTTTTATCCTCCTTTCGTATCCTTTAATTTCCCTGAAAACTCAATTACTCATTACTAATTACTCATTATATTAACGTCATTCCCCGACTAACCAAAGGTTAGGCGATGGGAATCTACCGTTTCCAAGGTAGAGCTAAAAACTAAAAGGTTAATTTTGAACCGACAACAAAGTGAGAGGAATAAGAAGATATAATGCTTAGCATCAACTCTTGTGCTGGCAGATATAGAACTTGTTCTAAATATTTGACAGACAAGGGTTGGAAGGTTTGAAAAAACGCTATCTTCTTATTCCCGAACTGCGAAGGAGGAAAAGCCATCTTTAGATGGATTAATTTTGAATATTGAATTTTGAATTGCACAAGCCCGTCATTCCCCGACCTGCTCTGCAAGGCGATGGGAATCTACCTCTTACAAGGTAGAGCTGAAAACTAAAAACTACAAGGTTACTTTTCTTATTGCGACTTTAATATCCTTTATTATCCCTTAGTATCCCTTATTATCCCTTAGTCCCCTTTAGTCTCCTTTAATACCCTTCTTGAAAACAAGACCGACCGAAAATTTCTTTTCAGTCGGTCCGCCACACTTAATTAATTTAACATATGAAGGGCTTTCTTTTGATTGTCCCTTGTGGATTGCACCCCACCCAAGAGGTGCAACCCTATAGATTTAAGCAACTATCTATTACTCAACAACAGTTAAACCTGTCTCAATCTTACCAATATTATTGGTTGCGTCAGTTGTCATATTAACAACAGTATTATTCTGGCAAGTACCATTACAGTTGTAGTTACCTACAAGTTTACCAATAATATACTCGCTCTTACCACCTGCATATACGCCGCCACCGATACCGTTCACCTCGCAATCGGTCAAGGTATTACCGGTAACATCACCGGTACTGCTGCCAGATGCACAGATGTAACCAATAAGGCCACCCAACTTGTAGCCACCCTTAACGACAACATTGTTCAACTCACAGTTAAGAACGTCTGTGTAACCATAACCTACCACACCACCTGTGTACTTACCGCCTGTAACAGAAGAGTTGGTGATGGTGATATCCTGTACGGCATAACTTACACTACCAGACAAAATACCTGCGGTAGAGTTGCCTACGTTGCTACCGGTAACGTGGATGCTATCGAGTTTCAAGTTCTTCATAACCATGCGGGTACTTGCATCGAACAAACCTGCCGCGTTCTCGGTAGCTGGGTTAGTTACGATCGTTGCATTTTTAATCTGATGGTTGTTACCATTGAAGACAGATGCACCTGTACTCACAGGATGCTTAATGATGATAGGATCGATAGTATCGTTATTCAAATCAATATCTGCCACAAGGTTAATGGTCCAATAACCGCTATAATAGAAATCTGTACCTGCACCATTTGCATAGTTGGTAAAGGTTTCACCGTTTCCATCTGTGAACAGTGTAGCCCAATTTGCAAACAAATCTGTCAGTTTCAAAAGACCCTCTTTGTCGCTAACAATAATCTGAGAGTTTGTACCATTTGGAACGAGAATCAAGCTATAATAAGCTCTACCAAAAATATTATTCTCGATGGTTACATTGTTACCATTGGTTACCTTGATGTAATCAGCATCGGCAGCCTCATAGTCCAGAATAGTGTTATCTTTGATAACGACAACAGCATCACCCATACCGTCAGCTCTTACGAAACGCTCCTGAGCATTGTTAGAAACATTACCGATAATGTTTACATTGCCTGAATAGGTAAAGCCGCTGTTTACAGGAAGAAGTATGTTTCTATTGGCAACATTGAATGTGTTATTAGTGATTGTAACATTCTCTGTTTCACGAAGCTCGATACCAATATAACCACCGTTTAAGGTACAACCTGTCATAGTAATATCTTTTTGAGAAGGAACAAATGTGAGAGCCTCTCCACCGTAAGTGTAGTTATGAACAAAAGTAGTGCCTTCAGTCTTGTAGATTAAACGAGCATTGTTAGTTGCATTGTCAAGAACACAATTCTTAACAGTCAGTCCGTTTACCTTGATATTGTTACCGCTCAAATTGATTGCGTTGCCGTAGCCCTGTGGGTCATATCCACCCTTACCGGTAAAGGTAACACCGTCAACAACAAAGTTCTTCAACTCAATAAGGCTCAACATTATTGGATATGTACTTGACTGAGAATGAGGTGTGTTGTAGTAAGTGCCACCTTCAATCTTTATAGCGTCAACCGTAGCACCCTCTGCACCGACAATAGTAACATTATCATATACTGTCAATGTCTCATAATGGTAATTGTTGCCTACCCAGTCGATATCCTTTGTAGAAGGATTGGTTGCAGAAGGACGGAGATACAAAGTACCATAATTTACTCCTTCAGCAAGCTGAATAGTAGTACCAGGAACAGCGTGGTCAAGTGCATACTGTGCAGCCTCAGCAGTTGATACTACACCATACTCGTGGCCTGGTTCGCCATCAAATCCAGGCTTAATCTCAATGTTGAAGTTACCGTCGCTTGTGAGCAAGCTACCTACGATATTTGTACGATAGTTACGCTGTACAGGAACTGAAGCGAACTCCATAGAGCCACTTGCATCACCACCCTTTGCGTCGCTGTCGGTGTAAGCAAATGTTACGTTAACCAATGACTTCTGACCACCTGTAAAGAGATAGTTTACAGCCAAATGGTCGTTAGCGAGCTTAGTCGCCTCACCAAAAGTAATCTTTGTGCCAGCAGCAGCCTTAATACCCTCACCGTTTGCAAGGTTGAACTTGTCGCAACCCTCAGAGATTTCAACGCTCACCTGATCAACATTCAAACCAGACTTTACTGCGTTGTCGTGGTCGTTTGTCTTGATGTTAAGCTGAGCAAAAGGACGCTTCAACTCTACATCCTCGTTTACAGGACCTGTAACCTCATCAAGCTCAGTGAAGTAGCAGTAGAAAGCATCGTACTTCTCAGAGTTAGAAACCAATGCAGCAGCATTAGTGTAACCAACCTCCAGGTTAGCCCACTCTACAGAGTAAGGAGACTGTTCAGCCTCTGCCCAGAAAAGGATGTTGTAAGCCATACCGTTTACGAAAGGAATCTTAACGGTAGCCGTCAAGCCGCTCATAACAGTAGGCTCGGTGCTCTGGAAGAGCAGGTTGTGGGTCTTGTCATAAACTGCCCAAGAGAGCTGGGTAGCAGTCAAGCCGTCGCCGTGAGCACGAGTTGCCAATTCAGGAGCAGCAACAGAGAAAGTAACTGTAGACTTCTCTGCCACAGGCTGAGCAACCTCGTCCTTCGAACACGCTGTTGCGAGCATACCAAATGCTACAACAGCCATCAAAAGAATTTTTTTCATAA
>SUZI01000012.1 GCA_015060005.1 Rikenellaceae bacterium
ACGCTTTGAGCGTTAAGAAAAAATAAAAATGTTAAATCTTTACCTTTTAGAATGCACCCTTAAAGGTTATGACCATATTTCTGACTTATTACTCGCAAAATATTGAGTAATAACTGGTTGTAAATACGCATATTGCACTTTGCTGACAAGTATAACAATCCCCGATAGTGTTACTGAGATTGGATTTGGTGCATTCGAAAATTGCACCTCGCTGAAAGATATCTATGTTAATATTACTGATTTGGCTGCATATTCTACAAAAAACAAAATGCATGAAATAATACGACGTAATATACGTCTATTGGTTAATGGCGTAGAGATAACAGAGTTAGTTATACCTAATAGTGTTACTGAGATTGGAACTTCTGCATTCCGAGATTGCACTTCGCTGACAAGTATAACTATTCCCGATAGTGTTACCTCAATTGGAGATTCTGCATTCAATGGTTGCACTTCGCTGACATGTATAACAATTCCCGATAGTGTTACTGAGATTGGAACTTCTGCATTCCGAGATTGCACTTCGCTGACAAGTATAACTATTCCCGATAGTGTTACTTCGATTGGAAAGGGTGCATTCTATGGTTGCACCTCGCTGACAAGTATAACTATTCCCGATAGCGTTACCTCAATTGGAGATTTTGCATTCAATGGTTGCACTTCGCTGACAAGTATAACAATTCCCGATAGTGTTACCTCAATTGGAGATTATGCATTCTCTGGTTGCACCTCGCTGACAAGTGTAACTATTCCCGATAGCGTTACTTCGATTAGATATCAGGCATTCTATTCTTGCGGTAATCTACGAGAGGTATACTGTAAGCGAACAACTCCGCCGTCAATAGTAAAAGGTGCATTTGATTTTAATCTTCCAGGACGAGATATTTATGTACCAACCGCTTCGGTGGATGCATATAAGTCGGCAAGCGGTTGGAGCGATTATGCTTCGGATATCATTGGTTATGATTTCGAGTAAACAACTAAAAAATATAAACATATATTAACCTCGGTTGGTGGCATATGTAGCCAACCGTGTAGTGCTGAGGCGACTCCGAAAGTTCTTGTCCAAACTTTCGGGGTCGCTCTTTGTAAAGGTGTGCTTTTTTAGTCGGTGTGGCTGCGACGCGATAGTACTTTATATATATCTGTTACGTAGATGGTGAACACGGGGAAGAACATCATACCTACTGCGGGCAACAGTACAGAGAGCGACTTGCCGACAGCGGTAACAGGGAAGATTGCCGCACCTACCGTAGTAACATTCATACAAGCCCACCAGAGGGCATTGCCGAAGCCATCTAAAGCATCGTTGACGGGCGACTCGTAGTCGTAGAAGATGAGTGCCGAGAGGTAGGTGAAGGCAATGGTGAGGAACAAATAGACACCGAAAATGCGGGCTACCTTGCTCTCGACAAGCCACTGCACGACCATAGCCATAGCGACAAAGCTGCGTAGAAGAGGCAGAACGCCCAAAGTAACATCGACAACACGCCCCAAATTGATATCCATCCACGAGAGGATATTGAGATAGGGTATAGACATAAGCAGGAAGAGCCAGCTGAGGGTGGGGAGGCGGTCGGTGTTGCGAGAGAAGAGATTGTAGAGGAAGTCGCCGATGAAGATGGCACAGACGGTAAACTGCAACCACATATACCACGTAGAGTAGTTGGTCCGATTACCCGAGAGTATCTCGACAGAGAGTCCCACAAGAAGTGCTATGCCGGCGATGAGGTTGATGATTTTCATAGCGGAGAGATTTAGGTGTGAGTCTCAACAAATCCAGTGCCAAATATCGCAGAGGAGTGTCAATGCTACAAAAGAGAGTTCAATACATAAAAAAATAGAATTTTTAGTGGCTAAAGGGTTGGCGACTTTGTGATTTTTTTATTAGATTTGTGAGAACCTTAGATTATTAACCATATAAAATTTGGGAGTTATGAAAAAGATTATGATGACATTGGCTGTTGTATGTGCAGCATTTTTGATCTCTTGTGGCGTTGAGAGTAAGGCAAAGGGTTATGCTCAGGACTATGCAGACGCTCTGGGCGATAAGGAGAAGCTCGAGGAGCTCGATAAGGAGATAGAGAATTATATCGAGGACCTCTCACCAGAAGATAAGATGGAGTTTACCAAGATATTCTTCGAGGAGTTGGCGAAGATAGAGGAGTAGGACGATGTATAATATCCTAATGGGCGTGTCCACTGCGGACACGCCTATTTTTTTTGATATGTAGCAGCGGGAGAGAGGCTGTTTGAGGCGGCAGAAAGGGTGAAAAAACACAGTTTGCTGAATTTTTATTGAAAAGATTTTGCACAGATAAAAAATTCAGTTATCTTTGCACTCGCAATTAAGCAATGGCGAGATAGCTCAGCTGGTCAGAGCGCATGATTCATAATCATGAGGTCGAGAGTTCAAGTCTCTCTCTCGCTACGACAAAGGGGAACGAATCAGACGCCCCAGTCGCTCACGGGATGTAGCTCAGCCCGGTTAGAGTACACGTCTGGGGGGCGTGTTGTCGCTGGTTCGAATCCAGTCATCCCGACAGAATAGAATAGGCCGCAGAAATGTTCTGCGGCTTTTTTATTGATTGCCCGCCTCAGTGGAAATAGGATTTCCCCTCTGCGTTCATCAATAAAAGCCTCGCTTCGCTTGGCACTATTCTATTATGTCAAGATGGTTGGTCTTCTGTTGATAGGAGGTTGCCGAAATAAAAAGATATTTATTTTCAAAGGTATTTCGGCTACGGCTAAAGCCGTTCGAATCCAGTCATCCCGACAGAATAGAATAGGCCGCAGAGAGATTCTGCGGCTTTTTTATTGATTGCCCGCATCGATGTAAATAGGTATGGTGTAAGATGCTATAACAACCGTATGATGAATAATAGCGGCAGAATTAATTATTGTAAGTATAATCTTGTCCTAAATTTTCTAAAAAAAATGTATTTTTAGTGAATAAAAAAAATTGTTACAGAGTATATATTTTTTATTTGATGTGATTATTTTCTTTGTTCGCTGAATAATGTTTATAACCTAACGCTATTGCATAATTTGATTGCAAATGCTATCTTTGTCTAAGGAACAGTTAGGTTTATGAGAGCAAAATACTTCTTACGCCTTATTCAAAGGCTGCTAATACTGATTTTAACAATCAGTTGTTGGGGTGTTGTTATTTCGTGTGATAACGATGACGACCCGATAGTTCAAGAAGGTTTCACTGAGAAAGAGCCGACGACAATCCAATTCACAAATTGCCAGGTAGAGTACATCGGAGATGATATTGGCGAGGCGACATCTGACGGCTGGCTCATCAAGTTCTATACCGATATGCAGACCAACGATATGGGTATGCTGGAGGGTGAGGGTTGCCTGATGCAGCTGTTGCTCAACGTGAAGTATGAGCCTGAGCAGAAACCAGAACTCGATAATTTGGTGGGCACATATCTATCGCAGTCTAATTCAGGCGACTTCAGTGTCAACACCTTTGTTTATGGTTATATGGACTACATAGACCTGCCAGGTGGCAGAATAGAGCGAGCAGATGCTACATTCTATGGCGAGATTGCCGATGGTGCAACAGAGGAGAATATGGAGGTTGACCTGATAGACGACGGAGTGGTCAACATAAAGGCTAACGGCGATGGCACCTACACAGTGGAGGGTACGTTGGTAGGCAAGAAGTGTATCAAGCGAATATTCACGTGGAGTGGAGAGATTGAGCCTACATCACGCGTGGAGCCAGCTATACCGAACTCTACTCTGACAAGCGACCTGACGCTTAACAACTTGACGCAGGGCGTTGTGGAGGATAGAGGAGATTACTTCTACCTCAAAGATGAGAGTTATCGCGACTACCTGATTTTCTTGGCAGAGGAGAGCATAAACCTGTCGACAGGTCGCCCACAGGGCAGTGGTGATGTATTGCGTCTGGAACTGCTTGTTCCGTGGACGAGCGATATTGATGATGGTATCCCATCGGGCACTTATCCTATGGTGGTGCGTAACGAAGACACCTCAATCGACAAGGATAACATTACCCCGTTCCACTCTGTTCCGGGTCTTCCAGATAGTTTCTCGTACCCTTATTGGGCAGGAACGTGGTATGTAGATTTCGCTGACGGCGTGTGGGGTAATAGTTACGCCCGCATAGACCGTGGAAGCGTTACAATAGATAGAAAAGAGGATGGCTCGTACCATATTACCTGCACGTTTGAGGATAGTTCATCGCCAAGCCATAAGGTTAGCTGTGATGTGGTGATAGCTGAAGATAAGATGAAGATAATGAAATACGTATAATGGCAATGAAAAGATACATATATTATATATTAGTAGCACTCTGTTCCCTGACGCTTGCTGCTTGTGGAGGCGATGACGATGCTCCGATTACTCCCGGAGGAGGCGACAACCCAGGCGGCGGTGTTGTAGAGACACCTGTGGCGGCAGATCTCGATGTAAACTCGTATGCTCTTGCGGGAGAGGTTGCAGAGTTTGGCAGTGTCAAGGCGATGATGGTGGGCGATAATCTATCTATCGTGGCTACGCCTCAGGCGGGTATTGCATCGGCAGAGGAGATTTTGGAGTGTGGCGAGTTTGTATATGGTGCTGTCAATCCGCTCCTGATAGGTAAGGAGTTTGACCTGATGACAGAGCAATCTCTATACACCTTTATCTCAACTATGGTTGGTGCAGAGCTGGAGAGCGTAGCACCCGATTTGACCGACGAGATTGAGGCGGGAACGGCACTGTTTACCTACCAGAATAGTGTACTCAACGTGAAAGCCGACTTGACACTTGTCGGCGGAGTTACCCTCTCGTTCCATGCTGAGACGACAATTGAGGCGGTGATAAATGAGAACGTCATCAGCAGCATATATGGCGAGAAACCTTTGCGTGCAGCATTCTATTTGGAGGAGGATGGTGTAACATATCTCTATTTTACACCAGCAGGCATATCGTACTTCGAGGAGCTTAGCATCGCTACTTGGTATCTCTATTTAGTAGCTGATAGCTCGTTGCTCAATGGAGAGCAGGTAGATATTACTGCTATTGACGAAGATACCCCATTCATCTTTGGTATGGTTGATAACGTCGATGATAGCAACTCTTTTGAGGTGGCAAGTGCCGACATACAGGGTGCGAGCGGAATGTTTAACATCAAACGCAACGGTGAGGGTGATTATACAGCGATTATCGATATCACATACGGCGGAGCATCGTTCAATGTAGCCTTTACGGGCGAGTGCGTGTCGGCAAATGTGCAGATGCCTGTGGAGCAGAACTATGTGGTATATGAGGGCGAGAAGCTAAATCTAATTGGTGCATCACTCATAAAGGCGGAGAGCGTTTGGAGAGTAGAACTCGATGTAGATAATGGCACAACAATTATGGTAACGGCCCCTGCGACGTTCTTTGACGGCAACGCACGCGGATTCTCGCAGAGTGCTGACCTGACGGTAAGTTACGAGGGAGTAACATACAGCAAGGCTAACGGCTATTCGGGAACATTTACCGCTCTTTATGACGAGTCAGGTGAGACCCTTAGCCTCTCGTTTACCAATTATGATAATTTAGAGCTTAGCTATGCAGGCTCAGTAACCATTAATGAATAAGAGCTATGTTAGCACAGAAGATACGATATGCAGCACTAATGCTCGTTGCGGCTATTGCATTTGTCGGTTGTAGCGATGATGACAACAACACCTCACTACCACTCGCTACGGAGGGTAGATATGGCTCATACGCAATTGATGAGGAGCAGATTCCCGTAAATTCCTACACGGTATCGGATGGGGATTGGTTTTTGGTGATGCTCACTCCTCTGGAGAGTACTGCCTCGGCAGGTACATACGCTGTTATCGGCGTACATCCGGAGTTGCTTGGTCAAGAGGTGGATGTCGAGTACGCATATTGCAACTATGACTATGTGTTTGTGGTAGAGGACCCTACATACTATCACGCTGCGTTCAGAGCTCTACAAAACGGTAGTATAAAAATTGACGTCAATGGTAATGCGGTAAGTATCAAGGCTGATGTTACCACTTTTGACGGCAAACACTTTACATATCAGAACGACAATTTAGTAATTGAATAACATCTTAATTTACCTATTTATTAACTCAAAAAACTTTTGTACTATGAAAAAGTTATTAGCAATGTTTGCCATTTTGGCAAGTATCGGATTTGTTGCTTGTAGCGACGATGAAGATCCACAGGTAGGCCCTACGGGCGATCCTGAACTTAAACTTACATCGGAGTCTGTAATGAACTTTGCTGCTGATGGCGGTAAGGGTACTATTACATACTCGTTGAAAAACAAGGTTGACGGTGTTGAGCCTACAGCAACTTGTGCTGCTGATTGGGTATCAGACCTGAAGATTGGTGCTGCTGTTACTTTTGCTGTTGCTGCCAACGAGACTGAGGATGCACGCGAGGCTGATATCGTGGTATCTTATGACGACCAAAGTTTCAAGGTAACTGTTAAGCAGGCTGGCGTAAAGGGCTTTGACTCTGATCTTGAGCTCTCTGTTCTCCAGGGACAGTACTACACTGACTTTGAGGAGTATGGCGTTTACAACTACAACATTTTCCTTTCGAAGAATGGTGTAACATTCACAAGCAACGGTGTTGGAGCAAAACCAGGTGATAATATCTACTCTTTGGACCTCTATTCTGACGTAGCTCCTGCTGATCCTATGAGCGTACCTGTTGGTACATACGCTTTTGATGCTTCGGATAGCTGCGAGGCGGGTACGATGGGTGCAGAGTATAGCTGGTATGCGGAGACAGACGCTAATGGTTCTGTTGTTGCTAATCCATCATTTACTGCAGGAACTGTTACAGTAAGCGAGGGCCGTATCGAGGCAACCCTTACATTGGAGGATGGTAGTGTTCACCACATAGTTTACGAGGGCTCACTCGCACTTGAAGAGGAGGAGGTTGAGCCAACAGTATGGAGCAACCTTACAGCCGACGTTACATTCGAGGGCGTAGAGGTAACTGCTGAGGCTAGAAATTATGGCGACTACTATGAGGTTGGTATGGATAACTATACTATTAACATGCGTTCTGCTACACACGGTATGAACCTTGAGTTGCTTGTTCCAACAGGTGCATCACTCGATGGCGAGTATGAGATTTTGGTTGGTACCCAGGTTGATCCTTCGAAGTACTATGCTCTTCCAGGTGATGTTGTTGAGGAGGATGGTCAGCTCTATATGGCATCTACTTGGTATTTGAACTCTACAACTTCTGAGAGAGCTCCTATCGTAGGTGGTACAATGACTATTGCAACAGCAGATGGTGTAACTACTTATACTGTTGATGTGGTAGATGACGCTGGTTTCAGCATTAAGGGTTCATTTGTTACACCTGCTGAGGCTGGTGGCGACACACCTTCAGAGTCATTGAGCAACCTTACAGGTGATGTTGAGTTTATGGATGTGAATGCTGTCCAGCAGTTTACTGATTATGGTGACGTTTTTGAGATTGGTATGAACGTATTCCTTGGTCAGGCAGTGTCTGATTCTCACTCTATGACCTTCCAGCTTATCACTCCTGGTGATGCTGAGACTTTGGAGGGCGTATATGAGGTAGTGCCAGCAGATGGTCAGTTAGATTCTACAAAGTATTATTTCTTCCCAGGCGGCACAAACACTTCTGGTCAAATCACTGCAACTTGGTATCTTAATCAGGAAACCGATGAGATGGCTCCTATCGCAGGAGGTACTATCGAGATTCAGGTATGGGCAAGCGGCTACACATTCTATGATGTAAATGTTGTAGATGATGCGGGCAACACAATCAAGGGTACATTCCTCGCAGAGAATGTCGCTGAGGCTGGCGAGGGTGTAGAGCTCGACGTATATGACGGTATCGTTCAGTTTGAGGACTATGGTGATGACTACGGCAACGGTATGAAGAATGTATGTATGTACCTGAATCCAAACGATGGTAATGGTATGTCGTTGATGATTGAGACCTTCATTCCACTCGATGCAGAGTCAGTAGTTGGTACATACAGCGTATATACAGACGAGACTGCAGCAACCGATTATGCGTTTGTTAGGGGTTCAGAGTTTGAGAGCTACGCATTGGGTTCTTGGGTTTTGAGTGTAACAGACTTTGAGATGGACGGAAATATCGCACTCTTCCTCGATGGAGGCACCTTCACAATCGAGCAGACGACAGACGGAGCTTACGTATTCACATTTGACTGCGTAGATGAGACTGGTAGCCCTATCACAGGTACTTACCACGGCTACGATCCTGCAGCAGGAGAGGCTTCATCGAAGGTTAAGCCACAGCTCTCTACTTTGAAGAACATCAAGCAGAAGAAGGCTGACAGCAAGATTGCACCTATGATGCAGCTGCAGCAGGTAGAGAAGATTCAGCAGACTAAGGAGCTTATGCCACTCGGAGTAAAGAGTGCAAAGCAGCGTACTTTGATTGTGAAGTAGTCTGAAGGGCATAAAAAAGATAAAGGGTTGGATATTAAATCCAACCCTTTTCTTTGTTGTGGGAGTTGCTCGTTAGTTGGCAGGAGCCCACTTGCAACGTACGGGAGAGATGATAGCTCCCTCGTCCTTCAGCTGCTTCATAGCCTTATCAACATCCTTACGGTCGATACCGCTCAACTCTGCAATCTTACCTGCATTGAGAGGCTCACCAGCCTCCTTCATCACCTGCAATACTTTGTCCTTTGTCTCCATAGTCATAAAAATTATTTAGTTTTGATATACTCATCTATTGCTCGGGCAGCCTTACGTCCTGCACCCATAGCGAGGATGACAGTGGCAGCACCCGTAACAACATCACCACCTGCGAAGACCCCCTCGCGTGTGGTAGCACCATTCTCATCGGCAACAATACAGCCGCGACGGTTAGTTTCCAAGCCTGCGGTAGTCTGCTTGAGCAGTGGGTTAGGCGAGGTGCCAAGAGCCATAATAACGACATCGCACTCAACCTCAAAATCTGAGCCATCGACAACGACAGGTGAGCGACGACCACTCTCATCGGGCTCGCCAAGCTCCATCCTCACACAAGAGATAGCCTTGACCCAGCCTCGCTCATCGCCAATGACACGTGTGGGGTTGGTGAGCATACGGAACTCGATGCCCTCCTCCTTGGCGTGGTGCACCTCCTCCTGACGTGCAGGGAGCTCAGTCTCGCTACGACGGTAGACGATAGTAGCCTCAGCACCCAGACGCTTGGCAGTGCGGACAGCGTCCATAGCGACATTACCACCACCTACCACAACAACACGCTTGCCGACATAGATTGGGGTGTCGTAATCATCATCGAAGGCTCGCATCAGATTGGCACGCGTAAGGAACTCATTAGCCGAAACGACGCCATTGAGATTCTCACCCTCGATACCCATAAAACGTGGCAAGCCCGCACCCGAGCCGATGAAGACAGCATCGAAGCCCTCCTCGTCGAGAAGGCGGTCGATAGTGATAGTTCTGCCGACAACGACATCACACTCAAACTTAACGCCCATATTGCTCAGAGTAGCTATCTCGCGAGCAACAATCTTCTCCTTTGGTAGGCGGAACTCGGGGATACCATAGACTAAAACGCCTCCTACCTTATGCAGAGCCTCGAAAATGGTAACATCGTAGCCCCATTTAGCCAAATCGCTCGCACAAGCCAGACCCGCAGGACCGCTACCTACAACGGCAACCTTCCTGCCATTAGGCTCGGCGACAGCGACATCCTTAGCATTATGCTCCAGACTCCAGTCGCCGACAAAACGCTCCAGCTTACCGATAGCGACAGGCTCGGACTTAATGCCGACAATGCAAGAGCCCTCGCACTGTGTCTCCTGAGGACATACTCTGCCACAGATACTTGGCAGTGAGCTGTCGCGTGAGATGATAGATGATGCCTCGGCAAAATTGCCCTCTGCAACCTGGTGGATGAAGGCAGGGATATCGATGCCGACAGGGCAGGCAGCTACGCAGCGAGGATTCTTACATCCCAAGCAGCGAGAAGCCTCCAACATAGCCTCCCCGGCGTCATAACCGAAGCATACCTCCTCAAAATTGGTGGCACGCAGCAGAGCATCCTGCTCGCGTACCTTGACGCGTGGTATCTTATTCGCCATAACACTTACACTTTTTATGTTTCTCATCAGCCTGCTGCTCAGCGGTGCGATACATCGACTGGCGACGCATAGCCTCATCGAAGTTGACCTGATGACCATCGAACTCAGGTCCGTCGACACACGTAAAGAGTGTCTTGCCCCCAACACTCACACGACACGCACCACACATACCCGTACCATCGACCATAAGGGCGTTGAGCGACACAGTAGTATGGAGCTGATACTTGGCGGTGGTGAGACAGACAAATTTCATCATAATCATAGGGCCGATAGCTACGCACTCATCGTAGTGCTTGCCCTCGGCAGAGATGAGCTCATCAATCTTACCCGTAACCATACCCTTGAAGCCCTCGCTACCGTCGTCGGTGGCGATATAGAGGTTGGTGGCTACGCGTGCCATCTCGGCAGTATAGATAAGCATAGAGGAGGTCTTGGCTCCTATGATGACATCGACCTTAGCACCGTGCTCGTGCAACCACTTGACCTGTGGGTAGACGGGTGCTGTGCCGACGCCTCCAGCGACAAAGAGGAAGTGGCATTGCTGCAACTCCTCGTCGCTCATCTTGATGAAGGCTGATGGGTTGCCCAGAGGGCCAACGAAATCGGCAAGCGACTCGCCCTCAGCCATCTCACACATCTTGCGTGTAGAGGCTCCGATAGCCTGAACAACGATAGTAACAGAGCCGTCGCTCTTATCGAAATCGGCGATGGTAAGAGGTACTCGCTCGCCTCGCTCATCAACTCGCACGATGACAAACTGTCCCGGCAGGGCACTCTGTGCCACGCGTGGGGCTTCAATACGTAGCAGATAGATGTTATCCGCTAATAATCGTTTCTCTAAAATCTTGAACATATCTCAATGTGATATTTCACTATTTATCTACAACAATAGCCGTAACACGTAGCGACTGCATAGGACGCACAACATCGTTGGTGATGATACGAATCCTCTCGGAGAAAGGTCCGAAGTCGCACGCACGGCTGTTGAATGTTACCTTCAACTTACGGCTCTCGCCTGCGGCAATCCTATCGCCCGCCTTAAGTGAGCACTCAACGACGCCCGAAGGGTATTCTATTGCCCTTATAATGAGGTCGCTGCCGCCCTCGTTACTGAAGGTAATAGAGTTGTCGCTCACCACTTGTGGGTGGTTTACCTCGGCGAATTTAATTATTTTTTTCGATAAAGTGAGCGAAGGAAGCGATATATCGTCAGCCATACGGTCAAAATGGTCGACAGCAATGACATTGGCACTGAGTCGAACACGCGACTCTGAGCCATTGATAACAATCTTGACGACATCGTTCAGCGTGCCATATATGCGGCTATGCTCGGGAACAGAGTATGCCATCTTCAGCTCGCCACTCTTGCCAGCCGAGAGGGTGGTGGGAGCTTCGATGGAGAAGAGTGTGCTGCTCTGCTCGGGGATAAATCGTAGGCTAACATCGCTATTGGAGGTGTTAATCCACTCGACAGTGTGCTCAACACTCTCGCCACGACCGACATAAGAGAAGGCGTGAAAATTGGATGACAGCCTGACGCCACTGCCTATATCGAAAGGGTAGAGCTCTGCAATGCTCTTGGGGCGTGGGAGGACATTGCCCTTGATGACAAGTGTTATGTTTTTGCCATCGGCAGTCTCGACTACAACATTCTTGGAAAACCTGCCCGGACGCTCCATAGGGTCGTAGACGACATTGATGACACCCTCGCCTCCAGCCTTGACAGGCTCGCGTGCGTAGTCGGGAGTGGTGCATCCGCAGTTGGCGGTAACACGCACTACGGTGAGAGGCTGCTTGGTGGGGTTGCGGAAGGTGAAAGCGTGCTGAACCTTGCCGCCATCCTCCTTAATGTCGCCGAAGTCCCACTCGGTATGCGAAAAAACGGGGCTCTGCTGAGCATACACTCCCACAGAAAAAAGTGTTGCCAATAGTAAAAATACTATATTAGAATAAGGTAAAAGTCTCATAACAGCTACAAAGATATATTTTTTTTGAAAATTTCTTTCAATTTTCTTGCACATTAAAAAAAACGCCCTTATATTTGCACTCGCAAAAACGCAGAAGACGTTCTTACAAATTGCCTGAATAGCTCAGTTGGTTAGAGCACATGACTGTTAATCATGGGGTCCTAGGTTCAAGTCCTTGTTCAGGCGCATCGCGAGGGATGGAGCGATTGGTTGTCTGAGCAGAGAGTTTTTTAGAAAAACGTCAAAGCCTTTCAAAAATTGCACAAAGATTTGCAGATAACAAAATTTTGCTTACCTTTGCACCACCCAAGCAACAATCTGGGAGTTTAGCTCAGCTGGTTCAGAGCATCTGCCTTACAAGCAGAGGGTCGGCGGTTCGAATCCGTCAACTCCCACAAAAACAAAAAGCGGTCGTTTACGATCGCTTTTTTGTTTTTGTGAATAATACCTACATTCCCTCCCCTCTGTCCCCTCCCTTTGACAAAGGGCGGGGCTTGGTCGCAGACAGAGCCTGCCCAAGCTGTTTGCGGTGTGTTTGCGTTTTTTGGTGGAATTAGAGTTTAGAGCGGTTGCCGAAATAAAATATATTTGATTTCAAAGGTATTTCGGCTACGGCTGACGCCGTTCGAATCCGTCAACTCCCACAAAAACAAAAAGCGGTCGTTTACGATCGCTTTTTTGTTTTTGTAAATAATACCTACATTCCCTCCCCTCTGTCCCCGCCCTTTGTCAAAGGGCGGGGCTTTTAGTTTGAAACCACAATAAGATATACCATAAAGCGGTCATTTTGATCGCTTTTTTGTTTTTGTGATTTATATACATATTCCCTCCTAAATAACAATAATAAAAGGTAGATTCCCATCGCCTTGCAGAGCAAGTCGGGGAATGACGGGCTTGTGCAATTCAAAATTCAAAATTCAAAATTGAGAAAATACCTTTTAGTAATGTGGGTAGTAAAAAAGCTACCCGCGTTATGGGGAGATGGGAGTTTAGGAAGGATAAAGGAAACTAAGGGCTATTAAGGGAAAATAAAGGATACTAAGGGATACTAAAGTCGCAATAAAAAATAGTTTTTACCTTTTAGTTTTTAGTTCGTATAAGGTAGATTCCCATCGCCTAACCTTTGGTTAGTCGGGGAATGACGTTAATATAATTCCATATTTAATCGACAAGTTAATCGGTTTTAATTACGATATTGAGACTGTAGAGTCGTATATTGGCGTGCTAACTGATAGTCAATCGCATAGCCTGCTCGGCGAACTGATGCAGATTAGATACGATATAGCCAAGTTGAACGGTGGAGCAGTGGGGAGTGAAGCGATGGACTTTTCGCTCCGCTCAGCTGATGGTAGGCAGGTTATGCTCGCGGAGTGTTTCGACAACGGTTATGTCTTGCTTGATTTCTGGGCAAGTTGGTGTGGTCCGTGTATAAAAGAAATACCGAAGTTGAGGAATCTACACGAAGAGTATGGCGATAAATTGAAAATTATTAGTATCTCGGTAGATAACGAAGCGACAGATTGGCGTAATGCTGTTGAGAAACAGCATCTCACTGATTGGCAGCAACTGAGGGTAGATTATCCTGTAGATGCTGAAAGTTATTACTTTGCGGAGCAGGCTGATATGTCGCAGGCTTACGGAATAGAGCAGATACCTTGCTTTATACTTATAGATAAAAATGGTATTATTGTAGGTCGTTGGTCGCACCTAACTCACGAGGTAGTAGACGATATCGTGAGCATTATAGGCAGATAATGCTTAGATGTGCTATAAGAGGGTAGGGTGCCGAATATGCTGATTATATGTGGTAATGAGCCGTTAAATGCGACTATTCCAGGTAACGTATTGTTAATCCCTTCGATGTGGCATACGCTATTTCGCGACGAGTGCTCTCGCCGATGTAGCCGCCGACGTTGATGACAAAAATCTCATCAGCCATATCAATCTTGCGTAGGTGCATATCGTCGAGCATAGCCTTTGTGCCTTCGGTCCAGACCTCAGCGTCGCCACTGTGCCCAAAGAGCCCAACCGAAATGACAATATTACCCTCGAGGGTCAATCGCTTCTGAGCCTCAATGAATTGCTCCTTAAACTTTGTGCTTCCACAAAGTGTTACCACCTTATATTTACCTACCATAGAATTCGCGTTTAGATTTTAGTTTTTACTTGCCGATGCAGAATTTGGAGAAGATGGAGTGGAGGAGGTCGGAGGTGGTGATGTCGCCGGTGATGGTGCCGATATGGTGCATAACCTGGCGGATATCCTCGCTCAGTAGGTCTGCCGAGATGCCTCGCTCCAGAGCATTCATAGCTGCGTGTAACGACTCCTTAGCAAAGCACAATGCCTGGTAATGACGTTGCGAGGATACCACAACATCGCCCCTCAATGCAGCGGAGCTATCTATCGTCGAAGCCAGCAAATCTCGCAGTCGCTCAACACCCTCACCGCTCTTAGCCGAGAGGCAGATAGTCTTCTCGTCGGTGGTTGCAATAGGGTGGTCGCAGAGGTCAATCTTATTGATTATGTGGAACAGATGTTGATTATCATCTATCTCAATATCAGTGTTATAGACTGTATTATCGCTCTTTGTTCCATCGCTCATATAAAGCACGATATGTGCTTTGCCAATGGCCTCACGAGTACGTTCGATGCCCATCTGCTCCAGTGTGTCTTCCGTCGTGTGCAGTCCTGCAGTATCAATAAAACGGAAGCGTACGCCCGCGATATTCACAACTGACTCGATAGTATCACGTGTAGTACCTGCTATATCCGACACCATAGCTCGCTGCTCGCCCGCGAGGCGGTTGAGCAAGGTGCTCTTGCCCACATTGGGCTCGCCAACGATAGCCACTATAACACCCTCCTTAATGGCATTTCCGAGCGTGAAACTCTCGCAGAGGGTATCTACCTGGTGGGTAATCTGCTCAAGGAGGCTTCTCAGCTTTGTGCGGTCGGCAAACTCTACATCCTCCTCCGAGAAATCTAACTCTAACTCGAGTAGTGAGCCGATGGTAATGAGCTCATTGCGAAGTTGTTGTAGTGCCGAAGAGTAGCCACCTCGCATCTGTGTCGATGCTATGGCGTGTGATGTCTGTGATTCGGCGGCGATGATATCCGCTACAGCCTCAGCCTGCGAGAGGTCGAGTCGTCCCGCGAGGAATGCTCGGCGAGTGAACTCTCCTGGCTCGGCAAGGCGTGCTCCACGTTGTGTGATAGCCGATATAATGCGTTGAACGATATAACGTGAGCCGTGAGCCGATATCTCGACGATATCCTCGCCCGTATAGGTGTGAGGGGCTTTGAAAACCGTTATCACGACATCATCTATCAGGCAGTCGCCATCGACCAGTGTTCCATAGTATGCTCTATGGCTCAGGCTCTGCTGCAATGGGCTCTTGCCGCGAAATAGCTCATCGCAAATAGCTATACTCTGCTCACCGCTAAGGCGTATGAGGCAGAGTGCTCCACCCGATGGTGTAGCGGGGGCTACAATGGTGTCGTTGTCGTTGAAAATCATCGTTTATCGTTCGATTCTGATACGTTGTCCAATACGTAGCTTATCGGCATTCTTCAGATTGTTCCACTTCATAAGTTGTTTGGTCGTAACGCGGTATTTGCGGGCAATAGCACCCAGCGTCTCGCCACTCTTTACCTTATGATAGATAACCTCGGTATCTGCCAACTTCTTAGCCATAGTCGATGGATTGAGGTAGTCGCCCAGGTAGAGCGAGTCCTTGGCAAATATGCTATCGCGGTTGACAATATAGTCTGTCAGGCGATTTGTAGGCAGGATAAGTGTATAGGTCTTATCCACAGCAGGGATAATATCGTGCTTATATTGAGGGTTAAGCATCTGCAGTGTCTGCTTGTCGATGTCGATTGTCGAAGCAATCTGGTCGAAGTGGAGCAGACGTGATACGTGGACGGTGTCGACTGCGAGTGGTAGCGGAGGGTTGCCACTGCGTATGTTGTGTGCCTGGTGGTAGTTATATGTGTAGAGGGCTGCGACAAATGCCGGAACGTAGCCGCGTGTCTCGGATGGTAGGTACCAATAGACCTCCCAGAATGATGTAGGGTCGCCACCCGTTGCTGCCAATGCCTTGTTTACGTTACCGGGTCCGCAGTTGTATGCCGCAAGAGCCAAGCCCCAATCGTTATACATATTGTATAAATCCTTCATAAAGCGGCACGCTGCACGAGTCGATTTTACGGGGTCGAAACGCTCGTCAACCATTGAGTTCACCGTAAGACCGTAGGCACGAGCTGTCGAAGGTATAAACTGCCACAAACCACCTGCTCCTGCACGCGAGGTGATAGTGGGATTTAGTCCCGACTCGATTATAGCCATCGCGTGGAGCTCGATAGGGAGTCCCGCCTTGATAAGTTCCTCGTCAATCATCGGGAAATAATACTTCGTAAGAGGCACTACGTTGTGCATCATACTATAATTCGAAGTGTAGTTCTTTATGTATGTGCGGATGATGGCGTTGTATGGCAGGTTGATAGGCGACACTATGCACCTGAGACGTGCCTCATACAGAGAGTCTAACGATTTGTCATCATCGAGCGTCGTAGGCTCGCAGATGAAGTCGGCAAAGAAACTATCAAAAGCCTCGCGTGTCTGCGTCAGTTGCAGTGCCTGAGCCAGCGAGTCGGCGGTGGCAGGGGTGTAGTCCACTGCTGCAACTTCGGCATTTAAGTTGTCCTCCGATGTCTCTGTTGCCGCCTTAGCCTCTTCAGCTGCGGCATCGGCACGCATCTTCTCGATAACTCTTAAGAGTGAGTCGGCACGTTGACGCTCAGCGTCGAGCTGCTCCTGAAGTTGTGCTTTTTTTGTCTTTTTGGGCCACTGAGCCTGCACCGACTGTGTGAATAGTGCGGTACATAGAAACAGGGCAAAGATAGTGCGATTTACTATTTTGCTCATTGGTTAGAAACTTAGGTTTACGTTGAATCCGAAGACGGGGTCAACGCCAAATGTCTGGGTGTATTGATAATCAAACAGAGGTTCTACCGATAACGATAGGTTGTCCGAGACGTCGAAGTCCTTGAGGTGGGCATCGACGTGGGCATCCACAGCCTGGAATGTGTAGACCAAAGCTGTCAGTATTATACTCAGGTCGCGGCTACGGCGGTACGAATCACGCAGATTCTTAAGGAAGGTAGCCGAGTAACGACCTCGGAACTCATCTGCCGACACGCCGCCAGGGTATTTACCCGGGTTGAGCTCGAAGTCGGCTCTCAGGCGATAAGCCTCCTTAAATCGTTTGAAGCCTCGGTTATTCCAGTCGATGACATAAATCATCGAAGCCATACCTCCGATTACGATAGGCATACGCCAATAGCTCTTGTTGTATATCTGACCCGCTCCTGGACATATAATCGAGAGGGTAGTCGCCTTCTTCACATCCGATACGTCGTTGGTCGAGTAGTTAAGTGCTGCATCACCCAGGAAGTAGATGTATGACGCTGCTGCCAAGCCCATCATAATCTGTTTGGTGGTGTTCTTACGTATCATCTTACGTTGCAGCGTGTTGAGCTCCTCGGTGCGATACAGACCGTTTTCGACAATCATCTGGTCGTATTGGCGTTTGAGGGGCTTATACTCGTTGCTGTAATGGACTGCCATACCGATAGATGCTCCGAGTGTGGTATAGAGTATTGGCAGTTTCCAATATTGTTTATTATAAATCTGACCGTAGCCAGGCAATACTGCACTCACCAGGCAGACCTTGGAGAGCGAGGTGGAGTCGCCAAACCAGGGCTCGGGAGGTATGATGTTACCCTCGCTGTCGATTCTGCCTGCCGCCTCAGCACGCTGACGACGACGCTCCACGCGAGCCAATGAGTCCATACGTCGCTTAATCTCTTTGGCTGTTGGCTGGAAGCGGGCTAACGAGTCGGTGATAGCTCGTGAGAGAGAGTCCTGAGCCACAACGGTGGTGTCGGGCTTTTGCATCACGCCGCTGTCAACCTTCTGCTTCAGACCGCGACGCATATCCTGTGCCGAGAGTGTGCCTATGCTCATAAAGAGCACTATCGCACACGCTAACATAGTGAGCCAACGATGTTTTGCAGTGTTGTATGTTTGAATCTTTCCTATCACGCTGATTGTCTGTTTAGTTCTTGTCGCTGAGGCGTGCGATATAGTGCTCGATGTCGCTATCCGATGCAAAATCTATCACTATCTTGCCACCGCCATTCTTGCCACGTTTGATGCTTATGTTCTGTGAAAAATATGGCTCCAAGCACTCTACCAGGCGAGAGTATGACTCGGGATACTCCTCGTCGGCAGGACTCTCCTTGGCGGGTAGGGTACCCTTGCGTGCCAACTCCTCAGCCTGACGTACCGACAGACCTTTCTTGATACAACGTTTCAGAGCCCATAATTGTTGTTCGGGGCTGATGCCTGCTATAGCCTTGGCGTGTCCCATAGTGATGAGCCCCTCCTTCAGTGCGAGCTGCACCTCGTTAGGGAGCGACAGCAGACGCATATAATTCGATACGGTCGAGCGTTTCTTGCCCACCTTATCAGCCATAGCCTCCTGGGTGAGTCCGCACTCTTCGATAAGGCGTTGCATACCGAGAGCAATCTCTATGGCGTTGAGGTCCTGACGCTGGATGTTCTCGACGAGAGCCATAGCGTGCAGATTTTCATCGTCCACCTCGCGAATGTAGGCTGGCATACTCTCTAACCCTACAATCTGCGATGCACGCCAACGACGCTCACCGCTGATGATGACATATTTGCCATTGTCGTTTTTCTTTACCGTGATGGGCTGGATAACGCCTAACTGACGTATAGAGTCCGCCAACTCCTCTAACGACTCCTGGTCGAAGTCGGTACGGGGCTGTAAAGGGTTACGCTCGATGTCGGTGATGGCTATGTGAGCCATCTCGTTCATCGGAGCGACCTTCGATATGATATTCTCGGTGCCGAATATGGCATTTAATCCACGTCCTAAACCTTTCTGTTTCATATTATTTCTTTTTACGATTTCTCTTCAAAAACTCCTTTGCGAGGTTCAGATAATTCACTGAACCCGATGCTGCGGCGTCGTATAGCATAATAGGCTTACCGTGTGATGGAGCCTCGCCCAGACGGATATTACGCTGGATGACTGTGTCGAACGTAAGAGGTCCGAAGTGCTCTCTCACCTCGGCTACCACCTGGTTATTCAGGCGGTTACGCATATACATCGTCAGCACAAAGCCCTCTATCTCCAACTCGGGGTTGAGTCCGCTCTTGACAATCTTGATGGTGTTGAGCAACTTACTCAATCCCTCCAATGCCAAATATTCACACTGAACGGGGATGAGCACCGAGTCTGATGCGGTGAGTATGTTGACTGTCGTGTAGCCGAGCGAAGGCGAGCAGTCGATAAATATGTAGTCAAACTTATCACGTAGCGGCTCCACGATGTTCTTTATCACGTGGTGGGCGTTCTCCATCTTGGGGAGCTCCGTGTCGGCACCAACGAGCTGGATGCTCGAAGGCAACACCCACAATTTTTTAATGTCGGGGCTATGTAAAATTACATCCTCGGCACGTTTTTCGCCTACCATACATTCGTAGATGCCGTCGCTCTCGATGTCGAAACCCAAGCCCGATGTTGCATTTGCCTGGGGGTCCGCATCAAGGAGCAACACCTTTTTGCCCAAAAGGGCAACAGATGCTGCCAAATTTATCGCTGTCGTGGTCTTGCCCACGCCGCCTTTCTGGTTTGCTAATGCTATAATCTTTGCCATTATATGTGCTCTATTTATTGCAGTTACAAGACTTTACCTCCTGTTTAGCCACTTTGCGTAGCGGTAAACATCAAGATATAATCGGACAAATTTAATGAAATTAAATTAAATAGAAGCAAGCATTGCGGAAAAATGATTAACTTTGTGGTGTAAAACTTTTCAACAGAGATTATATGACGCACGAAAATAATGAGATAATCAAGAGCGATGAGGTGAATGTAGAGGCTGCATCAGCGTCAAATACCGCATCAGTGTTAAGCCCAACGAGTGAAGAGCGTAATCCTGCGGCAGAGCCTGCGGCACAAGTGTCGCGACGCAGGAAGGTGGCGTGGTATGACTTTCTTGTCATTTTGCTGATTTTTCTGCTCTCGCAGGTTGTGGGCACTACACTCATCGCAGCAGTGGGTGTTGAGTCGCCCTCTAACGAGCTGCTTTTGAGCGAGAGAGTCAACATTCGCGAGGATGCAATGAGAGGGTTGGCTGCGGTTATGGCAATCAACTTTTTCAGTGCTATGTTTATCTCTGTTGTGCTGGTTATAGCTTATCTGCGTCTGCGACGTATCCGCGTGAATGTCAAGTTCTTAGCTAAGGGCTGGGCAATGCCTTATCGACTGCTTGTGGGATATGTTTTGTTGTGGTGTTTCAGTATTGTGGCAGAGCCGTTGGTCGAGCTCCTTCCAACCAAAAATATAGTGATGGGCTCGGGTTTCTGGTTGTTGATAACGACGGTGGTTTTTGCCCCATTCTTTGAGGAGTTGCTCTTCCGTGGATATATCCTCGGTGCAGTGCGTAGCCGCTACGGAATCATCGCTGCGTGGCTGCTCTCATCAGCTCTCTTTGGTGCGGTGCACGGAGTGCCTGCATCTATCCTCACGGCGACGTTATCGGGCTTGGTATTAGGCTATTACTATCTGCGTTACGACTCGCTTGTGCAGGTTATGTTGCTGCACGCAATGAACAACTTGACGGTATGTTTTATGATGAGTATTGGTGTTGCCGACAAGAGTATTCGCGAGATAGTTGCTGCCGATGCGATTTATTGGACAATTTATGTCTTTGCCGCTATAATATCTCTCTGCTCTTTGGGCGTAATGATTCGACAACTGCGTATGCGACGTAAGATAAATATTTCTGCAAAGCAGTAATATTTTCGCTACTTGTTACGTTTATTCGGAGTAAATCCACTATATTTGTCGATTGTTATGCGTATTTTCTCAAAAATAGCGTTTATTACACTCGTGGCAATGCTCTCGGCGTGCCTCGAGATGAACGATGTTACCCCACTTGGTAATGTCGTTGCAAAGGTGGGCGACAAGGTGCTTACTTCAGATGAGATTGCCGAGGCTACTCCTGCCAACCTGAGCGAGGGCGACAGCCTCTCTTTTGTTAAACTCTACGTAGATAATTGGCTCATCAAGCGACTGAAGGTGGCTGAGGCGGAGAGATTGTTCTCGGAGGAGGAGGAAGATATCGAGCGTCTGGTCAACGACTATCGCGAATCGTTGCTGATGCGTCGCGTAGACCAATATCACATCGAACAGAATATGAGCGAGGATTTCTCGGATGAGGATATAGCCTCGTATTACAACTCTCATAAGGCTAACTTTGTCCTCGACCAGACTCTGGTTAAGGGTGTTATCGTGCGATGTGATGGCACTACTGCCAAGTCAAATATTCTGCGTGCCAACATCGAGCGAGTGAGTACATCAGCCACTGCAATACAAATTTTGCAGGATGCTTGCACCAAGAATGGCTATACGTTGGTCGACAATCACTCTGGGTGGGTAAACTTCTCTGATTTCCTGTCAAACCTCCCAACGACAAAGTCTCAGAACTATGACCATTTCTTGGATAAGGTGGGAGTGCAGGATATCGTATCGAACGGAACACGTTACTACTTTTATATTACCTCGGTTTGTCGCAAGGGCAACGTAGCACCTGTGGAGGTCGTGAGCGATAAGATACGTCGCATACTCATCACGCAGCGACGCTCGGAGATTATCTCCTCACACGAGGAGGATATCCTCAACCAGGCATTCAGCGAGGGCAATGCCGAGATAGTGAAACAGATTGATTAGAAATAAATAAACACGATATGTCATTTAAGAGATTTTTTACGGGAGCACTTCTGCTTCTATCTGTTGTTGCTTCGACGAGCAGCTTTGCTCAGAAGCAGCAGGTTATGATTGATAAGGTCGTAGCCATCGTCGGTGGCTCTTCGATTTTGTACTCCGAGGTGCGTGAGTATGCCACGATGTTGGTGGAGCAGCGTCGTGCCGAGGGTTATACTTCGGATCGCGACCCTATGAACGAGGCTTTGGAGAATCTGATGCGTCAGAAGCTCCTCTACAACCAGTCGCTCATCGACTCAGTGCAGGTGGGTGGCGATGTGGCTACCTATGCCGAGCAGCGTCTGCAGGCTATGATTCAGGAGGAGGGCTCGATAGCCAAGTTTGAGGAGAAGCAGCATATGCCTATCTATAACTTCCGCGAGATATTGCGTCAGCGACTCACCGAGCAGGAGGGAGCACGTGCTATGCAAAATCACGTGATTGAGGATGTCGTAGTAACACCGGGCGAGGTGGAGAACTACTATAAGAGCCTTGCCGAGGAGGATATACCTTTAGTGCCCGAGCAGTATGTCTACTCTCATATTGTCCGCTATCCCGACTCTCAGGAGGAGGCAAAGCAGCGTACCAAGGAGCGACTGCTGGAGATGCGTGAGCGTATCATCTCGGGTAAGTCGACACTCCCTATATTGGCTCGCACCTATTCGGTTGACCCAGGTTCTGCTATGCGAGGCGGAGAGTATCCTCCAGGACCACTCGAGCAGTTGACCCCTCCTTTTGCCGATGCGTTGGCGAAGCTCAAGCCAGGACAGATATCGGAGGTCGTGGAGACCGACTATGGTTTCCATATCATAGAGCTTATTGATGAGCCCAAGAACAACCTCTATCACTATCGCCATATCTTGTTGAAGCCAACCTATACCCACGATGAGTTGTTGGCTCCAAATCGTTTCTTAGATAGCCTCTCGCAGGTTATCCGTGCCGACTCTATATCGTTTGAGGAGGCGGCGAAGAAACATTCGCAGGATGATATGACAAAGATGAATGGTGGTTTGGTTACCAACCACGATATCCTGATGAGTAACCCAAGCTATGCTAATGTCAAGTATTCCAATACGAAGTTTACTCGCGAGAGCTTCGGTGATGGTAAGTCATTGCAGGACTACGCTGCTATCTCTTCTCTGAAGGAGGGTGAGGTGTCGGGAGCATTTATGACCGCCGACCTGAAGGGTAACGAGCTCAGCAAGATTATCAAGCTCGTGAAGGTTATCCCAACCCACACCGCAACTTTAGAGGAGGACTACCTCACAATCGAGGAGATGGCTCTCAACGAGAAGAAGGAGAAGGCGTTCCGTGAGTGGCTCAGTGAGAAGATTGATGGTATCTATGTCTTCATCGACCCGGAGTTCCGCGATGGAGAGTTCGAATTCCCTAATTGGGTAAAATAAAATCGTAAAATAGGCGTGCAGAAGAAATTATCTATAATATTTGTCGCATTAATCTTTGGCGGTATGCTCTTCGCTCAGGAGGCGGGCATAACGCAGGTGTCGCTACGCGAGAGCGAGCCAGCACCTGCCACAGTTGAGCAGACGAAGCCGCAGTCGCGACAGAAGAGTGCCCCTCCTCGTCGACGTAAGATTGATTTTATGGCTGACGAGGTGCATCCATACAATCGCGGTGGCGACAGCGTGGTGTGCTTTGTGGGTAACTTTGCAGCACATCACAACGGAGCCGTTATCTCGTGTGATAGTGCGGTGCGATTTAGCGACGCGCGTTGGGGCTTCTACGATAAGGTCATCATCAACCAGGACTCAATCTACATCTATGGCGACAGTGCTGTCTACGATGGTAACCTGAGCCTTGCGGAGGTATATGCACCTATTGTGAAGGTTGTCGATGGCGATGCGTTGCTCTATACCTATAACTTTACATTCAACACCGCCACCAAGATAGGTCGTTATAGTGAGGGTGGCGTGCTGGTGCAGGATAACGATATATTAGAGTCATATCGAGGTTATTATTACGCCAATGAGCACGATATCATCTGTGTTGATAAGGTTGAGGTGCACGGCTCGGATTATGATCTCAAGAGCGACTCGGTCATCTACAATACCGAGACTAAGTTTGCCCGTTTCTTTACCAATACCGAGATTTGGAATGTCGATGGCGACTACCTATCGGCAGAGGAGGGAACATACGACCACGCACGCAACGTCTATAACGTAACCCGCGACGGTTATATCCTTACCGCCGAGCAGGAGATTTGGGGCGATACGCTGACCTATGACCGAGCTAACGAGCATATCACAGCACGTCGCAATATACAGATGGACGACTTCGAGAATAAGGTGCTTGCTGTGGGCGACTATGGTGAATATTGGAAGATGGATGGTCGTGCGATACTTACCAAGGAGCCAATAGCTATCAGCTACGATACCACCGAGGGTGATACCATCTTTATGCGTGCCGACACTATGTGGTTTGAGACTCGCAACCGTGAGGAGGATAAGCGAATGGAGGTTATCAAGGCTCGCGAGGATAGTATCCGTATGGTCGAGGAGGCACGACGTAAGGCAGAGGAGGCTGCTGCTGCCAAGGCAAAGGCTTTGGAGGAGGCTGCCGCTCGTGAGAAGGAGTACGAAGAGGCTCAGGCACGTAAGGCAGAGGAGGCTCGTTTGGCTGCCGAGAAGGCTGCTGCCGAGCAGGCGACTGCAGATGCGACAGAGACTCCACAGAGTGCCGAGGTTGCCACAACTGCAACCCCAGATACTCCACAGCCTACAACGCAGACCGTGGAGGTTGTAGAGAGTGATACCACTGCTATGCAGACCGTAACAGAAGCAGATGCTCCTGCCGAGGATGCTGCTCTAACCGAGGCGACTGACGCTGAAGGTGTCGAGACTACAACAGAGGAGGTGAAGGCTGAGGGCGATGTTGCCCCAGAGGATAAAGCCGAGACCGAGACAAGTGAGGTAGAGGCTGCCGAGGGCGGTGCAACACTCCCTGTTGATAAGATTGATGAGGAGCGAGATAGTGCAAAGAAGGAGAAACTGAAGAAGAGACGTGAGAAGCGTAAGAAGAAGGGCGACGATACTGCTGAGGATACCTCTCAGGAGGAGCAGTTGCCTATGACAGCTGCCGACTCGTTGATGGCTGACAGCCTGGCTCGCCAGGACTCTATACGTATGCAGCTCGCGTTGGACTCTATCGTTAACGACTCGCTCTATCCCGACTCTATACTCACCCCTACACAGCTTGAGGCTCGTATGGAGAAGCGTAAGGCTGATGCCAAGGCGGAGGAGTTGCGTCGTAAGGCTGAGGAGCGTCGTATGTTCCTCGACTCGATAGCTAAGCAGCGTCAGGCGAAGATGATTGCCCAGTATGAGCGAGAGCGAGCTTTTGAGTTGCGTCAGATACAGAAGGACTCGGTGCGTCGTGCGAAGAAACGTGCCCGACGTATTGCTCGAGGTAAGGATGTGTCGGAGCTCGATATGCAGGATAGTATCGACGCAATGAAGATGGAGGAGTTGCGTAAGGAGATAGTCGTTGATACCACCTCAACCGAGCAGGAGGAGGAGTTTGATGAGGCTCCGTTGACCGACTCTGTGGCGGTTGACACCCTGCCACCAGACTCTATCTATCGTTTGGTGAAGGCATATCGCAATGTGAGAATTTTCCGCTCCGATGCTCAGGCTGTCTGCGACTCGATGGTGGGCAATAGCACCGACTCTGTGATGCGTATGTACATAGAGCCTGTGTTGTGGAATAATCTCAACCAAATTGCGGCGGCTCAGGTGGATATGTATACCAAAAACCAGAAGCTCGAACGTGTAGAGTTTATGGAGAATCCGATAATGATTGCCGAGATTGATACAACATATTACAATCAGGTTACGGGTAAGAAGATGATTGCTTACTTCCGCGATAACGACATATATCGTAACGATGTCGATGGAAATGTGCAGACCATCTACTTCCAGCAAGAGAGCGAGCAGAGTAAGATTGTAACCGACCTCATATATCTGGAGAGTGCGTCGGCGTCGTTCTATTTAGAGAAGCAGGAGTTGAAGGGTATAACCTATCGTAACGATGTGCCATTTACCATCTATCCGTTGGCACTCATCCCTGCCGACCAGCCTACGCGTCTGCCTAACTTTAAGTGGGTGCCCGAGTTGCGTCCCGAGCGTGAAGAGTTTATCATCGAGGGACTCCGCCCATCGCTCAGGGAGCGTAAGGCGTCGCGTAATCGCCCAACATTCCGTATCGTAAATCGTATGGATAGAGATAAGGAGCGATTTATCCGCCGAGGCACGTGGGTGGACCGTGAGGACCAGCTAAAGCCCGATATTGTGGAGTGGCGTAATACTCGTACCAGGGAGTAATCCCCAGCCAAACAACAAAAAACTCTGTCCCACTCGGACAGAGTTTTTTTGCTCTAAACGGTTTATTTCAATCTCAGAAATCCCACGCCGAATCGCTCCACAGCTGCCCGCTCCAGCATTTCGCGTGCCGATGGGTCGGCTATTGATATCAGGGCTTTGGCTCGCTCGGCGAGGTTCTTGTTACGCAGATAGACTATACCGTGCTCGGTAGCTACATACTGCGTCTGGAAACGCGTAGTTACGACTCCTGCACCTTGTGTCAAAGTAGGGACAATCTTCGATATGCCCTTGCTCGTTATGGATGGGAGTGCGATGAAACACTTACCGCCCTCGCTCAGTGCTCCGCCATACATAAAGTCGTGTTGACCACCTACGCCTGAAAAGATTGTCGTGCCTATCGAGTCGGCACATATCTGTCCCGTGAGGTCAATCTCCAATGCAGAGTTTATCGCCATAACCTTTGGATTTTGGCGTATGTTCTGTGGGTCGTTTGTCCACGCTACGTCGCGGAATACTACATCACGGTTGTTGTCTAAGTAGTCGTATAGGCGGCGGCTACCCAGGGCCAAACACGCTAACGACTGTCCCGGATAGAGTTTTTTGAGCGAGTTGTCGATTATGCCCTTCTGTATGAGTGGCACGACACCATCGGTCATTGCCTCGGTGTGGAGTCCCAGGTGTTTGTGGTCGTGCAGTGCGTCGAGCACAGCATTAGGTATGCCTCCTACGCCAATCTGCAACGTAGCACCGTTGGGCACTTCAGCTGCAATATAGTTACCTATCTTACGCTCCATTTCGTTCGGAACAGCTATCGGAAGCTCCACCAATGGCTCATCGCCCCGGACAAGAGCTGCAATCTTCGAGATGTGTATCACCGAGTCGCCAAAGGTGCGAGGCATATATTTGTTTACCTGGGCGATGATAGTCTTGGAGCACTCCGCAGCCGAGAAAGCTAAGTCGGCAGATATGCCGTATGATACATATCCCTCGTCGTCAGGCTCCGAGACGTTGAGCAGTGTAACATCTAATGGCACCTGACCGCTACGGAAGAGGAATGGTATCTCGCCCAAAAATGCGGGTATAGCCTGTCCTACGCCCTCCTTGATAGCCTTGCGTACGCAGTTGGCAACGAAGAAACTATTGGTCTCAAACGAGTCCATCAGCTCCGCTTTAGCATAAGGGGCATCGCTCTTGCCTATTGCGAAGGCTGAATAGACCTTTACGCCTCTTAGCTCCTCTGCACGGTCGGTCATCGCCTGGACCAACACCTCGGGGATGGATGTTGAGCCCTGGATGTATACCGAGTCGCCCGATTTAATCAGTCGTACAGCCTCCTGTGCCGATACATATTTAATCTCTGCCATTAGTAATCTCTGCTAAAAAGTTTCAAACGCTTGTCTAACTCATCATACTGCACCTCCGAGATAGAGGATGTACAGCCTCGCAGTCCCTCGCGTGCACTTCCTGTGCCGCTGAGAGGAATGGCACTTATGCCATAGTAGATGAGTTTGTTGATGAGCATCTCGCCCGTCATATCTTTATATCCAAATGTAAAGAAGAAGCCGTCGCCAACCTCCTGGTCGCAATCCTTGTCGTAGACTATATGGAAGCCGTTGCTCAGCATAATATCCTTCACGCGTTGAGCTCTGCGACCATACTCCTTGACCGACTCTATGTAGTTGAACTCTCCGTCGGATGCAGCCTTGAACATAGCTGTCATAGCATACTGTACGGTGTGAGTTACACCTGCCGAGAGGCAATAGAGAATCTTATGTATGAGCGACTGCCCGAAGTGTCCGTTGCCATAGCGACGCTCAAACCCGCTGAACTCTCGCTCGAAGAGCTCCTCGCTGATGGCTATGAGAGCACCTCGCTGTCCTGCGTATGAGAAAATCTTCGATGCCGAGAGTAGTTGCACATAGTTATCGGTGTATCGTGCTACCGTAGGCTGGAATGGTGGCTGGAATGGTACTGAGCGGTCCTCGCGGAAGTCCATATTAAGATATGCCAAATCCTCTATTACCACCACATCGTACTTCGTTGCCAGCTCGCCTATGGTACGGAGCTCTCGCTCGTTAAGACACATCCACGATGGGTTATTAGGGTTCGAGAAGAGCATAGCCGCCACCTTGCCGCTACGGAGATACTCCTCAATCTTTGGACCGAGCTTCTCGTCGCGGTAGTCGGCAACATCGAACGAGAGATAGGGTATCTCCATTACCCGGCATTGCTGCTTCTGCACAGGAAAACCAGGGTCCAGGAATAGTATCGTATCACGCTCATCACGCATCTGTTTACACGCAAGTAGGGTAGTGAAGGCTCCCTGCATAGAGCCAACCGTGGGGACAATACACTTCTCGGGTACGTCAATATTGATGAACGCCTTGATGAAGCGTGAAGCCTCGCGTTTTAACTCCTCGATACCCATAATAGCCGGATATTTGGCTGCTATGCCTGTCTCGATAGCTTTCCGCTCTGCCTCGATGCCAATCCTCGAGGGCTCAAGACCAGGTACACCCATCTCCATACGTACGTAGCGTTCACCTGTGGCACGCTCGATGTCCGACACTACACTCACTAACTGACGTATTGTAGCGTTGCCTAACTCTTTGGCATTACGCAGACCATTGGCGATACATATTGCATCGACCAACTCCTTGTTTAGTGGGGAATTCATACTCTTGGCTATTTAATGCTGTTATCTATTCCTGCTTGTAGAGCTGCTAAGTTCTTTGCTACGACGTCGTCGCCCTTGCGAGCAAATATACGCTCTACGCCAGCCTTTATCTTCCTATCCTCGATACCGAGCATAGGTGTCGCCGCACCGAGCAACACCATATTTGCTGCTTGCAAAGGTGCCCCTGCCTCTTTGGCAAGTTGCTCCACGTTGAGCATTACCACACGTGGCAGAGCCTCTAAACGTGCGTGCAGAGTCTCCAAGTCGGGATAGTTATCAATGTTTACGAAAGGCACCGAGTTGGTTACAATCCAACCATCCTGCTTGAGATAGGGGAGATATCTCAGTGCCTCCATAGGCTCTAACGATATGATGATGTCGGCTCCGCCCTTTGGTATTAGGTCGCTTGCTATGGGCGAAGATGATAGTCGCAGATTAGACTGCACGTCGCCACCTCGCTGGCTCATACCGTGCACCTCAGCCTGCTTGATGTAGAGGTTGTCTGCCATAGCTGCCTCGCCTATGATTGTAGCGATGGAGAGTATTCCCTGACCTCCCACTCCTGCCAATATAATATCTTTTTTCATCTCTGTTCTGTTTTAAGGTTTTGCGTCAATTACTTCTTCTTTTGCTGCTTGGCGTGTCGTTTGAGTGTCTGTATGCACTCTCGGCGTGGTATCACCACCGAGACGCCCTCGTAGGCTATCTCTTCGCGTAAAATCTGCTTTATCTCCTCCATATTCTTTGGCAGAGGCACAACGGTGCGTATATGCCCCTTCTCGACGCCTATGCCCTCGCATATAGCCTCTATGCGACCCGTGCCGGCAGAGTCCTGACCTCCGGTCATTCCTGTGGTGAGGTTGTCCGAGATGACTATCACGACATTTGCCTTGGCATTGACGCAGTCGAGCAAGCCGGTTATTCCCGAGTGGGTAAATGTCGAGTCGCCTATGACCGCAAACGATGGATGTTGTCCTGCCTCGGCAGCACCCTTAGCCATAGTTATTGACGCTCCCATCTCCACACATGTGTCTATTGCACGGAATGGAGGCATAGCACCGAGTGTGTAGCAGCCGATGTCGGCAAACACGCGTGGCGATGGATATTCGCGTGCCACCTCGTTCAGTGCGTTGTACATATCGCGGTGTCCACATCCCTGGCATAGTGCAGGTGGGCGAGGAGCTACCAGCGGCTCGGCATCGTATGTCGCCAAAGCCTCCAATCCGAGAGCCTTACGAACACAGTCGGGATTGAGCTCTCCTGCACGTGGTAGTAATCCTGTCAGTCGACCTGCGACCTCTATCGTCGAAGGGATTAATGCTCGCAGCTGCTCCTCTACCACAGGCTGTCCCTCCTCCATAACGATAATCTGCTCCACGCCCTCACCAACGAGCTCTTGGATGAGCGTTTTAGGCAATGGATATTGCGAAATTTTCACTACGGGGTTAGGGCATCCTGCGGGGTAGTTCTCCATCAGATAGTTGTATGCTATACCACACGCTACTATTGCACGTCTCTTATCTTCGCCATCTATAAGGGAGTTAAATCCCGAGCGAGCAGCCTCATCCTCGAAGAGTGTCTGCTCCTCAAGCAAGGTGTTATACCTTATGCGTGAGTTCGCCGGCAAGAGAATCCACTGACGTGGTCGCTTAGGTGTTGAACACTCATTTTGTGCCCTCTGCTCGCCCGTCTCAACCACTGCACGTGAGTGTGCCATACGTGTGGTTATTCTTATCAGTACGGGTATCTGGAACTGCTCCGAGAAGTCGAAAGCATATCGTGTCATATCGTATGCCTCCTGCTGCGACGATGGCTCGAAGGTAGGTATAAGGGCAAACTTACCGTAGAAACGCGAGTCCTGCTCATTTTGCGATGAGTGCATCGAGGGGTCATCAGCTGCCACTACTACCAATCCGCCATTAGCACCCGTCATCGCCGAGTTTACAAAGGCATCGGCTGCTACGTTCATACCTACGTGCTTCATACATACCATAGCACGTTTACCCATATATGACATTCCGAGAGCCGACTCCATAGCGGTCTTCTCGTTGCTTGCCCATCGGCAATGCACTGTGGGCTCACCTTCACGTCGGCGAGCTTGTTGTAGTTGTATGAATTCTGTGATTTCAGTCGAAGGTGTGCCAGGGTAGGCATACACACCCGATAATCCTGCGTGGAGGGCAGCCAAAGCTATCGCCTCGTCGCCCAGAAGAAGCCTTTTCATAACCAAAAAGTTGTAGGTTTACTCTCTAAATTTTTTCAGGTGTTCTGTTGGTCGCAAACACCCTCTTACCAAAGATAAGAATAAATTTTGAGTTAGCCTAACATTGTGGCTTGAAAATGCTAACTTTTTATCATTTAGGATTATATGCTTGGTTGCTACTCCTTGGCAAAACGGTCCGTAACAGTAGCACAAGCGGCATCGCCCGTAATGTTGAGCACCGTACGTATCATATCGAATATTCTATCCAGAGCATATAGCAGAGGCAGTCCCTCGACGGGTATTCCCGCAGCCACCAATACCGCTACGACCAGGAGTGTAGGACCTGGCACACCTGCCTGACCTATGCTGCCGAGCGAGGCTGTTATGGCTATTGCTATATATTGTCCCATACCGAGTTCTATGCCGTAGAATTGAGCGAAGAACATCGCCACAAGTGTGTAATATATGGCATTTCCTGACATATTGATTGTCGCACCCAGAGGCACCACAAATCCACTCGTCTGCTTCGATATACCCATATCGTCGCACGCCTTCATCGTCAGTGGTAGGGTAGCCATCGACGAGGCTGTCGAGAAGGCTATAATCTGCGGACGCACCATATTGCGGAAGAACACCTTGAGTGGTACGCGTGAAATGAGCTTTATGGTCAGAGGGTAGAGCAGCAGACCCATAACCGCTACCGCTAACAGGTCTACCCACAATAGGTTAGCAACCTTGACAAGTATGCCGAAACCGAATGTTCCCGTAGCATCTGCCATCAAACCGAATACGCCGAGAGGTGCCACCCACATCACCTTGCCTATGCACCAGATGAGAGCCTCCAGCACGTAGTTCAGACCGTTGATAACCTTTTCCCGCTTCTCTTTGGCTATGGCTGCAACTCCAAATCCGAGGAAGAGTCCGAATATTATTATTTGCAGGATGTTGCCCGTAGCAAGAGCCTCGATAGGGTTGGCTGGTATCATATCGATTATCGTTCCCCAGAATGTCATCTCGGGCACACTCTCCGAAGTCTTGGGCTGGCTGCTCAGCAATGATATGCTCTCTGAGCTAAGACCCGCTCCTGGCTGAAATATCAATCCTGCCACGACAGCCACTGCCACAGCTATAAATGTGGTGATTATGATGTAGCCTATGCTCACTACGCCTATCCTGCCTGCCGAGCGGCTGCCGCCCAATGTTGCTGCACCCGAGATTATCGAGACAGCTACCAGAGGCACTACCAGCATCTTTATCAGCTGTATGAATACATCGCCCAGGGGCTTGAACATAGCCGCTGCGTCGCCCATCGCCACACCGACAGCTATTCCTGCGACCATAGCCGCTAAAATCCAGCAACCGAGATTTTTTAGTATGCTCTTTATCATCGCTCAATTGTTTTGTTAAAGGTAGTGATTGTTGGCTTAATATCAAAGTTTATGCCTCTATTTTCGCGATATCCACCACGTCATTCCCACACTCGAGAGATATATCGCCACAAGAGCCCACGCCACGCCCTGATAGCCTGCCCAGCCACTCACCGCTTTTACGAGCAGCGGACCGCAGAACGATGCCATTCCTGCTCCGAGGTTAAGTACCGATACAGCTGCCCCTTTGTTCTTCTCGACTAACGATGGCACTAATGCTCCGAGAGGCACAAATCCTGCTAACATCACGCCCCATAGTGAGCCGCAGAGCAGTATGAAGAAGAAGTTGTTGCAGATTAGCGGCGAGTAATAAAACAAGGCTACCGCTACCGCACAACCTACGCCACCGAAACCCATTATGGTCTTTGCCCAGCCTATGCGGTCGCTCAGCGTGCCGAATATCACGTTGCATACTATGTTGCAGCTGAATGCTGTGCCCCATATCGTTGCCCACTCGGTGTCATCTATGCCGTACTGCATCAGGTATAGCGGCATAAACACTAAAAATGCGGAGTAGGATAGTGTGTTTATCATTCGCACTACACCTCCTACGGCAACCTTTGGCTTGTGTTTTATTATTGCCAATCCACGCAATAGCTGACCAATCTTAGACTCTTTTTTAGACTCTGCCACCTCGCCCTCGGCAAAGCGGTTACTATCTGCCGAGCGGTTTACCCATAGTGCGAGCAGTGCTCCTGCAGTAGCAAATGCGAGTGTCGTCCAGAGTGTCGGCACAACACCCATCATACTCTTTGCTGCTACGCCGTAGTATGCTCCTACGACGTCCATACCTCCTGTGCACATCACCCAAAACCAGCCTAACGCTGTTCCCAATCGCTCTTTGCCTATGCGGTATGTTATCCATACGATAAAGGTGTAGATAAATAGCGGATAACCCAGACCTTTAAGGATGTACGTCGCCACTATTATTGGGTAGCTCATTTGTGCCATTCCCACGCCTGCCAATGCAGCCATTCCTGCCACGAATATTGCGTATCCCACCATCATTGTTCGGCGTACGCCTATTGTCTCGGCTATCACGCCTGAGAGCCACGATGATACCGCCACCGCTACGCCGTATATCACGAACAGTAGCTCGTTATCCATCCCCTGCTCGGCTATGTATTTACTGAGCCAGGTCTGCTCCACGCCTGTTGCTATTGAGAATAGTGCTACACCTGCAAAACCCCATACGAGGGTTTTTATACTGCTATTTTTTGCTATTGCTTCCATCTTGAAACTATTTACTCACAAAGATACCTATTTTTTACCTTACTCGCAATTTTGCCCCACCTGCTGTTCCTTTAATCTCCCTTCTCCTCCATAAACAAAAAAAAAGCCCGAAGAGTTTCCCCTTCGGACTTTGCTTCCCTCTACGCGGAACTCACGCCCCACATAGAGTATTTAGAGTTTTCGATTACTCGATTACCAATGTAGCCTCACCAGACTTAGTAACAATCTTAACAGCCTTCTTTGATGAATCAGTGTAGCATACATTTGGAGATGGATTAGTATCCTTTGGACCAAACCAAACACGGTCAGCCTCTGCTCTTGAGCTAACAGTTGTACCACTCTTATCCCAAGTAGAGTTCTTTGATACTACATAACCGATAGTCCACTTCAAAGTGTACTTACCAGCTGGCATCTTTGCAGGGTCAATATCACCCTCGCCACCACCGATGTTGATGTGGTTGCCAGCAGCGTCAGTCCAAACCCAATCCTGACGATTATCCTGTGCGTTGAGAGCCCAACGACCGTAACCAGCCCAAGCGGTCAAAGTACCCTGACCTGTACCATTAGTCAATGTATAGAGCAATGTACCTGCCTCGTTGTAAACCTCGATAGTTGACTTAGAAGTATCGTTATCGTTAGTGATAGCACCACCATAAGCATAAGCAAAACCTTTAGTTGAAATGCCTGTCAACTCTGTAACTTTGATGCGTGCACCTGTCCACTGGAACTTAGGAGCAGTCCAATGTGCAATTGAGTACTCAACTGTTGCAGAAGCAGTTGCAACAATTGTTGTACCGGCAACCTTTACCTCATAGTTGTGGTCGCCCAAAGTAGCAGGACAAGCGTATGTAATTTCAGTAGTCTCACCTACCTTATTGCCGTCAGCGTAAACCTCATAGGTAGCATTAGCACCTGCTGAGTTCCATGAGAGAATTACCTCGTCAACCAAAGCATTAGCCTCTACGGTGAGACCTACAACGAGATTTTCAGCCAAAGTACCTGAGATAGTCTGCTTCTCCATCAATGTAGTAGCCTCAGTTACGAATACTCGGTCAAATGGCTGGGCTCCACTCTTAGAACCCCACTTGCCCTCAACGAATGAGTAGCACTCTGATACATACTCAATAGAGTACTCACCTGGCTCAAATGTAGGAACATCTGCCTCAACATCATTCCATACCCACTTAGTCTGTTTAGCACCTGCTGGAGCAGAGTAGAAGTTCGCCTTTGTGAAACGACCAGCAGCAGCCTGTGTCGCAGCATTGAATACAGTGTTATCCTTATCGTAAGAAGCTGTGTAAGCTACCTGACCATCCTTCTTGAAGTTAAGAGTAAGCTTAACAACAACACCTGGAACATCAAGCAAGTTGTCTGCTACCAATGATGTGCCGTTAACGAATGTAACAACTGGAGCAGGCATATCCTTCAATGAGTAAATCTCAATCTCATTCTCAGTAGCACCTGTAGCAATAGCAACACCATTTGCATCGTATGCCTTAACTGTGAAGCCGTAGAACTTCTTCTCAGTCAAACCGCTTACCTTAATCTCTGTAGTCTCCGAAGAACCCTTCTCAACGCCGTCAGCAAATGCCTTATAAATAACAGCACCCTCAACTGGCGAGCAAGTTACCAAAGCACCCTGATAACCATCGCGTACAGCACTTACAGTAGTAGTTGAAACAGCAAGCTTAGCCTCAACCTCACCCTCACGGTAAATCATAGTTGCAAGAACGTCAGATGGGGCTGTGTATGTAATACGTGCACCATCAGAGCCGTATGCCGCATTCATTATTGGATAGTAACCAGCCTTATACTTGATAGTATATGTACCAGGCTCAAAGTCTGGAGCAGTCTTAGTAGCTGCACCACCGTTCCACTTCCAAGTATTGTAAGAACCAGCAACATTGTTCTTCATCTTCTTCTCCTCGATTGACTTAGGAAGATCAGCTGTTGGATATGTATCCAGATATGTACCTACTGCAGTGTAAGTAGGAGCAGTAGCACCATCCTTATAGAAGTAAACCTCAGCCTCCAAAAGAACGCCATTGATATCAAGATTATTCTTAATAGTCTCAACGTTATGAAGCTCCTTATTCTCAACGATAAGCTGACCATTAGCCAAGTATACAGCAGGCTCTGGACGGTTAATCAAAGTGAAGACCTTAGTCTCAGGAGTCTCACCGTAACCCAACATACCACCGTTCTCGTCGAATGCCTCAACAGAGAACTTAGCAACAGCAGCGTCAGCAACACCACCCTCATCAGTAGTTACAGTAGTTGCATCAGTCTCAGCTACCTGTACGCCATTGTACTTAACAACGTACTTAACAGCACCCTCAACAGCGTCCCAACCGAGTGTAGCAGCCTGGTAAACCTGTGCAGGAGCAGCAGTCAAACCTGTCATAGGAACAGCCTCCTGAACCTTATAGATAACCTTACCATCCTCAGTAACACCTGAAGCAGATGCAGCGTAGCCCTCTGGTACGAAGCTCATAACAGGGTTCTCACTTGTACTTGCAGCAGGGTTGTAGCCCTCGAACTGACCGCCAGTAACCTCGATAAGACCGTCGTTTTTCTTAGCGTCGATGTGGTTGAGCATATAAGTAGTGCCATACTTCTCGTTAGTTACCTTGAAGTAACCACCATAGATGTAAACCTCACCACCATTTGCCTGGAACAAAGTAGTAGAAGATGTCTCATAGTAGCCATCGTAAACCTCGATAACACCACCCTCATTTGCAGAAGCGATGTAGCAGTCAGCGATGATAGTACCAGAGTAAACCTCACGTGCAGAACGTGTAGACTGTGCCTCGTTGTCGATAGTAAGAGTTGCACCATTGTTTACACGAATCCAGATAGCATCCTTAGGGCTGTTTACAATAAGGTCGTTGCCATTAAGGTCGATAACAACATCGTTCTCAACAACTGTCTGTGGAGCATTCTCGTCAACGTTGATAGTAACATCCTCAGTAAGAGTTACGATACCACCATTAGCAAGTGCATCCTCAACACTGTGGCGAACAACCAAAGGATCATTCTCATTGTCAAATACAGGGTTGATAACAACCTTCACGTCAACCTGCTCTGTAAGGATATCACCAATGATGAATGTACGGTGATTACGCTTCAAAGGAACGAGGTTGTACTCACGTGTAAGAACTGTTGCATCATCCTCATCAACATAGTTGAACTTAACATCTACCAACTCCTTATCATCGTTCTTGTCATCACCATTCACGAAGAGGTAGTTCATAGAGATAATGTCGTATGTTGTGTTCTCGATAGCAACTGTTACACCCTCCTGAACACCAGCATTGTCTACAGATGGGATGTTTGCCATCTTGTAAGTGAGCTGCTGTGGCTGACCCTCAACAGTACCGTCGAAGAGGTTGAGAGCAGTGTAAGTAGTAACAACGAGCTCTGTCTGAGCAACCTTCAAACCAGCGGTTGCAGCAGCAGCTGTGTCAGATACACCTACGTTCAACTGAGCAAATGGACGGCTCAGTACAGCAGTCTGCTCCAACTGACCACTCTTTACAGTGAAGAAAATCTTCTTGTAGAATGCGTCATGGCTCTCATTCTGTGCATTCAAAGCAGCAGGATTAGTGAGCGAAATAGTCTGAGTGTCCCAATCTACAGTGTAAGGATCATCTGTAGCGTCAGCCCAGAACAAAATTACATAGTGCTTGCCATTTACCAAACGCTCTGAGAATGTAGTCTCAAGTGCGTTGTCAGCAAAAGCACCGGCAACCTCCTTCTTAATCTCAGGAGTGTTGTCCTTCAAATTACCCTCGGCGTCTGCCTCATAGATAGCATACTCCAAGTCCTCTGCAGTGAAACCAGTACCGTAGACATCTTTAATGTCGGCACGAGTCTGCAATTTTGGTGCACTAACCTTGAAAGATACTACTGAGCTGTTATCGCCCTGTGTAGTTTCGTCCTTAGCACACGATGTCACGAGCATTCCAAATGCTGCGACAGCAAGTAAAAATTTTTTCATAATGTTTAATAAATTGGTTTGTAGAAATAGGTATAAATAGTGTTATATACTTTTCTCTTTGGGTGTTTTAATTTATTATATTATTATATATAGGTATATGTGTTTCTATTTGCTTATGTTTGTATATCTGTCTGCTTGATTCTTTTCTGTTCGTTGCTACCTGCCTCAGTCTCGATTAGTACGCATCAGCGTCGTAAATGAAGTCAGGACCATCGAAGCCAGGGTTGATACCGACACCTCCGGATGCCTGCGATGTGAGGAACTCTCCTCGGATGGTGGTCAGCTTGCTTCGCACCATAGGCACAGGTATCGGCTGCGTACGCGACACCGAGACGTTATCCTTATCGAAGACCTCGATAACCACGTGTACCTTAATCTCGTTACCATTCACGAAGACATAGTCAAAACCGAGCTCTGCCTCGTTATCCGTCAGCTTCTTTATCGACGAGTCAAACGATACGGTGTTAGGGTTAGCCACGTCGACAGGCTCATTACGGAAGATATTAAACTCATTAGGGAGGTTAGTCGCATACTGGAACACCACGCGATACTCCGATATATCCAACACACGTGTAGGCTCCTCGTTTGTCGCATCATCCTCCACACTGCCTCCCGGTGCTACCGCCTGCTCCTCGCTCTCCTTAGCCTCCTGAGCCTTCAACTCTAACATATGCTCTACGAAGCGATCAAGGTCGGTCGTCACGAAATTAAACTTAGCGAGAGGTCGCATATTACTTATGATGAGGTCTGTAGTGGTAGGCGTTACCTCCACATCTAACGAGCCTACGAAGGCGTCGCGGAAATCGTTGTTTGCCACGTAGTCGCCCTCGAAACGTATAGCCTCAAAGTTGTCGGCGTTGTAATACTTGTTATTCACCTCGCCTGCATCCACATAGTCGGTCCACACCTTGAATGTGTAATATCCCGCAGGGAGTGTCATACCTACCGAGTGAGTCAGTGAGCTCACATCGTCGCGGCTGACAATCTTACGCTGCAGGAATCGGTAGCCCGAGCTACGCTCCTGAGGTGTAGCATATACCTCTATGATATAACGCACGTCGTAACTCTCGGCAACCTCGGCACGGCTCATCTGATGCTCTACAACCTTGTAGAGTGGCATCTCTGTTGAGTAGTCGAGGTGGAGCGTGAGGTCGTATACCTCAGGGTCGTGCTCTCCTGGCCACTCGTGCACAGCACAAGAGGAGAGTACGAGGGCAGCCATCGCCACCATCGCCACGTACGTACGCTCTATGTATCTCTTCACGCTCATTACTTGTGCTTACGCTTGAGGTTAAACATATATGCAAACGACACCGCTGCGTGGTCTAATCCAAACCATGTCTTCTTATCAATGGTGTGCGACAGAGCACCTGCCGATGTCTTATCTGTGTTGTGGAACTTATCATACTCCAACGAGTATACGCCTCCACCTACCGAGAACTCCATCTTCCAGCGACCATTCTTGCTTATTGGCATACGGTAGCCCAACGATATACCTCCACCCAACGCCGGTGTGTCGCCATCCTTATCCTGTATACGGTAGTTACCGTCTACTGCGAAGTTGTAGTACGACATACCAAAGTGTGCTCCCACGAAGAACTTATCCTTCGCATTGCCCGAGAACCAATAACGTATCTCTGGCTGAATGGTGAAGGTACGGAACTTAATGGTCGAGGTGAAGTAGTTATGTCCCGAATAGTATATAGGCAGCTGGAATGACCACTTACGACCCAGGTCAATCTCCGCTGCAAGGTTTATCACTGCCAAGCCCCAGCCTATGGCGTTTGTCTTCAGATAGAGGTGGCGTGGCTCTGGTCCGTCGGGAGCAGGATACTCCGCCTTGAGCTCCTCACAAGGGAAGCCCAAACGCTCCTCCAGGGCTACGTCGCCTCGTGTAACCTCCGGGTAACGGGTGTAGGTAACCATAACCATATAGGCGTTACGCATCGGAGCGAAAAAACGGTTATACATATCTGTCCAGACCTTGCCGTCATCAATATCGTGCAATAGAGGCAGTCTGCCGTCGATGTGGTAGCCCTGCTCGTCCAGGACATCTTCAACATTCTTGCGGGTGATAATCTTCAACACCTCGTCCTTATACTCCACGTCAGACTCCGCAACCTCCTGTGCCAACTTATCCCAAGGGATGTAGTGGTCGTTATGCAGGATAAGGCTGTCGGGGATGTCGAGCTTCAGGCGAGACATAACGTATGACTCCAAAGCCTCTAAACGTGCGTTACTCAAGCGACGGTTGATGTAGGTAGGACCCTCGGGGGATACTGCACCGCAGAACTCTACGCTGCGGATGGTGATGGTAGGGTCTTGATTGAGCGAGTCAAGCAACGACAGTATCTGCTGCAACTGCTCGGCATTGTCGGCGAAATTCTCGTCAATAACACTCTGGCTCTTGCGGAAGCGAACACCAGCCTCGATACGACTCTCCTGGGCGTACGCGTGCACGCAGGAAAAAATCGCAAAAAGCAAAAGTATAAGTGTTTTGACTTTTTTCATTTTTAAGTTTTCTCTGTTCGCTGCAATTTTGCATTGCGAGCTATAATTCATACAAATATATGACAAAAATTTTTATCTGCCAAACATTTTTTCAAAATAATCGACCTTTTAGGCTGAATTTTCTATTCTTTGCGAATATTCTTTCCCAGCCCCACATTTAAGTCTGTTTTGCCTATGCACAACAAAAGCCCACGCTCGGTGGGCTTCAGTTGTTGATTTCTCCTTTGGAGGTATGTGTGCTGACGAGTTGGACAAATATCTAAAATCGCTGTGTTTGATGTATGTGATCGGAGGCGAGTCCTGTTGTTTGCTTAAAAAGTTTTGCTATGAAAAAATAGACTATAAATATAAATAAACGCTACATATTGTATCTTTTGGTTTCGTTTATTAATATATATTTTGATTTGCTATTTTTGCACCAAAATGCCACTTCGGTAACCTCTATCTTTTGGTCCTAATGGAGCCAAATCTCAACTGCCATAAGGAGTCAATGCGTCGCCAATATTCATCTCCTTCCGTGGTCTCTCGCCAGCGAAAACATCGTAGAAATAGCGACTGATAATCATCCATTGCCAGCCATAGTTGCTCATCCAGGCAGGTGTAATCGTTACTTTCGTAGAATGCTCTGTCGAAGCTGCTCTCGCACTTTGCACTCTGCAGGAACAGCCTGAATTGTGAGTATGTGGGAGTGCGATCCATTACTTTTTCTCTCTCGAGAGGTGTTCGTTTATGTATCTCAGAGCATTGTTATGCTTGTCGGCAAACTGCAGATGACCGCCCTCGCTGCCACGTTTGAGATTGTGGTGTAAGTCGTTGAGTTTGACGTTTATAGCGGTAGTATTGCCTGAGTTGCATATCTTGGCAATATACTCCATATAGGGTATTACCTTGTCGTGAGTGAGCAGATGGAGTGCCTCCATTGTCTCTTCATCGAAGCCCTCCTTTGCTATGTCGTCGAAGGTGTATTCCGTATCCTCTACCACGTCGTGCAGGAAGCCCACAATCTTCTCGTTATCGCTCTTGCCCGCCATTCCTACCGAGAGTGCGTGCAGGATTGTAGGGTTGCCGTCTAAGTCTATGTCGGATGAGTGAGCCTCTACAGCCAATGCTATCGCCTTATCTATAAGTGATGCCTGCTGCTGCTCTTCGAGCCACTCTTCGCATATTGCAGCACGAGGCTTGAAGACGTCGCGGTTGTTGGCAATGAATGCACGCCAAATCTTCCCCAGCCGCTCTGCTTGTTTGTCGGTTAGGCACTTCAGAGTCTTTTTCTCGCCCCATTCCACGCCTTTGAGGTGAGCCTTCAACTCATCTATGGTGAGCATTGGTGAGCGGTCGGGATGGAACATTGCCTTGAGCTCGATGCTCGCTATTCCGCTGCGTTTGTTGTAGTCGTCAATCTGACCTACCATTGCTACGCCCTGGGGGTTGCTTGTTGTGTCGACCACATAGAGCCAATCACCGTTCTTTATCGCCTCGTTTTTGCCTACCTGCCACTGCATCTGTTCGGGTGTCCAGCCATCTGTCCAGTCGGCGAGTATCTCCTCAAACTTCTCTAATGTGCAACTTGCCTTTGATGGCTTCCACATCAAAAGCATAGTCTTCTCTACGCTTTTCTCTTTGCTAAATGACATCTTAAACTCTACGTTCATACCTTCTATATATTAGTTGTTTGACATACATCGTTGCCTCTCGGTTGGTGGTTATCCCGAGATTAGATGATGCAAAGGTATGACCGCTTTTTGTCAATTACTGTCAAATAGCGGTGAACTGAAATTTTTTATCTATCTTTTGATTGGATTAAGAAGGACTATTTTATCTCTTGAAGTCTGCTCTGCATATGTTCCACCTCCTTGAGAATATATTGCTCAAACTCTGGGGAGTCTACAATCTCTATATCGCTCATAAGTCCCAGAACAAAGCGGCTGATACCTATGTAGTTACACACCTGAGTGTCGAGCAACCAATGGTTGTCGTCAATCTGTGTCATATCCCGCTCCGAAAGAGGGTACTCCTCGGTCATTAGGTTACGAGCCATAACACCCACCTTCAACTGTACTCGCTTCTGCTCAAAGCCCATCATACGGAAGATGTCGATATAACCCTCGCGGTGCTCGGTGGTGTGTTGCCACTCCTGCTGCAACACCTCAACAGAGCCTACACGTGCGGTGTTGAAGAGTTTGTTCATACCGCTCTCGGGCTCATAACACCATATCTGTATGTAGTTGGTGGTAAATCCAAAAGGTTCAACCAGGCGGTCGCGGATGATGCCTGTGTGCGATGATGCATAGTTCTTCAGCACCACCTGACGCTTACCCTCGATAGCCTCTATTATGTGGTTGATATTGATTGCATTCTTGCCCTTTACGATGCTGTTTGCCATCGATGTGCAGTTGTATACCGAGGTGAGTTTCTTTCGCAGGTTTTGCTTCAGCATATTGGTATCATCTAAAGCTTCAATAAGTTGATTGACGATGTGAGCCTCCTCATCGGTGAAGTGGATAAGCTGCGATATGCTCTTGAAATATTTACTCTCCTTGCCCAAACGATATACGCCGCCATCAACCTTCTGCACTACGAAGCCGGCATCTTTGAAGGTCTCTATGTAGCGGTATATCGAGCGTGGCGAGGTCTCTAATCGCTCAGCCAAATCCTCTACGGTGTAGTTCACATTGCCCGTCATCATCTTCATCAGACGTAGCACTCTCTCAATCTTGGGTTGATCCATAATAGAAGCAGTTTTCACAAAAGTATCAAATTTTTATTATGTATCAAAGTGTTCGCTGCTATAATTTGTCTATTTGTGTCAAAAATTTTTTCTGCTTACGATTTTTGACAATCGTCTGTCATAAAATCTTTTCCGTATGATATTTGAAGTTATGCTGCAAAATAGTACCTTTGTTGTGTTATGAACATTCGACGAGCAGAACATAGTGATATTGAATCAATGCTGAGAATATTTGCCCACGCACGCGAGTTTATGGCGTCGTATGGTAATGATAGTCAGTGGGGTGGCGATTACCCGAGCAGAGAACTCATCCAACACGATATTGCCGAAGGCAACGCCTTTGTTGTAGAGAATGATGGAGGTGTGGTATGTGCGACATTTTGTCATATAATAGGCAATGATGCGACCTATCAAACTATTGAAGGAGAGTGGCTTAATGATAATCCGTATGGCACTATTCATCGCATAGCAAGTGATGGTACGATGCAAGGAGTCTTTCGCTATGTTTTGCGTTGGGCATTGCTTAGATGTCCTAATCTGCGAATTGATACGCATAAGGATAACCTGCCGATGCTACATCTTCTTGATAAGGAGGGTTTTACACATTGTGGTGTGATATATTGTCATAATGGTACACCTCGCGAAGCCTTCCAAAAAGAAACTGTCTAACAAGGCTCTTTCGGCATCTGCCTTGCCAGAGAAATCCTCATTTACGCCAAGTAAACTGCGGTTTCTCAGTCTGCGAGCAGCTTCAAAATAGCTCTTGTTATACAGCTTCTACGTAAAAGGCGTGTCTTGCAAGGCTCTTTCGGCATCTGCCTTGCCAGAGAAATCCTCATTTACGCCAAGTAAACTGCGGTTTCTCAGTCTGCGAGCAGCTTCAAAATAGCTCTTGTTATACAGCTTCTACGTAAAAGGCGTGTCT